>RAYY01000150.1 GCA_003611875.1 bacterium D16-56 | reverse complement strand
TTTCTTTCGTCCGGAGGGTTAGCCCCTCCGTTAAGAGGGTAAGCCGCCTTTTGCTCTCTGACTTTCCGTATTCAAATTGTAGCACATCTTCCATAATCCGACAATAACTATCTTCGCTTAATTCCACCCCACTCAGTAATATAGTGATAAATTTTACGACATAAAGAATGGCAAAAATAAAATTAATCAATCCGTTTTTCCGTGTACTTTCAAGTTTTTTCGGGATTATTCGGGATCGTTCACCATCACTCCTTTTTGCCACTCTTTATGTCGGTTCACAATAATTGAATGTCCCCTTTCCTTTAACATTATTTACTCCCTATATAGTCTAACAGCACTTCAACATCACGGAAATAGTAACTGCCGTCTTGACTTTCTAATGCCTTATTTCCGAGAATTGCATCCAGGATATTGCAATCCGCAGACCTTAGTTTATTTTTTTATCTTTTTCCATTATAATCGACGACCTGATAACGATCCTCGTATTCACTGCCATATATGATAGAAGCACCATCTTGGCTGACATGCAACATATGTATCTCATCTGCCGCAGATGCCTTTTCCGCAGCAAAATACATTTCTCGCGCCGCTTTGTCATCTGCGGCTATGCCTAATTCCACAAGTTTTTTGGTAACTGCTTCCTTCAGTGCCTGCTTTGCGGTTTCTTCATCAAATGTCCCGCTCACGATCTGCATGTCCAGATACTCGTCATTCCAGTTTAAAATATATTTCATTGTTAATCTCCTTTAATCTGTTTTGTCTGAATTACGCAGCAAAAGCCCCGCAAACTCCGGGGCTTTATAGGAGGATTATATCTCCACAATTTTCTTTGCCACTTCAAGAAAGGCTTGTTCAGACATTCCGGCTTTGACAGCAGCCTTCTCCAAAGTAATGTCGCCATCACTATACAGCCCATACAGTGTTGAAATATTGCCTTCCTTGCGGCCT
Source organism: bacterium D16-56 (assembly GCA_003611875.1). GTDB lineage: Bacteria > Bacillota > Clostridia > Lachnospirales > Lachnospiraceae > Brotaphodocola. The sequence goes on along the minus strand of RAYY01000150.1, from coordinate 435 downwards.
TCTTCACGGCCTTCTTCACGGCCTTCCTCGCGTGCTTCCCGCCGTTCATCCGCCAATTTAATCGCCCATGTCATATAGCCCACCTTCCATTCCTCATTGTTATTTACAAGCGTCACTTTCTTTTCCAGCGCCTGGGTGTAAGGGTCCTGTGCTTCCCCGTCTATGATGTAACGCATCAGGAACCTGCCTGATTTTATTATATAATAAGCCAGGTTTTCCCGCAATCCTTATTTTTTAGCACATGGTTTGTTTTCTTTTTCTTCTTTTTTCCGCATTCAGCCCATGGTCCGGGTGCTCCTTTCTTAGCCCTGCTGTCAGCAGCGTTTTTAATCCATATCCATCCCTCCCTGTCTTCCAATGCCTCTTTTTGTTTCATCTTAAGTATGGGAACAGGATACTCCCCGCAAAGCCGTATTCGTACAATACGGGACTCCC
>RAYY01000149.1 GCA_003611875.1 bacterium D16-56 | reverse complement strand
AGCTACAGGAAGAGTCAGAAGAACACTGGGATTTTCTGGCTTCTTAGTCGTACAAACTTTCAACTGTCAAGTATGTGAATAATTAATATATTATCTTCCAGTACAATATCCTCAATCCATACATCCCCATCCCTACACCACTCCCTCCATTGATTAGTATTTTTTTCATATTCATATTGCTCAAATGGTTCCTTCAACGAATAAACTATTATGCCACATCCAGCCATAATACAATATTGTTCATCAGGTGAAATTATAACTTTTTCTACATCTCCATAAAAATCTCCAATAATCACTTCTCTCGTTGAGTGCTTTATTTTTAATACAACCAATTCATACTCACCGTAAATCTCATAATGAATACTTTCTGTTAATCTTATCATTCATTATTCCTTTCATCTTAATTACATAGAACCAATACATTTTATCATTCAATTTAAAGACATCAATAATAATTTACTAATTACATATTTCGTAATATTATACTGTTTTATAGATATATTACAAACTAATCTGTATTATTAAAATGAGTTAGTTTATTATACTCTCCTTGCGTCATCCCTTTTTGTGTTCCTGTTTCTGTGATAATATTATTAGGTATCCTCTGTCCTTCTAATTTAGATATGATCTTTTACCTGAAATAGTAGTATCATTAATCCTAAAATAATTACCATTTTTATCATATATTATTTCAATACCTGTAGTTTCATTTCTATAAATCACTTTTCCTTTATCTGTATATACAGGTGTGCTATCAGGCGCAAATCTAGCTATAGCTTCTTCCAAACTACCATTTTCCCACGAAGCAGAATATAAACTTGCTCTATATGCTCCATCTTTGACCGTTTGATTGCCGTTTTCCTCAGTTACATTCTCCTGCTGCGTATTCTTCTCCGCATCTGTAGCATGATTACAGTCACTATTTCTTCCACTTGGATCATAATACATCACCGGATTGTTTGCACAGTAGGCATACAAGTTCAGTCCATCCCCTCGGTAGGTGTCCTCCTGCATGAAACGTCCGATCACCGGGTTATAGTACCTGGCACGCAGATAGTATTGTTCTGTTTCTACGTCATACTGTTGCCCTCCATAAAGGAGCCGGTTTGGGATATTCTCATGGCTCCCCAGGAGCATCCCAAAGGCATCATACTCATACGCACTTTCAGGGTCTCCGGCTTCTCCTGTCACCCATCCCGTACTCAGCTGCTCATCCCGATGGACTCCATGAAACTTTCCCTAGTATTCCAGACCTGCCAGGCCATTCCCCCGGATATAACAGCTGATCTCCTCTCCTGCTTCATCAGACTCCGCATACAGGTTCCCGGCTTCATACAGAAATGTGCTTTCCCTTCCGTTTACAGTCAGGCCGGCACGCATCCCTTCCCCGTCATACCGGTTTTCCTGGAT
>RAYY01000148.1 GCA_003611875.1 bacterium D16-56 | reverse complement strand
ATTTTTAAAGCTTTTTCTTTTAATTTCGAGCCTATTTTAAGCTTTTCCGATAAAAATAATTTTCCTATAACCACGTTGTCCCGCACTCTGGGACAACCCACGCACTTTGGAGGCTTGGGGTGTCTATCAGATGTGTCCAGAAAAAGTGAACCCCCGTGTTCATTTGCACCCTCCCCTATATCTTCAGCACTATGTCCACAAAAAATTCTGTATTGCTGTTGGATGCTTTTGCCGAGCCTCCATATTTTTCAGCAGCCGCGGTAATAGCCGAAAGCCCGATCCCGTTCCCATTGTCTTTTGTGGAGAGGTATCCCTCCTTCCCTTTCAGGACTTTCCCGTCAAAGCTGTTGGTGGAAACGACATACAGCCTGCCGTGGCGGACCTGTGTGGTCAGGCAGAAATACCGGGAGGCTTCCGGTACGGTCAGGCATCCGGCGATGGCGTTGTCCATCAGGTTTCCGAACAGCCCCGTCATGTCAAGCTCCAAAAAGGGGAACGGCTCTGGAAGTTCGATGCTCCAGTCCGTCCGGATGCCAGATGCTGTGGCTATCTCATGGTAATGGCCGAAAAGGGCGTTCAGCGCCGCGTTCTTACAGTAATTTGCAATGGCGTGCCGGTCAAGTATGGTTTCATATTCCGCTACGTGCGCCCGGATGCTGCCGTTATCGCCCTGCTCGGCAAGGGAGGCAATCAGTCGCAGGGAATGGCGGAAATCATGGCGGAGCTTCGCAGTCTGCCGGACGTGTTCTAACAGCACATGGTACTGGCGGGACTGCATCTCAAGCAGCTGGGAGTGTTCCTTTAATTCTGCCTGTTCCAGTATGAGCGCCGCACCGCGGTAGAACAGGATATAGAACCCTGTAAGGACTGCGAGCGCGCCTGCCTCAGCCACAGGGAAGATCCAGTACATGCGTCCGGTGTGGAGGGTGGCATAGGACTGGGGGATGGCAATCACGTTCATGATCAGTGAAACAGCGGAAATCACAACCGTGGAATACCAGATTTTTGGGAAGCCAATCCGGTCCACCGTCCATGTGAAATGCCGTGTGACCGGTCGGAAGAAAGCGGCAAGCAGCAGGAGGGAGATCATGAGCTGGAAAAGCGCGGCTTCCGGGGAAAGGTCTGCCGCGCCCGATGCAGGATGGAGGAAAGCATCGAAGGAACAGGCAAACTGTGCCGGGAAGGATTCTATGGCGCAGACCCCCACATAAATAGCGAGGGAGCGGGGCAGGTCCAGGTCTACCGTGCGGCGGTACAGGAAAAAGAACAGCGCCAGGGATGGGAACAGCATCCAGTTCATGTGGATGGAAAACAGTGCGTAAAGCAGGGCTGTGGCAGCAGCGCAGGGCATGAGGGCAGCGGCACACAGCGCGGCAGTCTTTGACGGCGTAAACCGCATCTGTCCTTTTGCCGGAAGGTAACAGGACACCGCGCCTGGAATAAGGACCAGCAGCTGCAGGAGTGCTGACAGAAGCCTGTGCATATCCATGTTCATTCCCCCTTCCTGTGCCGC
>RAYY01000147.1 GCA_003611875.1 bacterium D16-56 | reverse complement strand
CCTCCCCTCTATTGTCTTTTCTTCCATTCATCCAATAGCTGAATGATGATGCCCTCTATTTCCTCACTGCTGCAGTCCTCCGCAAAATATTCGCTGATTTTATCCGCTTTCAGTGTTACCTTCCGTTCCTTTGGCTTTTCCTCCGTCAGTATCAGGCGCACCATTGCAAGGGTAAGCTCCCCGGTCTTGCCATATTCCTTGATTTTTGCCGACTGCACCATGCTGACATTGCAGCCTTTTTCCTCTATGACTGCCTGTACCCACCCTTGCGCTTCTTCCGCAAGAAAGGAAATGTCAACGCCCTGTGAAAAACCGAGTTTTTTACCGTCCACCATAGCAAGGAGTTCATCAGACAGGCGGGAGAGCCAGATATACCGCTGAACCTTTTTAGCGTTCTCCCCGGCAGCTTCCCCGACCTCATCCAGTGTGTTTCTGCCTGACTTCTTCCCCTGATGCTTCATGGCTTCATATTTCATCTTGTAGGCTTTCGCCTTTTCGCTTGGCAAGATGTCCTCCCGCTGGATATTGGAATCCACCATGATAATTGTAGCTTCATCATCGGTGTAATTGCGGACAATCACAGGCATTTCCGTCTTTCCGGCAAGCTCCGAGCCACGCCTGCGGCGGTGTCCGGCTATGATTTCATAGCCGCCGCCCGCCCTCGGTCTTGCAATCCCCGGCACAAGCACCCCATACTGCCGGATACTCTCTGTTGTTTCCTCCATCTTCTCGTCATCTTCCACCCGGAACGGGTGGTCTTTGAACGTATAAAGCTCTGCCAGCGGCGCATTGATAATCTGTTCAACGCCGCTTTCCTGTGCGGCACTCCCGCCGAATAAATCATCAAATTTTTCCAGCGTAATCTTTGCTGCGCTTCCCGATTTTGCGTTACTGCCCATCTGCAAGCACCTCCTTTGTCAGAGAATCATAGGCTGACGCCACTTTTCCCTTTGGATCATGCTTATAAATGCTGATGCCCTCCGCTGAAATCTCCGCCGCCCGGACGGAAATGGGAATGACATTGGCAAATATCCTCACCCGGCTTCCATAGGCTTCCTTCAGCATGGCGCTGATGTCCTTTGCGTAGTTCGTTCGGCTGTCCACCATTGTAAGCAGGATCCCTTCAATCTCCAGCTTCGGGTTAATCTGCCGCTTTACCTTTCCCACCGTCTTAATAAGCTGCTACAAGCCTTTGACGGGCAGGTATGCCGCCTGTACAGGTATCAGGATACTGTCGGCGCAGGCAAAGGCATTTATGGTAATCATGCCGAGGGAAGGCATACAGTCAATCAAGATATAATCGTAGCTCTCCTTCACAATCTCTATGTATGACCGGAGTACCGTTTCCCGGCTCATCACATTCACAAGGGAAACTTCCAAACCGGAAAGCTCGATGTTCCCCGGCATTAAGTCTATCCCTTCCTCATGGTGGAGGATACCTTCTCCCGGCTCTACTTCCTCGTCATTGATTAAGTTCCCCATAATGGTTGCAAGCGTGACTTCCAGACTGTCCGGCTCTGTAAAGC
>RAYY01000146.1 GCA_003611875.1 bacterium D16-56 | reverse complement strand
CCTCCCCTCTATTGTCTTTTCTTCCATTCATCCAATAGCTGAATGATGATGCCCTCTATTTCCTCACTGCTACAATCCTCCGCAAAATATTCGCTGATTTTATCCGCTTTGAGTGTCACTTTCCGTTCCTTCGGCTTTTCCTCCGTCAGTATCAGGCGCACCATCGCAAGGGTAAGCTCCCCTGTCTTGCCGTATTCCTTGATTTTTGCCGACTGCACCATGCTGACGTTACAGCCCTTTTCCTCAATAGTAACCTGTACCCACTGCTGCGCTTCCTCCTCCAGAAAGGAAATATCCACGCCCTGTGAGAATCCGAGCTTTTTATTATCCACCATATCAAGTAGTCCGTCAGACAGCCGGGAGAGCCAGATATACCGCTGAACCTTTTTTGCGTTCTCCCCAGCGGCTTCCCCCACTTCATCAAGGGTGTTCTTCCCTGACTTCTTCCCCTGATGCTTCATGGCTTCGTATTTCATCTTATAGGCTCTCGCCTTTTCGCTTGGCAAGATGTCCTCCCGCTGGATATTGGAATCCACCATGATAATTGTAGCTTCATCATCGGTGTAATTGCGGACAATCACAGGCATTTCCGTCTTTCCGGCAAGCTCCGAGCCACGCCTGCGGCGGTGTCCGGCTATGATTTCATAGCCGCCGCCCGCCCTCGGTCTTGCAATCCCCGGCACAAGCACCCCATACTGACGGATACTCTCTGTTGTTTCCTCCATCTTCTCATCATCTTCCACCCGGAACGGGTGGTCTTTGAATGTATAAAGCTCCGCCAGCGGCGCATTGACAATCTGCTCCGCCCCGCTTCCCTGTGCGGCACTCCCGCCGAATAAATCATCAAATTTTTCCAGCGTAATCTTTGCTGCGCTCCCCGATTTTGCGTTACTGCCCATCTGCAAGCACCTCCTTTGTCAGAGAATCATAGGCTGACGCCACTTTTCCCTTTGGATCATGCTTATAAATGCTGATGCCCTCCGCTGAAATCTCCGCCGCCCGGACAGAAATGGGAATAACATTGGCAAATATCCTCACCCGGCTTCCATAGGCTTCCTTCAGCATGGAGCTGATGTCCTTTGCGTAGTTCGTCCGGCTGTCCACCATTGTAAGCAGAATCCCCTCTATTTCCAGTTTCGGGTTAATCTGCCGCTTTACTTTGCCGACCGTCTTGATAAGCTGCTGTAAGCCTTTGACGGGAAGATATGCCGCCTGTACAGGTATCAAAATGCTGTCGGCGCTGGCAAAGGCGTTTATGGTAATCATACCGAGGGAAGGCATACAATCAATTAAGATGTAATCGTAGCTCTCCCTGACAATCTCTATGTATGACCGGAGTACCGTTTCCCGGCTCATGACATTTACAAGGGAAACTTCCAGACCGGAAAGCTCAATGTTCCCCGGCATTAAGTCTATCCCTTCCTCATGGTGGAGGATACCCTCTCCCGGCTCTATTTCCTCGTCATTGATTAAGTTCCCCATAATGGTTGCAAGCGTGACTTCCAGACTGTCCGGCTCTGTAAAGC
>RAYY01000145.1 GCA_003611875.1 bacterium D16-56 | reverse complement strand
TACAAAGGAGTTTTCCATCCGGGCGGTATTCATAGCGGTAACGGAATCCTCCGCCGATCGCCTGTCTTAAAATTGGGTCTTCTCCTATTACATCCACCTGTTTGTCTAATATTTCGCCAACAATATTGGCAAGTTTCTCGCTTGATGCAGTTCCCGTTCCCGTCCCGGAAAAACCGCTCCACTCCCCCATCCGGGTAATGGATCCGGATCAGATTCTTATTCCAGTCATAATCATAGGTCTCCCCTTCGCCCCCATCCCGGACAGGGTCGTATATACGTTGGGGTTGATCTTTTTCAGGACAGTCCCTTCCCAGTCCACATCCTTACTTCGTTTTTATGTGTAAAGCATTTTCACTATGCCAAAGTCAGGAACATAATCAAATACGCATCCCAGTTCTTTACATTTTATTATTACTTCCGGACTTTCTTTTGAAAAGATGAGGCCCATATTATACTGAAGAATGCTTTGCTTTAGATTTGCCAGTAAATATTCACATCCAAAGGAAAAATTATTAGCCAGGGTCATCAGCATCACTGCCAGCTTTTTAATTGTTTCATATCCAATTTTTAATACAATCTGGACGTACTTTTCACTAACATCTTCCCCATATTTGTTTACAATCCTTATATCCACAATATTTTGCAATCCTAATTCATATTCTTCAATAGCTTCTTCGCATGCGGGTTCTTTAATTTCAATTTTTGTATTAACTCTATTTTTTATATTTATTTGTTTGCATATCATTTTTTTATCCAATATTTGCCTTTCACCCACTTGTACAATGAGAGATGGGCTTCTAGGTGTCAAAAAAAACCCTAATGCCTGATTTCCCGGAATTTCACCTCCTAATGGATCAATATGAATATGGGTTTGTCTTTCTTTATCAATATCTTCATATAACCAAAGTAAATTTGTTGCAAAACCAATCAATGCTGCTTTACTAAATGTAAATTCCACTTTGCAATCACTACCAATGTTTACACCTGATAGAGTTAGTTCTGATATTTCTTCAATTTCAACATATTTATTTAATTCAAGATTCATGCATTTCTCCTACTGCCCTTTTTTAAAACGGCTTTTTTAGGTGTTCTAATATTTTCCTCTGTTATTGGAAGAATCGTTCCACTTTCATCGACATAAATATGCAAATCAAAAACTGTTCTCCCTCCTGTAGTTTGCACTTCAAAATTCCAATGATTACCAGCAGGATCGTGATCGTTAAATCCATCAAAATCTCTTCGAAACAGTATTTTATACTCCTCATTTACTTGATACATTTTCATATAAGGTTCCATCTGTCCTGTTTCAGGATTCTCTTTATATATAATATCTGCATCTATTAATCCTTCTATAATAGTTTCTATATTGGGATTTCTTTCTTGCTGCCCTGTCACATTCTCCTGCTGCGCATTCTTCTCCGCATCCGTAGCATGATTACAGTCACTATTTCTCCCGCTAGGATCATAATACATCACCGGATTATTTGCACAGTAGGCATACAGGTTCAGCCCATCCCCACGGTAGGTGTC
>RAYY01000144.1 GCA_003611875.1 bacterium D16-56 | reverse complement strand
CAATGTCATTAACTTAAGGAAAAGAACAATACCGGATGTCTTTACACCCATTCATGGGATAAAGACATCCAGTATTGTTCTAGGAGTCAGTCTTACCATTTGACGGTTTTATACTGTAATTATCAGGCAAAACAATCTAATGCGCTATAACTTTGTTGTTTAATAAGCTCTTTTATGCGTGTTTGAATATTTTCCCGCAAGCTGCCCCTTTGTCCGGTGGTAATGACGGTCTGGCCTGATTGGAACCAGATTTTTGCTGATGTCTTCATAGATCTGATGGAACAGTCTGTCCTGTTTCTGCGCATCTGTTTCCAACAGGATATAAATCAGGTCATTTTTCAGTATCCCTATGCTCAACGTCCGGTTCACCATCATTTTATGCTTCCTGTGTTTTTCTTTCTCATCCAGCTCCGCTTCCGCGTCACGGATGATGTCTTCCGCAAGGTTACTGACATAGATTGTGCTGTAGATATCCTGCAGCAGCAAAACAGGCCTGGTCCCTGTGAAGTTCTCTATCTGCAGACGGTCTTTGAGCGTTTCGTATGCCGTTTCAATTCCCCATCTCATATGGTACAATTCCGCAATCCGTTGGCTGTCAAAGGTTTCTGATGGCAGATTTGTGATGAGCACTTCTTCCTTCCCTTCTGGTAACGGCACTTTGACCATGCGCAGGGTGATGTGCCCGAGTTCTTCCATCCGCTGCCCGATATCCGTTCCTTTATAATGGTTGATCCGGCTTTTGTCCAGACAGATGTCCACCCATGTGTCCGGAAAGGATAAAGAGGACTGCTCCTTTTTATAGTCACTGGATTTGAGGCGCGCAAGGAACAGAACCCCCTTCTCCATCATCCTGATAAAAGCCGCGGTGGAGGGATAGCCCCTGTCCATGACGACCAGAAACGGCTGTGACGCGCCGATTGTTTCAGATACACGGTCGATCTGTTCTTCCGCCAGCCGCATTTCATCAAACTTGCATTTACAGCAGTCGCTCTCCAGGATCATGCGGTTCATCACATCATACAGACACCCGAGCCCTATGGAAGCCTGGGGCTTTGTTCCTTTTCTGCTGGATGTCCCAAATGTTTCCAGCGTTTCCCTTGTGGTTGGGATATTGATTCCTGAGCCGTCTGCCGCCAGAACCAGATATCCATGGAAGACAGAAAATCCAGGGTCTGCATAAAAGTTCCTGTTATGATGGCGGTAAAGCTCATAAAAAGCCAGCGGATTCAATTTCATTCGCTGTTTCAGATAGCCCGGCTTTGATATTTCCATTCCCGGGTGTGCGGTTTTCATATAATTGCGTAATTCCAGACTCAACGTAATCCCCCTCCGGTTTATCATAGTAAACATAAGATCCGTTAACGGCATCTTCCGGTTTCTTGTAAAGGATGCCGGATTTCCGTTTCTACAGAAATCATGGAATTCATCCTGATGGATCAAACTGATATCACAACAGGTATGTTTTTGAGAATTCTTCATAAAATCACCTGCCTTATGGGAAAATACATCAGTTATCTACTTTCATTATACAATAAAAATACAGAAAAAAGGAACCTTTTACAATATCAAATGTAAAAGATTCCTTAAGTTAATGACATTG
>RAYY01000143.1 GCA_003611875.1 bacterium D16-56 | reverse complement strand
TACATCAAATCCAGCTTCAGCTTGTCATATGCTGATGTATTATACTTCCCATACACCTGCGCATACCCCGTTAATCCTCCCTTCACCTTCATCCGGTAACGAAATTCCGGGATCTGGCGGGTATAAAGCTCCACATGCTCCACACGCTCCGGCCTGGGGCCCACGATACTCATATCCCCCTTCAGGATATTCAGAATCTGAGGCAGCTCATCGATCCTTGTGGCCCGGATAATCCTTCCCACCGGGGTTATCCGCGGGTCTTCATCCGTTGCTGGGATGGAATGCCCTTCCTTCTCCGCATCCTCCACCATGCTCCGGAACTTGCAGATCCGGAACACCTTCCCGTCCTTGGTGCACCTCTCCTGAAAGTAAAACACCGGGCCCTTATCATACAGCTTAATCGCCGCTGCTGTTATCAGAAACACCGGAGACAATAAAAAAAGTGCTGCCAATGACAGCACAACATCCATTCCCCTTTTCATGATCCTCTGCTCAAAAGACAGCCCGTGATTTCTTGACAGCAGCAGCGGCGTGTCAAATAAATGCAGGCTTTCCGAGCTGCGGATTAAGATATCGGATATTTTGGGGGTGGTATAGGTCCGGATGGACCTTTGATAACAGTACTTTAATATCACATTCCGCACTTGGGAGGGGATATCGCAGATCACCACCCCTTCGTACTTTTCGATTTTTTCTTTGATTGCCGTTATGCCGGCTTTATCCATGGCATCAGGCTCCTCCATCCCGGATGCTCTGCCTATGCCATTTCTATCCTCCTGCCCGCCAGCTTCCTCCACGAAGCTGATTCTATCCTGCTCTTCCATTCCCTCCGCCCGACTGGTTCCCTCCATACCATAGGCATCGTCCCGCCATCCTGCCCGAACCGCCTGGCTGATTTTCTCTGTCCCCGCAGGGATATGGACAATCTCCCCAATGACAAACCGGTCGTTGCGGGTATGGATTTTCCCCATAAGGCTTGCCACCGGATGCTCCCCGTAGATGAGAAGCACTTTCCTGGGAGGGTATAAAAGGCGGTAAATCCTGGTGGAGAGAAAGCTCCAGACGCAGATGATGAAAAATTCAGCGGCAGACATGACAAGCAGGGGCAGCAGAGTCTGGAAGTGTTTGGTTAAGAGGGTGATCTGCAGGTAGATCATGGCGTTGGCGGAAAGGCCGGCCAGGGTCTGGGAGTAGATCATGTTCCCGGTTTTCAGGTACCCGACCTTAAGACCGCCATATAAGGCATTAAACAGGACAAGGAGGATGCCGTAAACGGCAATCATGAGCCAGTGCCCTGTGCGGTTATAGGGATTTTCCATCAGCGGGTTGTAGAAATGTTTCCAGACATACCAGTACGAGGCCATTTCCAGGGAAAGGACGGTGAGGAAAAAGGCAAACCGTATGATCCGTTTATACTGTTCGTAATTTTTCATAAAAACCGTATCTCCTGGAATTGTTAGTCAGAACTTTTGTGCTGCCGGTCAGGGGCGGAATGAGGTTTGAAAGGGAATGGGATGAAAGGGGAACCAGAGCGCGTAAAGAAAAAAGAGGAGGGGGCATCCAGTGTGAAATGGGGTGGCTTTCACTTCCAATAATGCACATTATAGGAAGCTCCA
>RAYY01000142.1 GCA_003611875.1 bacterium D16-56 | reverse complement strand
ATCACAGGCACCAGAACGCCAAACTGCCTCACACTCTCCACCATTTCCATCATTTCTTCATCTTCCATAACGCGAAATGGATGTCCCTTAAACGGATGAAGCTCTGCCAGCACTATTCTGACCACCTGATCTTCCACGGTTCCCTTTGTTTCCTTTTCTACCCCTTTCGGCTCCTGCTCCCCAAACAGATCATCAAAAGAACGGAACTTGATCTTATCCGCACTACGACTCCCCATGGGAAAGCACCTCCTTTGTCAGTGCCGCATACCCCTCCGCCACGATTCCCTTAGGGGCATGGATAAAAATGCTCTTTCCCTCCGCACTGGTTTCCGCCGCCTTAATGGATAACGGGATACAATTCTCAAAAATATGTATCCTGTCCCCATAAGCTTCCCGAAGCCGATCAGAGATATCCTTTGCGTAATTCGTCCTGCGGTCCACCTTGGTAAGCAAAATGCCTTCAATCTCCAGGTTCCTATTCAGCTGCCTCCGCACCCGTCCAATGGTCTTGATCAACTGCTGCAGCCCCTTCACCGACAAATAAGCCGATTCCACCGGAATCAGAACACTATCCGCCGCCACCAGGGCATTAATGGTTATCATCCCCAGAGAAGGCATGGTATCCAGCAAAATAAAATCATACCGTTCCCGAACCCTGTCAATATACTGCCGCAGGATCGTCTCCCGGCTCATCATGTTCACCAGGGTTGTCTCCATACCTGCCAGTTCAATATTTGCCGGAAGAAAATCCACTCCCTCCTCATGGTGCAGAATCCCCTCGTCAATCTCCCAGGGTTCATCATTGACCACCTTCTCCATCAGGTTCACCAATGTAACATCCAGTTCATCCGGTTCCCCAATCCCTAGACACGCTGTCATACTGCCCTGGGCATCCGCGTCAATCAAAAGGACTCTTTTCCCTTCCCTGGCCAGCCCAATGCCCAGATTCACACAAGTTGTACTTTTTCCCACTCCGCCTTTCTGCGAAGCTATGGTTATGACCTTTGCCATCTTTTTTCCTCCGTCCCTCGTTTCTCTTTAAGCTGCCCCGCAATACTCCGGATACCGAATTTTCACCGCCTGCCAGAAATAAGGCGCATAGCCACAGCAGAATAGTTCCTCCACCGTATACCGCCCACATTCCGTCAACTGCTCCTCCGAATCCTCATAATCGAACACGCTTGGAGTCCCATTGTTATATAAGTTGTAAGCCATTCGGACAATTTTCTTACTCCCGGAAGTCTGCCACCCATCATGCAGGCACTCCGTTTTCACTAATCCGGTTCTGAAATCATAAATCTCATTTACATGATCCCTTGTATCCCTGTCGATTCCCAGACAATACACCAGCGCTGCATGGTAAGAGTCCTGATACCGGCATAGCGGCAAATACTGTTCATGGAACAACTTATGGCTTTGACTCCGAAACAGAATTGCCCATCCTTCTTTCTTCTCCATAGAGTCCCTCCTTTTCCTCTCTATAAAAAAGCCTCCATAAATCCCATCTCCTGGCCGTTTTCCAACTCACCCCTTTTTCTTGACAAGCCTCTGTATTTCTTATAAAATGGTTGATTATCTCAAAAAAGCCTTGATTTACGGGCATACAAGCAGGATTTCAAGCTGAATTTACTACCAATTTACTACTTTTGAGGGAAAGA
>RAYY01000141.1 GCA_003611875.1 bacterium D16-56 | reverse complement strand
CCAGTCTTCCTGATAATTGCCGCAACAAACTAAAAAAGTAAAACAGGTCTTCCCCCGGTAAGCACTGGGGGCTTTCTTATTTTGTCAAGGTACAGATGATTACCTACTTACAATATAATTGTTAAATATTTGATTGACTTTTAAGGAATTTTATCGCCATAATATCCATATTTTACGCCGTATTTACAGTTTCAGAGCAAACAGGTATCATACGGGTATCACAAAATCTCTTTATCTCTTTCTATTTGACTAGCATTTTTAGTTTTATTTAATATAGCATTTGCACATAATTGCGTTAACGGTTCACCTATAGCCTCCTTATAATTAAATCCCAAAAGTTGAATTGCTTTTAAAACATCAACACAAATCAACTCTTTTAATTGCTGATACATTGCTACATCTGTATCTGGACTCATCTCTTTAATAATATCTAATACTAACTCTACGGTATTATGCAAATGTTCAATATCGCTATCACTAATTACATAACGTTCCATTTCATTTTTGTATACCTGTGCAATACGAATCGCCTCTGCACGTTCTGCTATTAATTCATTGATAATCTCATCATACTGATTTCTAATTTTTTCAATATCCTTTTCTACCTGAATAGCTTTTATTTTGGCTTCGGTAGCTGTAACCGTTCCTTTTGTAGATAATAAAGATAAACTCTTTGCCAACTCCTCTAATACTTGAATTTCTCTCTGCTCCATAACTATTCTCCCCTATTTAATGTTTTTCATAAATTCATCTAAGCTATATATCCATTCCTGCTCATCTATTGCTAATCCTAAATTTTGAATAAGCTTCTGTTTCAATTCCACCATTCCCATTTTACAATGTTCATCATTCTTTAATACTACCCCCATTTGCCTAACATCAACCGCACAATTATGATATTGTGGGTTATTAAAATCAAAGTCTGGAGTATACATATTTATATAATCACTTTCGACTATCCATGCTGCCCCCATTTCATTTAAACATGCTGCACTTTTTAAGTACTCATTCGACCAAAGAAAAATGACAAAAATATCTTTCTGTATATTTTGTTTTAAATACTCAAAAATGTTATTACCTGCCGGAATCTTATGTAAGGGATGTGCAGTATATATCAATTGCTCTTTTCTTAACCCTAAGCTCATTAAAAGATTTCTTATAGCATCACCATATTTTTTATCAAATGAATTATGACTCAAAAAAATTTTTGAATACATTTTCTTTTCCCCTTTCCCTATTTTTTTCTTCATTTGAAATTCGGCTTGAATTTCTTCTAATATCTTTTTATTTCTATCATGTGCTGACGGATCCGCAACAAACTCATTCTCATATATCTGTTTTATATTCTTCTCATACCAAGCACATATTTCGTTAATATAATAGGTTATTGCTTCTATATCTTTTATATCAATTTGTTTTTTCAAACCATCTAAAAAACTAACTATATTATCCTCAGAAGTATAATCTAAAATAGTTCCCCTTATTCCTTCATATTCTAATTCCAATCTTTTTAGATTATCCATTGTAATATTTCTCCTCAAAAGCAAAACTTCTTTTTATTGTCATTTACATAACCATTAAAAAATTATCCACCATTCCTAAACTATCGTTCACATATTTGTAAACAGCTATTGATGATTCTTTATATATTCTTCTTTAACCTTATCAATCGTTTTTCCACCAATACCAAAATTTTTATCAGATACCTC
>RAYY01000013.1 GCA_003611875.1 bacterium D16-56 | reverse complement strand
TCTTCACTCAAAGTAATTTTAGTAATATTTTTAGACATAACGGGAAAGATTCCTTTCTTGTGATTCTTCCCTAATTATACCATATTTCTTAACTGTTCACAACTTAATTTACTATATAGTAGTATAATTTACCATCTATTCTTACCATAGGTATTCTATCCCACATGGCATTTGCTTCTGTCTGCTCTATCACGGTAATTTCATAAACCTCTCCTAATTGTGCAGGATATGATTCCATTATTTCTCCGTTATAACTAATTTCTACTAAATCTCCAATTTGCAATTCAAGGTTCTCTTTGTTTGATACATGAAACTTATCTGCTGAATTAAGTTCCAAAGAACCATCTACCGGCTTAACTATTATTGAATCATCATTCGTTTCAATTACCGATGCCCGAAATGCTGCCATTAGCGGTGTATTATCTGCCGAAGCAAGCATTTCAGTTATACAATTACCCAAAGCAGGTGCTGGTTTATAAATTCCCTGATATGGCTGTTCTACATATTCGGTTTTTTTATCTACGTAGTAAAAAAGAGTAGTTCCTGCCACTCCATCGCAATTTATATTGATCGTAATAAAATCTTTGTTGACTGGTACATCATTGACCGACTGCTGACTGGTTATTTCCATATCCCTTAGCATAGATAAAAATTCATCAATAAACTTTGTAGCTTCAACTTCTGTGTTAGGTGACATAGCATATTTGTCACCGTCAGAAACGCCGATCGATACAATACCCTCTCTAGCTGGCAATCTAATAGGATTCCCCTGTTCTTCTTTTCCACATGCACACAACATAATTGAAACAAGGCTGCATAAACAAACAATACTGCATAGTTTCTTTTTCATGGTTATGATCCTCCCAAAAATATATTTTAATTATACATTATCCAAGTGAATATTTCAATGTGTGAAAAGTAGCCAGAACATGTTTTTATGCATTAAGGATGCATATTTATAGGCTGGTTTTCAATGGATACACAATTCCGAAAAGGGAGAATTTTAAATTTGTCATAACCCATTCATAAATGGTTCCAAAAACCATGCATTAAAATAGAAAGGAGTTTAGAACAGCAGGTGACTCTGCAAAAAATGGTGCTTTGGCGGGTATAGTTAGCGTGTCTGTCTTAGAATGATTCCTTCCTGGCTCTGTTTTCGAGTCGGGGAGGATTTTTTGTTGTCCATAAGAAATACTGCCAGACCCTTTCCGTTTTTGATGGAAAAAGCGGCCTGGATATGTTTTCGCCCAATAAAATATTCCACTATTTGTTCACCTCCCAGTAAGATTGTACTGGAGCGTGTTTGAAAATTCATTCCCGGCATCTTCACGCCCCACTTCGCGGTATATTTGGCCCAAATTTACTTAACGTAGCCCACTGCGCCGCGTTCATTTGGGCCAAATCCCCACAAGGGGCGCCTGCGGTGTCCCACAAAGTGGAGCGCACAGCTACCGGGAATGAATTTTCAAACACGCTCTAATGGGAGACAAAAAGCGGAATGAATGATTGTTTCAGATTAAGCAGGAATTTTTATGACAAAGAAAAATATCTGAAAATCCGTCAAATAGTTAACCAAACAGTCAACGAATGAGCCGAGAAATAACAAATTTGAATAACAAGAAATAGATAACAGGTATTTGATAATTTCTACCAAAGCGTTTAAAATCGGTCTACATAAAAAGCACAGCAGTAAAACACTTCTTATGTATTGTTCTGGCAGTATGGAACATACAACGTAGTTTCCGGACCATGGAGTGATTACGAAAATCACAGAAATCCTGGCTGATCAGGAACACCGGTGATTACTGAGTCAAAAAAATATATGAAAAAGATTAGGAGACGTTTTTATGAGAAAAAAATGGATGGCAGTGATACTCATTTCTGTTTTGGCTCTTACAATGGCAGCATGCGGGAGTAATGGAAACAACACAAATGAAAAAACCAGCAGTCAGGGAACAGAGCAGGCCGGAAACGGAATAGTCAGCCAGAAAGATGACAGTGAGACAGAGGACAAAGCTTCTGTGGAAACACTGCCGGAAGAAAGTGAAGATTCTGCTGAAATACAGTCGGAAGAAAACAAGGATTCCCATATTTTGATCGCATATTTTTCCCGTGTTGGAAATACTGATTTCCCAGAAGGAATAGATGCCCTATCGTCGGCAAGTCTTATATTAAAAGACGGGGAAATTTACGGAAATACGCAGTATATTGCGACATTGATCGAACAGTATACGGACGGTGATTTATTCCTGATTGAAACAGAAGAAAAGTATCCGGCTGATTATGATGAAACGGATGAGCAGGGAGGACGGGAGAACAGGGAAAGAACCCGGCCAGAACTTGCCGCTCATGTGCAGAACATCGATGGCTATCATACGGTATTTTTAGGTTTCCCTATCTGGCTTGCGTATCACAATTTGATACAATGCACCCAAGCATGACTTTGGGTGCAAATTTTAACGATAGGAATATCGCCTGTGTCGGAAGCAATAACCTTGGTATCCCAAAGCACTCCAATACCTAATAGGGCATAGCGATATCGGTGTCACGCTGAATACCTATACGCACCTTGGCTTGGGGAATGCCGCAGACGAACTTCGGAGGATGGAAGAGCTGGAGAATGCCAGAAAGGAACTGGAAAAGAACTGGAAAAGAACAAGGAGGAGAAGCTCGTTTCATAGAAAATGTTTCGAGCAATTTGATATATGGAGAGTTTGTGTGCCCTGCTTCGGCAGGCATTTTTTATGTAAATATATGGTGGTAGGGGTGAAATGTTTCTGATATAATTATTCTAAAAATGAGCAAGCATTTACTTGGGAGTTTGAAGTATGTATGATGATAAAATTGAAGAAATAAAGAAAACCTTACGCGAATTAGCCTTGATAATGCTAAATTTAAAAAGAGGTGCTAATTTAGAAGAATATGAATTTATCAATTTTCAGACAAATCTTGCAGAATGTTTATATAATGCAATGTCTGTGTATAGGGAGATATCTCAAAAAGAACGGGAATATATAGAAATGAAAGAATCCTTAGATAAAGAGGATTTTTTAGAAAAAATGCAAAAATGGAAAAATCAAAAGCTAGAAATTAAAGAAGTGATTAGCATAGGGAAAAGTATTGGAGATTCATTTGCCTATATATTTTATAGAGACAGTATTGAGGAATTAGAAAAACATTATAAGCATCCAGATAATGGATTATTTGTTTCAGGCATAGGTGGAAGAGGAGAAATTGAGTTCATTAAAGAAAATCCTACTATTGACGGTTATTTAGTAGTATATCACTCCATTACAAATATGCTGCGAATAGGGGACTTTTCTGTATGTTCATTAGATGGAAAAGTGATTGGAACAGGAGAAATAAAAAGTGAATATATAAATGACAAAAGAGTTCTTGCATCAAGTGTATATATGTCATCTAAAGTAAAGTTAAAAATTGATGCAGAAGAAGGAGAGGAAATCTACGGAAATAGTACAAAAGAAAAAATACAAAAACAGCTAAAAAATCAAGATGATTTATTGCTAAGTGATTCTGGTGACATTATGAAGGATAAAAGAAAAATGAATGAACAGCATTTTTTGATTGATGCTGCTTGTAATAATGAAAAAGGGATTGCATATAACGAAGAAATAAATACATTGATTGTAGCGATAAAGGAAGAAGAATATTATGCATCAGAAAACTTTGATGATATTTTAGGAGAAAAAATAGATAATATTGTAAAAAAGATGATAAAGGATTCCCCATATAACAATATAAGGATGGAACAAATTGGGAAAGAGTACAAACCATATAGGCAGCCAATTATATGGTGGAATATCAGTGATGATATTATTTTGGATATTCTTTTTGATAAAAGAGCAATTTTTTCTGTTGTTAATTTTGCGACTTATTATGAGCGTCTTACGGAAATGGGATTTCAGATTGAGTTTAAAGAAAATGAAATTGTTGTTGGAAAGAAGTGTGGAGAATACATTGCCAAATTAGAGGGTTTTGAAATGATAGAGGATTTGATAACACATGAGTTGTATACACAAGAGGATATCGCAGAAATGGTCAGTTATATAGTAGAAAATTCTCATAATCAAAGTGATGGAGATGCAATTGTTAGAGTTAGTATAAAAAGAAATTTTTAGCAATTTGAAATAGGGTAATCGTAGTAGTAAAAGCCCCCAATTCCTACTATGTTTGACGGCATCAACTTGTCCCGTTTTGCCTCGATTTGCCATTTTCGTTACATTTTTCACAATTTGTGTGCCACGGCAGCACGGCGGCTAGCCGGGAATTGGCGGCACTTGTGGGGCAGAACGGGGCAAATCATGGCAATAGGAGTGGTGGGGTACTACGGTTTTACTACGAGTGAGGAAGTGAAAAACCGAATGTGTAAAAACTACTCTTAAGTAGTAAAGTAAAAATATATATGATAGACGGAGGAAATACATATGTCGGACAAATCGAAGAATAATATTGGCTTAATCAATGCAGAGATGCCAGAATGTGTTGATAAGGCTTTAACTAATTTAACAGAACAGCCAACGAAGGCCATTGATAGTACAGTGTCAGATATTTGGTTTTTAGTTTTTGGTGGTATTGGACATATGGCTGAGAAACGCAAATTGCGCTATGCAGTAGAATTAGAAAATTATAATCGGGAGTTACATGAAAAAATAGAAGCTATCCCAAATGAGAAAAGGGTAGAACCAGATATTCAGATTGTTGCTCCAGCTTTGGAAGCTTCAAAGTATTGTGTCGAAAAAGAAGAATTGAGGGAAATGTTTGTTAATTTGATTGCGTCGTCAATGAGTAGTGATAAAGCGGTAAAAGTGCATCCAATTTTTACAGATATTATAGGTAAATTATCATCTACAGATGCGTTGCTCTTTAAGTCGATAGCAAACGGAGATTATGATGACGAATGCGTGATATTTGGAGCTTCAATTGAAAGAATATCATTTTCTTTGGCAATACTGGAGCAACTTGGTTTAATAGTATCAAAAAGGTAACTATTCAGAACCCCCCTTATTCAAAGATGAAATCAGGATGACCTGAGATTACATTTCTGATTGCTTCATAAGCATTGTATCCCTGCTTATGTGCTGTACCAACATAGGACATGATTTTTAGATAATCTCTGGCACCTTCCTCAGTTCGGAAGCATCCGGATATTTTGGTTTTCACCTTTATCATCCGCAGATCTCGTTCCGCCTGGTTGTTATCAAACGGGACATGGAAGTTATGGATAAAAAGGCAGACTGAGGCCTTGTAATTCGCAAGGCGTTCTGCCAGGGCAAGGATTTTTCCTTTTTTCTTCCGTCCACGTTTTTTCTCCGTGGTTTCGGGAAGTGGATTTTTCTTCCGGGCCTGTTCGATAAGTTCATCATACTTCTTATCGAACTTATGATAATGATAATAGCTCAGAGAGTCCTTTCCCTTCTCTACAGCTTTCTCTTTGGCCTTTTTCATTTCCAGTAAAAGGTCTATAAATGCAGATGCCCACTTCTGATCCGGATGATTTTCATCAATCCCCGTTAATTCACGGAGAAGATGGGCACAGCAGACTGCATGCTGAATATCCGGATAATTCCAGTAGGAAGCCCAGCAGTCATGCATGGCAATCCCTTTGAATTCCGGAAGAACGCCGCATTGCTCCATACCTGCAGTTCCACGTTTGGGACTGATATCAAGATAGGTGTATTCACAGTTTGAGGCGCCATGAACCCACCAGAGTTTTTTATCCACTCTGGTTCCGGTTTCGTCGAAATGTCCAAGCGCAGAACCGATCATCTTATCCTTGATCTTACCTACTGTTTCACTCAGACTGTCAGCGCATCTTTTTACCATGCTGCTGACCGTTCCTGTTGCAATCGGAATGTTAAATACTCCGGAAAGAATCTCATGGGTACGTTTGATGCTGACTGCGCCTACGGTATTTAGTGCAACAGCTAATGCCTGAAGGTTTTCACCATACTGTACGGTTGCTTTTACGTCAGAAGGGAAAGCACCTGTGCGGGTATCTCCATGCAGCATACAGACTGGAAGTTCCAGTGCCTGATGCTCCGTTACATTGACTGTAACAACCGCGTCAATAACATGGCGTTTCTGCGCAATACATGCAGTGCCTTTGCATATCTGATAATGCTGGCATCCTTTACATGCGGAGGGCATATGTTTGACTATTTCATCCGGAGCTGTTATTACCGCTAAATGTATCCCCTGATGTCCATCCTGTCCACCGACCTTTTTTCCGGATGGTTTGCGCAGACTCTTAGGAGCAGGTTTTTTATAGCCGTCACTTGAAGGTGGTTTGGAACTGTTTTTGGAGTTCTTATTAAGCTGTCCCTTCAGTTCCTGTATGGTCTGATTTAACTCAGCAATAGTTGCTGTGAGAATTTCATTTTGCCTGAGCAATGAAGCATTCTGTTCAAGCAATTGCTGAACCATTTCAAGTGTAACATTTACTGGCATTCAGACCACTTTCTTCCGTTAAATTTGATACTTCTATTTTAACGGAAAATGGTCCAAAAAGCGAATCGTGTCGTTTTGATATACTGTCAAAATGACGGTGGATAAACAGTAAAAAACAAGAGCTAATTGCCGGTAACACTCGGATAAAATCCACAATTACTCTGTTATCTGTGATACAACTGGGGAATTATGTTTCAGTAATCCACAACCCAAAAGCACTTGGCAGTTATACTAGAAAGTTATCCACTTTTTACACTAAAGCAATGACGAAACAGAAATTTTATTTTCTCTGTTTTGTCCAAAAATCAATGTGCCCTTAACAGGGTGCTGAACAGTTACCGTCAGATTATGAATTATTTTGGTTCAGATGCGCTGGCGGTATTTGGGGTCATTGTCCAGATTTCCGGTCTTGTCCAATGCTTTACTTATGCTGTGGGACAGGCGGCACAGCCAATTATCTCCGAAAACTACAGTGTGCATAATTGGGAGCGCATCAAAAAAACGCGGAAATATTCCCTGTGGACAGTTGCAGGCTTCGGTGTTTTATGGACAGCTGCAGTACTTTTGTTCCCGACTACTTTTGTGAAAGTATTCATGTCCCCGACAGACAGCGTACTGCAGATGTCTCCCGGTATTATGCGGATCTATGGCCTTGCGTATCTGCTTTTGCCGCTGAATATTTTCGCAACTTATTATTTCCAGTCTGTGATGCAGCCGAAAACGGCGTTAATCATTTCTATGGCGCGGGGCATGGTTCTATGTGGCGTATTAGTGTTCGTGTTTCCGGCGCTGTTTGGCGCGAAACTTCTATGGTGGGTTATGCCGATTACAGAGCTGGCAGTTGCAAGCTATACTATTTTGTATATGGTAAAAAGTAACAAAGGTTTTGCATTGAAGTAAGGAACTGTTTCTAAAAGATATTCCACATATTTTATTGATATACTGGAGGAATTTGTAGAATGCCTTAAATTTGCTTTTGAGGAAGAAAACGATGTTATGAAACGAGGAGGTGATTCGTTTGAAAAATCAGGAATGGATACGATGTCCGAACTGTACAAGTAAAACACGGATAAAAATCAGGGAAGATACCATACTTTCCCATTTCCCGCTTTTTTGTCCGAAGTGCAGACAGGAAACTTTAATTAATGCAGAACAACTGAAAATATCAATTATCAAAGAGCCAGACGCAAAGACGCAGAGCCGATAATTCGTTACAAAGACGGACTATCGGCTCTTTCTATTTTCAACGTCCGGCTATCGAAAAACAGAAGGAGGTACAATAAAATGATCATTACAATTAGCCGTGAGTTTGGAAGTGGCGGGCGTGAACTGGGAAAGCGTCTGTCTGATGTGTTGGAAATTCCATGCTATGACAAAGAGGTTAGTTTGCAGGAAGATCAGAAGGGAGATCCGAACTCTGCAAAGGGACTTTGCATTCCACAAATCAGATGAAAATGTATAATTCGGAGTGAAAATGTTAAACGGAAATCAGAAAGTCAATGCGGTCGCGTGGGAGGCATTGCTGAGGCCGGTTGGAATTATTTTTCCACCCGTGACCGCAGCGGAGAAACCGCGCAGGATTCCCCAAGGTCTACCATGATGGAAGGAGTCAGGGAAAAATCGGTTCTTGATATCACGGCTATTGATACCAGTAAAGAAATGACCCCGGCAGAGGTTTACGCGGCCAATGTGAATTCAACCGTGGGCATCACCACATCCGTGACGACCAACTTCTGGGGATTCCACACCACCTCGGCTGCCGCCGGTTCCGGTTTCATCCTTACAGATGACGGGTATATCATTACCAATCATCATGTCATTGAAAACTCGGATTCCATCACAGTATCCCTGTATGACGGGACCACCTATGAGGCGGAACTGATCGGATATGACGCAAGCAACGATATCGCGGTATTAAAGGTGGAGGCGGAAGGTCTTACACCGGTTGTGATCGGCGATTTTGAGAATCTGAATGTAGGGGACAGTGTGATCGCGATCGGGAATCCTCTTGGGGAGCTGACCTTTTCCCTGACATCAGGAGCGGTCAGTGCCCTGGACAGAGAGATCACCTTGTCCAACAGCGTAACCATGGAGCTGATCCAGACAGACTGCGCGATCAATTCCGGAAATTCCGGAGGCGCGTTGTTTAATCTTTATGGGGAGGTAGTGGGCGTTACAAACGCGAAATATTCCGGTTCGGGCGGCGGAGCCTCCATTGACAATATCGGTTTTGCCATACCCATCAATCATGTGAAAGACATTATAAAAAGCATTATCGAAAACGGCTACATAACAAAACCATACATCGGCGTATCCGTGACGGACGTAAGCAGGGAAACCCAGAGCTATGGACTGCCCAAAGGCGCGGCTGTCAGAAGCATCGCGGAAGACGGTCCGGCTGCTGACACAGGTCTGGAAGAAAGCGACATTATCACAGCCATAAACGGAGAGGAGATAGACGGCAGCAAGGCTCTGGTGGATGCGGTCAGGAACGCCTCTGCTGGGGATGAACTTGTGTTCAAGGTTTATCGGAAAGGGGAAAGCATAGAACGGAAGGTCATCGTTGGAGAGGATGTGCAGCCGGCCAGGGCAGATGAAAAATCAGAAGAGGAAAACCAGGGAAACGGACAGATGACATTTCCCTGGGGCAACAGATTCAGATAGGAGGATGAACATGATAACATTTGAGCATTTGACGAAACGCTATGGCGATTTTACGGCTGTGGATGATCTGTCCTTTGAAATTGAGGAAGGACATGTGTATGGCTTTTTGGGCCCCAATGGGGCCGGAAAATCCACCACCATGAACATTATGACAGGCTGTCTGTCCGCCACGGCGGGGCGTGTCATCATTGACGGATATGATATTTTTGAAGAGCCGGACAAGGCAAAACGGCTGATGGGTTATCTTCCGGAACAGCCGCCCCTTTATCTCAATGAGACTCCCGTGGAATACTTAAAGTTTGTAGGGGAGGCAAAGGGGCTGAGAGGCAGGGAGCTGGCCGCTGACTGGCAGCTGAGAGAACTGGAGGATGGCAGCGTTCAGGGAGAGATACAGACAGAAGCCGGGGAAATGCCCCATATCTGCAGACAGATCTTCTTCGCCTTTGCCCGGAGGGAAAAGGCGCTCCTGCAGCTGGCCCCTAAAAAGGCAAACCTGGAAGACGTGTTTATCGAACTGACAGAAGGGGACAGCGGGAAACCGGGGGCGGAAGAAGGGAAAACAGCCAAAAGAGACACAGAAGAAAAAAATGATGAGGAAAGGTTGGTGGAGGAACCATGACTGCGGTATTCAAGCATGAACTGTCAAACTATTTTCATTCCATGACGGCCTATATCTTCGGCGCGTTTTTGCTGGCGTTTGTAGGGATCGGAGCCATGATCTACAACATTCAGCAGGCAGTGGCAAATTTTGAGTATGTACTGAGCTTTGTGAGCCTGGTTTTTGTGGTGATCATTCCGGTTCTGACCATGCGGGTCATCGCGGAAGATCGGAAACAGAAAACCGACCAGCTCTTATATTCCCTTCCCATTACCACCACCCAGGTGGTGATCGGAAAGTATCTGGCCCTGCTGGTCATTTACCTGATCCCATTGTGCATTGTGGCAGTGTATCCGTTACTGTTTGCCCGGTACGGGGAAGTATATCTGCTGACATCTTATGGTTCGATTGGAGCATTTTTTATCATGGGCGCAGCGCTGATCGCGGTCGGCACTTTTTTATCCTCTTTGACAGAAAACCAGGGATTTGCCGCAGGGATCGCCATAGCGGTGTTCCTTCTGAATTATTACAGCGTCAGTCTGGCGGAGCATATATCAGCAACAGCGTTTGGCTCCGCGGCGGCTCTGTGTGTCCTTAGCTGCCTTCTGGGGCTGCTGGTCCGCTATCTGACAAAGAATGAGCACCTGGCATATGGGACGGCCATTGTCCTGATCGCCGCTGTGGGGATTACATATTGCGTAAACAGTGCCGTATTTGAGGGCCTTCTGCCGGACATCATGAAAAAGCTGTCCCTTTTTGAACGGTTTTATACCTTTGTGTCCGGTGTGTTTGATCTGACTGCCATTGTATACTATGTATCTGTCATTACCTTTTTCTTATTTCTGGCTGTGCAGTCGCTGGAAAAAAGGAGGTACAACTGATGAAGAAAGAGACTTTTAAAAACCGTATCGCCCTGCAGGGTGGGGCTTATTCCCTGGTCATTACAGCCATTGTGCTTGCCATACTGGTGGCGGTAAACATTCTGGTGTCCGCGCTGCCTAAAAATGTGACGCAGCATGACATCAGCTCCACAAAGCTGTATTCTGTCACCAGCAATACAAAAGTGGTGGTAAATGCCCTGGATCAGGATGTGACCATCTACTGGATCGTGCAGTCGGATAAGGAAGACGACGTGATAGAGAATCTTCTGGGTAAATATGAGAGCCTTTCAAAACATATCAAAGTGGTAAAAAAGAACCCGGATATTTATCCCACATTTGCTGAACAGTATACCTCTGAAACCGTACAGAATAACAGCCTGGTGGTGGAGTGTGGAGACCGCAGCCGCTTTATCGGTTATGACGATATCTATCTGATGGAAGCCAACATGAACGAATACTCTTATGATACCTCTTTTGACGGGGAGGGAGCCATCACGTCCGCCATTGATTATGTGGTGAATGAGGAACAGCCAAAAATCTATTTGCTGGAAGGACATGGGGAGACCGAACTGCCGGAAATATTCCGTGAACAGATGGAAAAAGAGAATATGGAGCTGGAAACCTTTTCCCTGCTGACAGCCGACGCGATTCCCGAAGACGCTGACGCCATTCTGATCTACGGGCCTTCCAGCGATATCTCGGAAGAAGAGAAGGGGCTTCTTGAGGAATATGTATCAGATGGCGGAAAGCTGATGGTGATGGCCGGTCCCACGGAGAAGGGGACGCTGGCAAACCTTTATGGCATATTGAAAGGTTACGGTGTGGAAACGGTTGATGGGATTGTAGTAGATACAGACCGGGGGCATTACGCGTTCCGGACGCCTTTTGTGCTGCTGCCGGATTTAAAAAGCAGCAAGATCACAGATCCTTTGATCGAGGAAAGGTATTTCGCCATCATGCCTGTTGCCCAGGGACTGCTGGTTCAGAATGGGGAACATGTGACAGAGCTGCTTACCACTTCTGATATTGCCTACAGCAAAGCGGCAGGATACGAACTGGATTCCTATGAAAAGGAAGATGGCGATACTGACGGTCCCTTTGCCCTGGCCGTTTCGGTGGAAGCAGAAAACGGAGGACAGATCATCTGGTTTGCATCTTCCCATTTCCTGGATGAAATGTATAACGCGTATTCATCAGGCGCTAACCTGGATCTGGCAATGAATGCCATGTCTTCCGTAATCGGAGAAAATGAAGCGGTAGCCATCCGCAGCAAGTCGCTGAATTATCATTATCTTACCATCAGCGATTCCACGGCTTCATTCCTGAAGCTGATTATGATCGGTGTATTCCCTCTTGTTTATCTGGGGACTGGAATCTGTGTGACCATAGGAAGGAGGAAGCGGAATGAAGCGAAATAGGAAACTTGCGGTACTGGTTATACTTCTTGTGTGCATCAGCCTGGCGGCATTTGGAGTGAATAAATATGAGGAACAAAAGGAGGTCATCAAAAACAGTGATGAGATTATCCTGGAGGTAGCAGGGGACAAGGTAAACACGGGTTCCTTTGGATTCCATAGAAACGATGAGGGAAAATGGCTCTATGATGAGGATGAGGCTTTTCCTGTGGATGAGGAAAAGATTGGGGCGTTATTGGGACTGTTTGAGGAGTTTGGCGTTTCCTTTATAATAGAGGAAGTGGAGGATTTCGGGCAGTATGGCCTGGACACCCCCGTATGCACCATCCGCATGGAAACGAAAGAGAAAAATTATGAGATCCGGCTGGGCAATTTCAGCGCCATGGATTCCGAGCGGTATGTATCCATCGGGGACGGCAATGCCTATCTGGTGAAAAAAGATCCTCTGGAGCAGTTTGAAATAGAGATCAGCGATATGATCAAACATGATGAAATACCGGAACTGGAAAAAGTCACTGGGATAAGCTTTTCCGGAGGTGAGCCGGAGCGAAAAGAGCCGGAGCGGATCATCTATGAGGAGGACAGCACCGATAGCTATCTGAAAGAGGATGTCTATTTCATGGAGCAGGGGGAACTGGATACGGCCAGAGTAAAGAACTACCTGGATGCCATAAGAAACCTGGATCTGAAAGATTACATAAATTACAAGGTATCAGAGAATGATCTGGCATCTTATGGTCTGGATGCCCCGGAGCTGTCCATTACGGTTGATTATACAGTAACCGAGGAAGGGACGGATGAAGAAAAAACGGAATCCTTTGTCCTGAACATCGCCAGGGACCCGAAGGAACGGGCGGAAGAAGAAAAGAAGGCAGAAAAGAGGGAAAACCAGGAGAAAACGGACGAGGAGTCCGAGGAAAAAGAGATCACAGCATATGTCAGGGCAGAGGAGTCCCGGATTGTCTATCAGCTTTCCACAGAGGAATACGAAAGTCTTATGGACAGGAGCTATGATTCCCTGCGCCATCAGGAAATGTTCTGGGCTGATTTTAAAGATGTCAGTGAGCTGGAGATCCTTCTGGAAGGAAATACCTACACCATTACATCCGACAAGAAAGGGGACGAGAGGGTCTACCGTTATCTGGATGAGGAACTGGACCTGGCGGACATCCGAAGCGCCATAAAGGGATTGAGGGCGGAAACCTTTACGGATGAAACTCCTGACGGGAAGGAGGAGATCAGCCTGACGATCCGCATGGACAATGACAACTATCCGGAAACTACCATACAATTATACCGATATAACGGAGAGGCGTGTATTGCGGTGGTGGACAGGGAACCAGTGGCATTTGTGACAAGAGCCAGCGTGGTGGACCTGGTGGAGGCAGTCAACGGAGTCGTCCTGAAATAGAGCAGTGATAAAAAGACAGGTGGTGAGGTATAAAAAAGATAGAGATTGTCATACGGGAAATAGAGGAAACGGAAGATGTTTCGGAGATGGTCCTGGCGTCTTTTTAGTATGTTTAGGAGCTTTGGGCTATGGCAGCTAAAAGTGAAGCTGGAAATCTCGCGTCATAAAGGCACAAGATGGATGTAAAAGATTTCTTGTGTCAGGAGGGAAAAACAGAGCAGGAACATAATTCTTATTTGGAGCCCCATAGATATTGGGGCTTTTTTACTGAATCACATCAATCAGGTATGGAAGAACCGGCGGACCATGGAGATAGAGCAGGCGGTAGACAGGGCGATTCAGGATATACCGGAATGTCCCGTCAACAGTTCCTGAGACAGGGAAAGGTAATATGATGAATTTCCAAAATCAATCCATTTTTCGCTGCCCGGACAAATTCCATTCAACACTATCCATAAAAAATCCAGCGTTTTCTTTCTTATTTGGTCTTTTTTATAATTCCACCCCATCCCTTGTTTCCTTACTTGCATCGTGACCGAGAAACACAGCAAGGCGTGAGATAAGGATTTAAAAATGTAAAACAAAAAATTCATAAGGAGAAAAAATCGAAATCATTCAATCCATTCAGTAATCACTATAAACTTAATATTGTTTTCATCATCACTCCAGATTCTCACATTATTATTTCTATCAAATTTGTAATTTCTTTGTGAAATAAAATCATTATAATCAATCCTTTCATATTGTTGATACTCACCGGTAATTGCACTAAAAAAATATTCCATTCTATCATAGCAAATAAATATTTCGCAATCCTCTGTAATCTTGAACGACTCTATTTCTCTTATATCATTTGCACTTTTAACGCTTTTTTCCACTTTTAATATGCAATCATCTAATTCAACATACCTGCCTGTGGCAGTAGCTGGCGTGTCAATAAATATTTCTACAAGTTCTGGATTCTCAATATCTATATCATATCTGCAAAATATAAATAAATCTGTTTGGTAAACAAGCAAATACCCAAAAACACTTGCTCCTAAAATAGCTGTTATAAGTGTCATAACGATAAGAAAATGCGTATATGACTTGAATTGTTTACTTATTTTATCTGACACAAAATATCCAATATATGCACCTGATACATTAAATATCAAATCATCAACATCTGTACTCCCAAGTGCAAATAGGAATTGCGTAATTTCAATTAGCAGACTAAATATGATAGCGGCATATAAAACTCCTTTACGTTTTTTGTTAGAGATAATTGGAAATAGTATTCCAAACGGAATAAACAAAACGATATTTCCTACTACATTTTCAATGATTCGTCCTATAGAGGTATTTGAAACAGCCATATCATAAATTGATTGAAATGGAATGATACTAATTGTCCTTTCACCTGCACCTATGGCAGAAAATAAGTTGTTTAAGGTTGCTTGTTTAAAAAAGGTTATGCGAAGCAGAGAGATACCGTATATAATAAAAAATACCCACTGACAGCCACGCAAAATTTTTTCATGGTTCTTATTTTGATTATCCATAGCAATTCCTCCAAGAAAAAATAAAACTCACTCTACTGAGGGATTATTATACCCTGTTGAAGTGAGTTTTTGATTCTTTATTTCTTTTTGATTTCTTATTTTTTTCTTATCGCTGCTTTTTTGCAACAGGCAGCTTGACTTCAAACACTGTTATTTCATCATTACTCATGGCATAGATGCTTCCATTGTGTATTCTTACAATTTCCTTTGCGATTGCCAAGCCAAGCCCTGTTCCGCTTTCTTCTGATTCCCCATATTCTTTGGAACGGTAAAACTTATCAAAAATATGCCCCAATTCATCAGCAGGTATTGTTTTGCCGTAATTCTTAATGGAGACAGTTATATAAGATAAAGTTTGGCTGGCATAAATTTCAATCGAACTTTTCGGATAACTGTAATTTACAGCATTTTTCAGAAGATTATTAAATACTCTTGCAATCTTTTCTGAATCTCCTGTTATAAACAGTCCTTCCCCCAACTTTAAATCAATGTGAAGCTCTTTGGATTTAAGCAACGGGTAAAATTCATCTGTTAACTGTTCTATTAAAAAACATAGGTCTATTTCCCGTTTTACCAAAGTTTTGTCTGATAAACTATATCTTGTTATATCAAAAAAATCATCGATCAATTTTTCAAATTGTATAGCTTTGCGAAAAGCAACTTTTGTATATTTTTCCCGTTGTATAGCTGGCATATCCGGTGCTTCACATAAAAGGCTTAAATAACCTACCACCGAAGCAAGCGGGGTTCTAATGTCATGCGCAAGGTAAGTAAGCGTATCTGATTTTTTCTGCGCTTCCATTTCCAGTAAATGCTGCTGCTCACGGTTCTGCATTTTTATAAGATTAAGCCAATTTTGCAAATCAGAGAATTCTAAAGGGAGTTCTATGCTGTCTGCTGAGTTGTCAACAACATACTCCAAGGAATCCAATACTTTTAATATTTTCTTTGATGAAGCTTTTTCTATTGCAATCCACATAAATAACTCTGATATCAGAAAACCAAATACAATAATGGATGGCTCATAATCATGTACAAAACACGCAAAATCGTATCCTGCCACTTTTTCAACAAAATTATAAAAGTTGTTATTGCCTACACCTTTGATCCCTAAAAAAACAGCCATCAGGACAAAGAACACGATAAATGCACCAATAAAATGTCTGAGCAATAGGAGCTTTCTATACTTCTTTGAAAATTTGTTATTCAACAATATATCCTACCCCCCATATTGTTTTTATGAATTTCGGCTTTTCACCAATGTCATTCAATTTTTCTCGGATATGTCTAATTTGAACCATTACCGTATTTCTGCTGTTCTTAAAATATTTTTCTCCCCAAATAGTCTGAAATAGTTCATCAGCACTATACACCTTTCCCCTATTTTTACATAAAAGCCATAATATGGAAAATTCTGTGGGGGTTAATTTAATCTTTTCCCCGTTTAATCTACATTCATGCGAGGTTTTATTCAACAGAAGTCCTGCTATTGCAACAATTTCATTTGAGCCAATTTTTTTGCCGTCATAATTATGTACCCTCCTCAGATGCGCCTTAACTCTTGCCACAAGTTCAATCGGAAGAAATGGTTTTGTAACATAGTCGTCTGCTCCCAAAGATAGACCTGTAACTTTATCTGCTCCCTCTGTTTTAGATGTAAGCAATATGATAGGGTAGGTATGTTTCCTTCGTATTTCTCTGCATAAAGTAAAGCCATTTCCGTCTGGCAGCATGATATCTATAATTGCCAAATCAAAACATTCACTGTCGATCACTGAAAATGCGTCTTGAAACGTATAATATTTAAAACACTGAAATTGCTCATTTTGCAGAAATACTTCAAGCAAATCAGCAATTTCTTGTTCATCATCTACTAACAATATTTTGCCGCCCATTGTTTTTCCTCATTTCCTTTTACTTAGTGGTATTCTATGGGTATTATTATACTGTGTTTATATAGATTTTTCAATTATAGAGAAATAGTGAGAGGGTTAGTTTGAAAAAGGTAGTTTGTATATACTTTTTCCGAATGAAATAACCGAATATGAGGATAAGGATTTTTGTTTTAACAAGATAAGTGAATGTAAAATGACAGCATACGTTATTGCGGAGACAGCTTTTAGATATGGAAGTCACTTCCCAAACGTAAATGAATCGGAAATTATTTGAGAAAAATTCCAAAAGTTTGTTTTTTGGTGTCGGGGGAGAAGTTTGCCTTTATATTACAACAAAATTACTCATAAGAATTTGTGGATAGTCAACATAGAATTACGGAAATAACTAATTATAATAATATATGTAAACAAAAATATAAAAAACAACTCAATAAAAATGGAGGGGTAAAATTGAAGAAACTGGAAATTCGTAAGAATGCTTATTACGACTCAGTTACTCTGATGATTATTTCCAAAGAAGTGAAAAAACTTCCGGGAGTAGCCGAGGCTCTGGTCGGCATGGGAACTGATTTGAACCGGGAACTGGCAGTGCGCACAGGCCTTGACGCCGAAGGGTTTGAGGAGGTGACGGCAAATGACTTTTTTGTTGCGGCAGACTGTGAGACAGAAGATGTATTTTCTGATGTAGTGTCCAAGGTAGACGAAATGCTGAATAAGAAAGCAGAAAAAAGTAAAAGCGATTATTTTCCGCCTACTTTGGAGGGGGCATTGAAAATAGAACCGGATTTGAATGTGGCCGTTATCTCTGTACCGGGACGATTCGCTGCGGAGGTTGCGGAAAGCTGCCTGGACAGGGATATTCATGTAATGCTGTTTTCTGACAATGTAACCCTGGAGGAAGAAAAGGCGTTAAAAGAGTATGCGGCATCAAAGGAACTTCTGATGATGGGGCCGGACTGCGGAACCGCGATCATTAACCATGTGCCCCTTGCCTTTGCCAATGTGGTGAGAAGCGGGGATATTGGCTTGGTGTGTGCTTCGGGAACAGGCGCACAGGAGGTGTCCAGTATCATTGACCAGCTTGGGGGAGGTGTATCTCAGCTGTTAGGAACCGGCGGAAGAGATTTGAAGGCAGAGATCGGCGGTATTATGATGAAACTTTCTCTGGATGCAC
The DNA here is from genome assembly GCA_003611875.1 of bacterium D16-56. Classification (GTDB taxonomy): domain Bacteria; phylum Bacillota; class Clostridia; order Lachnospirales; family Lachnospiraceae; genus Brotaphodocola. Next base: position 87,186 of record RAYY01000013.1, on the reverse strand, counting down.
TGGCCAGGGATGACAGGACAAAAGTGATAACGTTGGTATCTAAACCGCCGGCGGATGAGGTGGCAAAACAGGTGTTAAAGCAGGCAAAAGATACAGGGAAGCCTGTGGTGGTATGCTTTATTGGCGGCGATCCGGCGAAGATTGAAAAATATGGTCTGTATGCCGCGGTATCGCTGGAAGATGCGGCTCACAAAGCAGTTGCTTTATCAAAGGGCCAAAAACCAGAAGATTTTACCTCTTTTGCCATGGGAAAGGAAAGGGCTTTAGAACTTGCCAGGGCAGAAGCCGGAAAGATGGCCCCGGGACAGAAATATGTGCGGGGGCTTTATACCGGAGGTACATTGTGCGATGAGGCAATGAAGATACTTATTAGCAAACTTGGCCACATTTATTCCAACATTCCGCTGGCTCCGGAGGACAAGCTGGAGGATGCGAGAAACGGGAAATCTGTGAAAGATACATTCCTGGATTTTGGAGATGATGAATTTACTGTAGGACGCCCCCATCCTATGATTGATCCGTCTCTCCGGGCAGAACGGGTGATACAGGAGGCTTTAGATGCAGAGACTGCGGTTATATTGGTAGATTGTGTTATCGGCTACGGCTCCCATGAAGATCCGGCAGCAGACCTGGCAGATGCCATCAGACAGGCAAGGGATCTGGCAGAAAAGGATGGCCGCTATTTATCTGTAGTGGCGACAGTCTGTGGTACGGAGGGAGATCCCCAGGGAAGAAGGGCAACCCAGACAAAACTTGAGGAGGCCGGAGCCCTGGTTCTTCCTTCCAATGCCCAGGCAGCCCGTTTCGTGCAGTTGATTCGGAATAACCGATAAGGAGGATTTCAGATGAGTAAAGTAAATGAATTGTTTGATCAGAAGCTTGCTGTTGTAAATTTTGGCATTGAGTCCTTTTACCAGGATCAGATAAAGCAGAATACACAGGCTGTCCATGTGGACTGGAAACCTGTGGCAGGCGGGGATAAAAAGATTGCCAGGTGCCTGAAAGAACTAAAACGTCCGGAGCTGTTGGAAAAAATTACAGCAGCTAACCAGGAAGCGTTAAAGCGTATTCTGTCAGCCCAGCCGGTTCTTGTGGGAATGTCTACGGCCGGGGAAGCGATTCCTGATATGACCCCCACCACAATCCTCCATGCCGGTCCTCCGGTTACTTGGGAAAATATGTGCGGTCCGGTACGCGGCGCGGTTATGGGAGGCCTGATCTATGAGGGACTGGCAAAAGACTTAAAAGAGGCAGAGGAACTGGCGGCCAGCGGGAAAATCACATTTTCCCCATGTCATCACCATGATGCCGTAGGCCCTATGGCCGGAATCGTTACCTACCATATGCCGGTCTGGCATGTTGTAAATAAAACATATAATACCCATGCTTACTGCACTATGAATGAGGGATTGGGAAAGGTGCTGCGTTTCGGTGCATGCGACCAAGAAGTATTTGACCGTCTGAACCGGATGGAAAAGGAATATTATCCTGTCATCAAAGAAGCGTTGGAACTGCATGGTGAGATTGATATGAAAGTAATGATTGCACAGGCGCTGCAGATGGGAGATGAGGGCCATAACCGGAATAAAGCAGGAACTTCTTTGCTTCTTCGGGAGATTGCACAGGACATTTATAATACACATTTTTCCAGGGAACAGCAGGAGGCAGCGTTTAAGTTCCTCAATGATAATGACCATACATTCCTGAATCTGACCATGCCCAGCTGCAAATGTACCATGGATGCCATCTTCGATATTCCTTACAGCACCGTGGTTGCTACCATGTGCCGCAACGGAACAGAATTCGGCGTGCGAGTGGCTGGCCTTGGCAAGGATCAGTGGTTTACTGCCCAGTCCGAATACATTCGAGGGCTGTATTTCCCGGGATTTACAGAAGAAGACGCAAACAGAGACGTGGGAGACAGCTGTATTACAGAGACTACAGGAATTGGCGGTTTCTGCATGGCGGCGTCACCGGCTATTGTGCAGTTTGTGGGAGGGCAGGTGCAGGATGCTATTAATTATTCCAGCCAGATGTATGAGATTACCGTAGGCGAGGGCACGGCTTATCAGATCCCTGTGCTTGATTTCAGAGGAAGTGCAACAGGAATTGATGTGATGAAGGTTATTGAGACGGGTATCCGCCCAATTATCAACACAGGAATTGCCCATAAGGATTATGGTGTGGGACAGGTGGGCGCAGGACTGGTGAATCCCCCGGAGGACTGCTTTAAGAAGGCCATTGAAGCCTGTGCAGGAGCGTGGGGCCAGGCATAAGGCTAAAAGGAGAGGATATGAAGAAACGGATAGTAATTGCGTTAGGAGGCAATGCCCTGGGCAATACCTTGCCGGAACAGAAAGTGGCAGTGAAAAGCACAGCCAAAGCCATTGTTGATCTGATAGAGGCAGGCAACGAAGTCATCGTGGCCCATGGGAATGGTCCGCAGGTGGGGATGATACAGAAAGCAATGACTGCACTGCATAAACTTGAACCGGAAAAATATGTGCTTTGTCCTTTATCAGTCTGTGTGGCCATGAGCCAGGGATACATCGGTCATGATTTGCAGAATGCTTTGCGGGAAGAACTGCAGAAACGGGGGATAAAAAAGAGTGTCACAACGGTGCTGACCCAAGTGGAGGTCAGCGCCATGGACCCGGCTTTTGAGCATCCTACAAAGCCTATTGGGGCATATGTGACCGGAGAAGAAGCCAGACGGCTGAAGGAAGAAAGAGGGTTTTCTTTTGCAGAGGACGCAGGAAGAGGCGTCAGGCGGGTGGTCCCATCGCCAAAACCATTATCCATCGTGGAACTGGATTCCATCCGGGGAATGGTTGAGGAGGGGCAGGTGGTCATTGCCTGCGGCGGCGGGGGCATTCCGGTAGTCCGCAGAGGTGAAAATGAGTATGAGGGAGTGGAAGCCATTATTGACAAAGACTTTGCCTCCTGTACCCTGGCAAAAGAGATTGGGGCAGATTACCTTATCATCCTGACAGCAGTGGAGAAGGTGGCTGTGAATTTCGGAAAGCCTGACCAGCGCTGGCTGGATTCCATGACATCCAAGGAGGCCAGAAGATATATGGAGGAAGGGCAGTTTGCACCAGGCTCCATGCTTCCCAAGGTTATGGCGGCCCTGGAATTTGCCGAATCAGGTGCCGGCAGAACGTCGCTGATTACATTGCTTGAGAAGGCAAAAGAGGGGATTGAAGGAAAGACAGGAACATTGATTGGAGGTTGATGGATATGGGGAGATTTCGTGTGGCAGAAGCCACGATTTCCCAGGTGCATCAGGCCATGGAGGAGGGGATGCTCACCTGCCGCGAACTGACAGAGGCCTATCTGCAGAGGATTGAAGCTTATGATAAAAAGGGGCCTGGAATAAATGCCATAATTACGGTAAATCCTCAGGCCCTGTCAGAAGCAGAAGCAATGGATGAGATATTGCAAAAGACAGGAAAGCTGGCCGGGCCGTTACATGGGATTCCGGTGCTTTTAAAGGACAATATCAATACCTGCCGTATGGTAACAACGGCAGGTTCCCTGTCCATGGCGGGTTTTGTACCTGAGAAGGATGCTTTTATAACGAAAAGGCTTAAGCAGGCGGGAGCTGTCATTCTGGCAAAAACAAATCTTCATGAGTTTGCAATCTGGGGAGAGACGATTAGTTCTGTTCTGGGGCAGACTCTGAATCCTTATGACCTGACCAGGACTCCCGGAGGATCTTCGGGCGGAACAGGGGCAGCGGTTGCCTGTAATATGGGAATGGTGGGCATTGGGACGGATACCATTAATTCTATCCGCAGTCCGTCATCAGCCTGCAGCCTGGTGGGAATCCGTCCTACTATGGGGATGGTGAGCCGAAACGGCATTGTACCTTACAGTCTGACTCAGGATACGGCGGGGCCTATCTGCCGCACGGTAGAGGATGCGGCCAGGGGTTTGGATGTTATAGCCGGATATGATCCGTCAGACAGGGAGACGGCCTGGGGTGTGGAGAGAAAACCGGTATCTTATGTGAACAGTCTGAAGCCTGATGGGGCAAGAGGGCGCAGGATTGGGGTGCTGGAAAGCTTTTTTGGCAAGGAAGATGTGAACCAGCCGGTAAATCATGTGATGGAAAAAGCCCTGAATGTATTACGGGATTGCGGGGCTGTTTTGATTCCTGTTCGTGAAAAGCTGGATTCGGCCTGGCTTACCAGAGAGGTGAGCGTACATCTGGATGATTTTAAGACTCATTTGAATCAGTACCTGGAAGAATTGGGGCCTGCTGCACCAGTACACTCTTTGGAAGAAATATTGAAAAGCGGGAAATACCATCCGGGAGTGGAAGAAAATATGCGCACTGCCATGGGGCTTTTTGTGGGAACTGCGCAGTATAATGAGAAAAAATTGCGGCAGAGAGAAATAGGAACCAGGGTTCTGAAGATTATGGCGGATTATGAACTGGATGCCATGGTATATCCCCATCAGCAGCAGCTGGTGTGTAAAACGGGGAGTGCCCAGCAGCAGAGAAACGGAGTGTTATGTTCTGTAACCGGATTTCCGTCTATAGCAATCCCGGCAGGGTTTGCGCCGGATGAGAATGCGCCTGTAGGTGTTCCGGTCGGGATGGAAATTATGGGCCGCCCGTTTAGTGAAGATATTCTGATTGAGATTGCCTGTGGTTTTGAGAGTGCGTTTCATTGCCGGAAGGAACCAGTACTTATATCGGGGGAATGAGGGGATTAAAAGATGATGTATCAGGCAGAACAACCTATTTTTGATGAGCAGCCAGTACCCAATCGGAAGAAATATACCTGGATTTTGTTTGACTTGGACGGGACGCTGACAGATCCGGGGCAGGGTATCCGCAATTCGGTGGCCTATGCTCTGGATAAGATGGGACTGCCAAGGCAGACAGGGCAGGAATTAAACCGTTTTATCGGCCCGCCTCTGCAGGAAGGCTTCCGCTGCCTATGCGGACTGGACGAAAAGAGGGTAAATGAGGCAGTGGCAAAGTACCGGGAGTATTACCAGGAAAGGGGAATATTTGAAAATGTCCCGTATCCGGGTGTGGAACAAATGCTGAAGACACTGAAGGATAACGGACGAAACCTGATTGTGGCCACGTCGAAGCCGGAGGTATATGCAAGGCAGATTTTGGAACATTTCCGCCTTGCGCCATATTTTACTTTTATTGCGGGGGGAATCTGGATGGCTCCCGCTGTAACAAGGGTGAGGTTATCCGTTATGCCCTGGAAAAGTGTCAGATTCATGAAAGCACATGCTGTTTGATGGTGGGGGACCGCAAACATGATATGATTGGCGCTAAAAGTGAAGGTATTGCCACTGTTGGCGTACTTTACGGATATGGTTCAAAGGAAGAACTCCTTATGGCAGGGGCAGATGCCCTTGCCGAAGATGTGAAGGATATTACAGCGATCTGCCTGGAAAAGAGATAAAATGTCGGATGCTTATGGGGAAGACGAAGGGAATGCTTCCGGGTGTACAGTGGAGTGGAACAATCTGAGGGCCAGATTTAACTGAAAACGGTCCGAGGATTTATGAAGATCCTTGTCTAACAGTTTTTGGATGGTTTTCAGCCGGTAGGTAATAGTATTGTAATGGGTATATAACTCTTCGGAAATCCGTTTCAGATTGCCTTGATTATCTAAGTAGCATTCCAGGGTGCGGAGCAGTTCTATATTGCGGGGCTGGCTGATATCAGTCAGTCCTTTTAAGTTTTCCTGAATAAAGTTGCTGACTTCATATTCAGGATTGTCGGAGTAGATAAAGCGAAGAATTCCCAGATGATCAAAAATAAACAAATCCTGTTTGCTGTGGCAGGAGGCCTGGAAGGCAATGTCAGCTTCACGTCTTCCCTGTATCATTCCGCTGATCCCCTCATGAGGCCGACTCAATCCGATCTTGATCTCCAAAGCGGCATAATTCGAGGGAAAGGTTCGGGCGAAGGCTTCGATCTGCTTGTACAGATTTGCCACATTTTGCTTTGGGGGGAGGGTCAGGACAATGATATGGCCTGTGTCCGTATTGACCACATGAATCTTGATGCCTGCATGGAGGAAGTGGGATTTGATGTTGTTAAAAAGCAAAGAGCGGTGAAATTCACATATATTGTCATCGTAGCCAGGGCGTTGGTCTTCTTTCATCAGAGCGATGATGTGGGCATCTTTTACAGAGAACCCCAGCTGCTGGGCACGGGTGCTTTCCCAGGCTTCATCAATAATCTGATCGGAAAGAAGATGGAGGATGAACTGAGAAAGATGGTTGTTCAGCGTGGCATGGATACTGTGCTCCCTGGTGATTTCCAGAGGAATGGTATGAAGGATCTGCTTCAAAATCTCTGCATCCAGGTAAGAGGCATGCTCATTTCCATAGAGGTAGAGATAGCCAAACATGGTGTCATCAATCTGGATGTTGTGGATATGTGAACCTGCCATCAACGCCTCCGTCTGCTCCTGCCATGTCATGCCAAGGAAGGTTTTTTCGTCAAAGGAGGAGATTTGGCAAACCTGCCTGCCATTCATGATATCAGAGATCAGAACGCTGCTGCCGGTTAAATTGGAAATCATGCGTGCGATTTCCGGGAGACCTGCACCGTTGATGATAATCTCTGTCAGAACCCTGTTCACAGAAATAACATTATTTAAGGTAAGCGTATGACGCCTCATGATTTCATCGGAGACTGCCTTGGTGATGGCGGAAAAACGGATATTCGGCGGCAGTTCAATGAGAGGAATATGGAATTGCTGCGCCTGGGCAATCATATAATCGGGGATTTGGCGTAAGTATTGATGCGGTTTAATAAATACAGCAGAAATCTCCTTCCTGGCCAATGTGGGAATAAAGGAGGAAAGGGCCTGCTTGTCCTGGTGGATCGAAAAACATGAGGTGACCAGAATCTCATAAGGCTGAAGCCATAGCTGATATTCAGGAGTGTCGCTTAAATTAATGCCGGATATATGGTTGTCCAGATACTTTTCTCCGGCCAGCAAGGTGCAGGAATTAAGAACCGGAAGCTGCAGCAGGTCAGCAATATTCGGATAGGAAATATATTCGTTGATTTTTGTCATAATTATCCCTCAAAATGCCATATTAGTTTAAAAATATAATAAAAGTTTATCATTGTTTTTGTGGAAAGTCAACATAGAAAAAGGGCGATTTATAGGTATAATAAAATTTAGAGACAAAGAAGGATATCGGAGGGCAGACGGGTGGTAAGCTGTTGTGTGGTTTGTAATTCGCTAATGGAAGCCTTACGTGAAGAAGAATATGATCTCCAGGTGCATTCCGTTTTTCATCAGGCAGCCAATTTTTCTTCACCAATAGGATTGATCACATTACTGGCACCGCAAAAGGGTGTACAGCCCTTTTCTGCGGTCCTGAAATATCCGTTTCCTTTTGAAGATCTGCCAAAGGAAGGGATGAGGGTTGGGGCAGAGGGGATTTTCGGGAATGAAGATATATTGTTTTCTTTTAAGGATGCAAAAAAGAGAAGCCTGAAGCTAGAGGCTCCTCCGGCCTGGAAGGCAGAGGCTCTGGAAAGCCTTCTGGTGTTTTTGCAACGACACAGAGAAAAAGGACTTGTGGAGATGGCCTTTGGGGAACAGAACAGTATTTATGCAGAGTTCCTGGCTCCAAGGCTGAGGCAATTCCGGATGGCAGCAAGACAGAAAAAGGAAAGGGAATCCGTGGAGGCGGCATGGCAGATGGCAGGCTGCGGTACAGGGCTGACGCCTTCTTCCGATGATCTGCTGTGCGGATATCTGGCCGGGATTTGGCCGGTATGGCCACGGAGTCTTGTTCGCCGGGTAGCTGACAAGGCTGCCTCCAGAACCAATGATATCAGTGGGGCACTGCTTCGCCAGGCGGGAGCAGGAAGGTTTTCCTGGGATATATTGCAGGTAATTTGGTATATGGAAGGGGAATGCACGGATGGGCAGCTGGAGAGTGCGCTTGAAAAGGTCGCCTGTTTTGGCAGCAGCTCTGGATGTGATTTCCTGACAGGCTTGTATTTTGGCATTCAGGATGCGCTGGAATCTTCAATAAACAAAAAAATATAATGGAGGAATAAACAGTATGGAAAATCAATTTTTGGCGGTAATGAAAACAAGGAGAAGCGTGCGGGGATACCGCAGTGACATGGTTTCTGAGGAGCTATTGGATGCGGTTTTGGAGGCGGGCACGTATGCTCCCACAGGGGGCGGGAGGCAGTCTCCCGTTATCGTGGCGATTCGTGAACCAAAGCTTCGTCAAACCATAGCCGGACTCAATGCAAAGGTAAGGGGAACAGATGCAGACCCCTACTATGGCGCTCCGGTAATCGTACTGGTTTTGGCAAAGGAAGACGCGAACACCTGTGTGGAGGACGGCAGCTGTGTGCTGGAGAACATGATGCTGGCGGCTCACGCTGTCGGGTTGTCCAGTGTGTGGGTACACTATGAAAAAGAGATTTTTGAGAGCCAGGAGGGAAAATCACTCCTAAGAGAATGGGGACTTCCCGATACGCTTCGGGGCATTGGAAGCATTGCGCTGGGGTACGCGATGGAGGAGCCGGGAGCAGCGGCTCCAAGAAAAGAGGGATATATTATAAAGAAGTAATTATGTCAGCCATAACTCCTACAAGTTGTTACAGATATTTCCAGGAAAGCGGGCCAGAGAATCAAACTCTGGCCCCTTTTCACATTTATTCAAGAGTTTCAATATGTTTACAAAGTTTCTGAATATTAATTGTAGAACATCCACATAGAATGAGGAGGATAAATCATGTATATTATAAATGTAAACAAAAACAAAGAAATGCGCGTTTCTTGGATATGAAAATAAGACGAAAAGTATGGAGGATATAACATATGAACTGGTCAGATGTTAAAATGTATGATCTTTCAATCCCGATTGGAATCAGCACACCGCCGTGGCCCACTTATGAGCCGCTTCAGGTCAAGTATTTTAAGAGGCTGGCGCCAAATGGGGCAAACGGACAGTTGATCACCCATTCCAATCATGTGGGAACTCATCTGGATGGGCCGCGCCATTTTGATACTTCGGGCCGTGATATTGCTGCCCTGGAACTGGATAAGCTGGTGGCTCCGGGCGTGGTCGTAGACCTGCGCGACCAGATGGAGGATTTTGGCATCTATACTCCGGAGGATATTGAGAAGCGCGCAGACGTGCGGGAAGGCGATATTCTCATCATCAACACAGGCTATCATATCTATGGATGGGATCAGCCTCAGGCAGATGAGCGCCGTTACATGCTGCGTCATCCGGGGCCGTCACTGGATTTCATCGCATGGGTCAGAAAAAAGAAGCTGAAATGGATCGGCGTGGACTGCGGTTCCGCAGATCATCCCATGAATACCAAGATTCGTGACTGGGAGCCTATGGAAGCGGAAAAATGTGACAAGATTTTCCGTGAGAAATACGGCAAAAGCTTAAATGAGGTGTATCCGTGGCCGGAGCATTATCAGGCAATGCATTTTGAATTGTTCTGCCAGCCCTATGAGTCAATCCATGCGGAATGCATGGGCGGTGATATTGATCAGCTGTCTAATAAGCGGGTAGTGATCGGATGCTTCCCCTGGAAGTTTGTAGATGGTGAAAGCTGTATCAGCCGTATTGTGGCATTTGACGGATTTGACAACGTCTAATGATAATGCAATTGGAGTAACCTGTGAGCCGGGCATCTGATCTGAAATGTTTGCCCGGCTCTTTTTTAAATAACAAGGTATTGGAGGGAATGAAAATGGCAGAACAAAAGACGGCAGCCGCTGCAGATGACGGCATCCGTGATGGTTTTAAACAGCTGGGGATAGCACGTATGCTTTTGCTTGGATGCCAGCATGTATTTGCTATGTTTGGCGCCACGGTTCTTGTACCGCTCATTACAGGGTTTAATGTGTCAATCACCTTGTTTACCTGCGGACTTGGCACTGTTTTGTATTTCTTTATTACAAAGAAAAAGATGCCAGTGTTTTTAGGATCTTCTTTTGCATTTATTGGCGCAGCCCTGTCCATCGCGCATGGAGAGGCCAGCTTACTCCCCTACGTTTCTCTTGGGACCGTGTTTGCAGGGGCGGTATATCTGGTTTTGGCGGGGATTGTGAAAAAGATAGGCACCAAAAGAGTACTGCGTATTTTTCCGCCGGTTGTCACCGCGCCGTGTGTAATCCTTTTGGCTTTAGTGCTGGCGGATACTGGTGTGGCTGACTGCTCTTCCAACTGGGTCCTTGCGCTTATTGCTATTTCGACGCTCTTTATTGTCAACTTATTTTGCAAGGGAATGGTGAGGCTGCTTCCGGTCCTCTTGGCTATTGCGGTTTCCTACAGCGTTGGTGTGGCGGTTACTCTCATTAACCCTGATTTTCTGGGATTGACGTGGATCGACTTTTCACCCTTTGAAAATATTTCCTTCTTCCGTATCCCTCCGTTTATGGAGAGTTCCCCTGTGGGTTTTTTGACGGGGCAGGCAGAATTTGATGCGGCAATTGCCACAGGCGCTATCGTAACCTTTGTCTTGGTTTCATTGGCCGGGATCATCAATACTGTAGGGGTAACGGCAGCTATTGGAGCGGCCTGCAAACGCAATTTTATGGCAGATCCGGGATTGCACTGCAGCCTGATGGGGGATGGCATTGGAACTATGCTTGCCGGCCTGTTTGGAGGCTTTGCCAATACGACCTATTCTGAGAATACCGGCGTGGTGAGCATGACGAAAATATATGATGCCAGGGCCACATTGATTGCGGGATGCTTTTCCATTATGTTGTCCTTTTTCGGGGTCTTTGATGCCTTTATCAACACGATTCCGGCATCTATCCTGGGAGGCGTTTCCATTATTCTCTATGGAAACATAGCTGTCAGTGGGTATTCTTCTTTAGCAGACAGCAAAACAGACTTTAACGATATGAGAAATGTGCTCATTATGGCTGTTATCCTGATTTTTGGCTTGGGGTTTGAGGCGCATCCGGTCACGATTGGAAGTGTGCAGTTCACCGGATTGGCAATTTCAGCGTTGGCAGGTATTGTATTGAACCTAATCCTTCCTGGGAACAATTACAACTTTGAGGAGGATGCCTATGCAATTACTGATTAAGAACGCAAGGATACGTCATAAAAAAGAATGGATGGATATTGCTGTTGAAGGCGGGAAAATTATGGACATCCGTCCTGGCATTGTCTCAGAGGCAGAAGAGGTTATTGATGCCGAGGGGCATTTGGTCACTTCTTCTTTTATTGAACCTCATATTCATCTGGACAAGGTGAATGTGCTGGATGAACTGCCGGACGCAAAGGTGGTTACCCTTGAGGATGCCATAGAGGTGCAGGCAATTGCCAAGAAAAATTATTCTGAGGAACGAATTTTAAAACGCGGCGGAGATGTGGTGCGCAGAGAAATTGCCAATGGAACTCTTCATATTCGTTCCCATATTGATCTGGACGATGTGGCCGGGATTGTAACTTATGATGGGGTAGCAGCCCTGAAAGAAGCTTATAAGGACACTGTGGACATTCAGATTGTAGCTTTTCCGCAGGTAGGACTGATGAAATGTCCTGTTGCAAAGGAGTTAATGGCCGAAGCGATGAGGCGGGGGGCTGATGTGGTAGGCGGAATGCCTGCAAATGAGAACACGCCGGATGATTCCAGGGCCCATGTGAAGTTCTGCTTCGATCTGGCTGAAAAATACGATGCGGATATTGATATGCATGTAGATGAGACTGATGATCCCTTTTACCGTACTTTGGAAATGGTGGCGGACGAGGCGATTGCCCGCGGGTATATCGGACGTGTGACGGCGGGACATACCTGTGCTTTGGCCGCCTATGACGATCATTACGCCGCCTATGTTATCGAGAAGGTGGCAAAAGCCGGAATGCGGATTATTACCAATCCTCCCACGAACCTGATGCTGGAGGGAAGGATGGACAAGCAACCAATCCGCAGGGGAATCACCCGTGTAAAGGAATTGCTGGATGCGGGCGTAACGGTTTGTTTTGGCCAGGATAACCTGAATGATACGTTCTATCCCTTTGGAGCAGCCAACTCACTGCAGCTTGCCAATCTGACTGCTCATGCGGCACAGATGACAGCCCCTGATGAAATTGAAAAGCTGTATGATATGATCACTACAGAGGCAGCGAAGATATTGGGACTGGGGGATTACGGCCTTGAAGTCGGAAAGACAGCGGATATGGTAATTCTGAGCGCGCAGGATATCCGTGAAGCCATTCGGCTGGATTCCGACAGACTTTATGTGATACACAAGGGCAAAGTAGTTGCAAAGACAAAAAGAGAAGTCAGTCTGATGATTTAACCAACAAAAATATTTATATCGGGGGAATACAAGATGAAATACGATATTTTGATTATTAATGCAAACACAAGGAAACATGGAGCCAGTCAGAGGATTGGGATTAAGGACGGGAAAATTACGGCAATCGGTGAGAATTTGGAGCAGGATGCGGCCCAGATCATTGATGCGGAAGGGAACCTGGTAACAGAATCCTTTGTCAACGGGCATCTGCACTTATGTAAAGTATTTACTTTGGAGATGGCAGGGCAGGGGGCTCTTGGAGAATACCATACAGGGGGTATGGGCGGCGCTATGACAGCCATTGAGCGGGCTGCGGATTTCAAGTCCTGCTATGATGAGAAGTGGATTATCGGTAATGTGAGAGAGGCCTGCAATATGGCGCTGAAACATGGAAACACCCATATCCGGGCATTTGCCGACGTAGACCCAAAAGCCCGCCTGGAAGGGGTCAAAGCTTTGATTAAAGGGCGTGAGGAATTTAAGGGCAAGGTGGAACTGCAGGTGGTTGCCTTCCCACAGGACGGAATCGCCCGTGAGCCGGGAACTGAGGAACTGATGCGTCAGGCAATGGAACTGGGAGCAGATATTTCCGGCGGTATTCCGTGGATGGAATATACAAAAGAGGAGGAACAGTCCCATTTGGATTTTGCCTGTAATCTGGCTAAAGAATATGACAAAGGCATATCCATGCTCCTGGATGATGTAGGAGATCCGGAGGAACGTACACTGGAGATGCTGTGCAAAAAATCCATTGAGATGGGATGGCAGGGCCGTGTGACTGCCCAGCATTGCCGGGCAATGGAATTATACAATGAAAATTACTTCCGTAAGCTGGTTGTCCTGATGAAAAAGGCAGGTATTGGACTGGTTTCTGATCCCCATACCGGACCGCTTCATGCAAGGGTGAAGGATCTGCTTTTAGCCGGCGTTCCGGTTGCTCTTGGTCAGGATGATATTTCGGATGCTTATTATCCGTATGGGGAGTGCAATATGCTTCAGATTGCATTTTTGGCAAGCCATTTGCTGTGGATGACAAGCTTTGAAGATATGGAACTTCTCTATGACATGGTTACTACCAGTGCAGCCAAAGTTCTGGGTATGAAAGGCCATGAACTGGAAGTCGGCGGAAATGCGGATCTTGTGGTATTGGACCAGAAAGATGTATGGCATGCGATCTGGAAACATACACCTCCGGTTTATGTTATTAAAGACGGTATTGACGTTACACTGCGATAATTCAAAGAGACAAAAGAGCAGAGATTGGAGGAACCTATGAAGTCAATTTCAAGAGGATATTCATTAAATGAGTGCCCGTCTGTTAAAGAGTCTATTCCCCTTAGTATCCAGCATGTTTTGGTATTGATTTTTAATGTGCTGCCGGTTCCTCTGCTGATCGGGGCCGGAGTCGGTCTCAGCGCGGCAGAAATTACGATTCTTATTGCGGGGTGTATGTTTGTGACCGGAGCCGCAACCTTGCTTCAGACCATCGGAGCAGGACCGGTTGGCGCAAAGCTACCGATTCCGCTGGAAAACAGCTTTGTTTTTGTTGCGCCGGGGATTGCTCTTGGGGCGCAGTATGGATTGAACTCATTTACCGGAGCGTGTCTCGTTGGCAGTGCGATTACCTGCCTGGTCTGGATCGCGTTTCACAAACAGCTTCAGATTTTATTTAAACCATACATTGCCGGTGCGGTGGTAATGTCCCTGGGACTGAGCCTGATCGGCGTGGGAATTAATTATTGCGCAGGCGGCGTAGGAGCCCCGGATTTTGGAAGTCCGATAAATCTTGGACTTGCCCTTGGAACCATTTTAATCATGCTGCTTTTGAATCATTACTGCAGAAAGAATTTCCTGTCCAAGGCGTCTCCACTGATTGCTATTATCATCATGTCAATGGCAGCTGCGGCTGCCGGAAAACTGGACCTTTCCAGCGTAATGGATGAGGCATGGTTCAGGCTTCCCCGGATTCTTCATTTTGGAATTAAGTTTGAAATGGGGCCTGTTATAACCGTAATCGTGCTGGCTATTTTTGCCTTGGTTGAACTCATTGGAGACCAGTCTTCGGCGGCAATGCTGGCAAAAGGGGAACTTCCTACCAGTGAAGAGACGAAGGGCGGTGTCCTTGCTCAGGGAATCAGTTCTGTGGCAGGTGCTTTATTCAATATGTGTCCGACAATTTCAGGGAGCGCAAACATTGGCTTGTGCGGTCTTTCAGGAGTTACAAGCCGTTATATTACAGCTATGGCTGGAGGCGTGGTGCTCTTATGTGGATTTTGCCCCAAGCTGTGTGCTCTTTTCGCGGCAATTCCGTCAGCGGTTATCGGAGGCGTGGCCCTCTCTGCTTTTGGAACCATTGTGGTATCCGGAATGAACGTAATCAAATCAGAGAACCTTACTCCTCGTACCACAACGATTGTCGGGGTATCCATAGCTATCGGCGTAGGCTTTTCGGTTGTGCCGGATGCGCTGGCGCTTCTGCCTTCATGGGCCTCCACCCTGTTCAGCGGTGTCCCGGGGACGGCAATTGTGGCGATGGTGCTGAGCATTTTGTTGAAGGAAAGCGATAATTAGGGGAAATATTTTGTTGGGTAAAGATCCTATAAAGTACTCATAATGGAAAGGGAGGGTATATGAACTACATACTATATAAAAATGCCGACTGGATCATTACCATGGACGATGCGCGTACCCGTCTGCGTCATGGGGATTTGCTGGTCTGTGATAACCGTATCCAGGCTATTGGGAAAGGGTTGAGGGAGCAGTATCCGGAGATTAAAATAAATAAAGAGATTGATGCGTCAGGAAAGATTATAGTTCCCGGTTTTGTCAATACGCACCATCATACCTGGCAGACACTGATACGAAATATCAAGGCGACCCAGGGGATGGCTCTGGAGCCATGGCTGACAGTTATGTATGAGATTTACAAAGATTTAAGTCCTGAGGTGGCACGGGCAGGGATTTATACAAGTCTGGGTGAGGGCATGAAGTCGGGCTGTACCACATCCAATGATTTGTGGTATCCTCACCCGGTCTATGTGAAAGGGCTGATGGATGCGGAGATTGAGGCGGCAAAGGAAATCGGCATTCGTTTCCATCCGGTACGTTCCTACCATTCCGTCGTCAGTGATGTGGTGTGCCCGGAGGTTGTGGATACCACGGAACGGGTAATGGAAGATGCCAAAAGGCTGGTAAAGAAGTACCATGATCCTTCGGAATTTTCCATGTGCCGGGTAGGGATTGGACCCAGTATCGCGCAGTACGATACCGAGGAGATTCTGAAGGCTACCATTGATTTTGCAGAAAAATATGACATTATGGTACATGGACATTTGGCTGAAAGTGTCTTTGAGACTCAGTACACGATTGAAACCTTTGGCTGCCGGCCGGTAGAATGGTTCAGACGCCACAATCTGCTTGGCGACCGTTTCTATTATGCCCATTGTATTCATTTGGATGATGAGGATATCCGAATTATGACACAGACGAATACAGGTGTGGCAAGCTGCCCGATTTCTAATATGTACTTAAGTTCTGGTTCTTGTCGTGTGAAGGATATGTTAAATGCAGGGGTTAAAAGAATCGGATTGGGGGTTGACGGGGCAGCAAGCAGCAATTCATCTAATTTTATGGAGGAAATGAGGGTTTCCTACCTGCTGAACCGTTTAAGCTTTGGAAACGGTTCGTGTACGGCAGAGGATATTTTGTATATGGGAACCCGCGGCGGTGCAAGAAGCCTTGGACGGGAGGATATCGGATATCTTGCCCCGGGGATGGCAGCAGATATCACTATGCTTAACTGGAGCCAGCTTCAATATGCTGGAGGATGCAATGATCCGGTAGACTGCATTGTCATAAGTGGTGATGCCCGTATGGTGGATACGGTTATGGTAAATGGCGTGATCACCGTGGAGAAAGGACGCCTGACTCTTGTCAATGAGGAGGAAAAGCGGGATTATGCCAACAGCGTGGGACGTGAACTGCTGACAAAGGCATCTGCACGGATACCAGGTTTGAAAGATGATTTGCAGTAGTCTGTGATTAACAGAGCTGAAAATCCTGGGTGCCGTTTTCCCGATTGTACAGACCAAAAAGCCTCGGTGCAGCCCCACTACGCCTGCGTTTTTTGACCTGCACACTCGAAAAAACAGTCTGCGTGATTGGTCCAGTTATTTGCCGAACGATGTACTAGTACAGCATTGCTAAAATTTCGGTGAATAAATTGCGTGATATCGGTGTCAGCTGTGCGTCTGCGAAGCGACGGCGTAGTGGTGCCTACGTCTAGCTTCGCAGGTGTGCAGATGGCGCTGATAGCGGGTGATTTATTCACCGGAATTTAGGCAATGCTGTACTAGTATAACCCGTTTTAAATAACCTTGCGTTTCGCCACCACGCCTTTGCTTTTCCCTTTGCACTCTCGGAAAAGTATTCTTGCCGAAACAGAAAGGAAGAATAGGAGGATCACTTTTTAAAACTTATAAGGCGAGGGGGAAAACCATATGGTAAAAAGGATTGACTACTACAAAACAGTATGATAGGCTTTAATCATCAAAAGGAAGGGATGGAAAACAAAGTGAAAAAGCCGGTTATTATGATTACCATGTTCATTACCATGATCCTGGCCGCCTATATCAGCAATAAAACGACTACAGCGGCAAGCAGGGAACTTGGTCAGTCAGAGTTTTTGGTGTCAGAGGAAGATGAAAAAGAACAGGAAAGGCAGCAAAACCTGGCATGGGAAAAGGAGATCAATTCGGTTTCATTAGTAGGAGAGGCTTACAACAGTTTTTGGGATGAATTTCTGGAGAAGGAGGTTCAGGAAATCCAGGGAATTTACGCAGATATCCAGGCCAATATGGGCAGTTATAAGCAGGCTGGCGGCAAATATTATACACAGTCTGGCGAATTAGTAAGAGCAGAATTATCTACAGGCTCAGCGCTGGACAGGGCAATGAATAAATACGGTTATTCGTCTTATCAGGTTGTTTATTATTATAAGCCTTCCTATTATCTTGATTCTTACGACGGGCCTTTATACATTGAGATGACGGTAAACGGGAACCAGCAAGAGAGCTTTTATTGCTGTGAACATGGTGATTGTCAGATAATAGAAGGTAAATGCCGCGGGTTGGATTATTTCTGGGATAATGTTGAGTATAACAAACTGAGCAATTTGGTTCAGGAATTAAAGAATGAAGGAACATTGCTGCTTAGGGCATACAACGGTAATGATCATTGGGATAGTGACAATTTAATGCCGCCTGTAGATTTAACCGATGACGGCAGTCGGTTTGTGGGGAATTATGCGATTATGGAAGATGCAGAAACGCAGATGTCTAGCCCTCGGAGAGGGGGCGTTTTTTCCATCGTGAAGATAGAGAACGGGAAAATATACGGGAGTTATGAACAAAATTTATCAGCCATAGGTGCAGTTGGTATTTCCTTGGACTTTTCACAGGGAGTGCCATTGGAGCATAATCGCTTTACAGCGGAAGGTTTTCATACAGATGTGGTGGGGAATGATGGTTTAGAATATAAAGTGGAAGAATATCCGTGTAAGGTCGAATGTTGGTTTGAGGTAATAAACGGGAAAAGAATTATCCGGACATGGGATTTAAGTGATTTGGGAGTCGCTAATATTTATTATCAAGAAAAGTAGTAAACTACAGGTTAAAAAGCTGTATTCAGTCTTGGCAGGAGATAGGAAAGGGCTTGTCAGCAAAAAATATCTACTGCCAGTAGATTTATAAACCAAAGGGGGCGCTGCCTCTGAGAAAGCCTCTGGATCGGATCAGAAAGGCGGGAGTATTTCCCTTGCAGTTTAACAGTTCTGCATCCTCCCGCATGAGCCGGGTCGGACTGTAATTGGTCATAAAGTGGGAGATCCGATAGCCTTCCACCAGTGCAAAAAAGCCCCATGTCGATAAGCTGCTTCATCACCTTTTGAGTGGTGTAGCGGGAGACATGGTACAGACTGGCAAGCTCCCGTTCGGAATGGAGCTTGCTGTCATTGTATTTTTTCTGGTAAATCTTGCTTATAAGATTTTCAACAATAAATTCTGCTTTAGGAGAGGCCATAATATGTTCCTTTAAGGTGTTACCAGTGTTCCATCCGGAATACGGCTCTGGGTTCATGGGTGAGGACGGTAAACACAGGGGTATTGATCTGCGCCTTCTTTCTTGAAATCCACGCCGATGCCAGGCTTTTCAATGGGATAGAAAAATCCGCCCTTTGATTCATTAAAGCCGGGGAACAGTGATTTTGTATTTTCCTTCAGTTCAATGTTTTCCTGAATCGCCGCGTTATGGAAATGGATATTCATATGTGTGTTGACTGCCAGTCCGATGGGGGTAATGTCTGATGGTGTATGACATGCGATTCGTACCCCAAAGGCACCACGCAGATGGGCAAGCTTGATTGCAGGGGGTGATGCCGCCCAGTTGTGAGACGTGGCACCGAATAAAGTCAATGTAACGGTTCTGAACCACCTGAATCCGTGAAACGGGTTGTTTTATGCAGGCGCAGGAACGCTTTGATCGGCCCATAGAGGATATGAAACAGGCACAAGGTATCACAGAATGCCTAAAGGCTGACAATGCGTTAGAGTGGGTTGGACGGTTCAATAACATACAGGCTTGTGCGAGAGAGATTGTGGAAAAGGAAATTATTTTCGCATAGGTAACATAGCGGCAGAGGGTTAAAGCTCTGTCGCTTTTCTTTTCGAGTAGTTCTACTTAAACAAAATAAATTTCCATCAACAGGTACATTATTTATTATCAACAGAATTATAAATTTTTCACAAACATGACTATCTTATGTCGTGTTTGTGCGATATAATATAAATATATGTGGAGGTGGGCTATATGAAGATTGACAGATTGATTGGCATTATCACCATTTTATTACAAAAAGATAAGATTACAGCCCCCGAGTTGGCAAAGCGTTTTGAAGTATCAAGGCGAACTATCAATAGAGATATTGAGGACATAAGTAAAGCGGGTATTCCGATTGTTACCATCTAAGGCAGTGGTGGTGGCATTTCAATTCTGGATAGCTATAAAATGGATAAAGCTTTACTTAATGACGATGAATTGCAGGCGATTTTTTCAGGTTTGAAAGGCATTGACAGTATTTCAAAAACCTCATATCTTGCCAAGATGATTGAAAAACTATCTGTAAAAGATAACCGTATTCAAGTAGATGATAGCATTATCGTTGACTTTTCATCACATTACCAAAAGCCTTTAACTCAAAAAATTGATGTAATAAAGAATGCAATTCATATCAGACGATGTCTTTCATTTAGATATTATTACGAAAAAGGGGAAGGTGTAAGATGCATTGAACCATATCACCTAATATTCAAATGGTCATCGTGGTATGTATTTGGATATTGTCTTGATAGAAAAGCATATCGCTTGTTTAAGCTAAATCGCTTATGGAATATTAGTTTTCTTGATAAGGAATTTATACCCCGTGAGATACCTAAGAACGAATTACAATTTGATGATTATTTTTCATCTAATGCAATACATCTTAAAGCGATTTTTTCTGAAAGTGAAAAATATCGGCTGATAGAAGAATACGGCGTTAATTGTTACAAGGTTATAGATAGTGGGGAATTGCTTTTGGAACGAGATTTTGCAAATTATGATAATATGCGGTCATGGATATTTAGTTTTGGAGATAAGGTCACAATATTGGAGCCAATGCAGCTTCGTGAAGATAGAAAAAAACAGGCAGCTGCAATTTTAAAAATGAAAGGATAAAGAATGACTAAAAAATAAAACTCAAAGAAAATGATTTGATTGGACAAAACCCTGAAGAACTGTTTTTGAAAGACTGCTTAGTTAAAGGATTGCAGGTCGATAGGTGTGTACTGTATGTTTTTCGTTTATCCGCGTATTACGCAAATAGTGATGTTTATGAGCCAGAAAAATTAAAATGGTGGAATTGGCAGGAGAAAAAAGAATAATAACAAAAGCAACATGACACACTGCTGTCGTGTTTGTTATGTTATACTGTATCTACTAAATTTAGGAGGTATATTATTATGATTGAGTCAAGATGTGGGTTATTGTGCAGCGATTGCAGTTTTCGTGAAACAATGGGCTGTAAAGGATGCGTAAATATTGACAAGCCTTTCTGGGGGGACAGTTGCCCCGTTAAATCATGCTGCGAAAAAAAAGGATTGCAGCATTGCGGAGAGTGCGACAATTTTGTTTGCTCCTTACTACATGCTTTTGCTTATGATATGGAGCAAAGCGATAATGGTGTAAGAATTGAGCAATGTAAAAAGTGGTGTGAAAAATAATGGCTTCAAGTAAAGAGTATCTTAGTTTTATTTTGGAACAATTATCTGGTTTGAATGATATTACCTATAAGGCCATGATGGGTGAATTATTATCTATTATCGTAGTAAAATCGCTGGCGGAATATATGATGACAGATTGCTTGTAAAACCCACAAAATCTGCTCTAAAATATATGTCAACAGTTACTTGCGATTCCCCATA
Source organism: bacterium D16-56 (assembly GCA_003611875.1). GTDB lineage: Bacteria > Bacillota > Clostridia > Lachnospirales > Lachnospiraceae > Brotaphodocola. The sequence goes on along the minus strand of RAYY01000013.1, from coordinate 66,359 downwards.
TAATGGTGCGAAAGAAATGTTATTAGTTGACGAAGTTGATAGCAAGGAGTTCCTTACTAAACTGTTTGAAGCGATATACGATGAATTACCAATGCCAAAATCAAGACGGAAGAACAGTGGAGTGTACTGACAATGAACGAAACCGAATGAATAATCTGGATGATGTCTTCCAGCGGGATCCTTTTCCCATCGGCAATCCACTGCTTATAAATGGCAAGGGTGCTTTGTGATACATATGCCATATAAATATTCTGGATATAGGGGCTGGGGGATCCGTTTTTATCTTCCTTCCAGACTTGTCCCATAATATCATTGGTGATTCTGCGGCTTATGTAATGGTAGCTTCCGCTGCAGGTGATCCGCTCCCCAAGCTTCCCTAATTCCTCATGGGACAGAAAAAACTCCCGTGTGATCTTATCAAGGTCACGGGGACGCTTCAGCCCTTTGGTCCGTTCAATAAATGCCTGTGCCAGTTCGTTCTGTACCTTCCGGAGAAGGTCATCTAGTGAGTCGTAGTGGAGATAAAAAGTTTTCTGGTTGATATTGGCGCGGCGTGTACGCAGGTCCTCTTTTCCTGAATGAGTCAATTGAAAACCTCCTGATTCGGTTTATGCCACGTGCATTCTTGCGTAATTTGTGACATAAATTCCGTATTTTAAATTAGCTGGTATAAACACGGTTTCTATTATAGTATATCCAAGTCAGATATGCAGCATGCGGTAATTAAAATTGGCGTTCAGATCATGAACAAAAGTCAGGCTGCATTTTAACACAATGGGTGGCATAAACCTCGAACTACGGTGCAGTGGTGCTGTTAGAGCTGAAGGATAGAAATATAACCCCTTTTTCGGAATTATGTACCCACTGAAAACAGGAACGTAATATAATCTAATATAAAATATATTTTTTAGAGGAGGATAACCGTGAAAAAGAAGATATACTATATTGTTTGTTTATGCAGCCTTGTTTCAATTATGCTGTGTGCATGTAAAAAGATTGCCGATTATCTTACAGCAGATGGTGGTACAATCTTGTTTAAGGAAGTAAATGTCACTGATATTCCAGAGGGGCTCGAATCAGAATATGAGTGGAATATCAAAAAAGAGGATTTTATTCCTATGGTTATGGTTAATGATGTCCTTTATTTAGCTACTGGATATGAAAAAGAAACAGAAGAAAAACCTGTTGCATTTGATGGAAAAATCACCTCTGAAGTTGATAGAAAGGAAAAACCGACAGTCAATGATCAATCAAACTTTGGAACAGGATATGGATATCGCTATCATATAACCGAAGGAATAATTGAAGTCTACGTAGATAATAAGTGGCAGGTATTTGCTACAGAGAAAATTATGGCAAGTGATACGCTAATATTTGATGAACAACAAGCAGAGCAGACAGAAGCTGATAAGATGTGGGACAGGATACCTATGGTAAGAGTAAATGGAAAATTGTATTATGATACGGGGAGAGAAAGCACTATCAGAGGGCGTTGTGGCAATATGGATGGAGGAATAACATCAACTGTTGATGGAACTGAAGTTCCCACAGAAGATAATCAGTCTAATTTTGGAAGTGGATTTGGTTATCAGTATGGAGCAGATGATACAATAGAGGTTTGTATAAATGAAAAGTGGTTTGTCTTTGAATATAGAGAAGAATCTGAATGAGGAAATCAACGATAGATAAGTATTCCTCAGTTCGGAATGAGCTTTCTTATGAGGCGGCTAAGCAGTGCATACGCCGGTAAGCCGGATATTAGAATTTATCATGCAGGCCAGGAAAAATCAAAAAGCTGCTTTTTCTGATTTTCACATGGCAAGTCCACATTCAAAGGCAAGAACCATATACTTTTCTGCATTGGTAAGGCCATAAGACATTAAGTCTCGGATTTCCCATGTGTCAGAACTAAGGTTATCTGCACCATATAAAAATTGAATAAAAGGAATGTGTCTGTATTTGGAAACTGCCAGCATAGAGGCGCATTCCATTTCCACGGCAAGACAGCCTTCCTGCCGACGTTCTTCAATGGCGGAGCAGGTTTCTCTGTAAATGGCATCGGAAGTTCATGTTTTTCCTTTTACATAGGAGCAGCCACAATCTGTTAAAACATTTTCTAAGATTTGAATAGAATGTGGATCTGCTTCGATTTCCGGAGAGGGAGCTATGTAATGATAGCTGGTACCTTCATCACGGACAGCTGAAACAGGAATCATAATGTTGTCTTTGAACGTATTCTCGTCCAATACTCCGCAGGAGCCGAACAAGACAAACTTTTTAGCTCTCATAGCAATGATTTCTTCAAAACACGCAACACAAGCCGGTGCGCCTACCATAGAACGGTAAAAAGCAAGGGCCGTATTCTTGTAATTGATTTTGTAGACAGGTAATGCGCCATTTGCAGAATAGAGTTCTGCTATCTTTTCTACATGATCCAGAGAAGCAAATTTTTGAATGATGCTGTCAGAAAATGTGGAAATACAAACCTCCGGGAAGTTTTCTATTCTTTTTGTGGTGTCAGACGGGTTGAATAAGGTCGGTTCTGAAATTTTTGTTCGCTGAAATATTGTATACAATTTACACACCTCGTTTCTATTGATTGTCGGGATATATTTTCACAGATATACTGCTAAAATCTTGTTTTCCGGGACTTTCTGGTATACCGAGCTGAACCAATAAGGTCGCCTGCTGCGGCGTGAGAATAATTTCTTTCCTAATTTGTTTTCAAGTGCTTTTATTTGTTGTGAAGGTGTAGACTGGGTAGCGTGAAGCAATTCTGCAGCGTGGGTCATGTTTTCTTTTCTTGCTACTGCGAGAAAGTATCTCATTAATTATAGCTATTAGAGAAAATGAAATAGATATTGAGCCGATATTTTGATTACAGGGTTGATCTGGTATTGGTTCTTTTTGCTGCAGGGACATCCATTGGCAGACCGGGAATCCTTTTGGCTTGGCTTGGTTTGGAGGGACTATATAACGGATATTTTCCTGTTAGAAGCCTTCAAGAATGTTGAAGATTACGGTGACATATGATAAAATAAAAGTGGGATAATAAGAATTTTAATGCAGGGGGGAGAGATCATGGAAACACTTAGGCCATTTATTATATTCAAATTAGAATATTTACGCGGGATAGGATGGGGGGCAATCAGCAATTTTATTACAAAATTTTCTGAAAACAGACAGATGGAACCACGGGATGTTGAGGTGGTTTCTTCGCTTGTTTTAAAAGGAAAATGGACGAACAATTTTTCGCTGATTAAGAGACTGGATCACTCCAACGAAGAATTTTTGAGTATCAAAAAGCCTGAAAAGATATATGAGGTCAGAGAAAAATATGATTATATTTTCTTTATATCCATCGAGTACAGGCAGCTGTTTGACGTTGTAGATTTACAGAATTTTTATCTGATATGGGATTCCTGCCGTCATTGCAGAATCGTGGCTCTTATATCAGGAGAGCAAGGTGATTATCATAAAACATCACAATTTTTTTCTATGCTGACAAGGAATAGAGAGTCTGTTTATGAAAGCCTGTTTTTTAAATTTGATAAGATAAAGCATCTTCAACTATCCAGGATAGGAGTTTTATCTAAATTTTTGCCTTTAGTTCCTGTAGATGCATCCATGGATAAGCTTATGCGTCAGAATGTATCGGAAATGATCCCGGCAGAAATGATTGAGGATTTTTTGAGAGGGGAAGGGGATGAAAAAAACGTTTCCAGCCTTCTTTCTGGAGCATGCCGAAAATTGTCAGGCAATTATGAGAAATTGAAAAAATGTGAGACAAAACAAAGCGCAGCATATTTAGGGAAAGTAAATATGCTGTCGTTTTTGTTGTTTTGTTTTTTGTTGGAAGGGAATGAGGAAGGGTTTTTAAATTTTGCAGAATTTAGCAGTGAATTGCAGAAAATTGCAATTTGGGCCAATGGCAGTCTTCAGTTGATTGAAAATATTATATTTCATTCTTGCAGAAAGAGAGGGGCTTTTTCTTTTCGGATCTTAGAAAACGACAATATTTATGTAAAAGAAAAATATGCTCTGGGAGAGGAACAGGAACAATGGCTTGAATTTATGATAACCGATTATCCTGGTTTTAGTGAGACGTTGAATATTGCAGATAAATTCAGAGGGGATTTGTCGGAACCTAAAGTGAAGGAAGCTTTTGAAAACCTAAGACCCAGAGATTTTTTCGTGGATAGTAAAGACAATAAAATCCGTAAGGCATGGGAACAATATTATTCAGAAAAAAAGAATGTGATTAATCATTATGGTTTGAAGATATTTCAAAGAACCGTACAAAGAAGCAATGGGCATTTTTTTGTGCAAAGCTTTTCAAAACATCATCCTCAAAAGGATGAGCTTTATTATGACAATGGGAATGATGCAGTACATATACGGCAGTTTTGTCTGCCTGGAACATGCTATTCCATTTTATTTCCAATAAAGACAGAAAACAAAATAGAGAAATTCGACGATTACGGAATAGAAGATTGTGAATATAAAATAAATAACAGAGATCATTTGTTTTACTATGAGGTTATTAATAAAGAATTGCCAATAAAGATGACAGCCGTGACATCACAGGAAAAAGCAGATTTTATCGAGAAGATTGCCTTGTATTTTTTGGATTTTGGGGAATCAAAGGAAGGGGAAAAGCAAGACAGAGAAGGGAAGATTATATGCGTAAATGCAAAAGATATTCAGGGGGATATGGCGGAGATTATTTATAAAGCGATTATTTTGGCAATGCTTCAGAGCACTCGTGTGTTTCATATTGTATTGCATGAATGTCAGCAGGAATTTGTATGGATGTTTTTAGATGCTTCTTTTTGGGGCTGGAGAAATTTGAGTGAGGATTTAAGCGGTAAAGGAGGGAAACAGATTGCGTTATATACAGCAGAATATTATGAAGAAATTATTATTCTTCCGGAAAGCTGGAATGATACTTTATTAATTAATCATTCTAATAACTTTTCCAGAGAAACCCGCTGGAAGAATTATTTTGAAAAATGGTATTACGAAAACGAGGTTAAACAGAGCAATCAAATCACAAAGTATCCCTTTGATATATTGGCAAAGGAAAAGTCAGGGGATACGATTTTTGAAATGTATGTGAAGACTGTGATAAGCAGGAGTATCCAGAGCTGGGATTTAGGATGTAAAATAGAAAATACACATATGCGCCTAGGTTCTACAATCCATGTAAACCATTTTTATGAGGCAGAGGTGCTTTTTGGAAATTCGCTTTTTGTAGAACGGTTTGCCCTTTTGATTATAAAGAGCATGTTGAGGCCATCTGAAAATGATTTATCTCCAATACAAGCTTCAGATAGAATCACGCTTTATGGATATACAAATTATTCTGAACAGACCGTATTTTGTACCATGCAGTTTTTGCGCAGGATGCTGCCGGGAATTGATGTGGATTATGCCATATTGGAGAGAGAGACAGAAAACAGAGGATTTACTCATATAGACCGAATCCGTTATAGTACCTATTTTGAAGAAGGAAAAATTGGTAAAGAAAAGCGAAAGGAATATTTTCAGTCAAGGAAAATTGTTTGTGTAATTCCCATTGCAAGCACACTAAAAACAAATGAAAAAATGATTAATTTGTTTATTGAAAGGAATGGGAAGGAATGCAAAGCTTCATTTTGGCGCAATTTTGAGCTGATTTTGGTGGGCTCTGTTAAAGAAAACAGGTATTGGGTCAAACAAGGAAAGCGTATTCTGGGAAAACAAGGAATGGAAATTTTTCCCTCACCAGAATTTTTTGTAGAGGTAACGCTGGAGTATATGGAACCTTTGGAATGTGATATGTGTTTTCCTGAACAAATTATTGACGAGGAGCCGCTTATTGAAGCAAACGCAGCATCTACGATTCCAAATCAGGCTTTTGGAATGGTATGTGAAGAAAGGATGCCCTGTCGTATCAACGGAGAAGAAATCCATAGGGAGGAACAGAAATTAGAGATTTTGCGTAATGTGGTGTTGTATTGTCATTTAGAAAGAAACGCAAATCATTTTCTTTTTTATTTTCAGACAGAACGTTTACTTGTTGAACATTCGAAGGAAATTATAGATTGGCTTAATGATATAAAGAGTAAAATAAAAATTCCTCAAAATGATTATGTTGTGTTGATTTGTCCGGCACATTTCAGCAATGCAGGATTTATTGAGTATGTCAATAGCTGTGTATTTGGAAATGCGGCTGTGGTCATACGTGATGATGTGGATAAAGAATATAGATGTAATTTTAGGGCGAAGTTTTCCAATCTCAGAAAATTTGTTCAAAAGATGGCAGATTATGAGACAAACAACATAGGATTGAAAAGACATCTCCATCTTTTTTATGTAGATGATGTGATTATCACAGGCCGTACATTTCAGAGAGCCAGAAGTCTTGCCCAGTCGATTATAGAAGATTTTGTTATTTCAGAAAGACAGAAGTATGCTGTTTTTGATGGGATTTTTGTTTTGATTGATCGAAATTCAGGATCCAGCAGATGGCAGTATACAGGCATCAAGGAAGAAAATTGTTTTTATGCTTTTCGTACCGTTCATATCTCGTCCATACGAAACCATGGTGATGCCTGTGTTTACTGTAATCTGGCCAATGAGGCAGACACATTAAAAAGAAGCTCTGTGACAAAAGAAATGGAGAGGTACTGGAGAAGCGAGGAGAAAAAATTTTCTGTAAATTCACTGGTGGGATATCTAAAGGAGAGGGAAGAACTTAGAGATAAGGAAGAATCAGGAAAGGACGCAGAAGAAAGAAAAAGAAGATCCTTTCGAAGACTGATCTGTACAAATAATTCCATGATCTTTTTAGATGAAAGGTATCACGGAAATTGCAGAAAAGAAGTTTTTGAACAGCTTATGACTTTGGTTTTAGAAGGGAGCAGGATACATCAGGGAGAGGAAACAGAATATTTTCTTTCTTATTGCAAGGTGCTGAGCAGGCCATTCAGAGTATTTGATAAAGCAATAAAGGAGGCTGTATTTGATTTCTTATTATTGGTGTGCTTGTGTACCCTTACGGAAAAAAGCTATAATCAGGTAATTGACAGAAGCAAAAAAAAGTCTTATTTAAAAGAAGATAAAATACGAAAAAAAATTCTTGAGATTGAGAGCTTTATAAAGGAATTTTTCGATTCAGAAATTCAAAGGCAGGATTTAATAAAGGTATTATTAAAGCAGTTAACAGAAATGAAAAGCAACTTCATAATGCGGGAAAGTAATATGCAGTATATCCTGAATTATGTTAAGAAAATAGAGGAAAAGGATCGGAATGGCTTTATCCAATATTATAGATATTTGATGAAAAAGCTGACTGGCGTTAGCTCTGATACCAGCAAAAGCTTATGGCTAGATCAGTTGTTTTGTAAAAAGGAATATGAAGATTTAGACGAAATACAGAAGGATATTTATTTGGAGAATGTATGGATTTACCAAGATGCTATTCAGAAATTAAGTGAGCGGGTAAATCGGGAACGTGATCATTTGCCAGAACCTTTAAATAATGAGACAGAAGAAGATTTAACAGTCAGATTCATAAAATTTGAGACTGAGGTGCTGGAGGAATATATTACGCCTTATCAATTCAAGGATTTCATGAATCTTCTGCAATTATATGGAATGTATAGTGAAAGTCATAAGCTGACTGACAGTGGGAAAATTTTTGTTGCATCTAATTTTCTGCTCCATAGATTCATATCATCAGATTTTGAAAATGGTTTGAAAACCACTGATTTTTCAGAAAATGGAAATCTGACAAAAGTTGACTATATTGCAAAGTGTATGAAATATATCATGTCATCCAAAGAGGTCATCATTATAATGGAGCTTGATGCAGAATATGATCTGTGGGAAAATAAATTGATGGAACAATATAATGCATTATTGCCTGACGAGCTGGCTTCAGAGAAAATGATTTTGAAACCCAAAAAGGAATATATTATTTTGGGAAGCAGTGAAGAAAAAGGCACTGTATGGACAATCCGTGAGAAAAATGTGGTCAAAATTCTGCAGGAATTTCAAAAGAGAAACAGTCAGCCGGAAAAAGAATATTTGTATGATTTTAAAGAAAAAATCTTCATGTGGGAACTGGGACATACTACAGAATATCCGGTATATATTTTTTCTGTGTGGGAAAAATCAAAACAGGATGGTCTGTCAGGTATCGAATGGCTGAACAGGATTCGAAGTGTAATGCAGTATTATTGGTATTTAAATAATTCTGTTTTTAACAGAACCAATGAAGGATTTTTTTATGAGCTTGCCCGGCAGAGAAAGAAAAATGCCTTGCACAGCAAACAAAAAGCCCATACCCATACAAAGAATGACATAAAGCTTGAGCAGTATAATCATATGCTTGCAAAAAATAAATATGGTGATTATTATCAGTCTGATTTATTGATGCTTTTGGCAGATTTGAACGTGAGTGAACATTACAGACATAGTCTTACCATGGATTATTATTTTAAAGGGGTTCCCTACCAGCCTAAGCAATGGGATTCACCAATTTCTCTTTTTGCAAAAATGCAGGAATTTTATATTATTAATAGTGACATGGAAAAGGCAGTGAAACTAATGGTATCACAAGAGCTGATGTTTGATGAGGATTTTCCATTGCGCGAGGATGAAGAAATCGTTTCTTTTGATTATACTAATGCAGAGCGGGAGGTCTTTTTGCTGATGTATTCTCTTATGATTAACGCAGCAATTGAGAATAGAGGACGAATAGAAAATAATTGTGTTACCGTGTATTGTTCCAAAACATCAGACGGCCGGCTTAGAATCGCAAACCAAGTGGGAGAAAGCAAAACGCAAAAGGAGCCTGCGCAGGTTATGGAGGAACTGAAATATCCTCCTGAGGAAGATAATCAGGGTATTTCCTTATGGAGTATGTCACGTTATATCAAATGGGTTGTGGCCAGTATTTTGGATGAAAAAATAAAGGTATTTGAAAAAAACAAAGGATTTGAGTCGAATAGAGAATGGGATCCTATGGAATATAGGCAGTTGAAGCGGCAGATTTTACGTCTGCTGGGAGAGGAATTTCAAATATTCGTAGAGGAAAGAGAAAACAACGGCAAGGTTTATTTTTCAATTATGGTTCCAATTTTGGCAGAAAAGTTTAAAGATGAGAATGAGGAAAGGGATTTGGTATGAAAAGAATTGTAGTAGTAGATGACAGACCTTGGAAAGTAATGCAGAGCATCCAGGAGCTTCAGAAAGAAGGTGTGATTTTTTATAAGACGCTGTATTACCCTAACAATACACTAGATAAAAATAACAAACAAGAATTAATGAATGAATATAAAATGCATACTCATATAGATGTAGTGCAGGTTGAGACTCAAAAAGAATTTCTGGATCAAATGAATGAATTATATTGTATACCTGATATTATTTTTTTGATGGATTATGATTTAAAAGGCGATATGAGTATAGAAAATTTTTTTACAAGAGTTAATGTGAAATATGCTCTTATGAGGGATTCAGAAAAAAAGATATGGTTTTATACATCAGGACCTAGTGATATTAAGGGACTGCTTATGGAAACCTTTCCTGATCACATAATCAGTACTCCGAATTTTTATGAGGGGCAGTTATATTGGAATAAGAATCAAGTGAAAAGAGCGGCAGAGATGAATGAGAATCATGAGAAAGGAATACTGGCATAAGATGGATTTATTGTATTATTATACAACATCAGAGACAATGAAGTATATTTTAACACAAGGGGATATCTTTGCAACTCATATAAGCTATTTGAATGATTCGGAAGAATATATCAATGGGCTGCGGGAATTGCGGGAAATATTTGGAAGCAATGATCTTGGAGGAGGGGAAACGTCGCTTTTTAGAGCGGACTATGCCTATGAAGAAGCGTTGAAAAAAATTCCGCAAATTTATTCTATCTCGTTTTCTAAAGAAGCAGATCTCTTAAGTCAGTGGTATATGTATGCAAGAGAATCTGGTGTGCGTCTGGGTATGCAGTTTTCGGAAAAGAAGCAATATTTTGAAATAAAGAGGAGGTATTCCAATACAGAGAAGGATAAGAAAAATATATCAGCCACATTAAGAGACGTACATTATTTTACCAGGACAGGAATGCCCTTTGATGAATACAAAAACGAAAAAAAGAACATAGCTGAAACAATTAAAGCATATGCCGAAGAAGTGGGGATTCAGGATGATTTTGATTCAAATAGTATCCGTCTATGGAAGGAAATAGCTCCATATATTAAAAATTATGAGTTCCGTCAGGAAAAAGAAGTGCGGCTTATTTTCAATGCTGCTGTAGTAAACAGGCAGGATGGGGATAATTCGGATCTTGATCTGATAGAATACCGGAATGCCAAGGGAGTACTGATACCATATCTGGATGTATACAGAAAGGAAGGCTGGCCGGTTGTTGAGATTATGGTTGGTCCTGGAAGAAACCAGGACCGGGTGTTTGACAGTATTTGCCATTTTGTCGATTATAATGATTTAAAGATTCCTGCAATAAAAGAACCGAATAATATGAAGCGTTTTATAGAGGGAATGTCTTCATACCAGGTGGATCAGAGCTTAATAAAGGAATATTGTGATCAGATTGAACAGACTGTGAAAGAAGGTCAGGGGATTCTTACATATAAAGGACAAATCTATGATATTTTGAAGGATAAAACAGACCATGAGCAGGAATATCTGGACCGGAATTATTATTCTAATAGTGGAATTATTGTAAGAAAATCCAATGCACCATATGTGTTTTCCTGAATTGGCGGAACAGTATATCTGCTGCAGATTGGACTGGAGGAGGATTGAGGCAGTACACAGGCTCTTTTCTTTTGTTTCTTTTTGTTATATAATAAGAACAACGAGGACAATAACGTCAGTTTTTTTGGCGATATAGAGACAGAACAGGAAAAGGAGCGTATGGAAATATGCAGGCGGAAAAATTGGTCAGGGAGCTGCCGAAGGGATTGATCCGATGGTACGAATTTCAAAAGGGAAGCAGGGTTTTGCTTCTTACAGGAAAGGGCGAGCCCTGTGAGATATTGGAGGAGGCTCTTTCCGAGTGCGGACTGGAGGTGGATCTGGCAGCATGGAGAGAGCTGGAGGCGGAAGAAGGCTTTGAACCTTCCGGAGATTATGATACGATTATCTGGGTCGGAGGGCTGGAGCGCAGCAAAAATCCGGTAAGGGTTCTCCGTTCTTTATGTGATCTTTTAAGCCCTGGGGGAAGGCTGCTTCTAGGTACGGACAACCGATTGGGGGTACGATATTTCTGCGGGGACCGGGATGTGTTTACGGAGCGCAATTTTGACGGGATTGAGAATTATGTGAAGATAAGCCAGACAGAATGGGAGCGGATGGAGGGACGTGCCTATGCGAAGGCAGAGCTTACCAGGATGCTGGAGGAGGCGGGCTTTTTTTATCACAGGTTTTATTCCGTGCTTCCGGAGCTGCTGCGGCCCCAGGCGTTGTATGCAGAGGATTATCTGCCGGAGGAGCAGCTGGATGTCAGGATCATCCCCCAGTACCACAGCCCGGAGACGGTTTTTTTGGAGGAGGAAAGGCTGTATACCACATTGATTGAGAACGGGATGTTTCATACCATGGCCAATGGGTATCTGATCGAGTGTCCTCTGGACGGACATTTTGCCAATGCAAAGCAGGTGACGATTTCTATGGACCGGGGAGAGGAGGATGCTCTGGCCACTATTATCCGCAGGGACAGAAAGGTGGAGAAAAAGGCCCTCTATGAAAAAGGCCGGGGAAAGCTGGAGCAGCTGATGGCCAATACCCTGGATCTGGAGGAGCATGGGGTCAGGATGGTAAAGGCCAGGATGGAGCATGGGGCTTTTCTGATGCCTTATGTAAAGGGCGAGGCGGCTACGGATTATCTCAGGCGGATTTTCTGTGAGGATCGGGAGCGTTTTTTTGCCGAGCTGGATCGGTTCTGGGACCGGATCTGCCATTCCTCGGAGCATGTACCTTATGATCAGGTAGACTGGGAGCATTTTGCGCCGGATTGGGAGAAGGGAAAGCCGGATGATCCGGGACGAAATCAGTGGAGGGAGATTGCTCTTGGCAGTGAGAGGGAGCCGGGAAGGCTGGGGATTATTTTAAAAAGAGGGTATATTGACCTGGTTTCCCTGAATTGCTTTTATGTGGACGGGGATTTTGTGTTTTATGATCAGGAGTTTTATCAGGAGCAGCTTCCGGCCAATGTGATCCTGATGCGGACCATTGATTTTATTTATTGGGGCAATGCTCAGATGGAGCTGCGTCTTCCTAAAAAGGAGCTGCAGGAGCGGTATCATTTAAATGAGTTTGAGGATTTGTGGCGTCGGTTTTCTTATTGCTTTATTGACAAGCTGCGCAACGAGAAGGAGCTTTCCAAATATCATCAGCTCTGCCGCCGGGACGGAGGCATTGTCAGTGCCAACCGCAGCCGGATGAATTATTCCGAGAATGAGTATGAGCGGGTTTTTAAGGATATTTTCAGGGGAACCGGAGGACGGCAGATTTATCTGTTTGGTTCGGGAATCTATGCCTCTAAGTTTTTGGAGCAGTTTGGCGGGGATTATGAGATTGCGGGAATTTTGGACAATGATCCGGACAAATGGGGGACTTCCATGGCAGGGATCGGGATTTTTTCGCCGGAATACCTGCGGTCTTTACCGGAGGATTCCTTTAAGGTGATGATCTGCATTAAGAATTGTGTGCCGATTATGACCCAGCTTAAGGACATGGGAATCTTTCACTACAGTGTCTATGACTGGCATCAGGAATATCCCAGAAAGCTGCCCGAGAGGGCTCTGCCAGCTCAGGATGAGAGGAGGGAGCCTAAGAAATATCATATCGGCTATATTGCCGGGGTATTTGATTTGTTTCATGTGGGCCATCTTAACATGTTCAGGAGGGCAAAGGAGCAGTGTGATTACCTGATTGTGGGAGTGGTGAGCGATGAGAGTGTGATGAAGAACAAAAAGACCATGCCATGTATTTCCTTTGAGGAGCGTATGGATTTGGTGGCCTCCTGCCGGTATGTGGACGAGGCGGTGGCCCTTCCTACAGACAGAGGGGATACGGATGAGGCATATCGCCGGTATCATTTTGATGTGCAGTTTTCCGGCAGTGATTATGAGGAGGATCCGGTGTGGCTGGCAAAGAAGGAGTATTTGAAAAAGCGGGGGGCGGATCTGGTGTTCTTTCCTTATACCCAGACCACAAGCTCTACAAAGATTAAAGGGCTGATTGAGAAAAAGCTTTTGTAAAAGATTAGGAGCTGTTCTTTGGGAAGCTGCTGCATGATTTTGGGAAGAAAGGGGTTTTTATGGATATTGTTTGTTCTCCGGCAGGCCTTGTGAATCCGAATATGCCCGGACAGGGGATGATGGATCTGGTGAACGCCGGTTTTGAGAATGTATTTTTGGAATTGGGGATGTGCTGCGGGGCCGGGGAGCTGGAAAATGTGGGAGAGCCTGTTAAAAAGGGAGAGCTGCCGTCCGATGTAAAGCTGGTAACAGAGAATCCGGCAGAGCTGGGCGGACGTTTTGACCGGATGGTTTCTTTGTGCAGGGAGAGAGGGCTTAAGATTCTGTCTGCCAGAAGTCCCTATCTGCAGCGGAACACAAAGCGCAAGGATTTGACTGAGCTGCTGATTCAGATTCAGAAGGAGAGTATCCGATACTGCGGCCGGATTGGCTGTAGGTATCTGGCTGTCCGTCCTTTGTTTGCCGGGGTCAGCCGTCAGGATGTGTGGAAGGTGAACCGGGATTATTATCTGCGTCTTGGGGCTGTGGCCCGTGAAAATAATGTAATGCTTTTGCTGGAAAATCAATGCCGGGATATGAACGGTCATCTGATAAGGGGAATCTGTTCGGATGGCAGTGAGGCGGCAGAATGGGTGGACCGGCTGAATGAGGAGTTTGGCCAAGAATGCTTTGGGTTTTGTATGGACGTGGGGGTATGCAATCTCTGCGGACAGGATATGGCTGAGTTTGCAGAAGCTTTGGACAGCCGTATCAAGCTGGTGATCGTCCGGGACTGTGACGGGTATCATGAGACTTCTATGCTGCCGTTTACCAGCGTGGAAGGCGGACAGTCTCAGACGGATTGGCTGAGTCTGATCCGGGGCTTGAGAAAGGTGGGGTTTGACGGGCAGCTTGTCTTTGACCTGGCCGGCACGGCAGGGGCCTTTTCTCCTTTGCTGCGGCCTCAGCTTATGGGGCTTGCCAAAGCTGTGGCAGAGTATTTTAAATGGCAGATTGAGATAGAGGGACTGCTGAGGAAATACAGCTCTATCGTACTCTTTGGAGCGGGCAATATGTGCCGGAATTATATGAAATGCTATGGGGAGGCCTATCCGCCTTTGTTTACCTGTGACAACAACGAAAGGCTGTGGGGAAGCAGCTTCTGCGGCCTGGAGGTAAAGCCGCCCAAGGCCCTGAAGGAGCTTTCCGGTGATTGTGTGGTGCTGATCTGCAACATTTATTACCGGGAGATCGAAAAGCAGCTTCAGGATATGGGGGTAAAAAACATCGGATTTTTTAATGATGAATATATGCCGTCGTTTCATTTTGACCGGCTGAGGGAGGTGTAGGGGAAATGGAGATCGGAGTGCAGTCAAAGAATGTGGTAATGGATGAGGATCCCTTCTCTGGATTTCAGATGCTGAAAAAGACAGGGTTTTCCTGTGTGGATTTCAGCTTAAATTCTTATCTGGAAAATACGGCATTGTACAGAGAGGAAAAGAATGATTTTTTTGACCAGTCGGACAGGGAGCTGGAGACGTTTTTTACACCTCATAAAAAGGGCGCAAAAGAGGCGGGGATCCGGATTCATCAGCTTCATATGCCTTACCCCAATTATGTACCCAATGGCAGCAGGGAATTGAATGATTATTTGCGGAATGTAGTTGCACCGAAAAGCATGAGAATCTGCAGCTTTTTGGAGTGCAGGTACATTGTGGTTCATGGATTTAAGCTGGCAAAGCAGCTTGGCTCAGAGGAGGCAGAGTGGGAGAGGACAGAGCAGTTTCTCCATTTTCTTGCGCCGATGGCAAAAGAGCTTGGGATCACCATATGCATTGAGAATCTTTATCAGAACACAGGAGGACATCTTGTAGAGGGACCCTGCTGTAATGTGAAAAAGGCAGCAGAGCGCATTGACCGGATAAACGAAAAATATAAAGCCCAGGTGCTGGGATTTTGTTTCGATACAGGACATGCCAATCTGGTGGGGATTGACTTTGAAGGGTTTCTCACGGCTCTGGGAGACCGGCTGAAGGTGCTTCACATCCATGACAATGACGGGATGAAGGATCTGCATCAGATTCCTTTTACCTTTACCAAAACCAGGGAAAACAGAACCTCTACGGACTGGGAGGGATTTGTAAGAGGGCTTCGGGCAATCCGGTTTGACGGGGCTCTGAGCTTTGAGACAGCGCCGGTATTAAGCTCCTTTCCGGAAGCAATGAAGGAGGATGTGCTGAGGCTTATCGGCAGAATCGGAAGATGGTTTGGCACAGAGGCAGGGCTTTCGTGATGTTCCGGCATATTTTATTGCTGAACCGAAGGATGAGAAGCTGACTGAGGGGAAAAGGTTTGTTTGATGACGTTTCCCAGGGCCAGTGCGGCTTTGGACTGGTAGGTGGAGTAGGGATGAGCCAGGGCCAGCTCCAGAAATACGCCGTCTTCTCCGATAGAAAGGTATTCTGTGTTTGGATCGTTCCGGGCGCAGGAATGATAGGTAAAAGCCAGGCCCAGTCCGGCCTGGGCCATGGCTACGCCTAAATCTGCCGTAATGTTGGTATTATAGGCAATAGGCTTGATGCCGGCTTTTTGAAACTGGCGGCGGCTGGTGCTGCCGAGAATGGTATCGTAATCGCTTAAGATGTATTCAAAGGAAGCCGTGTCTTTCAGATCGACCCAATAATAGGGGGAATCCTTCCTTTTGCGGGCAAATTTCATAACCGGATGATTTCGGTTGGCTACAATAAATATTTCGTCTTTTTTGATAAATTCTACTTCATGAGTCAAACGGGTAAGGGGCAGGGCTACAATGGCCAGGTCAATGGAACCGTCAATCAGGCGGTCTTCTAAGGCCATGCTGTTCTGCTCTACAATATCAACCCGGATTCCGGGATATTTTTCATAAAAACGTGTCAGGATCTTAGGCAGCATATATCTGCCCCGGAAGGAGCTGATGCCCAGAATTACACTTCCGCCATTCAGCTCTGCCATATCCCAAAGTTCATTCTGAACCAGGCGGTAATGGGTCAGGATGGTGCGGGCATTGTCAATAAACAAGATGCCGGCGGCAGTGGGGCGGATTCCCTTGGAGGTGCGTATAAATAAGGGCAGCCCCAGCTCGGATTCATACTGCTGAAGAAACTGGCTGAGGCTGGATTGAGCCATATAAAGCTTGTCAGCAGCGCGGGAAATGCTGCCCTCGTCTGCCAGGGTAACAATGTAGGTCAGTTCTTTCAGATGCATGTCTGGTAATCTCCTTTTCTTTTGCTATCGGTTTTTCCGATGGAGTATATAAAGTATTTTCAGTTTCATCAATCTCTGATTTATTATATGATATTCATACGTAAAATACAAGACAAAAACCGGTGTTTGTCAGAAAATTGTAAAGGAGAAAGGAAGAAATGGGAAAAGTATCTTTACAGGGAGTGATTGACATGCATGTTCACTCTAATCCGGATATCCGACATCGGGCATATGATGATTTTGAGCTGATGGAGGCGGGAATCCGGGCAGGGGCAAGGGCGATTGTGATCAAAACTCACCAGGGGACTACGGTTGACCGGGCATTTTTATGCAACCGGCATAATGAAATCGTTCATCAGGGGGATAATGATTTTACTATGTTCGGCAGTGTTACCATGAACCGTCAGATGGGCGGCATTAATCCCTGGGCCGTGGAGAGCGGGCTGAAGCTGGGGGCAAAGGTGATCTGGCTTCCGACCCAGTCGGCGCGGAACAATATGATGAAGCAGAATCAGGATCCGTCCGGCTGTGTGGAGGTGGTTCGGGACGGAAAGGTGGTGCCGGAATTGTCTGATATCTTTCGGCTGGTAAAGGATTATGACGTAGTATTGGGAACCGGTCATGTGTCTCCGGAGGAGTGTTTCCGGGTAGTGGAGGCAGCCAGGGATGCCGGGGTGAAAAAGCTGGTGGTGACTCATCCGGAGTGGTGGATGGTAGGGATGAGCCTGGAGGATCAGGTGAGGATCGTGAAGGATTATGATGTGATTCTGGAGCACTGCTTTGCTCAGCCCATGGGGGGAGGAAAATATAAGAGCAATCTTCCCATGAACCTGGAGGCTGTGGAGGCATGCGGGTATAAAAATGTTATGGTGTCTACAGACGGCGGACAGGTGGAGAATCCCAACTGGGAGATTGCCCTGGAGCAGTATATGCAGTATCTCTCGGATCATGGGGTAGGGGAAGATGCGCTTCGATATATGACCCATGATATCCAGGCAGGTCTTTTGGGAATTGAGTAAAGAAATGGATTGAGAAAAACAGTAGGAGGAAATTATGCTGAGTGCATTGATAATCGGGGCAATTGCCTTGTCGGTTGCCATAGGATATAAGACAAAATTCAATACAGGGTTTTTTGCCATTGTTTTTGCCTATCTAATCGGCTGCTTTGCCCTGGGAATGAAGACGAAAGATGTAATCGGCGGATGGCCGGTCAGTACTATGTTTGTGATTTTTTCTGTTTCTCTGTTCTATAATTTTGCCCTGGTTAATGGGACATTGGAGAAAACGGCCCGATATCTTTTGTATGCCTGCCGGAGATTTCCTGGACTTTTACCCTTTGCCCTGTATCTGGCCAGTGCGGGAATCGCGGCTTTGGGGGCAGGATTTTTTACGGTAATGGCGTTTATGGCTCCTATTACCATCCTGATCTGTAAAGAGGCCAGGATGGATCAGCTTACAGGGGCGGTAGCCATTAACTGCGGCGCATTGTCCGGGGCCAATTTTATGACCAGCGGCAGCGGAATCATTTTTCGGGGGCTGATGGAGGAAGGCGGTTTGGGCGACGTGGCATTTTCCTACACGGCAGTGATTTTTGTGGGGAGTGTGCTGTTCTCCTTACTGCTGATCGGTGCCTTCCGCTATATTCCCAAGAGCAATCGCGGCATCGGCAAGGGTGTGACCTTTGAAAGGCCGGAAGCATTTACAGACAAACAAAGGATCAACCTGTATCTGATGATTGCCATGATTATTGTGGTTTTGATCTTCCCCATTTTACATATTATTCTGCCAGGGGCAGAGGCGATTACGTTTATTAACAGTAAGATGGATGTGGGGCTGGTGGCAGTGCTGTTTTCTGTGATTGCCATGTTCTTTGGGCTGGCGTCTCAGAAGGATGTGATTGCCAAGGTTCCGTGGAATACCATTATCATGATCTGCAGTGTGGGAATGCTGATCAATGTGGCGATTGAGGCCGGAACCATTGACCTTTTGGCTGCCTGGGCCGGAAGCAGCCTGCCCACATGGATCGTGCCCATTGCCTTCAGTATCATTGGAGCCATTATGAGCTTTTTCTCCAGTACTTTGGGAGTGGTGTGTCCGGCATTGTTCCCCTTGGTGCCCACCTTGGCCGGGACTACGGGAATCAACCCGCTGACTTTGTTTGCCTGTATTATTATTGGAGCTCAGAGCTCTGCAATCTCACCATTTTCCTCTGGCGGAAGCCTGGTACTTGGCTCCTGCAGCACAGAGGAGGAGAGAAATGAAATGTTTCCCAAGCTGCTGTTTGTGGCAGTTCCGGTAAGTGTGCTGTCTTCTGTGGCGTTTAATCTGATCTTGTCCTTTGTGCTGTAAGGAACAGCTTATAAGTGCGGTAAAAATACAGCAGGATGGACCGGTTTTGGGGAAAGCCAGAGCTCATGGGACACTTAGCTTTCCGGTCTCCGGCCCCATCCTGTAAGGACAGAAACCAAAAACACGGCGAACAGGACAAATCCATACAAGGAGCCGCCTGCCACCACCACCGGGGATAATCCGGTCAAGGCGGATCCAATAAACACAAATACGCTCATAAAGGGAATAATGGCCGGCAGGCTGTTGGCAGTTCCGTCCAGTAAATTAGCCCGCCTGTATGGGTGGATATTTCTGGCAGCGCCGATCCTGTTGAGGATTGGCCCGAAGGTCAGAATGGAGGCGCTGGTGACGCCGCCTAACAGGATGGTGGTCAGGGAGACGCCGGCCATACAGATCAGCTCTGCCCCCTGGGAGGTCTGCCCCATTTTGCTGTCTAATATTTTGTCTGCAATCCGGGCCAGCATTCCGGAATCATTTAAAACACCCATGATTCCGAACACGGAAAGGACCAGGGCGCAGGTGGGGAGGATACTGTTGACCCCATCAATTAAAAAACCAGTGGCAGCGTTGTTGGCGGCATCATTGGCAAAGACAGCGCTGAAGGGAAACAGACCGGCAATCAGGCCCACTGCGGTGCCCAGGCTCAGCCCTGCCAGGATCCCGGCATAAATATTTCTTGTTTTGGTGGACACGGTCAGCATGACCACAACCGGAATGAGCATGATGAGGGACATGGGATTTGCCGCTGCGTCGATCTCTCCGCCCTGGAAGGTTCCCCCCATACCACCGAACAGGGCAAAGATGACAATGGTAATCAGACCGGCAACAGCAGAGTACGGAAGGCGGCTGGACACAACGCCGCCGATATCTGCCGGATGTCCGTCTGCAAACTGCTGTGTGGACGCAGAGGCAATGGTGGTGTCAGAAATCGGAGCCAGGTTGTCGCCAAAGATTGCGCCGGATACAATACTGCCTGCCATGAACATTTCATTGGCCCCAAGGATCATGCCTGCCGGATAAAATATGGGAAATGCGATAAACATGGTTCCGATAGAAGAACCGGTGGCAGTGGATACAATACAAGTGGCAAGAAAGGTAAAGGCTGCAAAAAATCCGCCATGAATGCCCAGGGTGTTGGCAATCCAGACAAAACCGCCTGACAGGCCGCAGGTCTTGATGAGCTGGCTGAACATTCCCACCAACAGCAGGATGATGACCACAGAAACCGATGTGATGGAGGAGATTCCCTTGATCACGCTGTCCCAGAAGGCCTTGTAGCTGGTGCAGAATAAGCCTCCTGCCAGCAGAGCCAGAAATCCTCCCACAGCCAGGGCTTCCATATTAAATGCTTTAAAGCAAATAAATAATACCACGCAGAAGAATACATAAATCAATAGGGGAATCAAGGAGAAAAGGATTCCCCCTCGAAAGGTCAGTAGGTTTTGTCTTGCTTCCATGACAGGTCCTCTCTTTCTAAGCTTTGTTCAAATTCATTTTCATAATATTGCGGTATCGGGATCCAGGAGTTCTCTCTAAGGTAAAGGGTTCGCCTTCCGGCGTGGGATATTGTCCCACAAAGGAATGGAGACGCTGGGTTTCCTCCTGGGTCAGCTGTAAGGTGCTGATTCTTACATTGTCCTCCACATGCCTGCTGTTTCTGCAGCCTACCATTACAGCGCCTACGCCTGGCTGGTCTAAAATATATTTGACAGCCACATCGGAAATACTGACCTGATGGGTGTCGGCGATCTCTTTCAGCAAAAGCAGAAGGCTTTGGAAGCCATCCCATCCAAGGGAGTCCTCAATAATCTGCAGATATTTTACATGGGATCTGGTTTCTGGTTCAAAATCCTCCCGCTTTATGCCGATCCAGCGGTCAGATAAAAAGCCTCCGGCAAGGGAGCCGTAGCAAAAGCAGTAAATGTCATGCTCTCTTGAGTAGGGCAGAAGGG
Source organism: bacterium D16-56 (assembly GCA_003611875.1). GTDB lineage: Bacteria > Bacillota > Clostridia > Lachnospirales > Lachnospiraceae > Brotaphodocola. The sequence goes on along the minus strand of RAYY01000013.1, from coordinate 45,553 downwards.
ACTTTTCCGGGCGTCTGTCAAATAAGGAATATTGTGTCTGGTTGGATACTGCCGGGATCCCTGCGTCTGTCATGATTTTTAAATGCTCTGTATCAAAATTGCACATGGCGATGTTTCGGATTTTTCCCTTTTCCTGAAGCTTTATCAGATCAAAAGCCGTTTCCAGCATTCCTGGAACCTCATAGTCCCACCAGTGGAACTGAACCAGATCCAGACAGTCCCTGTGAAGGCGCAGAAGGCTGCGGTCAATGATTTTTTCTGTATAGGCAAGATTTACCTGGTCTAACAGATTTAAATCCGGTACATATTTTGTGTGGATTTGAATGTCGTCATGGGAATAGCCGCCCATTTCCTTAAGCTCCAGAACAAAACGGCCCAGAATATCCTCCACACCGGTATAGATATCTGCACAGTCAAAGGTGGTCAGGCCCCGTTCCTTCAGCATATGAAAGGCTTTTACTGCGTCGTCAAGATCCAGGCTTCCCTTCAGACAGTGCTCTGCGGAAAGCTGCCAGCAGCCGTTGATGACCCGGCTGAAGGTGTATCCATTGTCTAATGTGATGGTTGATGAATTTATTTGATTGAGCATTTCTGGTTCCTCCTACTTGTATTTTCGTTTGAATATTTTTTCGCCAAGGGCCATGGACGCGGGCTTTTATTCATGGCGATTTGCTGTATGGCCTGTATGATGATTTATGGGGACAACGGTACAGTCTCCATGCTTTAGTGTGCGCTTTCCGATTCTTGTGATTTTAAATCGGGCGCCGCAGTTGGGATCCGGACATGCAATCAGGCTGTCTGAGAGCATCCAGTCATTTTCATCCAGGGGGCGCTGTTTGGCAGGAAGCAGCGGCAGCAATGCGCTTAATGCATACATGGAAAAAGAGTGGGTCTGAGGGAATACCAGGTTTTCCCCTTCTACCAGAAAATAATCGCCCTCCTTGTGGCTGCAGACCATCGGACGGTCTGAGGCAGTGACTTCTACTTTTAAGTCGTATAGTGTAAAATGATCATCCATGGATTTCCTCCTTGATTTTAAATCGCCTTCGGCGATGAGACTTTCACTGCAATAAAAAACTGCCCTTGAAGTAATCTTCAAGGACAGGTAATAGACCTGCGGTGCCACCTTAATTGACATACCTATGTATGCCCACTCTGACAGGATGCCATCACATCCCTGGCCTGATAACGCCGGCCCTGCGTCGCAACTACTGGGAAAAACCGTTCATCTTGCCCTCAGAGGCCCACTCGCTTTCACTGGCATCATCCGGCTCACACCATCCCGGACTCTCTGGAGATCGTATAAAAGCGTAACTTCCTCTTCTCTGGTTTAGGGCTATTGTAAACGTTATTGTCTGAAATGTCAACTGGTATTTTTATACATTTTTTTCCAGCTTTTTTATTTTAAGCATGATCAGTTTGCGTGGAATAACCCGGCTGTTCTGTGCAACCTGGATCGGTCGGGGTAGGAAAACAATGGGTCCCCGATCGTAGAAGATATTCTATTTCAGATAGCGCCATAATGTTGTGCGTCCAATTCCCAGCTTTTTGGCTGCGGCACTCTGGTTGCCGCCGTTTCTTTCTAATGTCAGGTGAATAATTTCATTTGTAATTTCTTCCAGTGTGCGATTTAAATTAATAGGATAAATGTCGGAAGCAGATGCGGATGTGTTTACATTCTGGTCTGCTTCTGATTTTTTGCTTTTAATTATGGAGGAAGTAAATGTACTCCGTTCTTTTTCCAACAAGGTCGCTACATGGTTTGCCTGGATGTACGGGGTAGTCGTAATCAGAGCTAGTTCGTTAAGAACGCGTTTAAATTGTGTATAGTTGTAGGGCCAGTCATACTGTTTCAAGAGTTCCATGGCTTCTGGTTCAAAGCCAATGATCTGGTTAGTCATGGAAAAGTTGATGGTATTTAAATACAGGCTGGAAAGTGTGGGAATTTCGTTAATCAAATCCCTCAAAGGAGAAAGGTGCACGGTGATACAGGAAAGTTGATTGACGAATTCCATTGCTTTTGATGGTATGCCATGGCCAGCCTGGAAGCTGCAGGAGAGGATGACTCGATTTCGCCTGCATAGTCCGGTATCAATAATAATGGACAGAAGCTGACGGAGCCGATTTTCAGGCAGTGCTGTGATATCGCTTAAATAGATTGTATTGTTGTTGTCGTTAAACGGTGAATTGTAATGATTGGTAATAAAATTCCAGCTTTTATCATTGATCAAAGAGCAGTCAATGCTAATCAGTGGGTTGCCGCGGAACTGGCTTTTGGAATAAATGATTCGTGCCGCCTGTGTCTTGCCGGAACCGGATTCTCCGGACAGCATGATCGGAAATGCTGTCTGGTCAATATTATTGATCGTTGCCTGTAAATTGCCGGCAGAGCTGGTAATGCTATAAAAGCTGTTAAAAAATTGATCCTCAGCTTCTTGCTGATTTGAATATCGAATCCCGTATTTACTCGTGGCAAGAGGAACGGGGCTGGATGTAAAGTAAAAAACACCATAGGATCGGTCCATAAGTGATATGGAACAACAGGTAAAAGAATATAAGGTGCCATCGACGTTTCTGAAAAATTTGAGCGTAGTGCCGTTTAAGACATTAGTAAGCTCTTTTTTCAATACGTTGAGCAGTGAAAAAGTGTGAGCATCCTCAAAAGAGGAGAAAAATATTTCTCCATCCTGTCTCAGAACAAGGGTATAGTGGGAGCTGTTCCGAAGGATATCGCTGAAAAAATTGTTTTCTGCTTTAATGGAAGCATAACTGGTGCTTAGTTTAACTGCCTGATCAAAGGCGGCAGAGATACTTTCGGTACCGGATGTAATCAGGATAGCGTTCATACCTAAACGTTTGGCCGTAGTATTTGTGATCATATCACAGAGAACCATGCGATATCCCTGTCTTTTTAATTCTTTTAAGGTTTTTTGTACCTCCTCCTGGCTGTGGATCGTAAAAATGTCTATTTTATATTGTAACAGATCGCAGAGAAGATGAGCATTTTCCGTTATTCCTGGAAAGCCCATGATAGCATAGCGATCGGCATAATTTTGTGCCAGCTTGATAGCACGCAGAATGTCATAGACGGATAATGCCACCTCAATAACAGGAATATGGGTGATTTGATTGATTAATTCAGCAGTCCCTCCGCGAGAAATAATAATATCATAATTACTGTGAATATTGCGTTGAGCGATTTCTACTCCTTGCTCCAAATCACCTATAAATACATCCAAATCGATATCATCCCGCTCTGCAGCAAGTCCCTGCATAATAGCCTTCATGCCTTTATAAGGTGCGATGCCAAGAATGCGAATGGGTCTGGGAGAACGGTTTTTGTTTTCTAAAATATGATTTTGTTCCATAAAAGCTCCCTTCTGTTTTACAAAAAAATATAATTCATCCATTGTCCATAAAGTTTGGTTAATGATCTGCAATCTGATTTAAATATTGTATCAAAATGAAAATAAAAAGTCTAGAAAAATCAAAAAAGTTTCATATTGAAACTAAATGCTTCTAAAAAGGGATTGAAAAAATGAAGAAATATAGATAAAATGAAACAAAAGAAAGTTGAGTCAAAAAGAAACAAAGAAAAGTGTTTCAAAATAGAACATTCATAAAGAGTGATGAAATGGAGGAATAGAATGGTCAGACTGTTGATTATCGCAGATGATTTTACTGGCGCACTGGACACGGGTGTAAAATTCGCGGAAAGCGGCGCAGAAGTTCGCGTAATCAGGGATGAACACTACGATTTCACTTGTACGTCAGAGCAAGTATCCGTGTTGGTGATGGACGCGGAGACGCGGCATATTTCCAGCCAGGACGCATATCGGAAAGTATATCATATCACGAAGAATGCCAGAGAAGCAGGGATCCCTTATATTTATAAAAAGACAGATTCTGCATTAAGAGGAAATATAGGAAGTGAATTGACTGCAGTATTAGATGGAAGTGGATGTCAGGTTCTTCATTTTCTTCCGGCATTTCCAAAAATGGGAAGAACAACACAAAATGGGATACATTACATAGACGGAATTCCTGTGCAGGAAAGCGTATTTGGAAAAGATCCATTTGAACCGGTAACATGTTCGGAAATTCCTAAGATGATTGCTGCACAGAGTAAAGTATCGGTGCGAGTGGTGTCAGATGGAATTGTGATGACAGGTGGAGAAATGGCGGGAGTTGGAAAACCAGAAATCGCAGTATATGATGCGAAAACGGATGACGATATGGCGGCGCTGGCCCATGCATTGAGTGATGCCGGACAATTAGGGGTGCTTGCGGGATGTGCCGGGATGGCAGAAACGCTGCCTGCACTGCTGAAGCTGGCAGGAGGCCGGCACAAGCAGCCAGAGTTTATTCCTAAATTGCTGGTGGCCTGTGGAAGTGTAAATCCCATTACCTGTGCCCAGCTTGACTATGCCGAGAAACGTGGTTTTGTCCGTCTGCGTTTGACCCCACGACAAAAATTGGATCCGGAATATTTTCAGACTGAAATCGGAAGAACTAAGGCAAGGGAACTTTTGGAATGTTATCGAAACTCCGCATTATGTATTCTGGACAGCAATGACACAGCAGAAGAACCCGATACCAGGAGGTATGCGCAGGAGCTGGGGCTGGATCGGGATACCTTGCGGGTACAGATAGCAGATACCCTGGGTTATCTGGTGAGATGCTTTATAGAGAATGCTTCAGATTGTACATTATTAATTACCGGAGGAGATACTTTGCTGGGCTTTATGAAACAGGCGCAGGTAGAGGAGATGATCCCAATTTGCGAGATGGCGCCGGGGACGGTGCTCTCACAGTTTGAGATAAAAGGAAAAGTTTACAAACTCATTTCTAAATCTGGCGGCTTCGGGAAAGAAAATTTGATTGTGGAGCTGGCGGAACAAATACTCGGAGAAAAAAAGGAGGGAATGTTATGTTGACGAGCTACAGCTTGAAGCTGCCGCGAGAGATCTATAGTGGAGAACATGCGCTGCAGCAGATGAAAGCTGTGACAGAAGGGGCAAAAAAAATCGCAGTTTTTTGTGATAAAGGGATTGTCAATGCAGGGCTGCTGGAGTATCCGTTGTCCATTGTCAGGGAGAGCGGAGCAGAAATCACGGTTCTGGATGAACTTCCTGCAGAACCGACCTGTGACCAGGTACAGGCCATTGTAGATATATTTCGAGGAATCGGCGCAGATCATATTATTGCTATAGGCGGCGGCAGTGTGATGGATATTGCCAAATTAGCATCTATCCTGGTTACAGGTAAATATACGGTACGAGATTTGCTGGAAAATCCTTTGCTGGGGAAGAAAAGCGTTCGTAGCATTATGATTCCGACGACGGCAGGCACCGGATCTGAGGCAACACCAAACAGCATCGTGTCCGTGCCGGAAAAGGAATTGAAAGTGGGAATTGTGAATCCGGAGATGATCGCAGATGCAGTTATTCTGGATGCAGAGATGCTTGTCCGGTTGCCGAGAAAGATCGCAGCATCTACGGGGGTTGATGCTTTGGCTCATGCGATTGAGTGCTTTACTTCGAACAAGGCAAATCCATTCAGCGATACCTTTGCACTTGAAGCGCTGGACCTGATTCTGAACAATATCAAGGAAGCCTGCGACAACCCAAAGGCCTTCCAGGCAAAAAACAAAATGCTGATTGCTGCATTTTATGCAGGCATTGCCATTACAGCTTCAGGGACAACAGCAGTACATGCACTATCGTATCCGTTGGGCGGCAAATATCATATTCCACATGGGGTCTCCAATGCGATGCTGCTGCTGCCTGTAATGAAGTTTAATGAACCGGTTTGCCGGGAACGATTTGCCAGAGCTTATGACAAAGTGGCGCACAGTGGGGATCTGTCTCTTGACGATGAAGAAAAATCTGCATGGGTTTTGAATCGTCTGGAGGATATCGTGAAGCATCTGGATATACCAGTCAGCTTAAAAAAATACAATGTGCCAAAAGAAGATCTGGAAACCTTGGTAAGTTCTGGCATGAAGGTTCATCGGCTTTTGGTAAATAATATGCGGAAGGTTACAGCAGAGGATGCCAGACGCTTGTATTTGGAGATCTTGTAGAACAGGAAGAAGCTTATCATAATAGAAAGGAAGAAATTGCAATGAAAAAAGTGGAATTGAAAGGAATTATCACTCCAATTATTACACCTATGAACGAGGATGAGACCGTCAATACAGCAGAATTAAGAAATCAGGTAAACCGCCAGATCGATGCAGGTGTTCATGGCCTGTTTGCTTTTGGGACAAATGGCGAAGGATATATTTTAAATGGGGCAGAAAAACAGATGGTTCTGGAAACGGTAATCGAGGAGGCAGCTGGGCGTGTTCCGGTTTATGCAGGTACCGGATGTATTTCCACAAAAGAAACCATTGAACAGTGTAAAATGGCACAGGCGGCAGGGGCAGACGTGCTGAGCGTTATCACCCCAAGTTTTGCAGCAGCCAGCCAGGAGGAATTGTATCAGCATTACAAAGCAATAGCCGTCGCAGTGGATATGCCCATTGTTCTTTACAATATCCCGGCGCGAACCGGAAATGCCTTGGCCCCCGCAACGGTGGAGCGGCTGGCACAGATTGAAAATATTATAGGTGCAAAGGACTCCTCCGGCAGTTTTACTAATATTTTGTCCTACCTGGATGCAGGAAAAAAAGCAGATGGGAATTTCTCCATGCTGTCTGGCAATGATCAGCTGATTATCTGGACGTTGACAGCCGGAGGTGTGGGGGGCATCGCAGGATGTGCCAATGTTTATCCCCATACCATGGCCTCCATTTACGATTTGTTTGCAGAGGGGAAAATAGAAGAAGCAAAGGCGGCTAATTCCAGTATTGCATCGTTTCGTGCCTGCTTCCAATATGGCAACCCCAATACCATTGTAAAAACTGCAGTATCTCTGTTGGGATATAATGTAGGGAAATGCCGGGCACCATTTAATCAGGTACCGGAAGCTGGTATAGAGGCACTGAAAAAAGTGCTGAAAGAAAATGCTGATAAAGGAATGCATTAAATGGAAGGGAGTGGCCTATGAGCAGAAAACCAGTGATCGGGATCACCATGGGGGATCCGGCGGGAAATGGTCCTGAAATCACCATCAAGGCACTGCAGCATCAGGATCTTTATGATCACTGTAATCCGATTGTGATTGGTGATGCAAAGATACTGGAGCAGGCAGCATTGTTCGTGGGGTATCCCGAGATCCGCATTCATCGATGCAAAGAGGTATCAGATGCCTGGTTTACTCCTGGAACCGTGGATGTCATTCACATGGACCTCATTGACGATGTAACAGCCTTTGAGATAGGAAAGGTCAGTATTGCAGGTGGAAATGCGGCATTTCAGTGTGTCAGAAAGGTGATCCAGCTTGCTTTGAAAGGGAAAGTGGATGCTACATGTACCAATGCTTTAAATAAAGAAGCTATGAACAAAGCATTAGCGGCATCAAAGGGAGAGTTTTCCGATGGATATACCCATTTTGACGGTCACACGGAAATTTATGCAACATATACCAATACAGAGAAATATGCCATGATGCTGGCATACCATGATCTGAGGGTGATCCATGTCTCCACACATTGTTCCTTGAGAGAAGCCTGCAGCCGGGTAAAAGCAGGACGAGTCCTGGAGGTGATTGAAATTGCCAACAAGGCGTGTGTGGAAATCGGAATTGAGAATCCCCGGATAGCCGTGGCTGGTTTAAATCCTCACTGTGGAGAAAATGGGATCTTTGGAACAGAAGAAATTGAGGAAATTTGTCCGGCTATTGAGAAAGCCAAAAAAATGGGAATCTATGCGATTGGCCCGGTCCCGCCGGACAGTGTGTTCTCGGAAGCGCTGGGAGGCTGGTATGACATTGTAGTCTGTATGTACCATGACCAGGGGCATATACCGCTCAAAACCGTGGGATTTGTCTATGATCGGGGCAAGCAGACGTGGAAAGCGGTAGAAGGTGTAAATATCACACTGGGATTGCCGATTATCCGAACCAGTGTAGATCATGGGACTGGCTTTGCTTTGGCAGGAAAGGGAGTCAGCAATGAAGTAAGCCTGGTAAATGCCATTGATTATGCTGTTCATATGGCACTGCACCGGGAAACGGAGAAATCTAATGGGAGGAGGAAGTAGGATTGAAAGTTGTAATGACGCAGGCAATTTGTGAAGAAGGGATAGAAAGGCTGAAAACCCAGGCTGGCTGCCAGATCGATATCCACGTAGCAGATAACCCTGATCCCAATAATTATCTAGATGAGATGAAAGACGCGGATGTTTTGATCGTTCGGATTGCGAAATGTGACAGCCATGTCATCAGCAGCAGCCCTGCATTAAAGGTCATCGGCAGAACCGGCGTGGGATTTGACAGTGTGGACGTAAAAAAGGCGACAGAATTGGGGATTCCGGTGGTGATTACTCCAGGGGCGAATAATCGAAGTGTGGCGGAACATGCGGTAGCAATGATGTTTGCGCTGTCAAAAAATCTGTACGAGGGACAGGTGGAGACAGCAAATGGAAACTGGGAGATCCGCGGTGCGAAAAAGGCTTTTGAGCTGGAAGGGAAAACTGTCGGAATCATCGGTCTGGGGGCAATCGGCCGGGAAACCGGAAAAATTTGTCAGGCTATCGGGATGAAGCTGATGGGATATGATCCCTTTATGACCAGAGAGCAGGTGGAAAAGCTGGGGGCAGAATACTGCTCTGATTACAAGGAATTGCTGAAAAATTCTGATATTGTGTCTGTTCATGTGCCGCTTACAGAGCAGACCAGAAACATGATTGCCGAAAAAGAGTTTGTCATGATGAGGAAGACTGCGCTGGTGATCAATTGCAGCCGGGGTGGAATCATCAATGAAGACGATTTGTGTGCCGCGCTGAGAACCGGCGTGATTGCCGGTGCAGGAACTGATGTGTTCTGCCAGGAGCCGCCGCAGCCGGACGATCTGCTTTTTCATACTCCTAATCTCATTATTAGCCCCCATTCTGCTGCGCAGACAAGAGAGGCGGTCATTAAAATGGCTTCCATGTGTGTGGATGGCTGTCTGGCCGTGTGCCGGGGAGAAAAGTGGCCGTTTGTGGCTGACAAAACAGTGTATGACCATCCGAGATGGAGTGGGAAATAAAAATGTAAAGAATGAATTGTAATAGGAAAGGAGATTGATATGGATTTAAACTTAAAAGGAAAAGTGGTGGTAATTACCGGCGGAGCTACAGGAATTGGCAAGGCAGCGGCTTTGGAATTCCTGAAAGAAGGCTGTAAGGTTGCTGTCTGTGGGAGACGGCAGGCTAAGTTGGATGAAGCGGCAGCAGAAGCCAAAGCAGCCGGAGTTGAATTGATGACGGAAAGTGTGGATGTAACGGATGTTGATTCGCTGCAGAATTTTGCTGATCATGTATTGGAGAAATATGGAAAAATTGATATATGGATGAATAATGCTGGATCCAATTATATAAAAAGCATGGTTGATTATACGACGGATGAATTTAAAAGAATGGTTGACATAATTCTTGTGTCGGTCTTTTCCGGATGTCAGATCGCAGCCCGCGCTATGAAAGGAAAAGGAGGGGTTATATTGAATGCATCTTCTTTTGCGTCCATTATGCCGGCGGCTGGCCGTGCTCCATATGCAGCCTGCAAGGCAGGAGTGTCCTCTCTAAGCCGTTCTTTTGCGGCAGAGCTGGCGAAAGATAATATCAGGGTTCTCTCCTATATTCCGGGAATGATCGTTACAGATTGCTCATCGGCAAGCAGAAATGATAATTCCTCTTACTTATTGAGCAATATTCCCATGAGAAAATTCGGGATACCGGAGGATCTGGCTAAGGTTCTGGTGTTTCTCGCATCAGACTGCGCATGCTATATGAATGGGACGGATGTTGTCATTGCCGGAGGAAAATTCTGCGTCCAGAATCCTCAGTATGCTTATGAAAATTAATCAAATCAGAAAGGCGGAGGAGGTGACGGTTTATGAATAGTAAAAAGGATATCCTGAGCGGTCTGGTATTTGCAATTGGAGATAGTTTTTATCTGTACTTCTGCAAGGATATTGTTCCTTTTACGGGTAAAGGTACGACTCCGTTGACAAATCAGTTTATGCCCTTGCTTTGGGGCAGCCTTATGATGGTTTTGAGTCTGACCTTGATTCTGAGAGGGGTCTGTCAGCTTCGCAAGGATGCAGGAGAGCAGAAAAGAGAATCATCTGAACTTTCTCCGACACGCCGGATAGTGGAATACAGAGAAGTGATTCTAAGCTTTTTTGTACTGTTTATGTATATCTTCTTGTTGGAAAAAATTGGATTTATTATTATGACGGCTTTATTCCTGGTTGCCGAGATTAACCTGCTCACTCCCAAAGAAAAACGTAATTATATCCTTTCCTTGGCAGTAGGAATCGGTGTGTCAATATTGCTGTATTGTATTTTTAATAAAGCACTGCACATACTTTTGCCGACAGGGATATTTGGCTTTTAGGAGGTGGCTTATGATACAAGAGGGTTTTTTGACAGTATTTTCTGATCCGCTTACGCTGATATTTATTGCATTAGGAACGATCATCGGCATTATTTTTGGAGCGATTCCGGGATTGACGGCGACAATGGCAATTGTCATATTCCTGCCTTTTACATACCCGATGCTGGCAACACAGGGTATTTCTACTTTAACGGCTTTATATATCGGAGGTATTTCGGGCGGCTTGATTTCTGCTATTCTGCTTAATATACCGGGTACGCCTTCTTCAGTCGCTACCTGCTTTGACGGAAGGCCTATGGCTCAAAAAGGGCAAGGGGCAAAAGCACTGGGGGTCGCTGTGGTTTTTTCATTTATTGGTACCTTTATCGGTATTATGTGTTTGATGGTTTTAGCGCCGCTGCTTGCTTCTGTTGCAATAAAATTTGGTCCGTTCGAATATTGTGCGCTTAGTGTGTTTGCGCTTTCTCTGGTCGTTACACTTGCCGGAAAAGATATGATAAAAGGGCTTATGAGCGCGGTATTGGGCTGTATGATTGCTACGGTCGGCCTTGCACCGCTGGATTCAAAGCCGCGCTTTACTTTTGGAAATTTTAATCTTAATACAGGCTTTAAGCTCCTTCCGGTGCTGATTGGTATTTTTGCAATTACCGAGGTTATGAATTATGCATCAGAGGTGAACAAGCAGAAAAAGTTTGAGGTGGACGAAGTAGAGATCAAGGGCTTTGGCTTCACGTTCCAGGAATTTACCGGACAGATTAAAAATGCGTTTGTCTCTGCTATGGTAGGGCTTGGTATCGGAATTTTGCCTGGTATCGGGGGAAGCGTTTCTAATGTCCTTTCCTACACTGTGTCAAAGAACACATCCAAGCATCCGGAAAAATACGGGACGGGAATTATTGATGGAATAGTAGCTTCTGAGACGGCAAACAATGCAACGATTGGCGGGGCGATGATCCCGTTGCTGGCATTAGGGATTCCAGGGGACGGGACATCAGCAATGTTGATGGGAGGATTTTTGATTCATGGAATATCTGTGGGGCCATTGATATTCGAAAAGAGTGGTTCCATTGTATATGGAATTTTCTTTGCGATGCTGTTATCCGCATTTCTGATGGCTGTCTTCATGCTGTTGGGGATGAAATGGTTTATAAAAATTTTGAAGGTACCAAAAAATTATCTGCTTTCTATTGTGGTAACTCTGTGTGTTATAGGAGCGATCGGTGACAGCAATCTGTTGTTTGATGCATGGGGCGTGTTTGGATTTGGACTTATGGCATATTTAATGAATAAAGCAGGATTTTCTATGACCCCGCTTATTTTAGGTTTTCTTCTGGGAGAAACGGTGGAGGTGAATCTCAGAAGAGTATCCCAGCTGATCTCTACAACGTCGCCATTTAGCAGGCCGCTGTTTTTGGTTTTTACATTGGCCACAATTTCGGTCTTGGGATATTCGGTTTATGGGGCTTTAAGTCGGCATATTACAATAAAATCAAAAGAAAAGAGGGAAAAGTAATGTTAAAAAGACATGCAATATCAAGAAAAGTTACAGGAGCTTTAGTGGTAGCGACAATGGCAATGTCCTTGGCTGCCTGTGGGGGAAGCGGTACAAATGGCAATACGAATACGGCAGGCAATGAAGCTGGAAATACAGCGGAAAGCCAGCAGGGAGGTGCAGCGGCACAGGCGGAGACAGAAGCGGCTGTGCCAGCGGTAGACTGGACCGGTAAAACAATCAATTTCTATGTTACACATTCGGCCGGCGGAGACACAGATTATTATGCTCGACTAGTTGCTCAGAATCTGGAAAAACAATTGAACTGCAATGTGGTGGTGACCAATGTTACAGGAAGCAACGGCGCTGTTTGTATGTCCCAGTACAAGGATGTTCCAAATGAAGATGGACTTAATTTTATTTGTACCAATGCAGGTTCAATGGCATGTAATGAAGCATCTGGAATCACAGACTTTGGATATGAGGCTTTTGAACCGGTGGCCGTTTATGGAAAACAGGCAAATCAGAATATAATTGTCCGTGCGGATGCCCCCTACAATAGCTTTCAGGAATTTGTTGATTTTACGAGCGCTCAAGAACATGCCGGCGAGCTGAATCTTGGCATTTCCACCGGTGGTGTAGCTTACTTTCTCACAATGGTTATGGAAGACTACGGATGCGACTTTAATATTATTGATATCGGGGATAATGCGGAACGAATTACATCCCTGCTTGGCGGTGGATGCGATGCGACGATTGTTACGTATTCTTTGGTAAAGGATTATATTGAAGCAGGACAATTAAAGACCTTATGCGCGATTCCCAAAAGCAATAATGAAGGAAATACCCTTGATGTCCCGTCAGCAGCAGATGTGATTCCCAATTTGATCGATGATTCTGTATATGCTTGCCTTGCTCCTAAGGGGACCGATCCGGCATATGTGCAGGCCCTCAATGAAGCAATTCAGGCAGCAACAGATACAGATGAGTGGAAACAGACCTGTAATGACTATAGCTACCAGTCCAGATATGTTCTAAATGTGGAAGATACCATCGAGCTTCTCAAAGCACAGCGCGAGTTGGTGATGAGCTATTCTGATCTGCTTCAAAATTAATATGGATATTATGTAGGAGAAGAGGTATCTATTTTTATGGAAAATAAAAATCACCGTTTTGATGATTTCAGTATAATAGAAAAATTGCTCTGTAATACTCATATACCCAGGATGTTTAAAGTAAGGCAGAGTTTTCACAATACCCATATAGAAAACCTGGAGAGCGAGGTAAGAAAAAAACTAGAGCAATCAGGAGTCAGTGATCTGCTTCATCCGGGAATGCGCATTTGTGTGACTGCTTCCAGCCGCGGCATTGATCGTCAGAAAGTGATTTTGAGAGAGATTATACATTTTTTAAAACAGAACCACTGCGATCCGTTCCTTATTCCGGCGATGGGAAGTCATGGCGGCGCGACAGCGGAGGGACAAAAAGCTGTTTTGACTGGTTATGGAATCACAGAGGAATACTGTGAGTGCCCTATTTTATCCAGCATGGAAACCGTGCATCTGGGTGAAGTGGAAGAAAACGGCGAAAGAATGGAGGTACGTATTGACCGCTATGCATATGAAGCAGACGGGATTGTTGCATTTGGGCGGATTAAGCCCCACAGCGCATTTCGTGGTCCAATAGAGTCGGGAATCACAAAAATGCTCTGTATAGGAATGGGGAAGCAGGAGGGAGCCGACAGTCTGCATAAGGACGGTTTTGGCACGTTCAAGACAAGAATCCCGTTGTTTGGAAATTTTGTACGTACCCACACCAATGTTCTTTTTGGAGTATCAACCATAGAAAATGCATTCGATCAGTGCAACCGAATTGATGTGCTGAGAAATCAGGAAATTCCTGAGAAGGAACCAGAACTTTTAAAATATGCTGCTTCTTTGATGCCGCGGATCCTTGTTCCAGAGACAGATGTTTTAGTTGTGCGTGAGATCGGAAAAAATTTTTCTGGTAGTGGTATGGATCCTAATATTACAGGAACCTGGTCGACTCCGTATGGAGAAGGCGGGATCCGGAAACAACATACAGTAGTTTTGGATCTAACAGAAGAAAGTCATGGAAATGGAATGGGAATTGGGCAGGCGGATACAACAACTCTGCGTTTTTATAATAAAATGAATTTTCTTGAAACGTATCCCAATGCTTTGACCAGCACAGTTTTTTGGCCGATTAAATTGGCTATGGTACTGCGGGATGATGAAATGGCAATAAAAGGAGGCATTAAAACCTGCAATCATATCGATCTAGAGAAACCGAGAATTGTCTTAATACGCAACAGTCTATCCATTGAGGAAATTTATCTGTCAGAGGTATATTGGGATATGGCCCATAATATTGATGGCATGGAGATTATATCGGATCCTGAACCACTGCCTTTTGATGACCATGGAAATTTGCTCCTTTGGACAGAAGATGACGGAAAATAAACAAAAATGAATGGGCTGTCGGGAAATAAGCGGCCTTAAACAGAGGAGGGAGTGACTTGTATAAGTCACTCCCTCCTCTGAACTTTTGGAAAAAAAGAGAAAAATAGCCAATAAAAATTAGAATTAATAGACGATCTCCTCTTTTTGTGGCCAATCAACGATCCATACACAGACAGTTCCAAGTGGCAGAAAATGAAATAAATGAAACATAAAATGAAAATATTATGAAATAAATTGGATAATATACATAATATGAAAGAAATGATTCTGTGATAAACATAGAAATTGTGAGAAGTGCATAAAAATCAGTTGAATTTCTAGGGAAACACATGTAATATGGGTAATGTAAAAAAGAAAAAATGAAAAATATGAAAAAACGAAAGAAAGGAGCAACATGAAGGCAGCAGTAATCGGATGCGGAAAGATTGCACAGGTTAGGCACATTCCGGAATACAGGGATAACCCGGATGCAGAGCTGTATGGATTCTATGATGTAAATCAGGATCGTGCCAGACAGCTGGCAGAGCAGTACGGCGGCAGGTCCTATTCCAGTGTAGAGGATTTGCTGGCAGATAAGGAGATCCAGGGAGTGAGCGTATGCGCGGCCAATCATGTCCATGCAGCCATCACCATTCAGGCGCTGAAGGCAGGGAAGCATGTGCTGTGTGAAAAGCCTATGGCAGTTACCTTGCAGGAGTGTGAGGATATGGTGCAGGCAGCAGAGGAACATCACCGGATTCTGATGATCGGCCAGAATCAACGGTTTGCCAAAGCCCACAGGGAAGCAAAGAAAATCCTGCTTCGGGGAGACATCGGAAAGGTCCTTACCTTTCGCTGTACCTTTGGCCATGGGGGACCGGAGAGCTGGAGTGTGGATGCCGGCCCTGGAAACTGGTTTTTTGACAAGAAAAAAGCAGCCATGGGAGCCATGGCAGATCTTGGCGTACATAAGACCGACCTGATCCAGTACCTGCTGGATGATGTGGTGGCGGAGACAACGGCCAAGGTAGTGACCTTGGATAAACGGGACACCCAGGGAAACCTTATCGGTGTGGATGACAATGCCGTCTGCATCTACCAGATGAAAAGCGGTATTTTGGGAACCATGACAGCAAGCTGGACTTATTATGGGGAGGAAGACAACTCTACGGTTTTGTATGGGACAGAGGGGATTATGAAAATTTATGCCCATCCCCAATATTCGCTTGAGGTAATAAGGAAAAACGGCGGTACGGTCCGGTATGAGATCGATTCGATTCAGACCAATGACAATCAGACAAAATCAGGAATTATTGATGAGTTTGTGTCTGCCGTAAAGGACGGGAGGGAGTGTGAGGTGCCGGGAAAGAGCGTTTTAAGTGCAATGAGGGCAGTATTCGGCAGCGTGGAATCCGGAAGAACCGGGAAAACCGTTGTGATAGATGTGCTGTGAAGCATGCACAGCAAACCTCCATGCGCCCGGCAGCGGACGCGCCACCAATCATGAAAGCTTGGCGGGCGCATTTGGCATCCCTGATTTTAAATCGCCTCCGGCGATGGGACTTTCACAGTAAGGAGGAAAACATGAAGCTTGGGCTTGTAAGTGCAATATTAGATCAAAGCAGCTATGAGGAAATGATTGACACGGCAGCAGAACTGGGGTTTGCCTGCGTGGAGGCAGCCTGCTGGCCCCAGGGAGCGGCAGAACGGAGATATGGAGGGGTTTCCCATATTGATGCGGACCGTGTCCTGGAGGAGGATGCTTATGCGGCACATATTCGGGATTATGCAAGGGAAAAGGAAGTGGAGATTTCATCCCTGGCCTATTATCCCAACACCATGGACAGCAATCAGGAAAAGAGGGAGGCAGCCATCCGTCATTTAAGGAAGCTGATCTGCGCCAGTGCAAAGCTGGGGGTTAACATGGTAACTACCTTTATCGGGCGGGACCAGAACAAAACCTTGGAGGAAAATCTGGAGCTGATGAAGGAGATCTGGCCGCCGATTTTGAAGCTGGCTGAGGAAAACCAGGTAAAGGTGGCCATTGAAAACTGCCCTATGCTGTTTGACCAAGGCCAGTGGCCGGGAGGGCAGAATCTGATGACTACCCCCTATATCTGGCAGAAGGTTTTTGAGATACTGGACAGCCCTTATCTGGGAATCAACTATGATCCGTCCCACTTTGTTTGGCAGAGGGTGGATTACATTAAACCCATCTATCAGTTTAAAGAAAAGATCTTTCATGTCCATTACAAGGATATTAAGGTATATGAGGATAAGCTGGAGCAATGTGGGATTATGGCCTATCCCCTCCAGTATATGAGTCCAAAGCTGCCGGGCCTGGGAGATGTGGACTGGGGAAGATATGTGTCAGCCCTGACGGATATCGGTTACAGTGGATACACCTGTATCGAGGTAGAGGATAAGGCGTTTGAGGGAAGCGCTGAAAAGATTCTTGACAGCCTGAGGCTGTCAAAGAGGTATATGGAGCAGTTTGTGATTTGATGGAAAAACATAAATGAGGAGGAAAATATCATGAGAAAAACAGGATTAAGAAGGCTGGCGGCAATGGGGCTTGTGACAATGGCAGTTTTGTCCGGGTGCAGCTCAGAAAAGGCATCGGATTCTTCTGGTGCAGCCAACGGAACCGGGAATGAGGGGCCGGCAGCAGAGGCGGCAGCGCCTGCCCAGGGCCAGAATACGCAAGGCGCACAGGCTGAGGCCGAAAGCAATGCAGGAAAACATATTTATGTATTGACAGCGCCGGAGGATCATGGCTGGACCGGTTCGGTGGCAACCTTTGCCAAGGAGAAGATTGAGGAGGTAAACAAGGAAGGAACCTACAGCGCGGAGCTGATCACATCCGCCTCTGCTTCTGAGCAGATCGTCAATTTGGAGGATATTATTGCAGCGGGGGAAAAGGACATTGCCGTGGTGATTCAGCCGATTGATGATACGGTTCAGTCAGCGATCCAGCAGTTGGCAGATGCCCAGATTCCTTTTGTGGCATTTGACCGCATTATTGACGGGGTGGAGGCCAGCGCAGTAGCAAACGTAAAAGGGGATAATGAAGGAATCGGAGCTGCGGCAGCCGCGTATTTTGTCTCTCAGGGATTAAAACCAGGAGAGGCTGTATATGTCTATGAGGGAGATACCTCCTCTGTGACCTCCCTGAGAGACGGAGGATTTGTCAGCTATCTGAAGGGTGAGCTTTCCTATGAGGGAAATACCATTGCAGAGGAAGCCAAGTGGACAGACGAGGATCTGGCATCCATCACCTATTCAGGAGCCATGAACTGGAGCCGTTCCGATACCAAAACCTCCTTTGAATCTCTGATGGGTGATTCCTCCAATGCGGCGATCAAATGGTTTTATGCGGAGGATGATGAGCTGGCAATGGGTATTCTGGAAGCACTGCAGGGCGGAGGGATCGATGACAATACAAAGGAGACATTTTTTGGAAATGAGCCTCATATTACCGGCTGCGGCGGTCTGGAAGAGCTGTATGCCGTTATGAGAGGGGAAAGCTATACAGACATTGCAGGGAAATGCGGAAGCATTGTGTCTGTCACCTACAGCCCGGCTATGATCCAGACAGCCATTCAGGACATGGTAGATTACTTAAACGGAAGCCAGGTGGAACAGGATCATGTAATTGCCTGTGAGGTGGTCACAAAGGAGAACGTCAGCGAGTATCCTTCCTTCTAATTGTGCTGACAGATGACATGTTCTGGAACATGACGGCCGTTTGGATGGATAAAGCGGCTGTGGAACCTGGGAAACGACAGCCGTTTGGACCGCTTAAAACGGCTGTCGGAAATTCTTATGCAGAGGAAGGAAGGGACGAGTATGAGTCTGCTGTCAATGGAAGGGATCTGTAAATCCTTTTACGGAGTTCCGGTATTAAAAAATGTAAATCTTACACTGGAAAAGGGGGAGGTCCATGCACTGCTGGGAGAAAACGGAGCCGGAAAGTCAACCTTAATGAATATTTTAACCGGAGTGCTGCCAAAGGATCAGGGAAGGATTGTATTTGACGGGAAAAATCTGGAGAGTATTACCATCCGCCAGTCTGAGGAGCTGGGAATTGCATTTGTCCATCAGGAGCTGAACCTGTTTAATGACCTGCGGGTATATGAAAATATTTTTTTGATGAAGGAATATACCAAGGGTCTGGGATATTTGGACAAAAAAAGAATGATCACGGAGGTGAAAAAGCTGTTTGACGAGCTGGGGGCAAAGATCGACCCGGAGGAAAGGGTTGAGAATCTGAAAACCAGCCAGAAGCAGCTTTTGGAGATATCTAAAGCATTATTTTTTCAGGCAAAGCTTTTGATTCTGGATGAGCCTACCACCTCCCTGAACAATGATGAGGTGGCCCATTTATTTGGAATCATCCGGAACTTAAAAAAGAATGGAACCGCATTTGTCTTTATCTCTCATAAAATGCCGGAAATCTTTGAACTGTCTGACCGGTATACGGTGTTCAGAAACGGGGAATTTGTAGGAACCGGGCTGATTCGGGACACCTCGCCCATAGAGATTACCGGAATGATGGTAGGTGAAAAATATACGGAGCAGTCGGTTTATGAAAAAAGAGAGCTAACGGATACGGTGCTGGAGCTGGAGAATTTTACCGGAGAGGGATTTCAGAATGTGAGCTTGTCCGTGAAAAAGGGAAGCATTGTAGGCTTTACCGGCCTTCAGGGCTCAGGAAGCAGCGAACTGATGCAGGGCATATTCGGGTCTATCCCGGTATACGGAGGACAGATGAAGGTCATGGGACGTAAGGTTGCCAATAACCGGATTCATTTGGCCATGAAGTCTAAGGTGGCCATGCTGGCTGCAAACCGCAAGGAAAATTCCGTTATACCGGATATGGATCTGCTGGAGAACATGTATCTGTCAGAGCACACCCTTTCTGCATTAAAGCCGGTTATTTCCGTGAAAAAGGAAAAGGAACGCTTTGAAAAATACAGAAAAATGCTGAGCATCAAGGCAAACGGCAGCAGTGACCGGATCACGTCCCTGAGCGGAGGAAACCAGCAGAAGGTATTTTTGGCCAGATGGCTTAATACGGATGCGGAAATCCTTTTGCTGGACAATCCTACCCAGGGGATTGACGTAGGGGCAAAGGCGGAGATCTACAGGCTGATTTTGGAGCTGGCAAAGACAGGGAAAACCATATTGATCAATACCCTGGAAATTCCGGAGATCCAGAAGGTGGCTGACACCTGTGCGGTTTTCTATAATGGCAATATTGTAAAAATACTGGAGCATGATGAGATCGATGAAGTAACCGTTATGCTTTATTCAACAAATGCAGCGGGGGATGCAGCCACTGTAGCGGTTTAGGGGGGGCCGGTACAGGTACGGCTTATGCAAAGCCGGATGCAGGGCAGCATCGTCATGGCCGGACAGCTTCTTCTTGGGGAGGCTGCGGATAAAAAATGCCCTGTGGCGAAACGGCTGCATGAAAATCGGGCAGTCATGGAAAAGGAGAACAAATATGAATATAAAATCCGGGAAAAAATCGTCGGAAAATCCGATTCTGAAATTCTGCGGAGCCAACAGCTATGTGGTGGTATTTATCGCAATTTTTATTGTATATGCCATAACCAGCAGCGGACTTACCATGAACGGGGTGATGAACGTGCTGAGGCATTCTGCTGTGATCGGTATTATCGGACTGGGCATGGGAGTCATCTGCCTGACCGGGGAGATTGATCTTTCAGTGGGCTCCATGCTGGCTCTGGACGGCGGATTGTCTGTGATCGTTTTTAATATGACAGACAGTATTCTGCTTACTTTGCTGTTTGCCGTTTTGTTCGGCGCACTGTGCGGACTGGTTAACGGATTTATGGTGGGGTATGTGGAAATGCCGGCATTTATTGTGACTCTGGCCACCATGCTGATCTTCCGGTCTTTTGCACAGTACATTTGTCAGCATATTGACAAACCCTTCATCGGCGGAGGAAGCTCTGTATATAAGATGGCAAACGATCAGTCGGCTTATCAGGCATTCTACAATTTCGGAAACGGGAAGGTGCTTATGATTCCCATTGTGGGAGTGATTCTGATTGGGATGACCGCTCTTTTCGTATACCTTACCACCAGCACAAAATATGGGAAAAAGGTATATGCAGTGGGGAGCAATCCTAAGGGGGCACGTATGGCAGGAATCAACGTGTCGGCCATGAAGATATCCGTGTTTACCATTGCCGGCGCCTTGGTGGGGCTGGGGGCATTTCTGTGGATCGCCATGAATGCTTCTGCGGATCCGGCTACCACGGGAAACAGCTACGAGATGTATGCGATTGCAGCCGTGGTGCTGGGAGGCATCAGCATGTCCGGGGGAAAGGGAAAATGTCTGGGAATTTTGTTCGGAGCCATGTCCTATACGGTGATTGACAAGATCATTGTCAGCCTGAAGATGGATTCCCTGATTAATAACGCCATTAAGGGAATTATTCTTCTGATTGTGATCATGGTTCAGATTGCAGGGCCGCGGATTCGGGAAAAACTGCAGAAGAAGTGATGGGAATCCGGGGCCAGGCGGTTTCCCGAAGGGGCTGGAAAGTCAATTAGAAGTTGCAAAGTCAGAAAAAAAGCTTTATAGTTATGGGTGAACAAGTACGGAATCAGGGGAATAAGCAAGATGAAAAAAATTACGGTTGCATCCATAGCAAAACAGGCAGGAGTTTCTCCGGCCACAGTATCACGGGTCCTTAACCATCGGGAGCTGGTAAAGGAGGAAACGATTCAATGTGTGGAGGATGCCATGAAGGAGCTGGGGCGCCGGCTCGGTCGAAGGGAGCAAAAGGGGCAGACCAAAAAGCCGATCATTCTTCTCAACATTCCCGGCGTGGATAATGTTTTTTATCTGGATGTGATCAAGGGGGCCAGAATATCTGCAAAGGCTCACGGATATTATTTGCTTCTTCATGAGTCTCCTCTGTCCCGGGGAACCATTCAGGATTTTTGCGAGCTGATCGTGCAGGTGGATGCGGCCGGGGTGATTCTGCTTAACAAGGTTTTGGAGGAATCACTTCAGAAAATCAGCGCTCTCACGCCGGTGGTCCAGTGCTGTGAGTACAATGAACATGCCAATGTTCCTTATGTGAGCATTGATGATTTTAAGGCAGCGGAATCTGCCACCCAGTATCTTTTGTCCAATGGCAGAAGCAGGATTGCCATGATCAACGGGCCGGGGATGTTCAATTATGCGGTTCATCGTCAGGAGGGCTTTCTGTATGCCCTGAAAAATGCGGAGATTACCATCCCCAGACAGTGGATCCTGCAGCTGCCGGAGATCAGCTACGAGATGGCTTATGCTGCGGTCAGCAGGCTGCTGAAATCGGAATTTCGCCCGGATGCATTTTTTGCGATTTCTGATGTGTTTGCTGCAGCAGCAGTCAAGGCAGTGAAAAAATATGGGTTCCGGGTGCCGGAGGATATTATGGTGGTGGGATTTGACAATATTGAATTGTCTACCATGACAAGCCCGGCAATCACAACTGTCAGCCAGCCCAGGCAGCAGATGGGGTATACAGCCTGTGAAATGCTTCTGGAGATTATTGATAATCCTCTGACAGAGGTAAAATCCATTGTATTGGATACAGAGCTGATCGTGCGGGAGACGGCATAGAATCGGACGGGACGGATAAGGGACCGTTCCTAAGGGAATAAAAGGAAAGGGAGTACGGATCAGTCCGTACTCCCTTTTTGCGGCAAACAGGATTGGGGCAAACAGGAACATGAGTGAAAGCGGCAATATTGTATTGCTAAAATTTCCGCCAGGTATCCCGCACAAACAAAAGAAGCAGCGGGAAGATCTCCAGTCTTCCGGCAAGCATATCAAAGATCAGGATGATCTTGGCCGGGTTGGAGAACAGTCCAAAGTTGGCCGAGGGGCCTACCAGCTCTAAGCCGGGGCCGATGTTGTTGAAGGTGGCGGCAACAGCGGTAAAGTTAGTGATCAGATCCGTACCCTCAAAAGCCAGGGCCAGCACGGAAAAGGAAAAGATCAGGATGTATATGATCATAAACACATTGATGTTGCGGACGATCTCAAGGTCAATGGACTTGCCGTCCATATGGATCTTTTTTACCTGCCGCGGGTGAATATACTGGCTTAATTCTTTTCCGGATGATTTGATCAGGATGATAAAACGGGAAACCTTAATGCCGCCTCCTGTGCTGCCTGCACATGCGCCCACAAACATTAACAGAACCAGGATGGTGCGGGAGATCTCCGGCCACAGGTTAAAATCCGTGGTGGCAAATCCGGTGGTGGTGATAATGGAGCCTACCTGGAATGCAGAATGGCGCAGGGCTGTGCCCAAATCTCCGTAAAGCCCCCGAATATCCCAGCCGATCAAAAGGATTGCCGCAAAAATAATGATAAAGTACCAGCATACCTCCTCATTGGAAAATGCCTGCTTCCATTTGCGCAGAAGCAGCAGAAAGTAAAAGTTGAAGTTTACGCCAAACAGGATCATAAAGATGGTCACTTCAATCTGGATAAGAGGAGAGTAGCTTGCAATACTGTCATTTTTGATTCCAAAGCCCCCGGTTCCTGCTGTGCCGAAGGCAGTGGTCAGGGCGTCAAACACGGTCATGCCGCTGATTAGCAGGACCAGAAATTCCGTAATGGTGATGGCAATATAAATGCCATAGAGAATCTTTGCAGTGGAATGAACCTTGGGAAGAAGCTTGCTCACGGAGGGTCCGGGGCTTTCTGCCTTCATCAGGTTCATATGGGAGCCGCCAGCCAGCTTGAGAAGGGACAGCAGGAATACCAGCACTCCCATGCCGCCGATCCAGTGGGTAAAGCTGCGCCAGAGCAGAACACATTTGGGCAGATTTTCTACGGAAGGCAGGATGCTGGCTCCGGTGGTGGTAAAGCCGGACACGGTTTCAAAAAGAGCATCCACAGGGTTCTGGATGGCGCCGCAGAACAAAAAAGGCAGGGCGCCCATAATACTTAAGGTGATCCAGCTTAAGGCAACCGTCACATAGCCTTCTTTTACATAGAAATATTGGCGTTTTGGCTTCCGGAAGGTCAATAGGACGCCAGCTGCCAGGCAGAGAGCTCCAGCAGTCACAAATGCCCGCAGGGCAGACTCACGGTACAGGATGCCGGCTGCAATGGGAAGCAGCATAAATGCCGCTTCGATCTTTAAGACCCATCCGATTATGTATATGATGATTCGATAGTTCATGGCTTAATCCTCTACTTTTTCAGAATGTCCTGAATGTCGTCCAGTCCTTTTTGGGTGGTGACTACGATCACCGTGTCGCCTACCTGGATGGTGTCGTTGCCTCGGGGGATCAGAACCTTGCCTTTCCGGTGGATACATCCTAAAAGCAGGTTGCTTTTTAACTGCAGATCCTTTAAGGAAATGCCCACCACCGGAGAATTTTCCAGAATACAGAATTCCAGGGCCTCTGCCTTGCCGTCAAGAATATGGCACAGGGTTTCCACATTGCTGCCAATGGAATTTTGCATGGCCCGGATGTAGCGGAGAATGTAGTCTGCCGTAATGTATTTGGGATAAATGATGCTGCCTAAATCCAACTGGTCTAAGATGTTGTCAAAGGACATCCGGTTTACCTTGGTGATCAGCTTGGACTGGGAGTGGCCGCGGGCAAACAAGGAGAGCATAATATTCTCCTCATCCATATTGGTCAGGGCCACAAAAGCCTCCACGCCCTCTAAGTTCTCCTCCAAAAGAAGCTTCCGGTTGGTGCCGTCCCCGCAGATAATCACAGCCTCCGGCAAATATTCGCTTAGCTCCTGGCATCGTTTCGGGTTCTTGTCAATAATTACAACCCGGATCTTCATCTCCAAAAGCTGCCTGGCCAGGTATACGGCAATGGTGCCGCCGCCTATGATCATACAGTTTTTCACCTGGTTGGTTTTCAGTCCGATGTTGTGGAAAAATGCCGCGGCATTTTTGGGGGAGGCGATGATGGAGAGCAGGTCTCCGTTCTGCAGCACAAAGTTTCCGTTGGGGATGTGGGCATCCTCACCTCGTTCGATGCCGGCCACCAGTATATCACATTTGACCTTGCGGGGAAGCTCTGCAATGGAAATCTGATCCAGGTGAAATTCCGGCTTTATGCGGAATTTTAAAAGCTCCACCCGTCCCTTGGCAAAGGTGTCGATCTTAATGGCAGAGGGGAAACGCAGCAGCCTTGCGATCTCTGCAGAGGCAGCCAGCTCCGGGTTGATGATCATGGAAATGCCGAGGCTTTCTTTAATCAGGTCAATTTCTTTATTGTAGATGGGGTTGCGGACACGGGCAATGGTGTGGCAGTCCCACTGTTTTTTTGCAATCAGGCAGCACAGCAGGTTCAGCTCGTCGGAACCGGTGACAGCAATGATGATATCCGTGTCAGCGGCGCCGGCCTCTAAAAGGGTATTGATGCTGGAGCCGTTGCCGACGATGGACATGGCGTCCAATTCCTCCGTGGCGTCCTGCAGGCGTTCGGCGGAGGAATCAATGATGGTGACATCGTGATTTTCCTGGGTTAAGCCTTCGGCCAGGGCAAAGCCGACCTTGCCGCAGCCTATGATGATAATTTTCATAGTTTCTCCAATCCTAGAGGTTTTTGACAGCCGCTCAGATCCGGCATAGGAGAGAGCGGCTGTGAATTGTGATGTAATCTCTGTCGAAATTATACCATAAAATAGGGAAATGTCACTAGAAAAATCATGAAATAATTGATGTTTTTGATTGGGACTTTTATTTTGAAGGGAAATGTAGTATAATTTGGAAATTATAGAGAAACATTTACTTAATAGAATATACCCGGGAAGGATACTTATTTGCCGAATGAATGCAGCCCGCCTTGAAGGATCGGGAATATGCCGGCAGATTATCTGGCTCACGGGTATTAATACAGGAGGAGATTATGCTAGATTTGAGGTTTGTGCGGGAGAACCCGGAGATTGTGAAGAAGAATATTGAGAATAAATTTCAGTTTGATAAGCTGCCGCTGGTGGACCAGGTAATTGAGCTGGATGCAAAGAATCGTGCGGCCAAGGCAGAGGGAGATAACCTGCGCGCCATGCGCAATAAGCTGTCCAAGCAGATCGGGCAGCTGATGGGGCAGGGGAAGAAGGAGGAGGCAGAGGCCATCAAGGCCCAGGTGACGGCCAATGCCAAGCGTCTGGCTGAGCTGGAGGCCATGGAAGCCGAGCTGGAAGCCAAGGTGTTAAAGATCATGATGACCATTCCCAATATCATTGACCCCAGCGTACCTATCGGGAAGGATGACAGCGAAAATGTGGAGATCCAGAAATTCGGGGATCCGGCGGTGCCGGATTTTGAGATTCCCTATCATACGGATATTATGAAAAGCTTTGACGGGATTGATCTGGACGCGGCAGGAGAGGTGGCAGGCAATGGATTCTATTACCTGATGGGGGATATTGCCAGGCTTCATTCTGCAGTGATTTCTTATGCCAGGGATTTTATGATTGACCGGGGCTTTACCTATTGCGTACCGCCTTTTATGATCCGCAGCAAGGTGGTGACTGGGGTCATGTCCTTTGCAGAGATGGATGCCATGATGTATAAGATCGAGGGGGAGGATCTGTATCTGATCGGAACCAGCGAGCATTCCATGATCGGCAAATTTATTGATACCATCACGCCGGAGGACCAGCTTCCCAAGACTATGACCAGCTATTCTCCCTGCTTCCGGAAGGAGAAGGGAGCCCACGGCATTGAGGAGCGGGGGGTATACCGGATCCATCAGTTTGAAAAGCAGGAGATGATCGTGGTGTGTAAGCCGGAGGAATCTCCCATGTGGTATGATAAATTGTGGCAGAATACGGTGGATCTGTTCCGTTCCCTGGATATTCCGGTGAGGACGCTGGAGTGCTGCTCCGGGGATTTGGCGGATCTGAAGGTGAAATCTTGTGATGTGGAGGCATGGTCGCCCCGTCAGAAGAAGTATTTTGAGGTGGGTTCCTGTTCTAATTTGGGAGATGCCCAGGCCCGCCGCTTAAAGATCCGGGTTGACGGGGAGAACGGAAAGTACTTTGCCCATACCCTGAACAATACGGTGGTGGCGCCGCCGCGGATGCTGATTGCATTTTTGGAGAACAACCTGCAGGCAGACGGAACAGTCCGGATTCCCAAGGCGCTTCGGATGTATATGGGCGGGATGGAAGTGATGACGCCGAAGAAGAATGGATGAGAAGCTTCCGGATGGCATAGGCCCGAGATGCAGAAGGAGATAGGGCTGTGTTGAAATGACACGCATAGCAGTGAGACAAATGGAAAAAAATGATAGACAAAACAAGAACAAAGGAGTAGAATCTTATATGATCCGGCAACAAATGTCTATGACCGGATATATTAAAGGAAATCGTTGGAAGGGAGATTGAAAAATGAAACCATGGAATGTGGTGGTGGACGGACGGCAGTATGAGATTAAGGCAAGGGGCGGAAGCCTGGTTGTCAATGGAGAAAAGAATAAGCTGAAAAACCTGATGTCAAAAAAAGACGGCATGTGGAAGATTTATGAGCTTCCTCTGGGTCCGAAAAAGGCAGAGTATTATGTGAATACCTGGATCGGCGGGGCAAAGCTGGCGATGGATGGGGTGGATTGTGCCACCGGCAAGCCTTTCTCGGCGCCAAAGCTTCCCAAATGGGCATATGTGTTTTTTGTAGGATTTCTTGCCCTGGCCGCACTGGGCGGCGCTATGGGCTGGCTGGCAGCGGTTGTGGGAATTGTGGCAACTACCTCTGTTTCCTGTAATGAAAGCTTTTCGATTCCGGTAAGGGTCCTGCTGGACCTGGTTATCCTGGTCGCCTGCTGGGCGGTTGTGTTTGGAATCGCTATGGTTGTTGCAGGTCTTATTTACGGATAAAGAATCTATAAGGATTCAGAGTATATACATAAAAAACCGCGACGAAATAAGAAGACAATGTACCGGCGTTTCGGCGCCGGGTTTTCTCAATTAAGGAGAATTTGCATCAGGATATTTTGTGGAGAAAAAGGAAGGGAACACAGTAATTATGAATGTATTTAGTGAATTGATCCATTCTGTCTATGATCTGAAAAGCTATCGGCTGTTTTTAAAGGATAAAAAGCGAAAGACTTTTCTGTTTGGCTTTCTGTTGGTGTTGATTTATTTTCTTGTGACGATTATGCTGCCATTTGTTCAGTTCCAAATATCTACCGGCGGCATTATGAATATAGCAAAAAAACTGGTGCCGGATTTTAAGATTGCAGACGGACGTCTGGATATGGAGGAGCAGTTTGAGTTTGAAGAAGGCGATACGTATATTTTTGTGGACACAAGAAACGAGGAAATGACCCAGGAAAAGATTGTGGAGAATCTGCGGAAATATAGTTCGGTAATGATTTTGGATTCCCGGAATGTGGTGATCAAGAACAAAGGACAGGTGCAGACGCTGGACATTGCAGATCTGGACATAGAGATCACCAAGTCAGAGCTGATTGATATCATCAGTCCCTTTGTGACCATAACGATTGTGGTAGTCATGATCGTAATATTTCTTTTTATGGAGGCATACTTTTTCTTTGGTGTGCTGTTTGTGGGATTGTTCGGAATGATCGTGGCATCCTGTATGAAGGCAAAGCTGACCTTTGGGGAGCTGTATAAGCTGGGAATTTACACCCGGACCACATCCTTGCTGCTGAAAGCAGTATTTTCGTTCCTTCCTATCGGTATTCCGCTTTATCCGATTATCAGCCTTGGGATTTCTCTGGGATACCTGGCAGGAGCCATCCGCAATATGGACAGCTCAGATCTGGGGAACAATCCGGTGGTCTTTTATTCCGAGGGAATGGGGCCGGATGATCGGTGGAATCGGCCGGAGGATACAGACCAGTGGAACCGGCCATAAGAGCTTTGGGGACCGCAGTCCCCTCCTATACCTTATGGCACGAGGTGTCCTTGGTTCAAAGAAGCATGGATTAAGGTGTACCCTTTGGGGATACCTCTTTAAGATTCAGGCTGGGAGAAGCGACAAGGGAATAATTAGTGTGGTAGATTACAAAGCCGGGGGCGCCGCCTGCGGCTTTTTTAACGTGTTTGCGCTGAATGTAATCAATCTCCACTTTTTCGCTGCCGCGGCCCTTGGAGTACCAGGCAGCGATGGACCCTGCTTCCTCAAAGGTGCGGTCAGGAAGCTCTCTTCCCTCTGCTTTCACCACAACATGGGAACCGGGAATGCCCTTGGCGTGGAACCACCAGTCGCCGCCGCCTGCGATTTTGAAGGTGACTTCCTCATTCTGGTAATTATTTTTGCCGACATAGATGTGGAAGCCGTCAGAGGACAGGTAGTGATAGGGGCGGCTGGTAATTTTTGTCTTTTTGCCGTTGAGGTTCCGCTTTTTGATAAAGCCAAATTCTGTCAGCTCCTCCTTAATGGGAACCAGATCTTCTTCTTTGACCGCAATATCTAAGGCTGTGCTGATAGACTCCAGGTGGTCGATTTCCCGGCGGGTCTCTGCAAGCATTTCGGTCATAGCTTCATGGGTGCGTTTCAGCTTGTTGTACCTGCCAAAATATTTTTGAGAATTTTCCTGGGCGGAAAGCTGGGGATCCAGGGGGATCCGAATGTTTTCATTCGTGTAGTAGTTCAGGCATGTCAATTCCTTTTCTCCGCCGGCAAGTTCATAGCCGTAGGTAGTTAAAAGCTCTCCGTAAACCTTGTATTGCTCCCGTTTTTCCGTGTCCTTCAGCTGCTTGAGCTGAAGATCCTGCTTTTTATAGTTACGCTCCAAGGCAGTCTGAACGATCCGGCGCAGGTCAGAGGACTTCTGACGGATTCGGGTCAGTACGCTTTTTTGAGAGTAGTAGGCGTCTAGGAGAGCGCTGATGGTGGGAAATTCCTTAGTCGTATATCCATGGCCTTCAAAGCAGCTTAGGGGAACAGAGGAAAATTCCGCCGGCTCGCTGCCCTGGTAGATAATGCCAGGGGAAAATCTTCCGTTTTTCACATCCTCCATCATCAGGGACAGCCTGTGATACAGATGGCAGAGCTCAGCGTCTGACAGCTCATTGGCTGAACGGTCTCCGTCAAGAGAAGCCAGATGGCAAAGCTCTGTGCCGATTATGGGGCTGATTCCGGTCAGCTTCTGATAGAGAGCCTTTTGGATTGGTGCAGGAGCAGATCTCATCAGGGCGGTAAATTCTTCGTCTGTCACAGAAAGGGGATCTGACTTCTCTACAGTCTGAGGGATAAAGTAGGCCCGGCCCGGCAAAACCTCCCGGACTGAGCTGACCTGGGAGGAAATGTGCTTGATGCTGTCCAGAATCGTTCCGTCTTCCCGGCAGAAAATAATATTGCTGTGCTTGCCCATCAGCTCCACGATCAGGCGCTTGCGGCGCAGATCTCCTAATTCGTCTAAATGCTCTACAATAAATTCAATAATCCGCTCTAAGCCAGGCTGGGATACTGTCACGATTCTTCCGGTGCCGATGTGCTTGCGCAGCAGCATACAGAAATTCGGGGCAGTGAGAGGACTGGGTTTGTTGGTCTCCGTAAAGTAGACTAAGGGCAGGCTGGCGCTTGCCGACAGGGAAAGGCGCAGGGTCTCCCGATTATTTTTTATGGTAAGAAGAAGCTCGTCCTTTTCCGGCTGGGCAATCTTATTGATCTTACCGCCTTCTAACCGGTGCTTCAGGTCATGAACCAGGTTCGCAATTACAATTCCGTCAAATGCCATGGGATACTCCTTTTTCAATGTATGGGAAGGTGTATTTATACTAGCACATGGCTGTCGGCTTTTCAAGAGAGAAAAGTGCGCAGCCATATTTATTTTCCCTCTACAACTCCTAATTGACGGAACATGGCAAACACATAAGGAGCTCCAAAAACGTTTAAGGCTTTGGGGCCGGTGATTTTATGGCTGGTATCCTCCTGAATTTTGAGAAATGCTTTCTCAAAGGTAGCCCTTGTAATGGATTTTTTTTTCCGATCTGTAAAAAATTCTCCGCCCTTGATCGTATAGGTGAAAGGGAGTCCTTTTGCAGTATAGAAGGTTTCTCCCTGGTGTGCGATGATAATATCCCACAGATTTTCTGCTGTAATCATTGGTACACTGCCTTTCTAGGTGAAGTTTTTTGATTTTTACGGTCTGTTAGAATGATTATAGCGGACAGTATGGATATTTACAAGCAAATGTAGTAAAAAATAGAAAAACCCCTAAAATAAGTATTTTGGAACCGTCCATAAAAGATGGAAAAGAAGGGAAAGGAAACAATTTTATATTACAAAAATGTTAATTCGTATTGTATTTTGGTTCAAAAAGTATTAATATATAGAAAAGACAGGAGGCGCATGGCGGTTCCGGATTAAATTCAATTAGGTACGCAGGGAGGATCTATGTTTAATTCAAAGAAAAAGGTTGAAACAGTCAATACTGGTATGATCAGCACCATCATTGGTGATAATTCCAAGGTGGAGGGGCTTTTAGAGGCTTCAGACCCAACCAGGGTGGACGGTCTTTTACAGGGAAAGATTCTTTCCAAAAGCTCTGTTATTGTAGGGGAGCATGGAGTTGTGAGAGGAGATATTAATGCGGCGGAGATCTTGATTGCCGGTACAGTCTATGGGAATCTGAAGGCAGAGAAGAGGATTGAGCTGACCGAGACCGGACGTGTGCTGGGTGATCTGATAACAAAGACTCTGGTGATTGACGAGGGCGCTTCCTTTAAGGGAAACTGTACCATGGAGGTCATGGAGGAAAAGAAGGCATCTGATGGATCTCATGTGGAACAGGATAGGGAGACATCCTCTGAAGATTCTGAGGATAAGGATGACGATAGAAAGGGTAAAAAGTAATTGATACAAAACTGCAGTTTCTGTAGGAAGGAAATGATAAAGAACGCCAATGAAGTGGAAAAAGTTTAAAAAAGAACGGATTTCTCTGAACTATACGGTGATGCTGGTTCCGCATTCCCAGAAGAAGCCGATTCATTTTAAAACGCCGGTTTGGACCTTTGGCGTGGTGTTTCTGGGACTTTTTGTGCTTTCGGGGGCTTGTCTGTTTTTTGCCGGGTCCCGTGCCGGGTCACGTCAGCAGCTTTCGCAGGTGCGCATGGAAAAAGCGCAGCTGGAGCAGGAATGGGAGCAGTTAACAGAGCAGAAGCGTCTGGCCGACGAGGAAAATGAAGCTTTGAAGGAAGAACGGAGAATCCAGGAGTTGGAGCTTTTGGAGCTGGAAAGGAAGACCC
This sequence comes from bacterium D16-56, assembly GCA_003611875.1. Lineage (GTDB taxonomy): Bacteria > Bacillota > Clostridia > Lachnospirales > Lachnospiraceae > Brotaphodocola. The sequence continues at coordinate 13,884 of RAYY01000013.1, read as the reverse complement.
GCGGCACCTTAAAAGAGCTGGAAGAGCTGGTGGAAAGAGAAAACCAGATTCGTCAGGAGCTGGGGCTGGGACAGATTCTGGCAGATGCAGAGGATGAAGCGTCAGCAGAAGCATCAGAAAATGGAGGACAGGAGGAAGGCTCCGGCGGGACAGACGGAGACAGCCCTGCTTCGTCCGAAGACGGACAGGGAACAGAGGATGGAGCCGGCGAGGGAGAGCAGCCTGCAGGAGCAGACGGAGCCCTGGAGAATAATGGGACTTTAGCAAGAGAGGCCCAAAGCCGGCCGCTTCAGATTGCGTCGGCAGATCTTCCCCTGGTTTTGGCGCAAAATTCGGCCAGTTTTGAGGCGATTCAGGCAGAGCTGAGCTATCTTCAGAATCAGCTTGATCAAAAGAGCGGACAGTATGACAAATATTTAACTACGATTGAGGAAAAGAAGACGGCAGAGGCAGCCGAGAAGGCGAGGAAAGAAGCCCTGCGGGCTTCCATTGTCACCAACGCACTTCAATATGTGGGAAATGCTTATGTTTATGGGGGAAATAATCCTAACACAGGTGTGGATTGCTCCGGGTTTACCAGGTATATACTGGGCAATACGGCAGGCGTGTACTTAAACCGGACGGCAGCAGCTCAGTCTACCCAAGGCCGCGCTGTTTCTGCAGAGAATGCAAGACCTGGGGATCTGGTCTTTTACAGCAATGGCAGTACTGTAAACCATGTGGCCATCTATATTGGAAACGGGCAGGTTGTACATGCTTCCAACGAACGGGTGGGAATCATCACTTCCAATATGTATTACCGTACCCCGGTGAAGATTGTAAATATGCTGGGGGATTGAGAGCAGTGTCAGTACGGCGCCGAAGGACTTTAAGGGCAGGGATGTCTTTGGAGTTTTTCGGTGTTTTTTTGTGGGAAGTGATTTACATTGAAGGGTAATTTTACTATAATAACAGGAGAATGAGGAAGCATTTGGACGGAAATATCCGTTGGATTCCCATTGGAGAGCGGCAGGCAGGGGGATGAGAGACGAAGACCTTGAAGGAATCACATTTCTTTGAAGCCGCATTGAAAAAAAGGCTGCAGCCGTGGGGAAGGAATGACAGGAGTGTACGAAAACAGGAGGCGGTTTAGGGTTTTCATTCTGCCGATAGGGCTGCGGTTTATGGATAATTTCAGGTAAATGAATGGATTGACTTCACAGGAGGGCGGTATGGCGAAAGGACAGGTGAAAAAGACTTTGGTTTCGGAGAATCAGATGGTGTTTGCGCTGGATATCGGTACGCGGAGCATTATCGGGATGGTGGGAGTCATGGAGGAGGGAAAGGTAAAGATTGTTGCCATCGAGAAGGAAGAACATTCGGAACGGGCAATGATTGACGGCCAGATTGAAAATATTGAGAAGGTGGCCATGCTGGCAGACCGGGTGAAAAAGCGTCTTGAGAGCAAGCTGGATGTGACGCTGACGCGGGTCTGTGTGGCGGCGGCAGGACGCGCTTTAAGAACCAGACGGGCTGATTTTGAGCTGGAGCTTTCAGGAGCTCAGATGATTGACGACGAGATTATCAGCCGTCTGGAGGCCGGTGCGATCAGTAGGGCAGAGGAAGCCTTTGATGCGGAAAATGAGGCAGAGGGGGATATGCGCCGCTACTATCTGGTAGGATATACGGTGTGCCAATATTATTTGGATCAATATATGATGTCCAGCTTAAAGGATCATCGGGGACGTCAGGTAAAGGTCGATCTGATTGCTACATTTCTTCCCAGTGAGGTGGTGGAGAGCCTTTATACGACCATGAATAAGATTGGTTTGGAGGTGGCCAGTCTTACTTTGGAGCCGATTGCAGCCATCAATGCAGCGATTCCGGAAAATCTTCGTCTTTTAAACCTGGTGATGGTGGATATCGGAGCCGGAACCTCGGACATTGCTGCCTGTACAGATGGAAGCGTGACTGGCTATACCATGGCAACCGTAGCAGGGGATGAGGTTACAGAAGCGCTGATGAAGGCATTTCTGGTGGATTTTGGAACAGCGGAGATGATCAAGGCAAGGATTGATCAGGATGAGGTAATTGGTTTTTCGGATATTTTGGGCTTTGAGCATAAGGTTTCCAGGGACGAGGTATTTCAGAATATTCAGGGGACATCAGAGCTTTTATGTAAAGAGATTGCAAAAAAGATTGTGGAGGTAAACGGAGGACCGCCGTCGGCCTTGTTTTTAGCAGGCGGAGGAAGCAAGCTGGCCCGTTTGCGGGATGGTCTTGCCGATGCCCTGGGCATGGACATGAACCGGGTGGCAGTGGCAGGAAATTATTTTCAGATCAGTGCATTTTCGGAAGAATATGATCTGAACAATCCGGAATATGCCACGCCTTTGGGAATCGCGATTTCCTCGGGGCTTAACATGATCAATGACAGCTTTCGGGTGATTCTAAACGGCAAGCCTGCCAAGCTTTTCCGCAGCGGAAGCTTTACGGCTCTGAACCTTCTGATGATGAATGGCTATAGCTTCCGGGATATTATGGGGCGTTCCGGGCAGAGCATTGCGGTTACGGTCAATGGACAGAGGCAGGTGTTTTACGGTACGGCAGCTTCGCCGGCTTCTTTGGGAATCAACGGCAGGGAAGGGAAGCTTTCGGAAATCATTCATGCCGGAGACAGCATTGATTTTGTGCCTGCTGAGTCAGGGAAACCGGCTCATGCATTTTTAGGGGATATTGAGGGGGCAATAACTTGTGAAGAGATCCGGCTGAACGGAATGTATGCTTTCCTGGAGACTCCCCTGAAAAACGGTGATGTGATCGAGATGAAATTCTCCGGAAAGGATAAGGGGGAGAAAGAAGAAAAGGCAGGAGGCAGCACAGAGGCTGAAAGCAGAAAACGTGCTGAGGATTTAAAAGCAAATGAGGGGGACAAGCCGGAACAGGCAGAGTCTGCTGCCCCGGTGGTCAGAGAGACCCCGGTGCTGGAGACCGCGGCAGCAGGAAGGGGGAAGACTGGGGAGAGGAATGCAAAGCCCCAGGAGGAGTCTTCAGAGAAGGCGGAAGACGAGCCTAATGTCCGCAGAACAGGGACAGAGCCGAGAAAAGGGACGGATTCAGAAGCAGGGGAGAAGGCGCAGCTTCCAGCAGGTGCAGAGCCCGGAGAGAGGGTGCCGTTGGAGGAGAAGGCGGAGCTTGAGTCGAGAGGGGAGCCTGGGAACGGGATGCCGTTCGGTAAGCGTGCGGAGTTTGAGCCAAGTACAGAGTCAGGGAACGGGATGTTGTTAGGACAGGGTGCGGCATTTGAGCAGAGGGCAGAGTCCGGAGAGAGGGCATCGTATGGGAAACATGTAGAGTTTGAGCCGAGTGGGGAGCCTGGGGAAAGGGTGCCGAATGGAAAGCGTACAGAGTTTGAGCCAAGTGCAGAGTCAGGGAACGGGATGCTGTTAGGACAGGGTGCGGCATTTGGACAGAGAGCAGAGACGGAGATAAGGAGTCAAACTGGCCAGAGACCGGGAGCGATAAGCCAATTGGAGACAGTATGGGAGCCGCAGCCAGTGAAACAGCCTGAGTCATCAGAGACAGTGCATGGGACGGTACATGGGGCGGCACGGCTCAATCAGCCGGAGATGGCAATGGAATCCAGATTTATCCAGAGCTTTGAATCCGTGGGACAGCCGGAACCATCGGCGCAGGTTTATAGACCAGAGCCGGAAAGGCAGCTAAGGACAGCCTTGGAATCAGGACCGGTGAAAGAACCAGAAGCAGTAAAGCAACTTCCGCCTATGTATGAGCCGAAGATGGTACAGGAGCCGGGGAGGGTATTTCGTTCTATGTCATTGTCGGAATCGGAAGGGGCATATGGATCGGAAGCAGTACCACAGCCCGAACCGGTGCGGAAGCTTCTTTTCTATCTGAATGGCGCACCTTTGCGGCTTCCCTGCAAGAAGGACGGTCAGCCTTATTATTTGATGGATATGATTGAGTATTCAGGCATTGACCTGAAGAATCCAGCCGGAACGGTGAAACTGACCGTAAATGGAATGATGGGAATGTTTCAGCAGGAGCTTCGAGAGCGGGATGCTATAGAAATCCGAGTTGAGGAACGATAGACGGTAGTGTGTCGGAAAAATGCGTTCTGCCAGACAGGCGTCACAACTTGTGGGAGCTTTGTGTCAGATGAAGATGGCGCAGCGGGCTGCATCAACGGAATTTGGCACAAAGATACCACGTGAACAGTAACGAGTGGAAAAATAACATGGCAGAATTTGAAAATTTTGTTGACAATTTAAACAATTTCGATTATACTATCAAAGGTATCGAGGCGTGGCTCAGTTTGGTAGAGCGCTGCGTTCGGGACGCAGAGGCCGCAAGTTCGAATCTTGTCGCCTCGATCAGCTTCATCGTCATACATCATGGCCTCATGGTCAAGCGGTCAAGACGACGCCCTCTCACGGCGTAAACCCGGGTTCGATTCCCGGTGAGGTCATAGGATGCTTTGGACATAGTCCAAAGCATTTTTATACATCAAAACGTAGAAGCCGGAAGAAGATGAAGTCGGCTGTTCTTCAGCGTATGAGGATGGGCAAAGCTGTCTGGGACAGGTTATGAAGATGTTTCGGCAGAGCGATATATGTGTAATGGATTTAGCAAAAATAAGCGTTTCATTTTACCCGCATTCGATATTTCACCAGATTTGCACCTTAAATAAATATTCATGCTTCCGTAGCGCAGTTGGTAGCGCATTTCACTCGTAATGAAAGGGTCACCGGTTCGAGTCCGGTCGGAAGCTTCACATCAAGCAAAGCAGACCGTCACCAGTGGGTGGTCTGTTTTTGTATTATGAGCATACAGTCATAATTACATTCCATGTTGCGCAGAAATAGAAGATGGTTTTCTGTCCATGGGAATTGGATATCAGTCAGTATCAGTTCAAGGAGTATCTGAACTATTACATCAGCCAGAGAATCTGGAAGAATTAATAAAATGACGGCATTAACACGATGTGCATCCATTAGGCAGAAAAAAATTGATTGACAAATGTGGGGGGTATATGATTAAAATGTAAAATAACTATAGAGAGGAGCAAACTTTATGAGGAACAAAAAGTTTGTAAAAGGATTGACTGTAGCATCTTTGTCAGTGGCTGTGACATTTGCCGGAAGCATCTTTGTCTATGGCGCAGGCCAAGCATTGCCAGAGGGAACAGTCGTCAATCAAGGCGGGGCAATTTATCTGACAGATTCACAGGGCAATCCATATTCTGGCTGGTATATGGATGGCAGACAATTGACGGAAAGGAATATTTCTTCCAGCCTGTAAGAAATGTGGGAAACTATTATTTCAGCAGTGAGCGGGAAAAGTGGCTGTATTCTCTGAACAGTAATGTGCCTTATGGGGCTATGTACATATCCACCACAACGCCGGATGGTTCAACCGTTGATAGTACGGGGGCAAAAACCTCTGATAGTGGAACGGCTTTGGCAGTTCAAAATGGATGGGTAGAACGAGATGGAAAATGGTATTATTATGAGAATGGATCGATGGTTTCCGGTTCATGGAGGATCATGGATGGTAAATCTTATTATTTTGGTAATGACGGAGCGTTGTACGTAAATACTGTCACGCCGGATGGCTCTCAGGTGGATGGAAATGGTGTGAAGATTGAAAAAGCAACACAGTTTTCAGATACTTCCTTTGTAGGATGGTATGGCTGTGCGGAATCGTTTTATAGTGATGGCTATCATTATAAGAAGAACGATCAAGAGTATTATGAGTCTATGAAAAATTATGGCAAGAGACTAAGCGATAATAGGGATTTGTTTATAGAAATCAAGAGTATAAAAGACGGATATGTGGATGGATATTACTGTGATGGCTCCACAGGTGCCAGTTTATCACATGAATGTAACTTTAGGGCAAAGATTGATGAAAATGGCGTAGCACGATATACACAGGATCATAGTTCTTATACGGCGGAGATGATTATGCATTTTTATAAGGAAAACCAATATAATAAGATTTCTTTGGAAGTGCTCATACATAAAAAGAGTAATTTTGATAGTATAGCAGATGATTATACAAAGATGGAGTTGAGTGGAGTAGATGAAAATAATCCATATTATTATGGAGGGGAGAGAAATATTTACTTAAAATATAAATAATCATAACATCCGGATGGGCCTAGCGTGAAATGGTGTATTTCTACAATATATGGTATCGGCATTCTTCAGATATGGATTTTATATTATAGAATTACCAAATTTTGCAATAGGCCCATTTTTTTACTCCCTTTTCGGAATTGTGTACCCACTAAAAATGAGCCTGTAAATATACATTGAAAGTAGAAAGTAAATATTTTAAAGACGGTTTTTTATGCCTATGAGTCCTTGAAACCAGCAACAGAACAGAGTGAAGGAAAAAGAGGAAGGAATTTAATAGAGATCAGAATGCGATTGTGATATTCTATTAAAAATATAAATTAGAACTGCGAAAGGAAGATAACAGCATGTTGTTAAATGAAATTTCTTTTGAAGCAGGTCCTTGAGAAACAATGATTGAAAGGCTTTTTGGAAAGAAAAAAGATCTTGACAATAGACGGATGATTGCATATAGTAACACTGTTAGCTAACGGTGTTATTATTTTGGCCTTTATGGGGCAGCAGCCAGAGGAGTTTTCCTATGCAGGATTTGAAATAAAGTGACAGAAAGACCAACTATTAAAAGTTAAGTAGATAATTTGCAGTGAAAAGATAATTGATGCATATATGATCCTGCTGTTTTGTGAGATCATGCGTCAGTATAAAGACAGGCAGATATTTGCAGGGCGCAGGGACATACGCCAGATTATGGAAATCCTAGATTATATAGAGAAAAACTGTCTTTCCATCACCCTGAAAAGTACAGCGGATCATTTTGGATTTCATCCCAATTATCTCAGCTCTTACATAAAGAAAAGTACAGGGCAGTCATTTAAAGAACTGATAATTATGCAGAAAATGTGCCAGGCTTGTTTCTATTTAACAAACACCGAAATGCCTGTCTATGAAATTGCGGAAAAGATAGGCTATGACAATCTGGGATTTTTTTACAAAGAATTTGAAAAACTCTATCATATGACGCCTCAAACCTACCGGCAGCTGAAAATCTGAAAATTCCGTCAGGTGCGTGTCTGAAAAGCGGACCTGCACCTGACGCAGAGAGCAAATGCTGTTACTCAGAAAACCATGCAAAACGGTACTATTGTCGGGATACAGGCTGTGTTGCCTGGCGGAGCCACCTGGCTTCATCTTCTTCCAGATGGGGAGCGATTTTCTCGTATACCTGGCTGTGGTATTCATTCAGGTATGCAATATCCCGATCCTCCATCATGGATACATCCACAGGATCCAGATCAATAGGAGCCATGGTCAGGTATTCAAATTCAAAGAAACGTCCAAAGGATGTCTTCTCAGCCTCTTTGCAGAACATCAGGTTCTCCGTGCGGATTCCGTGGCTTCCTTCAATGTAGATTCCCGGCTCATCCGAGCACACCATACCTGGGGCAAAGGCCGCTCCGTCCTGCCGCTCCGGCACTGTCTTAAAGCGAATCCCAACAGGTCTTTCATGGACATTTAACAGATATCCTACACCGTGGCCAGTGCCATGGTTGTAGTTAAGACCCCTTCTCCACATCAGTTCACGGGCCACATAATCCAGGCTCAGTCCGCTGCAGCCTTCCAGGAAGCGCACATGTCCCAGGCGCAGCATACTCATAAGCACCAGGGTGTAATGTTCCCGCTCCTGCTGCGTGACCGGACCCAATGCTATGGTACGGGTAATATCTGTGGTGCCCTCCAGATACTGACCGCCGGAATCAACCAGATAAAGGCCCTCAGGTTTCAGCATGGCACAGGTGTCCCTCTGTGCATGGTAATGGCACATGGCAGCATTGGCCCCATAGGCAGAGATGGTGGTAAAGCTTTCATCCAGGGCTCCCTGCTGCCTGCGGAGCATGTTCAGATGCTCGGCGGCATCACACTCATTCATGGAAACCGTATGGATGCTGTGCTTCATCCAATAGATGAACTTGGTCATGGCAACACCGTCCCGGATATGGGCATTCTTCAGATTCTCGATCTCGGCAGGTGTTTTTTGGGCTTTTTCCATTACCTCAGGATTCATTTTGTCCAAAATACAGTTGCTTTCATTCAAATACTTTACGATGGCATAATTAACCTTCTCCTTTTCCAGCAGCACCCGCTCATGGAATAATTCCTGCACATAGGTATAGATCTCCTGATAAGGGTATAAGGTAACGCCAAGTCCGGTCAGATATTCCCTCACCTCTTGGGGGACAGAAGCCGGATTGATAAAGAGCAAAATCTCCTTCATGCTCACAGCCATATAGGAAAGGACTACCGGATTGTGGGGAATATCATTTCCTCGGATATTTAGGAGCCACGCAATATCATCCAGGGTTGTAAGGAGATGGATGGTGGCATGCTCCTTCTTCATTTCCTGACGGAGCCATGCAAGCTTTTCGGCGGCGGACCGGCCTGCATATTGGTCCTCCAGAATCCAGACCGGATGGAAGGGCAGGGCAGGGCGGTCCTCCCAAAGCTCTCCAACCAAAGCCTCTGTGTAGGCAAAGGAAATATCCTTGCTTTCCAGACGCTTCTGCAAGTCCTCACCCATGCGGGCATGGATCACCCTGCCGTCAAAGCCCAGGATTCCCTGCTGGGGCATGTGCTGCTCTAAATATTCTTCTATTGTGGGAACTCCCGGTTCTCCCATTTTCATCAGCTCTATGCCGCTTCCCTCAAGCTGGGCAGCCGCCTGGACAAAATACCGTCCGTCTGTCCAGAGACCGGCCCAGTTCCGCTGGATGAGCGCAGTGCCAGAGGAGCCGTCAAAGCCCGTGATATATTTGCGGCATGCAAAATGTTCTCCCACATATTCCGACTCGTGATAGTCTGAGGTGGGGATCAGATAGGCATCAATCCTGCGCTCCTGCATCAGCTTCTGCAGCTTAGCGATTCTCTTTGCGATTGCGTTCATTTTTTCCTCCATTCTGTACATGTTTCACAACACAAACAGGTATGGGTGAAATACTTTTCTTTCACCCCTTCGGCTCCTTCTCCCTCATAGCATCTTCAATGGCATCTGCGATTCCCTCACTGTAGGTGGGATGGGCGCGCATGGCCCTGGAAAGCTGCTCAGCGGTCAGCCCGTTGGCGATCGCTGTGGCCATTTCTCCGATCATGTCCGTGGCGCGGGGACAAACCATCTGAGCGCCAACAATCGAATTAGAATACGCCTCAAAAATCAGACGGATAAATCCCTTCTCTTTACCAGTAATAATGGATTTTCCATTGTCATTCATGTCATAGACGCCGCAGCGCACCTTCAGCCCCAGATTGTTGGCTGTCAGCTCCGTGATTCCCACTGTGGCAATCTCCGGCACTGTATAAATACAGCTTGGTACAATGGGAAGAGATACATACATTCCATTGGGAACTGCCTCCAGACGGATGGTATGGCGTTTTCCGGCAATTTTTTCTACTACATAGGTTCCCTGAGCCATCGCCACATGGGCAAGCTGGGTTCTGGAAACCACATCTCCAATAGCGTAAATATCCTTTTCGCTGGTCATGAAATCTCCGTCAACAGCCAGCCTTCCATCCCGGATTTCCAGTGAGATATCCTCTCCAAGAAGACGTTCCATATTGGGAGTCCGCCCTACCGCTACCACAACCTGGCTGGCCCTGATTTTGCCGGTTTCTCCTGTTTCCAGATTCTTCACCTGACAGACAAGGCCGTCTTCTTCCGTAATCGTTTCCACGACTGAGCTGCAGTGGATGGCAATCCCCTTATCCCGAAGCTGTTCCTCCAGCGCTAGGGCTACCTCTGTGTCCATGGGGCCTAACAGATGGGAACCTTTTTCCACAATCACCACATTGGAGCAGAGAGCCTGGAAAATGGTGGCAAATTCCACGCCGATCACGCCGCCGCCTATAATGACGATCCGGTCGAAGTTCCAGCTTTGGGCTGCTAAGAGTCGGTCGCTGTTGATCACTCCCGGCAAATGGATGCCCGGAATCTCCGGAAGCATGGGCTTTGCCCCGGTGGCAATGATAATGTAGTCTGCATGAAGGTATTCCCTGCCTTCCTCACCGTCCACTTCCACGGTTTTATTTCTGCGGATTGTGGCAGTTCCCTTGATAAAATCAATGTGATTCTCCGCAAAAAGCCGTTCCACACCTTTGCGGTATTGGACCACAGAGCGTCTTTTATATTCCTGCATTTTCCCAAAATCAAAGGAAATAAAATCCGTAGATACGCCAAAGTCGTCACAATGCTGCATCATGGAAAAAATATTGGATGCATGCAGAAGCGCCTTTGTGGGGATGCAGCCCCGGTTAATACAGACGCCGCCCAGCTTATCCTCATCCACCACGGCCACCCGCATTCCGAAGCCGGCGGCTTTTAAGGCAGCCGTATATCCTCCCGGGCCAGCTCCGATCACTACCAGTTGATAATTACGTGCCATATTTCATTCCATCCTTCCCGTTGTTTTTATTTATGGAGAGCTCCTGAAGCTTTTCCTGCATTTTCCTGCAAAGACTCATACAGCCGGATTTCAGACTGATTTTTCATTCCAGGAGCGCTCTTTTATCATATTCAAGCCAGATGCTGCTATGGAGTGAGGTTCTCATGAAACAACCCCAGATGAATACAGGCTTTCCACACGCCATCCTCCCCGATGGGAGCCGTCACATAGTCGGCGGCCTGCTTTAAAGCTTCAGGGCTGTTTCCCATAGCCACGCCAGTTCCGGCCATTTTTATGATCTCATAATCATTCATGCTGTCTCCAAATGCAATCGTTTGGGAAATCGGTAAGCCCCAATGCTTACAGAGACGCACAAGCCCGTCTGCTTTGGAGACTTCCCGCTCGATCACATCCGCCCCCTCTCTGCTGGAGAACATAGGAAGCTTTAGTCCCGGAAATGCCTTCTCCACCAGCTTGGTTCCAGGCTCCTTGCCGATATAGGCCATAGTCCGCACCGGCATTTCCAAAAGCTTCCAAGGATCCCGAAAGGAACGGTCTGACTGTCCCCAACGGATCATGTCATGGCGGGTCACATACTCTGGGTTCATAAAATAATCCTCGGACCCTACGGTAACTCCCATGGCAAAGCTTTTGCCCTCTGTAAACAGCAAAAGCTCTCTTACCAGATCCCGCTTCATCTGATGCTCATAAAGGATCCGGCCGTTTATGGTGATTTTTGTTCCGTTTAGATGGATCATGGCATCAGGCCGTATGAGCTGTGCAAGCCCGGCGCTGAATTTGGCGTCCATATCCCTGCCGGTTGCAACAACAATATAATACTGTTCACGAAGCTTTCTTAACGCCTCCATGGCGCTGTCCGGGATTCTCCAATCCTGATGATTTAGCAGGGTCATGTCCACATCAAAGCTGACAATCCCTTTCTTAAGATGATTTTCCATGCTGATATCCTTTTGGTTCTGTATAATCTGTCTTGTCAGATCCCTTTCTTCCCTCCATTTTTTATCAATTCTTCTAAATATTATGATAACAAATAAAAAACCTGCTGTAAACCTCTTTTCAAAATGAAAAATATCTGCTATAATAGCAAAGTCGGTTGAGAACAGACCGCAGGTTGAGATGATCGGGGTATGGCGTAGCTTGGTAGCGCGCTCGGCTGGGGGCCGAGAGGTCGCAGGTTCAAATCCTGTTGCCCCGATTTTTTGCTGCAAAAAATGATTATCTGGGATTGGATCACAAGAATAACTTTGGTATAGTATACTAAGGTTATTTTTTTATGAAGGAATTATTAAGGAATATTAGAAAGAGCTGTTTGCTTCTCATAGGAACCAGCTTTTTGGAAATTTGAAGAACGCAGGAGAGAATGATGGGGAAAGGGAAGGAAAGCGGGAAGAAGAATCAGAAAAGGAAAAACAGCATATGCATGGTATCAGAGCTTTGCGGAGGATGTCAATATCTTCATCTTTCTTATGAGGAACAGTTTAAGCTGAAACAGAAGCAGCTTCAGAAGCTGTTGGGGCGGTTCTGTAAAGTATATCCCATCACAGGAATGGAGAATCCCTTTCATTACCGCAATAAAGTACATGCTGTGTTTGGATATGAGAAGGGAAGAGTGATTTCCGGGGTATACCAGGAAGGAACCCATAATCTGATTCCGGTAGAGCAGTGTATGATTGAAGATAAAAAGGCAGATGAGATCATTGGCACGATACGGGGGCTGGTAAAATCTTTTAAGCTTAAGACTTATGATGAGGACCGGGGATATGGACTGCTGCGTCATGTTTTGGTGCGCAGGGGATTTGCTACAGGAGAGATTATGGTGGTGCTGGTAACCGCTTCTTCAGAATTTCCCTCAAAAAAGAATTTTGTTAAGGCTCTCTTAGATATCCATCCGGAGATCACAACGATTGTGCAGAACGTGAACCGCCGTGATACCAGCATGGTGCTGGGAGATCGAGAAAATGCGGTGTACGGGAGAGGGTATATTGAGGATGAGCTGTGCGGCTGCCGTTTTACCATTTCTTCCCGGTCTTTTTATCAGATCAATCCAGTACAGACAGAGCGTTTGTACAGAAAGGCAGTGGAGCTGGCAGGGCTGACAGGAAGGGAGATCGTGCTGGACGCTTACTGCGGGATTGGAACGATCGGGATCATCGGGGCAAAAAAAGCAAAGCAGGTGATCGGGGTGGAGCTCAACCGAGATGCGGTTCGCGATGCAGTGAGAAATGCAGGACAAAATTCGGTTTCCAATATTCGCTTTTATTGTAAGGATGCTACGGAATTTATGACTTCTATGGCGGCTGAGGGAAAACAGGCGGATGTGGTGCTGATGGACCCGCCCCGTACCGGAACCAATCCGGAATTTATCAGGGCAGTGAGGGCGGTGAAGGCTAAAAAAGTTGTATACATCTCCTGCGGACCAGATACTCTGGCCAGGGATTTGGAGGAGTTTGGGAGGGTGGGGTATGAGGCGAAGGGGGCGTGGGGGTATGATCTTTTTCCGGCTACACGGCATGTGGAGACGGTGGTGTTGATACAAAGGAAAGATACCTAGAAATCCTTGAATTTACGCACTTTGTGACATTTTTCAGTTTTAACAAAATCGGTGAAAATCACAAGGAAAAGATACTTGTGAAGAAAGTAACCGTAGTTGTGGCATTAGACCTCGGTACGGGGAACACAAAAAATCCTGATAATGAAAGTGAATAGAGAGCTATCAAATATAGTGATAGATTATAGGGATGCTTGAGTGAGAGTGTCCCTATTTTTTATATAGGGCATTCCATAGTGGGATGCTCTTTTCAATTCAATTTTAAAAGGAGGAACTAAAAAATGTCAAACACAGCGTTAAGAGCAAAGAAAGCGAAAGAGATTATTTTTATCAGTGATGCACATGAAAAATTCTACTATGAGAAATTGAAAGAGGTCAGGGATCAGGACGTGTACCATAAAGCGCTTGTATATTGTCTTGGTATCAGCGATGACACAAGAAGGAACATTTACAGTATCTATGATTTTAAGACAGGCTGTGTAAAAACAGAGTGCCTGCATGAAGGCTGGCAGACTAGTGGGAGCGTGAAAGTGGTCAGGATGGCGTATAACCTTTACTGCAATGGTACGCCGAGTGTCCTTGATTACGATGATGCGGAGGAACAAGTGGACGAGTGCAGACTTTATACAGTGGAGGAATTATTCTGCTGTGCCTATGCACCTTATTTTTGGCAGGCGGTACAGATACGCTATCCGGAATACGCAACGTATAACCACGATCTGTACGCCATGTTCGGAGGACGGGATTGATGTTAAAAGTCAGGCTTATGGGAACAAAGAACGATATTAAGTGGTTCGGGAAGATT
>RAYY01000140.1 GCA_003611875.1 bacterium D16-56 | reverse complement strand
AAAATCCTCCAAATGCTTTGAAGGTTTTACTTCTTTTGCCATTTTATGTACTTCCCTCCCTCCGGACGATATCTTCCATCCGGGCACAATACTGTGAAACAATATGCTGACATCCGGGCAGACCATGTTCTGCATGACGCTGCTTTCAAGATAATGTCATACTGGGCCTGCCTTGATTTTGCAATCTCACCGCTGTTCCTTTTCCTTGCTTTTGATAATCTTGCCACGCTTCCTCCTTTTTGTTAAAATTCAGTTTAGTTAATTTTTCCTGCCCATCGTTCTGCCATAGCCCTTGCTATTCCAGGAAATGTCTTTGCTCTTGTCTTGGAATCTCTTTCTTTCCCGCCTTGGAATCTCCGATAATTTCCGTGCGCGTCCTTGCAGCCCCCATTTACATATGGCTCATGGTGTTCCATTATCTCCGTAGGCTCTAACTTTGGCAATCCTTTCAGTCACAAACAAGTGCGTTTGCTGTATGGGTGTCCAAACTGATAAGGCTGCACCGCTTGGGTATATGGAGGCAATGCTATCAGTTTCATGGGAGTGGGGTTCTCAATAGCAATCTTTTCGCAGTTTGCGTTCATGATCTGCATAAAAAACGCTTTTGCTTTCATCGCCTTTTGATAACGATCTTGGACAATTTTGCCTTTCACTCTCATTCTGACCGCTCCTGCGTTCGTCATGTATGTGCATGGTGGAAAAGCAATAATCATATCCCATTTCTCGTCAATCCTATGCTCCATGCCGCCCACTGTCCGAAAACTGCAATCCCCATTCAGTAGAGGGATTACATCGGCTTGTATGTGCCATTCTGGGTGCCCTCCACTGCATGGTTCGATATCGCAAGAATATGCCTCATGCCCCAGATTCCTCAGCTCTTTTGTCACTGCCTGAGATTCCTCACAAGCTACCAGTACTTTCATTTTTCTATACACCCTCCTAAATTTCATCTTAGTTTAGCAATGTCCATAAACTCGCTTGCAAGGAAACTATCAAAAGTATCATATATTTTTTCAAGCATCTCCTCACAAGACCCATCATTCTCCATCTGGTCACAGAATTCTTTTATCACGTGATTGCTCCGCATTATTCACACAATACTCACATAAGCAGTTAGCACATAAACATACCGGGTCCTGTACCTTTTCAAACAACTGATCAAACTGTGATTGTGGTGGTTTCTGTTCGATTTTTTGAGGCTTCTCTATGAGATCAAATATTTCCATCTGATGATACATGACATCTTAACACCCCTTCATTACTTCTCTAGCCTCATCCTCATCTGCCCTTCTAACTCAAAATTCATCCACACGATTTCCTTTTTCATTACTCCGCTATGTGTACGGCTCCTCGTGGATTCCTGATGCCATCCCTGCAGACGATCCTGATATAGATCACTGTCATATCCAGAAATCAATACCGGTCCTTTATGCTCTAACAGTACAGCCAGCAATTCCTCATGATCTTCCTCTTTCATCTCGCAGCGATACTGTTTTCCATGCCTGGTACCAAGAATATAGGGTGGGTCTGCATAAATCAGCACTTTGGGATAGTTAAATCTCTTTATTAGCTGCACTGCTGGCATACTCTCAATTTGCACTCCCCGCAGCCGTTCTGCCGCCTGACATATTTTTTCAGGCAAACCACACCAGTCTCTGGCGGCATATGCCCGCTCCCGTCCCTGTATGTCATTCTTCCAGCCGCTTTTTTCTCCCG
>RAYY01000139.1 GCA_003611875.1 bacterium D16-56 | reverse complement strand
GTGGAGCAGTGGGGCTTTGAGATTGGCTGCAGCGTGTCTGTGGAGTGTTACCAGAATAAGCTGGTTATTTTAAAAGATTAAGAGCAAAAATTCCAAGAGACAGGTTCTCGGCTTATTGTAATTTGCCAGAAGTCTGTGTATAATAGAAATAGATAATAGGGATTTTGAAAAATACACATTTTCCGGCAGTGGTTTATGGAAAGAAAGCAGGTGGATAAAATGGGAGACATGGAAACAAAGCAGACAAAATGGGAAGAATTAAGCATATCCAATGATTTCCTGTTTGGAAAGGTCATGCAGAATCCGGAATTGTGCAAAGAGTTATTGCAGAGGATTCTCCCGGATTTGAACATTGAACGCATTGAATATCCGGAATTACAGAAAAGTATCAACCTGGATATGGATGCCCGCAGTGTGAGGCTGGATGTGTATGTAAAAGATGAGAAAGAAGTTATTTACGACATAGAAATGCAGGTAAGCCATACCAAGGAACTTGCTAAGAGAAGCCGGTATTATCAGAGTATGATAGACCTGCAGCTTATTGATAAAGGGCAGCTTTATGATGAGTTAAAGCGAAGCTATGTTATATTTATCTGTCCATTCGATTTATATGGGAAAGGACGGCATATTTATACCTTTGAAAATATCTGTAAAGAAGACGGCAGCATTTCTATGGGTGATGAGGCGGTAAAGATATTTCTCAATGCAAAAGGAACTCTGGATGATGTGAGTGATGAATTAAAGGCGTTCCTTGATTATGTGGCAGGGAAGAAGCCGAAGGATGCCTATGTGGAGAGATTGGAAGAAGCGGTAAAAGAGGCCAAGAAGAATAGAGAATGGAGGCATGAGTATATGACATTGTTGATGAGAGACCAGGAGAATGTGAAAAAAGGTGAGGAAATGTTGGCAAAATTAATAATACTTTTAAGTGAAGATGGCCGTTTATCAGACGTTATCAAAGTATCACAGGATAAAGAATATCGTCAGGAACTTTATGTGGAATATCATATCATTTAAAAGTAGAGCATCACAGGGCAGAAAATTTTAAAGATTTTCTGTCCTTAATAATATTACGAGATTTTTCGCATTTAGGTATGTTATGGACAGCCTTACCATAAGTAAGGGCAAAGTTTTGAGGAAAGCCAGGAAGCGCAGGAAAGCTAAGATTTAGGCGGGAAATAGAGGGTTGGCATAAGTTGTTTTAAGATAATATTACGAGATTTTTTGCATTTAGGCATGTTATGGAGAAGCTATCAGATGAGCTGATTCAATTTCTGCAGGGCTATGGCGGCACACCTCCAGACGGTGCGCCGTCTGTTTTTATGTTTCGGGAACTGGGAATTAAGACCATGGATTTGGAGCTTGTGTTATCATAAATAAATTTAATCAGAAAGAAGGATGAAAAGGTGATGAAAAACAATTTGAACCGGTATATTGCGGCAGAATATGAAAATTTAAAATCGGAGCTGGAGCAGAGGGAGTTTGTAGAAAAAATAAGGTTCCTGATGATGGCAAAGGACAAAGATTTTACAGATTACTATTCCAGCCAAACTCTGACAAAAGAAGAATTTTATTCGGTGGCAGATACACTCTATGCATTGAACAACCTGTGGATGCTGTCAGGATTTATCCGTCAGAACAGACAGGTCTTGTTCTAGGAAGTCCAGAACAGCATGAACGGCCTGAAAAGTCCGGATTTCACGGAAACGTGCAGATTTGGAAAGGAAACCATGCTGTCAAG
>RAYY01000138.1 GCA_003611875.1 bacterium D16-56 | reverse complement strand
TAAAGCAGGATGAGGGACTCTCGGGAGTCCCTTGTAATCATGCCCTATTTCCCCAGGCCGTGAAAAGTAACCTTGCCAGCCGGGGGCTGTCGGCGAAATTTCTTTAATACTTGCAAAATCCAAAGGCATAGTATATAATGAACATAGAAAGAGCACCCACTCCAAAGCGGATGCTCCCAAGTCAAGCTATTTACCTCTCAATAAGAGGCGCCTCTCCTGTGGACCAGACAGGAGGGGCATTATTTTTTTCGCCTGTTCTTCCTATCTCTGTCGAGAAAGGCAAGCAACGCCACGATCAAGCTGCCAAAGGACATCAGCAGAGCCAATATCCCTATGAAAGTCGAGATGATCTCATAAGCCGTCATAAGCGCCACCTCCCTTCCTATGTATTCCGGCAAGCCGGTTTCATTGGCTCGGGAGGCTGCCACCCTGTCATGGGTACTCTTCCATGAGGGAATTATAACAGAGATCTGCAGAATTGGCAGCCAGGCTTTCATGCTCCTGGCTCTACGCTGGCTCCAAAAAATAATGTCATAATAATATGTCACGGCGCAGAGAAAAAGCCCGGAAAACCGCATAAACACTGGTTTCCCGGACTTTAGAGCGTTACTCAAACTCCCTATGGCCATAACATAATTGTTAAATATTTGATTGCTTTTTAAGGATTTTTATAGCTATAATATTCATATTTTACGCCGTATTTACAGTTTCAAAGCAAACAGGTATCATACGGGTGTCACAGATTTTCCCCTTGACTGCCATATCTACATGGTGCTAGCACCATGTAATTAACGCCCCTAAAGAACAACTATTTGCTCTGCTTCAACTTTTCTAATATGGCTATCACATTCGGCTGCGTTGGCATAAATTTTACACCACGCTTCAGCATACCCATAACCTTTTTTGCTTTCTGTTCAATCTCTTTAGCAGTATGCTCACTTGTCAGCATCAAATGATTTCCGGCTATGGTATATTCTCGCTCTATGTACTCATCTGTTATTGGAAACATATCCTGTATCAAAAACGCACTTTGCCTACTATCATCCAATTTCGTAATATGGATAATATCACAGGGCTTTCCTGCTTTCTCTTTCTTCTCTACAATTCGCTTATATTTATCAATCTGGCTGGACAAGGGTATCATCCAATAAATTCCTCTGCTTGTATCTTCAAAGCAATAATAGTGTGGTCTATTTCCTGCCTTGTTGCCTTTGAGATATGGATCAGACATATCCTCAAAAAACTTGTCTTTTATAATATAAAACCCTGTTTTCTTCATTCGTTCCAACCTCACTACGGAAAAAGTCCCCCACCTTGCGGCGAAGGACTATACTTTCGACCCAACCACTTATATACCGCATATTGGTCAGCGGTAAACTTTCAACCCGACCATTTATATACCACATATCGGTCAGTGGTAAACTTTCTTTGCACCTACATTCTAACAAGCACAAAGAGAAAAGTCAATAAAACTTTCCATTAAAATTTTATGCCAATACTACATAACTTATGCTAAATTTACAAATTTTGTTTCTGGATCATCTTTTAAATATTTTTCAACGCCATATTTCTGGTAAATTCCATAACTCCGGCAATTCCCTGAGCCATAAATATCTGTTGTGCTTCTGTGCTAGCTTTCTTCTTATTTTCATCTGACAAGTTATTGTATTCATGCAGAATTTCTTCTGCTTTTCGAGAAAATTTTGTCCATAATTTAATATATTCTCTCATTTCCTGCGTTTGGTCATTCATAATACTCAATTTCTCTCATTTCACATACCGTAAACTATTGATGTTTCTTTATATATTCTTCTTTAACCTTATCAATCGTTTTTCCACCAATACCAAAATTTTTATCAGATACCTC
>RAYY01000137.1 GCA_003611875.1 bacterium D16-56 | reverse complement strand
TCTTCACTCAAAGTAATTTTAGTAATATTTTTAGACATAACGGGAAAGATTCCTTTCTTGTGATTCTTCCCTAATTATACCATATTTCTTAACTGTTCACAACTTAATTTACTATATACTAGAGAACTCTTGAATCATATAGAGGATTGTAATAGCAAATTTTTAAGATGGACTAATGACTACTATAGCGTTGGAAATGTAAATAGTTATAAATGGGCACATGTAGGTTGTTCCATTTGTGCTATACATAATCTGGCAAAAATGTCTAATTTGGTAACCTATAAAGTCGTTGGAAGAGGGTATAGATTAAAAGAGAAAATATTTCAAGTACAATTGGTCAGTAGTGTAATAAATATGGTAAAAAATGGATCATCTATTGAAGATTTAAAGGAATATATGAAACTTTGTTCGGGAGAAAAAACATTTTGTCAAAGCCGTATGCATTGTATTATGAGAGGATATAGTGATGGAAATAGCATTAAGATTAGATAATGATAGCGTGTACAGAGGTAAAAAATTAAAAAAGTATCAATCTGCTGGTGAATTTTCGAACGGTCAAATTATTGAAAACTTGAAAAATAATGGTGTACACGAATTCCAAAGAATTTATATTGGAAACGATTTTTGCGAAAATATGTTTTTATCAATTGATGAGTTAAGGACTTGGCAGAAAATATGTTTGGATGCAGGACTACATTTAACAATAATGACTCCATTAGTGTCACAAAGTGGCTTGAAAAGTATTTTACAAATAATTAGTTTTATAAAAAATATGGATAGGAGATTAGAGATTGAGATTGTAGTTAATGATGTGGGGATAATGCAGTTGCTTCGGAATGATGATATAAGGATTAGCTGTGGGAGACTATTTGACAAATCTCCTTGTGACGCAAGATTTCAAGAAAAAGATTATTTGGTTTATTTTGCGAAGAATGGATTAAATTTACTTAACAAAAGTGCAATATGCTCTCGGGGCATGGATAGCATTTTGAAAAAATACAATGTAAAACGAATTGAATTTGATAGTTGTAAAAGTATAGATTTTAATAAGAATTATAAATATACTTTTTATGTTCCGTATAGTTATATAACGATGGGGAGAATGTGTATGTTTAAAAATTATAAGAATCATCACTTGTTTGATATATCCTATGGAAATTGTAAAAAGATATGTAAAGACGTGATTCAGATAATGGAAAAAAGTAACAGCATTGTTAATAGCGAGGGTATTATTCAGAAGAATAGAGTTACATTACTTAGAAAGGGAAATGCAGTGTTGGCAAAGAATGCATTTGATATAAAAAAGATTCCTATTGAAATAGATCGATTGCTGATAGAAAATATATAATATTTATAATAGTATAGACATTCCTAGCTATATATAAATTTAAGTTATTAATTGCATGAATTTAGCTATTGAAAAGTGTCTGTGGATTGATAATGGGGATATTTATCAATATGATAGAATTATTAAGACTGAATCAAGATAAAGTGGTGGATAGGAATATACAAGATAATTTACGAATATTGATTTTTTTGAGAGACAATCTTAGTATGTAATCTTAGATGCTACATATATGGTTATAACAATATTAATAGCTAAAAAGTATATGTTATGTTCATTGTATTTTAGAGATTTTAATTGCTTTGGATATAATCGAAATAGTTTATGAAGGAGGAATATAAAAAATTGAATAAAGTTTACCGCCACTGGTGGCAATGGCTTATGAACGAACCATAGCCGCCTTTTTTATTGCCCAAAAACAATAAACAGGAAATGGAGGTTTACCATGAGAAAATATGACGTAATTTCCGCACTCTCCGAAGAAATCTCGTAAACGGTAGATAGTGGGTACCTATACAAAACTGGAGCAAACCTGTATGATAGAAACAGATTTGCTCCAG
>RAYY01000136.1 GCA_003611875.1 bacterium D16-56 | reverse complement strand
TAGTAATAAGTAAAACTTCCCGCTTTATAAGAATCTCCAGAATGAAAATAAGCACTTAAACTATATACTTCGGGTTCAGCTCCTGAAGAAGAACTAACATAAAAGCAAAAAATATCCAAACTGGAATCAAAATAATAATCACGAATATCCGTATAAGACGATGAGGTTTTCACTTCCGTATATGTGCGGAGAAAAGTTTGCCCCTCTATAACACGGTCAGAAAAATAAGGTTTGGCAGGAACTGCCGCAGGTTTATATTCGATGCCCGTATCCTTAACCGAGACTTCTTCCCCATTTAAAAATTCCCCCAACAGCGGCACCCATTCAGAAATGGCGATGGCTCCCCCGGTTAAAAAGATTTCAAAATCGGACATTTTGTCCGGATGTTTCTTTTGCAGCCAAGGCTTAAAGCTGCCTATTAAAAAGGTACCGATATCCTCAGATGCCATATGGATTCCAAAGGCCCCCAGAACACAGCCGACAGCCACGACAGCCAAAAGTGCTGCATCATCCACCCTGGCAATTTCCGGAGCAATGCCATAATAACGTTCCGGAAAGGTTTCATAGTCATAGACCTTATTCATGTTATCGTCATAGTAATAGGGGATGTCTTTTAACCAGGCTTCCTCCTCCGGCGTGATGTCCTCCCTGCCTGGGGGCGGGGATGCATTGCTGGGAGTGGAAGGAGAGGCATAAGCAAGAGTGGGAGAGTGGATGCCGGTGCAAAAAAATAGAACAATTGCAAGGATAAAAGACATGGGACGCTTACATTTTTTATCTGTCATAAGAAACTCCTCCTGAAAAAAATTGTTACACAATTCCCGCCGCCTCCCCCTGGATCGGTGTTACCCGGGGGGAAGTATTTTGAATTGTATTTAGTTTTAGAAACAATTCATCAAGCTGCCGTAAGAATTATCACACAATTCCTGCCACACTTCCCTGCATCTACTGCCTGGGATGGCTGTTTTTGGAATTGTTTTTTATAAATCAAAGGATTAATTAGATAAAAAATAAGGGACACACGAAGTGCCCCCCATTGACATGATCATTTTGCAAAACGTTTAAAAAACCGGATGCCGAACTGAATGCAGACCCCAAGGCCGACTATCGACATGATAACCGGCAGGGCAGATGTAACCGTGCCTGTGATCGTTTCGGCCGTTGACTGGAAAGAGGACGTTAACACAGAAGATATGTCCGCGCTCCCTGATCCTGATGCGTCAGCTGCGAAGCTAGAAAGTGCAGCCATGCAGGAGATTCCCGCCGCAGCCGTTAACATCTTAGCGCGGGCACTTGCCTTCTTCAAGCCATCCCTTGTCTTTTTCAAAAATTCCTTTTTCATATCACTACCTCCTTGAATTAAAATATATTTCTAATAACAGACGAAAGCCTGTTAATAGTTGCAAAAATAATATCTATGGTAAATTTGGCAAAAATTCCCCCAACAATTCCTATGGCGAAGACCTCAAAACATAAGTCAAGGGTCATGAGAGCATCCCCCTAAGCCCAACTACTAAAATTCCTGTAATAACGCCAAGTGCCAGGACTAAAAACACCTGAAAATCTACAGATATGGCTCCAGAGGAACCGGAAATCGAGCCGGAATTGGAATCTGTTGCCAGGACGCTTTCTAAATCATTGTAAAGCTCAATATCAAAAGGAAAACCCTCATCATAATAAAATTCATCATCCATATGCCTTACCGCCTTTTTTTACGAATTTTTTTGAGTTTTTCTGTCACGTTTTCCTTGTTTGAAACGTCACATATTATAATCCTTATTTTTTTTACAATTAATAGGGATTTCATTAAGATTATTAAGATTCAATATATCAGACAGCGTTTTGTTTGATGGTTTGATGTATGCGTCCTGGAAGTACTAGAAATAGATCACTTCCTAAATCCTAAAAAAA
>RAYY01000135.1 GCA_003611875.1 bacterium D16-56 | reverse complement strand
CATACAGTTGGAAGGTTGTATCTTTCCTGCCCAACTGATTTTAAAATTGTTCAAACGGCACAGTATTTTTTTTGTTCAGGTAAAAAGATAGAAAGGAAAATGTTATGGATTACAGCAAGAATTGTTATACAATGCCCGCAGCCAAAACCATTTTCATACAGTTCTTAGCGCCCCGCCCCGGATCCCCCGCCTGGGAGCAGCTGCTGTCGGAATTGTTTCCCGAATGAATAGGATTATTTTGCCATAGGAAGAATGTTTTTAGCCTCCAGGACGGCAACCAAGGTCTGAATCTCGTCATTATTTTTCCGGAAGCCCCGATTCATTTCTAGTCTTAAGTTACTTATTTCTTTCTTGTTGTCTGCCACATCATGTTTGATGTCTGCTATTTCACTTTCTAATTTTTCAAGTTTAAGATTAATTGGTGTTAATAATGCTCTCATGGCATCTAACATTTCATTGTCTGTCATAATGTCCACTCTCCTCTCCTATTTTGTCTGAATACTATACCATGTTCAGGGAATAACCGTCAAGCGGCGATTCTCATTTTACCCCCCCCCTAAAATTTTTTCATCATCGGCATTTTGCCCGCTCCCCTCTCCTGATTCTTGTTCCATATCTCTTTTAATCAGAGTGTTAATATATGAATTAAGTGATTTATAACCTTTTGATTTCCAGTGTTGTTCAATTACAGATTTTTGTCCTTTTGACACTTGTACTATTACCGCCTGTACGATTCTTACAAGCTGTTTGACACGGCTTCGGACAAAAAATCCTGACTGTATGCTGCTCCTGGGGGCTAGGGGGACCTAGCCCCCAGGAGCAGCATACAGTTGGAAGGTTGTATCTTTCCTGCCCAACTGATTTTAAAATTGTTCAAACGGCACAGTATTTTTTTGTTCAGGTAAAAAGATAGAAAGGAAAATGTTATGGATTACAGCAAGAATTGTTATACAATTCCCGCCGCCTCCCTCTGGATCGGCGTTACCGGGGGGGAAGTATTTTGAATTGTATTCGGCTTTGCAAACAATTCTGCCGCTACAGCGAGAATTGTCAAACAATCGTTTTAGCTGCTAACAACATTGTCATGTAATTATGCCCGCAGCCAAAACCATTTTCATACAGTTCTTAGCGCCCCGCCCCGGATCCCCCGCCTGGGAGCAGCTGCTGTCGGAATTGTTTCCCGAATGAATAGGATTATTTTGCCATAGGAAGAATGTTTTTAGCCTCCAGGACGGCAACCAAGGTCTGAATCTCGTCATTATTTTTCCGGAAGCCCCGATTTACTTCTAGTCTTAAGCTGCTTATTTCTTTCTTGTTTTCGGCCACATCATGTTTTATATCTGCTATTTCGTGTCTGACATCCGCTATTTCATGTTCTATTTTTTCAAGTTTAAGATTAATAGGTGTTAATAATGTTTTCATGGCATCTAGCATTTCATTATCAGTCATAACTCATACTCTCCTCTCCTGCTTTTGTTTGAATACTATATCACGCCCAGGGAGTAACCGTCAAGCGGCGATTCTCATTTTACCCCCCCCCTAAAATTTTTTCGTCATCGGCATTTTGTCCGCTACCTTCTCCTACTCTTTGCTTCATATCTTTATCAATTAAATCATTGATATATGCGTTTAATGATTTATATCCCTTCATCTTCCAGTGTTTTTCTATAATGGATTTTTTTCCTTTTTGTACATTGAAGATACATCTATCATAATTTTGTTTAGCATATTCATTGTCATATTTTTGCTTATTAAAATCTCCCATAATATTCCCTTTCCACACTTTGTCACAAGTGTGATAAGATATAATCCTAAGGTAGCATTTACCTTAGACGTAACAATTCCATAGCCCTCCCCCATAGATACAGCAATGAGAGCCAGCACCCAACGGGATGCCAGCAGCAATGAGAGTGAATATGGGGGGGTAGTAAACTATCTGTATCTAATATACCAACATCATCATACCACAAAATCTGTGGAAAAGAAAGTCAAATGTCGGTCCGGTTCAGGGTTGTTTCATGAATGCTTCCAAACGACATTATTTATTATGAACCTGCTGTCAGCCGGTTCGGAATCC
>RAYY01000134.1 GCA_003611875.1 bacterium D16-56 | reverse complement strand
CTTCTGTGTCATACTCATAAGCCGTCCTCACCCCGTTCCGGTGGCGGATCTCCTTTACTTTCCCTCCCGGGATATAGCAGTAGCCTGCGATCTTCCGATGCAGAGATGAGTCTTTCTTCCTTAGTTATCCTCTTAAAGAACTATAGTATGTCATTGATCCCTTTTAAATCTTTAGCAAAATATCTAGTCCTTTTAACTTTTCCATTAATACTGACTGTATAGATCGCTTCTGCTAATTTATAATGCCAACCAATACTAACCACAACCGCCTTTTCATTTTTATTTATCAGTATAACAGTTTCTCCAATTTTAAACTTTGGTTCTTCAGTTGTTTTGAGCAGGGATTCTTTCACCCTATATATATCTTTATCTTTCTTCAAATACATAAAATCATTATCTCTGCCTATACATTGAAACAATTTTTGATGTGGAAATAGTTGCAAAAACTTTTCCAAATCATCAGGACAAATTTCATTATACCTTTCTTCTGAAAAATACTGACAAATAACCCATATATTACATTCTTGCATTTTATATTCCTTTCTCTCCTTCTAGAGCGTGTTTGAAAAATACCAGTTTTTGGTCATTTTATCCAAATTAGGCTTGAAGCAAGGCTTACAAACCCCATATATGTGAAAGCCAGCTTATCATATCGGGTTGCAATGCGGCGGAATCCCTTCAGTTTGAGAAAGTATTTCTTTACCAGATGGCGCTCTTTATACAGCCACCAGTCGCATCGGGGCTCAAATTTGGCTCCCTTTTTGGACAGGATGGTTGACTCCCCGCCATTTTCATAGATATAGTCGATCAGCTTCTGGCTATCATAACCACGGTCCGCAAGCACACTGCTTTCTTCTATATTAATATGTTCCAGTACAGGGATGGCAAAATTGATGTCATTACGCTGTCCTTCGCTAAGCATCAGATAGACAGGATATCCATATGCATCTACTGCTGCATGGATTTTGGAACCGGCTCCTCCCCGGCTGTACCCGTTCTCGTTTGGAGGCCCCCTTTTTTGGCACCTGCACTGTGCTGGTGGGCTTGGACGATTGTGGCATCCAGGGAGAGCTCATATAGTTCATCCTCAAGGCTCAGCACCCGGAAGATATTATCAGGGATCCCGTCATCAATCCACTTGTGGAAACCGCTGTATACCGAATTCCAGGGGCCGTAACGCTCCGGCAGGTCACGCCACGGGGCACCGCTGCGTGCGATCCAGACCATCCCGTTAAGCATAGTACGGTTATTCTTTGAAGGACGTCCGGGTTTTCCAGTCTTTTCCGGAGGGAGTAAAGATGCAATCTGTTCCCATTCCTGATCGTTCCTGATCGGTAAGTTCATAACGCCTTAACATAATACCAGCCCCTTTTTCTTTATTTTACCATGAAAAAGAGGTCATGAACAAATGTTTTGTATACTTTTTATTTTTCAAACACGCTCTAGTTA
The DNA here is from genome assembly GCA_003611875.1 of bacterium D16-56. Taxonomy (GTDB): domain Bacteria; phylum Bacillota; class Clostridia; order Lachnospirales; family Lachnospiraceae; genus Brotaphodocola. Next base: position 723 of record RAYY01000134.1, on the reverse strand, counting down.
CGGAAATAACCTAAAGTTGTCTGACCTCGACTTATAATAATAAATATTCTATTTCTAATCTGAATATGGAATAAATCCCTGAAAATCTTTCGAAAACACCTTTTGCGGCAACTTACTAAAAGCTTCCATGGCCGCTCCTAAACAGTCAATAGATGGCTTAAAATGTCCACTTCCATTATCTACTGCATATATTTTTCCACCTCTAATTTCTACCATTCCAGCAGCTTGTACTTCTGGATTAGCACCACTAACTAAAGTTGGATGAGGCATTCTTAAAGTATCGCCTGTCATTGGGTCTTTAGCTCTTGTGCCAATAATTATATTACCATCCAAATCAACTACATACATATATTTTCCATTCATAGTTTTAGAACCTAAATAATTTGAATTTTCAGAAATATATTCATTAATATTTTTAGCAGTTGGATTTTTTACATACACACCATCATGTAATACACCAGCTGCTTCATCACCAGGAAACATTACTGGGTCAACTGTATATGTAGTTTTGTTTTCCGTTTGTTCAGTAGCATTCTCCTGCTGTACATTTTCCTCCGCATCTGGATTGATTTTACAATCATCCTTCCCGCTGGGATCATAATACATCACCGGATTGTTTGCACAGTAGGCATACAGGTTCAGCCCATCCCCTCGGTAGGTGTCCTCCTGCATGAAACGCCCGATCACCGGGTTATAGTACCTGGCCCGCAGATAGTATTGCTC
>RAYY01000133.1 GCA_003611875.1 bacterium D16-56 | reverse complement strand
CGTATCTGCCTATCCACCAGCCTGTCAAATTGCGTCACCAGAATGAAATGATAACCATATTTCCGATGCTGGGTGAAAAAACTGTTCCACTTGTCCCGGTCTTTTGCATTCCAGGAGCGGCAGTTAAAGATAAGCTGGCATTCATCAATCACTACCCAGGTCTGTCCCTCTATGATATGCCCGTCGGGTTTTCGCTTATGGCAAAGCACCGCAAAATCCATGAGCCAATCCGCGGAAAGCTCATGGTTCTCTTTGTAAAAAAAGTATCCCTTGGGACTGCGCTTCCTGGATGGGATGCTGTCATAGTTAATACTAAAATTAGCTATGATATTTCTCCCGTGGTACAAATAAAAATAAATCTCTTTTGCTACATGGTAACTTTTTCCGGAACCAGGTGTACCCGTGTATAAATAAATCATATATTTCCCCTCCTCTATTCAATTAATTTCACAAAACGCAAAATCGCCTGGTAAAGATAAAAAATCCCAATACAGGTTAACCACGCTTCCCCAATAGAAATGATGAGCGGAATAGGGATAAAGTAATTTAGATACCCCAGTGCAGGAACCTTATCCATAGAATCAAAAAATGCGGTAAAAGGGGAATCCGGCAAAAAGGAGAGGAGGGTGTTTGCCAGTATAATTAAAGCAGTTTTTATTTTCATCAACATATTTTTCACCTACCCTTTTATTAAAGTTCTGGTAGCAAGGATTAGCCCTGCTATGTAAAACAAAAGTACAAAAAACCGGATAAGGAGGATGAGTTCATCAAACCTTGTTAAGTCAATTTCTATGGAATCTTTGTAAGAAAAATTATCATAATCGATAACTAAAGGGATGGAAAATACTGGTTCTATCGGTTCTGCGGAAAGGATACGGAAGGAATCAACCAGATCAAAGGGAATGCAAAAAGGGAACTTATTTGATATGACATGATCCAGCTGATAAGTCCCATCATCCTCCCCGATCACGATATCGCTAATAGCCTGGGCAACCGCTTCCGGGGAGGGGACTGCTTCCGAGACAGTTGCTTGTAGGCTATGGAGCGCAAGGACTATATCCGCTACCGGCTCAGTAAGGCTTTCCAGCGGGGAAAGAATTTTAACAGCCAGATCAGATAGCAGTGCTGGAAGGGCAAGCTCGCCGCTTAACAATTCTGGGAGCTGGCTTATCGCTGTCACAACAGAACCAAACAAAGTTTCGAGGGAGAGCTTATCCCTCAATGTGTCCATAAGGGATAAGGGGTTTGCCCATGCCTTTAAAATCTCTAATATCTGCTTTAAAAAATCTAAAACGCCGGATAAATCAACAGTGGGAGAGGAGGGCTTATCCGGATCCGGATCTGGGGCAGGCAGCTCTGAGGAGGAGCCTACTAACTCTATATTTTCTATGGTTTGCCCGCCCTCAAAGACCGGGGTATCCGATACAAGGCCAGCTGACACCAAAAACAGGCCAAGGGCAGCTGCCAGGCGTTTTACTATCACGTACTTATTCTTGTTTTTATCATCCTCCGGCTCCTGGTTACCGCCGTTAATCACCACAAACTGCCGGACAATTTCCCCAGCCTGTTTCTCTGCCAGGGCGGAAGTGCCATCCGTATTTGTCTGGTAAAAATGGCTGATGAAGGAATCAATCTGCTCATCCGTGATAGCAGTACCAGCGTAACGGGACAGGATCCGGATAACATATTGGAGATTGGAATAGCAGTCCGCATCCGATAGCTCCACCCTCTTTTTTGATGTCTGCCAGTACTTGTCCACCACTTCCATAACTTCTTCATAGGTTTTTGCAGTGTCTAAAGAGGAAACAATGGATTTTAAACCGGCTTCATCTGCCGGGAGGGTAATAGAATCAGCATATATATAATCCTGATGAAATTTTAAATTATCCTTTAAAAGAGAAGCTCCCGTTTTTATAATGCTTAAAGTCTGATTGTTTATCATGCCCCCTGTAGTGCCGTAAACCATATAAGACCTAGCAGCATTCCCATTCACAAATACAGGATAATCTGAAATAGAGCCAACATCAGAAGCAAAAATAAGCATATGAGGATTTGTAGCTCTCTGACTTCTGCTATTTTCAAAATACCCATCATTTTTCAAATGATTATAGTAATAAGTAAAACTTCCCGCTTTATAAGAATCTCCAGAATGAAAATAAGCACTTAAACTATATACTTC
>RAYY01000132.1 GCA_003611875.1 bacterium D16-56 | reverse complement strand
TGACAGCGAGTGCGGCTACACCGAAAGTACGCCGGGAACACCATGCACCTATGTGTGTGAAATCTGCAATCCGCAGGACAGCGGCGAGACCGACAAGGAACCGGAAACAGGAATCATCAAACAAGAGCATTGCTCTTGTTTGACCCTCTGTACAGAGGGTCAAATCAACCCTGACTGCCCAATCTGCGGCGCAGAGGATTCCGGCCTGTCGGACTGCAAAGGGAAAGCTGAAAAAGAAGATACAAAACAGCCGGAAGATACCAGCATCTGCAAGCATCATCAGGAACATGACGATGCCTGCGGCTACCAGCCGGAATCGGAGGACAGTGAAGGAAGTCCGTGTACTTATGAGTGCCGTATCTGCCCCATCAAGGACTTGATCGCCGCCCTGCCGGATAAAGTGACGGAGGATAATGCGGAGGATGTACGGGGGCAGCTTGACCAAATCCTCGCCCTCTATCGGGAGCTGACCGAGGACGAACAGGAGCAGATCGACCTTTCCCGCTGCTACGAGCTGCAAGGGGCGCTGGACGGGGCCAACGACCCTGCCCCAATAACGGAATCTGTCGAGTATCAAGAGGCGTCCTGGGACGGCAGCCAAGTGACCTATGAGAGCAAGACCGAAACCTGTACCCTCGTTGAAAACAGCGCCGAGGCGGTCACATGGACTGCGGGCTGGTACGCGGTCAGCGGCACCGTCACCATTGACCAGCCCATCACCGTCACCGGCGCGGTGAACCTGATCCTGACGGACGGCTGCGACCTCACAGCGGCAAAGGGCATTGTGGTGACGGACGGCAACAGCCTGACCATCTACGCCCAGTCCGAAAATGGCGGCACGCTGAACGCCACCGGCATGACTGACGATAGCGGTAATGCCAGCGCGGGCATCGGCGGCAGCACCTCCTCCGTTGACAGCGGCAGCATTACCATTCATGGCGGCATAATCAACGCCACCGGCGGCGGTCAGTCCGGACGCTACGGCGGTGCGGGTATTGGCGGCGGCACCTCCAGCTCTGGGAACGGCGGCAGCAGCAGAGGCATCGTCACCATTTATGGCGGCACGATCACCGCCAACAGCGGCGCAGGCAATGTCGCTGGCGCAGGTATTGGCGGTGGTGGCGGTGGAAATGGTAGAAACGGCGGAGACGGCGGTGGTATCACTATCTACGGCGGCAATGTCACGGCAGCGTCTCATGGAACTCAATCTGGCGGCGCGGGCATCGGCGGCGGTGCGGGTAACAATGGCAACGGCGGTGCGGGAAACAATATCCAAATTAACGGCGGGATGGTACACGCCACAGGTGGCAATTTGGGTGCGGGCATTGGAGGCGGCGGTGGCAGCGAGAGTGGCGATGGCACCGTCACCATCAGCGGCGGCACAGTGACCGCTGTTGGAGGAAACTATGCCGCAGGCATTGGCGGCGGCGGTGGGTATCAAAACACCTATGGTGGCTGTACCGGCGGCACCGGCAGCGTCACCATTACCGGCGGCATTGTGGACGCTTCCAGTCCCACAAATGTCTATTGGGAAGGCTACGAGGGCGCTCCCATCGGCAACGGCGGGAACGCAAGCGGCACAGCGACCGTCAACAAAACCACCGGCATAATCTTTGAGAACGGTGTGGGTACTGTCTGCGGCGATGTGACCCTTGCCGGGAGCTATACTGTCCCTGCGGGCTACTCCCTGCACATCCCCGCCGGGGCCAGTCTGTCCGGGAGCGGCACCCTCTCCGGCGGCGAGACGTTTACCACCGACTTGTCGGAGGATATGATTTCTGTCCCGGAGGACCTTTATTATGACGGGACAGACAGGACGGCAGAGTTGCAGAACGATCTTTCCGCCGAGCTGAACAAAGGAATTGAGATTTGCGGCCAGACCTTTACGGTAAGCGGCTGGACATTGGCGGTTGCAAAAGCGGCAGACAGCGACCTGACCTATACCGCCACTTATACAAACAACAACGATAATACAAATACGTTCACGAAAACCATCACGCTCCAGAAGTCCGGCACCGACCTGACCAGTGAGGGCAAGGTGCAAACCTACAAAGGCGATACCCTAACCAAAGACTTCACCGCCAGCGACACCATCACCGTCAAGGCCACGCCCACCGCAACCGGGGAGGCTCCGGCCAACTCCGCTATGTTTGCGGCCAGCTTCACCGGGCCGGGCGCGGGCCAGATGGCGGTGTTTGTGGGTGATACGCAGGTGTCCGCTCC
>RAYY01000131.1 GCA_003611875.1 bacterium D16-56 | reverse complement strand
ATTTTTAAAGCTTTTTCTTTTAATTTCGAGCCTATTTTAAGCTTTTCCGATAAAAATAATTTTCCTATAACCACGTTTATCAGAAATTTCCGATAAGAAAGGCAAGCAGTGAGTACGTATATTATCTGGGCAATTGGGATGATGGAGCCATGAAGACAAACTGGCAGAAGATCTATGTCCACGATGAACTGGAAGATGATGATATGGAGCATTGGTTCAATTTTAAGGCCAATGGTAAAAAGAGAACCAATACTGATGAAGCTCAGGAATATGACGAGGTATCAATCAACGGCCGGAAATACGGATTTGATGACCGCGGCGTAATGGTTTCTCAGTGGACACTTGCTACTGATAGTGACAGTTCTATTGCAACACGTGCTAATCAATGGAAATATTTCAGCAGCCCGGAAGACGGTGCCCGTGTAACAAAAGGATGGTTTAGAGTAGTTGCACCTATGGATGATAATGATAATACATTCAGAAGTGATTACGGTCAAGTGACTTTTGCCAATACAGATGCAACGGATGAAAGTGAAAGATGGTACTATGCGGATGGGAGCGGAAATATCAAGTCAGGCGAGATCTATAAGATCAAAGGAAAGTATTATGGTTTCCGTCCGGATGATGATGGTGAGGGCAAAGGCGGTGCTATGCTGTCTGGTTTAGTTTTGATGGAAGTTAACGATGAGGGAGTGATTACCAAGGTCTGGGATGATGATGTGGACTCTGATGAGTTGAATGACTTGATTGATGGCACACCCTCAGAAATTTTAACTAAATATGAAAATTCTGATGGAAACGCGTCTCTGTACTATTTTGGTAATGATGAAGAATCTGATGGAGCTATGAAGACCGGGGCCACTACTGTAACATTGGATGGAGAAACTTACCACTTCTATTTCAGCAAAACTGGTGGAGCTGAAGGCCGCGGCAGAGGTTTGACAGGCGTTGATGATGAGAAGTATATCTATAAACTTGGTTGCAGAATTGAAGCAGATAGAGATGATAAATACCAGGTTGTATGGGTAGTGAATGAGGAAGATAAAGATGATGGGCCAGTAGCTTTACAGCCTTCTGGTGTACGCGTTATGAAAATGAAGTCCAGTAACTTCAGAAGTGCTGCCAATAGAGATCATGTTGGTACTGAAAAAATTACAAATACCGATGGAGATCCAGTAGTCATGGCTAAGATAGAGCAAATGTGGCCAGCGGAGGGAGGACATTATTACTTAGTAAATACCAGCGGAAATGTTCAAAGGAACAAGAAAGCAACTAAGGATGGTGATGATTGGTACTTCTATATGCAGGATAAAGATGTTGTATTGTACACTAACAATAAGAACCTGAAAGAGAAAGTTGAGAAAGGTGAGACAGGTCGAACTGAGTGGGGCGACTATTTAGATGAAAAAAATCCCCAAAAAAAATAATGGATAATTAAATAAAAGCGTAAATTATTCATGTCTTTGGATAAAAAAATGTCTCCTTTTTGGAAAGAATTCCTATATGAAAATTCTTGCCAAGAAGGAGCATTTTTATGTCAGAAGTAAAGGCGCAGAACTGACAGATCACTTCAAAAAACCAAAATATAAGTGTCGCAAATATCTATTTGGCTCCAATCTGCTTATGTGATACTGGTGGTATAAAAACAGCCAAAACTCTACTATAGAAATTAACAAGATCAACAAAATCTGGTTGGGAAAGTACACGACTTAAAAAATCTCATGTGATTTTAAGAAAGTTTACAACATATATTTTGATTTTTTTAATGTTCAAAGCAATACTTTTCTGTCACATAGATTCCCCGCTGCCAATAGTATCCGAATGGTTAGTCAGCCTCAAATCGATATGAATCACAGAGGCAAGCAGTGCCTATTTGAGAAAAGTTATTTTATTGTGTACAAAGCCTGCTGGACCTCCTCCTGTATCTTTCCAATAGAGAATCTCCATTATACAATCGAATGCCTGATAGCAAAGAGAGCCCTTTTATTAGATCTGATTGAAAATATACTTGTCAACATAAATTTCAACTCCTCTAAACCCGACTTATTGTCTCTATAAAGATGATAACTAGCACATTGAATATTAAATAACGAATAGTTAAATACTTGCTTCTTCGTCTGCTGTTTCGTTCATTTTATATGTCCAGTGATAGACAACAAGAGCAGTATTAATCTCATCAAAATACTGATAAATTCGTTCCGATAATTCTTCTTTTGAGCTGACCCGGATC
>RAYY01000012.1 GCA_003611875.1 bacterium D16-56 | reverse complement strand
GCTTTTTATGCTGTCCTCACCGCTTCCGCTTACTCTATTCTCCCCAGCATAGCTGGGGGATTAGGGTTTTCATTCAAACTCATCACTTGTCTGCTGACAAACTCCTCAATCTCTTTTCCGAACTCACTTCTTAAAATCTCCAAGACAATCTGCCGAGATTTCCAGCAATATTTCTGTAATAATATCATCCTTTGTCCTGTTTTCTCTCACTGAGTCCATTCTTGTATAATTCTCCCAATCTATTTGTATATTTCTATTCCCACTAATCATTTGAGGTGAATGTGTTGCTACCAAGATAGTCAAATTTCTCAACTCCTCTATTTTTATCAAATCATTTATAAACATTCTCTGCCATGCAATATGAAGTGAAATCTCCGGTTCATCTATGAGCAAAATCTCTCCTGAGGAAATCTTAAATAAAAGATTATAAAACGAAACAATCGTTTCCTTCTCACCAGATGATCTTACTACACCACGTCTCACATGGCGAATCAAACGTTGTTCTTTTATCAATGTAACATTACCAAACACTTGACTCATCAGGCGAATATAGAACTGATACTTTTTCTGGTGCTCTTTATCCTGCATCCTTCCAGATGTCCGATATGGATTGTTTAAGTTCATTCCTCTCGAGAAACAAGCTATCCAACTTTCAGGAAAATCTTCATCATTAATCTTCAGCCCATCTTTCATCTTTTTGATACATAATACTTTTCTGTCATCTGATAAAAATATCTCTATTTCTTTAAAATTCAAATCAACAAAAAATTCAAGATTACTGTTTCCAAATGCATTAATGCAATTTATAATGGTTGATTTCCCAAAAACATTTGGCCCTGTTAAAATTGAAATTCTTTCTTCCCACAATGTATTTCATAATCAAAATACCCAAACAACCCTTTTATAGAGATTCTTTGTACCATATTTTCCTCCTGCACCTTATGCCTGTCTCTACCCTGCCAGTCATATTTTACCATGAAATATTTCAAAAAAATATGTATCCATGCAAAAAGGGACATTCCTCTTTCCCAAGAATGTCCCTCTCTCTAACAATATTCTTTTGTATTTGATTATCTCAGTCAGCCTCTCAAGCCTTCCCTACAGACCCAAACAGCTCCATCTTCTCCTTCACGGTCTCTTTAATAGCAGCCGCACCGGGAGCCAGCAGTTTTCTCGGGTCAAAGCCCTTGCCCTGCTGATCCTTTCCGGCCTCAATATACTCACGGGTAGCAGCCGCAAAGGACAACTGACACTCTGTATTCACATTGATCTTCGCCACACCCAGATCAATGGCCTTCTTGATCATGTCAGCCGGAATCCCTGTACCGCCGTGAAGCACCAAAGGCATCTCGCCGGTCTTTTCCTGGATGGCAGCCAGGGTTTCAAAGCTTAAGCCCTGCCAGTTATCCGGATATTTGCCATGAATGTTGCCGATACCTGCTGCCAGGAAATCAATTCCCAGATCTGCAATAGCCTTGCACTCGTTGGGATCCGCACACTCACCTGCACCCACAACACCATCTTCCTCACCGCCGATAGACCCAACTTCAGCCTCAATAGACAGTCCCATCGCATGGGCAACCTTCACCAGCTCTCTGGTCTTTTCCACATTCTCCTCAATGGGATAGTGAGAACCATCAAACATAATGGAGGAAAATCCTGCCTTGATGCACTTGTAGCAGCCCTCATAGCTGCCATGATCCAGATGCAGCGCAACCGGAACCGTAATGTTCATCTCCTCGATCATAGCCTTCACCATGGCAGCTACGGTCTTATAGCCTGTCATATACTTGCCGGCGCCCTCAGACACACCTAGAATAACCGGGGAATTAAGCTCCTGTGCAGTAGCCAGAATGGATTTGGTCCATTCCAGGTTGTTGATGTTAAACTGCCCTACTGCATAATGTCCCGCTTTTGCCTTTTTCAGCATTTCTGTTGCAGATACTAACATTTCATAATCCTCCATTTCGTCATTTATACTCCCACTCGCCCTCGTTGTGGGGGAGCACAGACATAAGCCTGTACTATTCTGCACTATTATAACGCATTTTTTTCTATTTGAATAGTGTAACTTTTCACAATCTTTTTCATTGGTTCTTGTTTGTTAGTACCCAGACGCCTACTGTCCCCTGTCATCCATGATTCTGCCTGTTCTAAAGAGAAATCGTCCTATGCACGGATCTATTCTGCATCTGCTGCACTCGGATCGTTTCATGCCCCATATCGAAAATACCAAAATCCATCCCTGCATACCCGGCCGTCTCCGCCCCCCGGATCACACGACTGTTATCCAGCAGACAGTAACCCACATAAAAAATTTACACCCCAAGAATCTCTGCCACCGTCTCCTTCATTGTGTCCACGTCACATTCTCTCTTATGACGGATCTGCGCATTCCGTATTTCCTCCACTGCCCGGGGAACCGGCACCTTGGTAACAATACACAGCTCATCAATAATAGCAAACTCATCCTTATCCCCTTGTTCGCCAAACACTGCCTCCATCACACTGTGGGAGAACTTATAAGGACTTGCCGTGGAAGCAATGACTGTGGGTGTGGCATCTTTGGTTTCTGCCTGATACTTTCTGTAAACCGCCGATGCCACCCCGGTATGGGTGTCAATCATATACCCTGCCGTATCAAACAGCCGCTTGATCTCCGCACCGTTCTCTGCCTCCGTGGCATAACCACTCTCAAAATCTGCCATTTTTTCCCGCATCTCGTCTGTCACCGTATACGCGCCAGTCTGGGCCAGCTCTTTCATCAGTTTTTTATTCACCTTGGCATCACACCCTGTGCTCAAATAGATCAGCCTTTCCAAATTACTGGAAATAAGAATGTCCATGGACGGAGAGCTGGTCAGAATAAACTCTCTCTTTTTATCATAAACTCCCGTCTTAAAGAAATCATACAATACCTTATTGTCATTGGAAGCACAGAGAAGCGTCTTCACCGGCAATCCCATCTGCTTTGCAAAATAGGCAGCCAGAATATTGCCGAAATTCCCTGTGGGAACCGTAATATTAATCTCATCCCCTGCCTGAATCCTTCCGTCTCTGACCAGCCTGGCATAAGCATACACATAATATACCACCTGAGGCACCAGCCTCCCGATATTAATGGAATTGGCAGAAGAAAGCTGAAATCCCCGCTCTGCCAGCCGCTTTCCAAACTCCCGGTCGCCGAAGATCCTCTTCACCCCGGTCTGGGCATCATCAAAATTCCCATGAATGGCCACGACTGCCGTATTGTTCCCCTTCTGAGTCACCATCTGCAGCTCCTGGACCCGGCTGACGCCGCCCTTGGGATAAAACACAATAATCCGCGTCCCCGGCACATCTGCAAAGCCTGCCATGGCAGCTTTTCCTGTATCTCCGGAAGTAGCCGTCAATATAACGATCTCATTTTCCACATGATTTTTCTTCGCAGCCGTTGTCATCAGATAAGGCAGAATCGACAGCGCCATATCCTTAAATGCAATCGTACTGCCGTGAAACAGTTCCAGATAATACGCCCCGTCTGCCTCCCGCAGCGGCGCAATCTCCTCCGTGTCGAACTTGCTGTCATAGGCAGAATGAATGCAGTGCTTTAATTCCTCCTCGGTATAATCCGTCAGAAACAGCCGCATCACCTCATAAGCAGTCTCCTGATAGCTCATCCCTGCCAACTGCTCTATGGAGATCGTCAGCTTCGGAATATAAGACGGCATATACAAGCCTCCGTCCTCTGCCAATCCTTTTAAAATCGCACAGGAAGCCGTCAGTCCGCTCTCCCCGCCCCTGGTACTCTGATAAGATACATTCGCCATGCTCATCCGATCCTCTCTATCCTTCAAAATAATATCCTCATGATCTTGTAAATTGTAGCACACTTTAAGATCCTGTGCAAGCAAAGAAACCTGCATCAAACCATAACTATATCTTCCGGATGCTCTGCCAGATGCTCAAGCAGCTCCATATCGCGAATAACGGTTTTGTGTCCTTCTTTTTCAATCACACCCATTTTTTTCAGAATCAACATGATCTTCGACACGGTCACGGAGTGGACCCCCAGATAGCGTGCAAGCTCCCCATAAGTAAAATACCTTTGCAGCTCATACTGGTTATTTTTCTTATCAGACAACTCAATTAAGGTTCTGCACAGCCTCCCTGATGTATGATCCTCCTTGGAAGCATGGATATGGGAAATAACCTCCATAAAGTGTCTGGATATTCCTTCACTGATCCAATATCCGATCTCCGGTTCCTCCTCGATTTTTCTTTCGATTACAGAGAACGGAAGCTTATACAATTCGCACTCTGTTTTTGTGTATAGAGAACAGAAGCTGTACAATGAATGAATCCCTGAAGCTCCCTTATGGGATAAAAAAAGGGGCACACCCCCGATTACATCCTTTTCTTTAAAATAGTGATAAATAATCTCCTCCCCGTTCTGAGTAAAACGCAAAAGAGCGCAGACTCCCGATATCAGGCAATATGCCGTGTTTTCATGATTATTGATCGATGAGAAATACTGATTTTTTCCCAAATGTATTTTTATTGCATCCTTACACAAAAAATCCAAAAATCTGTCTCTATCCATTTTTTCTCCATCCTTTTTATATAATATCCATAATTTTTCCGTCTTTTCCAATATCTTTTCGTCAATATTTAGTAATTGCTATTTTTTTAACGTATTGTGTATGTTACTATATTAACAGAGTACTCGAATAATTTCAACTGACAATCATTTCAATCAACAAAGGAGAAATACCATGAAATCAAAATCCATGTACTATCTTAATTGCCTGATAGGAATTTTGATCATGCTGGTTTTCCGTTTCGTTCCTCCCTTTGGCCCTGTGACTGAAACAGGAGTCAAGGTGTTGGGTGTTTTTCTGGGAACCATGTATCTATGGACATTTGTAGATACCCTATGGCCCAGTCTTCTTGGCGTCATTATGTTGGGCTTTACCGGTTTCAGCAGCTTTAATGCTCTGCTTAGCTCCACCTTTGGCAGCCCCATTGTCATTATGCTGTTTTTTGTCATCATGCTGACAGGAGCCATAACAGAAGAAGGAATCTGTACATACATTTCTCGTTGGTTCATCACCCGAAAAATCAACAACGGCCGACCCTGGGTTTTTAGTGCTATGCTGCTTCTGGGCGTGTATCTTTTATCAGTATTGACGGCTCCCAGCCCAACTATCTTTATTTTCTGGCCTATACTTTACAGCCTGTTTGCCTCCTTAGGATATCAAGAAGGGGATCGCTATGCCTCTCTGATGCTGGTCTCTGTAGTGATGGCTGCGTCCTATGGCTTTGCAACCACCCCGTTTAAGGGTGCATTGCCAGGACTTTTAGGCAATTATGCAAAAATAACCGGAGAGCCCATTGCCTATCTGCCCTATATGGCAACTGCAGTTATCATATCTCTGGTCTCTCTGGCTGCTCTTCTGCTGCTGATGCGTTATGTATTAAAACCGGATGTTGCCCGGCTCAGACAAATTGATGTCAGCCTGTTTGATCAGACTCCCCTGCCGCCCATGAATCTGCGGCAGAAGGCTTTAAGCTTTACCCTGGCTTTTTTTATCATTTGGGTGCTTGCCCCATCCTTGCTTCCCAATGGCCCTGTACAGCAGCTTCTTAGCGATACACAGAATGCCATTCCCGTATTTATTATTGCCGTATGCTGTCTGATCCATATAGGTGGAGAACCTTTGGTAGCTTTTAAAAAGATCACATCCAAATATATGATCTGGCCGGTAATCCTGATTGTCGGTTCAGCTTTGACCATCGGCAATGCGCTGACTGACGAATCCACAGGCATTACGCTTTTGCTGAAAAATGCTTTGACCCCTGTTTTTGAGGGACAAAGCTCTCTGACATTTACAATTCTGGTGGTTGTCATTGCCTGTATCCTGACAAATGTCTGCAACAACATGGTGGTAGGAATGCTGCTGATCCCGATTATCTGCGTCTTTTCCCAGCAAATGGGAATCGCTTCCGCTTCCATCACCAGCCTGTCCATGTACATGGTCTGTATTGCAGTAGTAACGCCTGCCGCTTCCACCACCTCAGCCATTCTGCACGGAAATACCAGGTGGCTGAAAACCAGTGAAGTGTACAAATACGGCATTTTAATGACCTTGGTGAGCCTGATTATTGCCTTGGCTGTGGGCCTCCCCATTTCCAGTATTTTCTTCAGATAAACGAAAGGGACTATTATGGAAAAACATATGATCGACCAACAGTTTGCCGCCGAGCAGACCTATCTAAAGGAATTTCGCAGCCTCCGATCTTCCTTTGAAGCACCTTTTGTCCGGCTGAACCCGTACCTCATCACCCCTCTCACCGCCGTGATCGCATTTTACACAGAAACCAAGGTTCCTGTTACCATGACTGTAGCCGGACTGGAGCCTGCCGGTAATATCACAAAAACCTTTCCTCCTGCCACAGAGCATGTGCTCCCTGTACTTGGCTTATATCCAGGAAAGGACAATGTGGTAAAGCTAAGTCTTCCTGACAGGAGAACACAATGGGTTTCCATCACGACCGCCCCTTTGCACAAGGCTGTCAAGCTGCCGGATTCCATTCATACTACGGCAGAATATATGGACGGGCAGCTAATGTTTGTCATCCCGGCTATGGGGGCCCTTCCTGCCGCTTATGATTATCATGGAGACTGCCGCTGGTATTGTACGGAAAGCCTTACCTTTGCCATCAAAGATTTGCAGAACGGACGTCTCTCCATCGGATCCTCCCGTCTGATGGAAAAGCCCTATTATACCACCGGATTGCTGGAAATGGATTTGGTGGGAAAAATCTATGTGGAATACCGCCTGCCCGGCGGCTATCACCACGATCAGTTTGAGATGGAGGACGGCAATCTCCTTGTGCTGACCGAATGCTTCCAATCGGGCACGGTTGAGGATATGTGTGTATTACTAGACAGAAATGACGGCAGCATCCTTAAAACATGGGATTTCAAAGATATCCTGCCCCAGGATGCCTCTCCGTCCGGCAGCTGGAGCGCCCACGACTGGTTTCATAACAATGCCCTGTGGTATGACAAAAATACAGATTCCATTACTCTTTCCGGCCGCCACCAGGATGTGCTGATCAACATCGATTTTGAGACAGGAAACCTGAACTGGATTCTTGGTGATCCAGAGGGATGGCCAAAGGAGCTGACTGACAATTATTTTCTAAAACCGGTGGGGAACCTGGAATGGCAGTATGAACAGCATGCCTGCATCATTACTCCTGACGGGGATCTGATGACCTTTGACAACGGACACTATCGTTCCAAAAACCCTGAGCACTACCGCCAGGGCAAGGACAACTATTCCAGAGGAGTTCGATACCGCATTGACTGGAAGAATCGAACCGTGCAGCAAATATGGCAGTACGGCAAGGAGAGAGGCTGCGAATTTTTTTCTCCTTATATTTCTAATGTGGACTATTATGAAGACGGCCATTATCTGGTTCATTCCGGAGGGATCGCCACTCTTGACGGAGTAACCTGTGAGGGCGTAGGTTCCCGAAGATATTTCGAAAATAAATCCGTCTGCCTGAAATCTAAAACGGTTGAGCTTTCAGACGGAAAGGTGGTTTACGAGATGTGCCTGAATGCCAATTACTACAGAGCCAAAAAGCGCCCATTGTACAGAGAGGGCCTTAACCTGACTTTAGGCGAGGGCAGGCTTTTAGGAACCCTGGGCGTTACGCCGGAGTTTTGCACCATTGCCGAGACTGTCGGCATAGAGGATTCCATACCAGAAAAATATCAGGTTCTGGTTACAGAGGAACGAGACCGCTATACCTTCCGCGGCACCTTTGAAAAGGGTCAGCTCGTCATGCTGGTATTGGACGGAGGAGCAAATAACAAGCACTGTTATTACATCTCCACCTCCGCCCAATCCTTTACTGCCATGTGCGTGGGAACCTTCCAGTCCTCGGAACGTATGGTTGACTTTAAGCTGAACAAATGCGGTTTAAACGGAACCTATGAGGTCTTTCTGATTGTAGATGATCTTATGTACCGGCTGAACCTGGTTCTGACCATTGCAAAGTAAATGCTGTACTGCTGCGGCATTGTATGAATACAAGAAAAGCCGCGGCCCCAGGAACCGTCCATTCCTGGAGCCGCAGCTTTTCCCCTGCTTTTACAGCAGCTTATTCACAACCTCCATCAATGCATCTCCCAGAGCCGCAGATTTTGCATCTGCATCCTCAAGAGAACTGCCCTTTATCCCATAATAGAACTTGATCTTGGGCTCTGTGCCAGACGGTCTGATACACAGCCATGCATTGTCGTTCATATCATAATACAGTACATTGGAAGACGGAAGGCCAGTGGGCTTCACCTCTCCAGTTGCCATATCCTTGACCGTATCCATCTTATAATCCCGTGCAGACACTACCTTATAATCTCCAAAGCCAACCGGCGTCTCATTCCGGAAGTTCTCCATAATGGACTGAATCTTTGCCAGTCCTTCGATTCCAGACAGTCCGATGGACTTCACTGCATCCTTGTAGTATCCGTACTTCTCATACATTGCCACCATGGCATCCCACAGAGTCATGTCCTTGGTCTTGTAATAAGCCGCAGCCTCACACAATGCCACACTGGCAGACACCGCATCCTTATCCCTTGCATAGGTGCCGATGAGGCAGCCGTAGCTCTCCTCCATACCAAACATATAGTGCCCCACGCCGGTATTTTCTTCTTTCAAAATCTGCTGTCCGATCCATTTAAAGCCTGTCAGGCACTCAACCAGCTTACAGTTATAGGAAGCAGCCACCGCATCGATCAGGTTGGTGCTGACGATCGACTTGACTACCTCACCGTCTGCCGGGATCGCATTCTGTGCTGCCTTCTGGCTGAGCACATACTCGCACAGCAGAGAACCAGACATATTGCCGGTCAGGGAAATATATTCGCCGGACTTTTTATCCTTCACATACACACCCAGACGGTCTGCATCCGGGTCCGTGGCAAGAACCAGATCTGCATCGATTTCTTTTGCCATCTTAAGTCCCAAAGCAAAGGCTTCCGCCGCTTCCGGATTGGGATAGCTGACTGTGGGGAACTCACCGTCCGGCAGCTCCTGCTCCGGAACCACATATACATGGGTGAAACCAATCTCCTTTAAAACCCGGCGAACCGGAATATTTCCTGTGCCGTGAAGAGGCGTATATACGATCTTGATCTTGTCCTGCATCTGATCAATGGCATCCTGGTTTACTACCTGTGCCTTTACATTGGCAATATACTTATTATCAATCTCCGCACCGATCACATCATAAAGCCCTGCTGCCTTTGCATCGGAAGCGCTCATGGTCTTTACTGTAGAAAGATCCTCAATAGCCAGAACCTCCTCCGTCACTCCCTTGTCATGGGGCGGGGTAAACTGTGCGCCGTCCTCCCAATATACCTTATATCCGTTGTATTCCGGCGGATTGTGGCTGGCTGTCACATTGATTCCTGCAATGCAGCCTAACTCCCGCACGGCAAACGACAGCTCCGGCGTGGGGCGCAGGGATTCAAACTTATATGCTTTAATTCCATTGGCTGCCAAGGTACGGGCTGCCTCATCGGCAAACTCCGGCGACATCCTGCGGGAATCATAGGCAATCGCAACTCCCTTGGAAGCTCCCCCCTGCTTGATAATATAGTTAGCAAGTCCCTGGGTTGCACGGCGAACTACATAGATATTCATCCGGTTAATACCAGCCCCGATAATCCCCCGCAGGCCGGCAGTGCCAAACTCCAGATCCATATAGAATCTTTCCTTAATCTCGTTCTCATCGCCTGCGATTGCCCGCAGCTCCGCTTTGGTCCCTTCATCAAAATACGGATTTGCCAGCCACTCCTCATAAATCTTCATGTAATCCTTCATAACTGAATACTCCCTCCTGTATACTTCCTGTCAGGCTCCCCCTGGCAGAATTACTGCTCCGGCAAGATATATCTTCGGTATATTTTGCCAAATGCTACAATAGGAAAGCGCTTTCGCTGCTTCCAATTATTTCTATTATATAATAAGATGATTCTCACGTCAAAAGGTTTCTGATGCAAATATGGCTCAATCCTCTTTTTTGTTCAGACAATCTGACGCCTCTGCCAGCCGCCGGTTAGCAGGGATGAAAATCAGCCTGCAGCAGCCGTGACATAAAACCGCTTCCCTATTCCTTAAGTCTCTCCAAAAAACGCCCCCGCGCCTCCTGCTGCTCCTTTAAGCTCTGCAGCTTCTCCACATTCTTGGCCGGCGTCCAAGCCTTGTTGGCGTTAAAATAATAATTAAGCTGCTTCCAGTATTTCTCCGGATACAAAAAGAGATAGTACAGACACTCCCGATCCCGGCTGTCCATGGGGAGCACCCGGTGATAAGCATCCGTCATGGCCTGCCCCAAACACTCATCCCAGCCATGCTTTTCCATGACCTTCCGCATAAAGTGATATAGATCCGCCATCTGGTTTCCCCGGTGCATCTGATTAAATTCAATTACCGCCACATCCCCGTTTCCGATCAGAAGATGGTGCTGGTTTAAATCACCATGACACAGGAAAAAGCGGCCTTCTTCCAAATCCTTCTCCAAGATGCCCAGACCCTGCTGTGCCTCCAGCGCCTGCTCATAAAACTCGGAAAAATTCTGCATCACACACAATTCAAACTGGCTTTTTTTCCGTTTATTGCTGACAAAGGTCCGCACCCGCTTCATCTCCCGTGTATGACGCTGCATTTCTTCACTTAACCCTGGAGAATGCATGGAAGCCAGATCCCACTCACCCTGCCAGGCAATCTCCCGAAGCGCCTGATGCAGCCGGGCAATCCAGGTGACTGCTGTGAGAATTTCCCGGCTGTCCTTCAAATTACATTCCCGGTTCACAAACCAGTCCTTTAAGACATATTTGGTTCCGTCCTCCCCGGATGTCACCAGCTCTCCCTGCCGGTTCCGCACATATTGATCTACAGACCCGATTCCGTGAGCCTTCAGCCCCTTTAAAACCGTTTCCTCAAATTCCAGGCGCTTTACGCTGCCTCGATATTCCTTCAAAAGCTTCACGCCATCAGAGCGTTCAAAAATCCACGCCCCACGCCCCCGGCGGACCTCCAAAGTCCCGCCCTCATACTGTTCCATTACGTCCAGATAATTGTCGTTCAAACCTGCCCCTCCACTCATTGCCCAACCGGCTACTTCCAAAATATGAGCGAAGCCGCAAAAATATGCCCCCTATGGACGAAACTTATGATAAGACTGTCCTGGTGTCATCCCTCCCCGGTAGGAAGCCAGCTCACTGACCGTGACAAGCTGGTATCCCCGCTTTATCAATTCCGGAATAATAATGTCACTGGCATCCGCAGTGGCCTCATACAGATCATGCATCAAAATAATATCCCCATCCTTCACATGATCCAGCACTGCCGAGACCGTTGCCTCTGCATTCCTTGTCTTCCAGTCCAGCGTGTCAACGGACCACAGAACTGCCGGCATGGAGATCGCTCCTGCCACCCCCATACCCGCGTCGTTTGTCGCGCCTCCGCACGGCCGCATCAGCACTGGAGTAACACCGCCGGCCTGGGCAACCACCTGATTTGTCAGCACCAGCTGTCTTTCCAGTTCTTCAGGAGCTACCTTGGTCATCAAAGTGTGGTCATATGTATGATTGGCTACCTCGCATCCCTGCTCCACCATTTGAGCAATGGTTCCTTTAAATTTCTCCGCACGGTTTCCCACCATAAAAAATGTCGCACGGCCACCGCACTCCTGAAGCTTCTTCAGAATCCGGGGTGTGGAATCTCTGGAAGGCCCATCATCATAAGTCAAAGCCACCATAGGTTTGGATGGGTCAATCTCCCCTGCATAAGAGTCCTTTCCTTCCTGTCTGCGCACTACGGAAACCCGCAGTCCGTCCACCCGCAGTCCTGCGCCGGCAATTCCTGCCTCCTGTCCGTTCATTGCCCAATCTGTCCATGCATTGTTCTGCAGAACACTATACATCACATCATAATATTTCTCTAAATCTCCTGTCAGACGCATACTGACAGCTTCCAGGGGCATCTCCCCTAAAGCGCCTCCGGTTTCCTGCGCATCCGACTGCCAGGGAAGCCATCCGCTGCCGCTTAGGTTTACCTGATACTCAATGGTTCCCGTCATATCCTTCGGCTGATTATGTAAGGTAATCCGCAGTGCCGTAATATATCCTCCTGCCGGAGCCATCCCATAGGAATTATCGGGAAAATAGTTGCTCCATCCCTTTCCCTGTACATGAATCCCATATAACGCTCCGATTCTTGGAAGCTTCTCAAAAGGAATCTTCTCCTTCTCAGGGCGGCGTACCTCCACTGTCTGTCGGACTGATTCCTCCTCGATCGACATTCCTGCCTGCACCATCCCTGCCCGTTTGACGCCTGCGCCAAGACCTTCCCGTCCGCCCTTCAGCCTTCCTGTCACCAGCACAGCAGTCCCCACCACAACTGCCAGCACACAAAGGCACAAAAAACGCTGCCGGACCCTTTCTCTGAGAATCCGTTGTTGTTCTCTTTCCCGGCGTTTCTTCCTCCATTCATCTTCAATCTGTGTATCTTCACCTTCCGCTGACTGTTTCATGTCCTGGTTCTTCATTTCCCAGGCTCTTTCCTCTGCCATTCTAACCTCCCCTTCCCCTGTTTCTAGCCCTATTGTAATCTACTCTATTTCCCAAAGTCAACAGGAATCTCAACCCACTTTGTTAAAAGCTCGGAAAATCATTATACCCGTTCTCTGTAACCAACTTGTATCAAAAAAATGGACCTTCACAGCCTTTGCCATGTTGGTCCACCTTATTCCCTTTACTTTTGACATTGTCCATTGGTTTTGCACCCGGAGCAGCCGGAACATCCACAGCCCGTCTTTCCTGATTTTACGTCCTTTATCTTCTTGCCCACAATCAAAGCAACTGCTCCCACAACACCAACAAAAATGATAACATCCGCCATAAGCTCTGCCTCCCTTTTCATTCTATTCTATGGTTCTCTAATCTACAACTATTCTTTTTCTATTCTACTTTACTCTTTTGTGTTTGTCAATGAATTTGATTATCATTTTCATAAGGCTCTTTTGTCTTGCGGGGAGTGGTTATTTTTTATCTGGCTCTTAGCATAGTTTTTCCGAATCCCAATAACACTACTGCGTTAACCTATCACATGGTCTTCCCCCAGACTATATCCCCTCTCCAAAACATTACACATAAAAAGTCCCCCCTGCAGCCTGCCCAGCCGCAAGGAGGACCCATCTTACTCTCTAATCATCCCCCAGAGCTTCCATCCCCTCCGGTTCTTCATCCTGTGGCTCTCCCAAATCCTCATCCGCTTCCGGTGACATCCCAAGAGCATCCACAAAATCCAGCTCCTCACCTTCATCAATATCAAAGACCTCCGGAGCCTCCTCCATCATACCTTCCTCACTGTCCTCAAGAGGAATCTCATCTTCATCCTCTCCCAGAACAATCTCATCCTCCATAGCAAAATCCGTATCCAGCTTCACAGAACGGTATCTCTTCATACCTGTCCCTGCCGGAATCAGCTTTCCGATCAGCACATTCTCCTTCAGCCCGATCAGATGATCCACCTTTCCATTAATAGCTGCCTCCGTCAAAACCTTTGTGGTCTCCTGGAAGGAAGCCGCAGAAAGGAACGAATCCGTTGCAAGAGATGCCTTTGTGATTCCCAGCATGACCCGCTTGCCCTCCGCCGGAATCTTCCCGTCTGCAATCAGCGCATCATTCATTTCATTGAAATCCAGCACATCCATGGAAGTCCCCGGCAGCACATCACTGTCACCGCTCTCCTCAATCTTGATTTTCTTTAACATCTGGCGGACAATCATCTCCACATGCTTGTCATTGATCTCCACGCCCTGCAGACGATATACCCGCTGCACCTCGCGGATCATATAATCCTGTACTGCACGAACACCCTTGATCTTTAGGATATCGTGAGGATTCACACTTCCCTCTGTCAGCTCGTCTCCTGCCTCAATAACCTGCTCATCCTGAACCTTCATCCGGGAGCCATAGGGAATCAGATAAGTCTTGGAATTACCCGTCTCCGGATCTGTCACCACGATCTCCCTCTTTTTCTTAGTATCCTTGATGGCAACCACACCGCCAAACTCAGAAATAATTGCCAAGCCTTTCGGCTTTCTGGCCTCGAACAGCTCCTCCACACGAGGAAGACCCTGTGTAATATCGCCGCCTGCCACGCCGCCCGTATGGAAGGTACGCATAGTAAGCTGGGTTCCCGGCTCACCGATAGACTGGGCCGCAATGATTCCCACTGCCTCTCCTACCTGCACGGACTGGCCGGTAGCCATGTTGGCTCCATAGCATTTGGCACAGACTCCGATATGGGACTTACAGGTAAGAACCGTGCGGATCTTTACGGAATCCCTTCCCTGCTTCTCCAACACCCGCATCACTGCCGCAGCACGCTTGGGGGTACAAATATGGTTCGCCTTTACAACCACCTCTCCTGTATCCGGGTCTGTGATGGTCTCTGCAATATAACGTCCGGTAATCCGCTCCTGAAGTCCCTCAATGGTCTCCTTGCCGTCTGCAAACGCCTTGATCTCCATAAAGGGAATCTCCTTGCCCTCACAGCAGTCCACCTCCCGGACAATTAAATCCTGGGACACATCCACCAGACGGCGGGTCAGATAGCCGGAGTCTGCTGTACGCAAGGCAGTATCAGACAACCCCTTCCGGGCCCCATGGGCAGAAATAAAGTACTCCAGTACGTCCAGCCCCTCACGGAAGTTAGACTTAATAGGCAGCTCAATGGTATGGCCGGTGGTATCTGCCATCAGTCCCCGCATTCCTGCAAGCTGCTTGATCTGTTTGTCAGAACCACGGGCGCCGGAATCTGCCATCATATAAATGTTATTGTATTTATCCAGACCACTTAGCAGGTCATGGGTAAGCTGGTCATCCGTATTCTTCCATGTCTCAATAACCTCTTTATAGCGCTCCTCCTCTGTGATCAGTCCGCGCCGGAAGTTCTTGGCAATCTTATCCACCGTAGCCTGAGCATCTGCAATCAGCTGCGGCTTGGACGCAGGCACCGTCATGTCTGAGATCGACACCGTCATAGCCGCTCTGGTAGAATACTTGTATCCAATAGCCTTAATATCATCTAACGTCATGGCAGTTTGGGTGGCTCCATGAACATTAAACACCTTTTCCAAAATCTGCTTTAGCTGCTTTTTTCCTACGTGGAAATCCACCTCCAGCTTCAGCACATTCTCCTCCTGGGTCCGATCCACAAAGCCCAGGTCCTGAGGAACGATCTCGTTGAAAATAAAGCGGCCCACCGTGGATTCCACAATCCCGCTCTTTACACAGCCGTCCTCCATCTTCTTTTCCACCCGCGCCTTAATACGGGAGTGAAGCGTCACCACTCCGTTCTCATAGGCAAGAATCGCCTCATTCACACTCTTAAATGCCTTGCCCTCACCCTTGCTGCCTGGCCGCTCCTGGGTCAGATAATAGATTCCCAGCACCATGTCCTGAGATGGAACTGCCACCAGTCCTCCGTCCGAAGGCTTTAAAAGGTTATTGGGTGAAAGCAGAAGGAACCGGCACTCCGCCTGAGCTTCCACGGAAAGAGGCAGATGGACTGCCATCTGGTCCCCGTCAAAGTCAGCGTTAAAAGCCGTACAAACCAGCGGATGAAGCTTAATAGCCTTACCTTCTACCAGGATCGGCTCAAATGCCTGGATTCCCAGTCTGTGAAGCGTAGGCGCACGGTTCAGCATCACTGGATGCTCCTTGATCACTTCCTCCAGCACATCCCACACCTCGGACTGCAGGCGCTCCACCATCTTCTTGGCGCTCTTAATATTATGAGCCGTACCGTTCTGCACCAGCTCCTTCATCACAAAGGGTTTAAACAGCTCAATGGCCATCTCCTTGGGCAGGCCGCACTGATAGATCTTAAGCTCCGGCCCCACCACGATAACCGAACGGCCGGAATAGTCTACCCTCTTGCCTAACAGGTTCTGACGGAACCGTCCCTGTTTTCCCTTTAACATGTCGGAAATAGATTTCAGCGCCCGGTTCCCGGGCCCTGTAACCGGGCGTCCCCGCCTGCCGTTGTCAATCAATGCATCTACGGCTTCCTGCAGCATACGTTTTTCGTTTCGAACAATAATATCCGGTGCTCCCAGCTCCAAAAGCCTGGCCAGACGATTGTTCCTGTTAATGATCCGGCGGTACAGATCATTTAAATCCGACGTAGCAAAACGTCCGCCGTCCAACTGCACCATAGGACGGATATCCGGCGGAATCACCGGGATAACTGTCATGATCATCCATTCTGGCTTGTTGCCGGAGTTGCGGAATGCCTCCACCACCTCCAGCCGTTTGATGATCCGGGCACGCTTCTGCCCGCTGGAGTCCCGAAGCTCCCTGCGCAGGACTTCCGATTCTTTTTCCAGATCAATGGCCTGAAGAAGCTCTAAAACCGCCTCGGCCCCCATACCTACCCGGAAAGCGCCGTAGCCCCACTTTTCCAGCTCCTCACGATATTCCTTCTCTGACAGCACCTGCTTATACTGCAGACTGGTCTGAGCCTTATCCAGTACAATATAAGACGCAAAATACAACACCTTCTCCAGCACCCGCGGAGAAATATCCAGAATCAGCCCCATCCGGCTGGGGATTCCCTTAAAATACCAGATATGAGACACAGGAGCCGCCAGATCAATGTGGCCGATCCGCTCTCTCCGGACGCTTGACTTGGTCACTTCTACGCCGCACCGGTCGCAGATTACACCTTTGTAACGAATCTTTTTATATTTGCCGCAGTGACACTCCCAGTCCTTGCTGGGACCAAAGATTCTCTCGCAGAACAGTCCGTCCCGCTCCGGCTTTAAGGTCCGGTAGTTGATGGTCTCCGGCTTTTTCACCTCGCCGTGAGACCACTCCAGGATCTTATCCGGAGAAGCCAGACCGATCTTGATGGCATCAAATGTCAACGGCTGATAAGTTTCATTTGTCTCTGGCATGAGCGATACTCCCTTCTATCATTCAATCATTTCCGTACTGCCGCACAGCTCCCCCTATTCTAAATCAGAAGGATCACCAAAATCGGCATCTTCGTCATAATCATCAAAATCACTGTCATCCTCATCCTCTGAGGCTTCTACATCCACCAGCTCACCGTCGGAAAATTCCTGCTGCTGATAGCCATAATCCCCAAAGGACTCATCCTGGTTATAGCCGCGGTCCCCTTCAATAATGGAACGCAGATCCGTATCGCTGTAATCAATATTCTCGCCGATCTCCACCTCTGTGTTGTCGTCACGCAGCACCCGCACATCCAGGCAGAGAGACTGAAGCTCCTTTAACAGTACCTTAAAGGACTCCGGAATCCCCGACTCAGGAATATTCTCGCCCTTAATGATCGCCTCATAGGTCTTCACACGCCCTACCACATCATCCGACTTAACCGTAAGAATCTCCTGCAGAGTATAGGAAGCGCCATAGGCTTCCAAAGCCCACACCTCCATCTCTCCGAAACGCTGTCCGCCGAACTGAGCCTTTCCGCCCAAAGGCTGCTGCGTCACCAAGGAATAGGGGCCGGTGGAGCGGGCATGAATCTTATCGTCCACCAGATGGTGCAGCTTCAGATAATGCATGTGACCAATCGTAACCGGACTGTCAAAATATTCCCCTGTACGCCCGTCCCGCAGGCGCACCTTTCCGTCACGGTTAATCTGAACCCCCTTCCACAGCTCCCTGTGTTCCAGATGCGATCCCAGATAATCCATGACCTCCGGCTTTACCGTATCCTTATATTTCTCAGAAAATTCTTCCCAGGAGCTGTTGACATAATCATTGGCAATGCTCAAGGTATCCATAATATCCACCTCATCTGCACCGTCAAACACCGGGGTGGCAATATTAAAGCCCAAAGCCCTGGCTGCAAGGCTCAAATGAATCTCCAGCACCTGTCCGATATTCATACGGGACGGCACACCCAGAGGATTCAGCACAATATCCAATGGACGCCCGTTGGGCAGAAACGGCATATCCTCCACCGGCAGCACTCGGGAAACCACACCCTTGTTGCCATGTCTTCCTGCCATCTTGTCTCCCACGGAGATCTTACGCTTCTGAGCAATATAGATCCGAACCGTCTCATTAACTCCCGGAGACAGCTCATCCCCGTTCTCCCTGGTAAACACCTTAGCATCCACAATAATTCCATAAGCCCCATGAGGCACCTTTAAGGAAGTATCTCTTACCTCCCTGGCCTTCTCACCAAATATCGCCCGCAGAAGACGTTCCTCTGCCGTCAGCTCTGTCTCTCCCTTGGGAGTTACCTTACCCACCAGAATATCGCCGGCGCGGACCTCGGCGCCGATTCGGATAATTCCTCTCTCATCCAGATCCTTTAAGGCATCGTCCCCCACGCCGGGTACGTCACGGGTAATCTCCTCCGGGCCAAGCTTGGTATCCCGGGCCTCAGCCTCATACTCCTCAATGTGAACCGACGTATATACATCCTCCTGCACCAGACGCTCCGAAAGCAGGACTGCATCCTCATAGTTGTATCCTTCCCAGGTCATAAAACCGATCAGAGGATTCTTGCCTAAGGCAATCTCACCGTTCTGGGTAGAGGGGCCGTCAGCAATCACCTCTCCTGCCAAAACATGATCCCCTTTATACACAATCGGCTTCTGGTTATAACAGTTAGACTGATTGCTTCTCTTAAATTTCGTCAGATGGTAGACCTCCCGGTTCCCGTTGTCGTCCCGACGGATGATGATCTCATTGCTGGCAGAACGCTCTACCACACCGGCATGACGGGCCAGCACACAAACGCCTGAATCCACGGCCGCCTTTGCCTCAATTCCCGTGCCTACCACCGGCGTCTCGGTAGTCAGAAGCGGCACCGCCTGACGCTGCATGTTGGATCCCATAAGAGCGCGGTTGGCGTCATCATTCTCTAAGAACGGAATCATGGAAGTAGCCACGGAGAATACCATCTTGGGGGATACATCCATCAGATCAATCGTACTTTTCTGGAAGGCCGAGGTCTCCTCCCTGAAACGCCCGGAAACATTGTTCCGTATAAAATGGCCTTCCTCGTCCAAAGGCTCGTTAGCCTGAGCCACAATAAAGTTGTCCTCCTCATCTGCGGTCAGATAAACCACATCATCCGTAACCACCGGATTCATCCGGTCCGTCTTATCTACCACCCGATAAGGAGCCTCAATAAAGCCATACTGATTCACCCTGGCATAGGTAGCCAGAGAATTGATCAGTCCGATGTTAGGACCCTCCGGAGTCTCGATGGGACACATTCTTCCGTAATGGGTATAATGAACGTCACGCACCTCAAATCCGGCACGCTCTCTGGACAAGCCTCCAGGACCCAGGGCAGAAAGACGCCGCTTGTGGGTCAGCTCTGCCAAAGGATTGTTCTGATCCATAAACTGAGAAAGCTGGGAGCTTCCAAAGAACTCCTTCACCGCTGCTGTCACCGGCTTAATATTGATCAGGGACTGGGGCGTAATGCCGTCCATATCCTGGGTAGTCATGCGCTCCCGCACCACCCGCTCCATCCGGGACAGGCCGATCCGGTACTGATTCTGCAAAAGTTCTCCCACGGCACGGATACGCCGGTTGCCTAGATGGTCAATATCATCCGCCGTGCCGATGGCGCCTTCCAAATGCATGTTATAATTAATAGAAGCTACAATATCTTCCTTTGTAATATGCTTAGGAACCAGCTCATTGGCATTGCGGTGCACCAAATCCTTCAGTGCCGCCGAGTCCCCGCCAGCTTCTTCCAGAATAGTTTTGAGAGTCGGGTAATATACTAATTCCGTAATTCCCGCTTCCTCCGGGTCAAAGTCCACATAACCGGCCAAATCCACCATCATGTTGGACAGAATTTTATGGTTGCGCTCCGGTCCCTGAATATATACAAAGGGTACGCCTGCGTTCTGAATGGACTCTGCCAGATCCTTATCCAGCACAGTGCCGGCCTGGGCCAGAACTTCGCCGGTCTCCATATCCACCACATCCTCTGTCAGGGTCTGCCCCTTCAAGCGGTTTTTAAAATGAAGCTTTTTATTAAACTTATATCTTCCGACCTTTGCCAGATCATATCGTCTGGGATCAAAAAACATACTGTTAAGCAGGCTCTCCGCACTGTCCACGGAAAGAGGCTCACCAGGGCGGATCTTCTTGTACAGCTCTAACAAACCGTCCTGATAATTGTCTGAAGTATCCTTTCCGAAGCTTGCTAAAAGCTTAGGTTCTTCGCCGAACAGTTCTATAATTTCTGCGTTGGTTCCATAGCCTAAGGCACGGATCAGCACTGTCACCGGAACCTTCCGGGTACGGTCCACACGCACATAGAATATATCATTGGAATCAGTCTCATATTCCAGCCATGCTCCCCGGTTGGGAATCACCGTACAGCTATAAAGCTCCTTCCCCACCTTGTCATGGCCAATGCCATAATAAATACCAGGGGAACGCACCAGCTGGCTGACAATCACCCGCTCCGCTCCGTTGATCACAAAGGAACCGGTATCGGTCATAAGGGGAAGATCTCCCATGAAGATCACATGCTCATTAATTTCTTCTTTATCCTTATTGTAAAGCCTTACCCGAACCTCTAAGGGAGCCGCGTAAGTGGCGTCGCGTTCTTTGCATTCCTCAATGGAGTACTTCACCTTATCTCTGCACAAGGTAAAATCCACGAACTCCAGGCTTAAATGCCCGGCAAAATCGGAGATTGGGGAAATATCTTCGAATACTTCTTTCAACCCCTCATCGAGGAACCACTGATAGGAGACTTTCTGGATCTCAATCAGGTTTGGCATCTCAAGAACTTCCTTCTGCCTTGAGAAGCTCATTCTGGCGCTTTTCCCGGTCGATACCGGGCGCATTCTGCTTTTCTCCATTGACGTTTTCACCCCTGTTATATTTTCGATTTTGCGGCGCAAGGGCGCAAAAAGCCCATCATGCCACAATAGAGCACATTCCATAATATCATAGCCTTGTCAAGGTGTCAAGTTTTTTCTTCTTGCAAAATCCTTAAAAAAATGGTATACTGTTAGGGCAGGTCTTTACCTGATACTCAAGAGCATATTGGAGGTATTCCCCATGGTAGAGTTAATTTTCAGGATCTTGCTGGTAGTTTTAGTCATCGCGGCAGTAGCTCTGGTGGTCCTGTACTTTCTGGGAAGGAAGCTGGAAAAAAGACAGGTGGAACAGCAGGCTCTCTTAGAAGCCGCCAAGCAGACCGTATCCATGCTTGTCATTGACAAGAAAAAGATGAAGATCAAAGATGCGGGACTTCCAAAGATGGTTTACGAACAAACACCTAAGTATATGCGCTGGGCCAAGGTTCCTGTCGTCAAGGCAAAGGTTGGCCCCAAGGTCATGACCCTGATGGCAGACGAGCGCGTATTTGCACTGCTCCCTGTAAAGACAGAGGCAAAGGTTGTGGTCAGCGGCATCTACATAACCGATATCAAGAGTATTCGGGGCGGTTCTGTCACACCACTTCCTAAAAAGAAGGGCTTTTTTGCCCGGTTTAAAAAGGACAAGAATGAGAAAAAGAGCGAATCCCCCAAAGACAAAAAGAAAAAGGGAAAATAAGCTTAAGCAAACGGATTCTTCCCAAAAGGAAGAATCCGTTTTTTGCCCTACAGCCGCAGCTCTGCCTTTTCCCGGGAACAGATGTCCATGACAATGCTGTTGTCTGACACATGCTGGTAATTGATCCCCAGAGAATACTCTACAAATACCTTCAGGCTATCCTCTTTTTCCTCTATCCGTATCCGGTTAGTGCTGATCTCCACCACAAAGTCCCCCAAAGGGGTAGCATAACGAGTCTCGTTTTTCTTGTTAAGCTCAAAAGTCATATGGGCTCCAATGATCCCCTGCTTTCGGATATCCATAACATCCGGGGTGATTTTTACCGTGTTCCGCACATTTCCTTCAAAGCCCTCCATCATCTCTTCGTAGACCACATAATGCTTTCCGTTTTTCAGAAAATAATCTCCGGTAGTGATGATCTCCACATCATTGGTATCACCATCTACTGCCTGCAGTCCGCTGATTCGTACCAGTACATCTCTTGTCATATGTCTTCCTCCATGCCGTGCGCACTTCACCAAAAGCGGCCATAATGAAAATTTGTACAACAGCGATGATCAATAATCTTCCACTGAAATCTGTCTAGTTTCCTTTACCTGGCCCGGCAGGATCGCCGCGGCAAAATCCGTAAATTTTTCTGCCAAATCACTGACAAAAAACTGATATTTTTCCCCTTGCAGAGGCACATGCTCATCCCGGCTCATATCCTGGCTTTTCAAAAGCTCCCGCAGCTCTAAGGCTGTCTCATAGGCCGGGTTTACCAATGTGACCCCCTCCCCCATCAGCCGGCGGATCGTGGAACGCAGCAGCGGGTAATGGGTGCAGCCCAGCACAAGAGTATCAATATACTTGCCCTTCAGCATACTTAAATAACGGGATGCAATCTCATCCGTAACTGAGTCATGTAAAAGCCCCTCCTCCACCAAAGGAACAAAAAGAGGGCAGGATTTGCCAAACACCTCAATATCCGGCTTCATCTTTTTCATAACCTCTGTATAGATGCCGCTGCCGATGGTACCCTCTGTGCCGATGACCCCGATCCTTTTGTTGCCGGTGGCATGGACGGCAGTGCGGGCGCCTGCATTGATGACTCCGATCACCGGGATATCAGCCTCTGCCCGCACGGTCTCTAAAGCATAGGCACTGGCCGTATTGCAGGCTATCACAATGGCCTTTACGTTCATGGTCTGCAGAAAACGGATAATCTGACGGGAATACCGGATAATGGTATCCCTTGACTTGCTTCCATAAGGCAGTCGGGCCGTATCCCCGAAATACACGATCCGTTCCTCTGGAATCTGGCGTATAATCTCCCTGGCCACGGTCAGCCCGCCCACGCCGGAATCAAAAATTCCTATCGGTGCATTTCTGTCCATAGCTTTTTCCTTTCCTCTGCCGCAGCTTTCCTCAGCGCGGCCTTCTCTCAAGAGCAAGTAAAATCAGTTTATCAATCAGCAGACGTTTCGAAAGCCCCATGGCCTCCCAAAGCACAGGATACATACTGATCGCCGTAAAGCCCGGCATGGTATTGATTTCATTAAACACCACTTCTCCGTCTTCCTTTACAAAGAAATCCACCCTTGCCAGGCCATAGCCGTCCATTGCATTAAAAATCCGTTCCGCTGCCTTCTTCACCTCCATGGCAGAATCCCCAGGCAGCTCTGGTCCAATCACAGTCCGGGATTCCTCGTTAAAGTACTTGGCGTCAAAGTCATAAAATTCCGCCCCTGCCAGGATCTCTCCCACGCCGGAGGACATAACCGGCTTTTCCCCGCCGCCCAGCACGGCACACTCAATCTCATGACCCACGATCGCCTCCTCCACCAGCAGCTTCCGGTCAAACCCGGCGGCCTCCTCCAGTCCGTCGATCAGCTGCTGACGGTTCTCTGCCTTTGTGACTCCTCTGGAAGATCCTGCATTAGCAGGCTTTACAAAAACCGGATAGGAAAGCCGCTCCTCCACCTGCTTTACCACACCATCCATATCCTTTCTCATACGCCATGCCATTACCGGCACATAGGCAGCCTGACGAATCCCCAAAGAATCCACAATAATTTTTGTATACAGCTTATCCATACAAATGGCGGAGGATAAGACATTACATCCCACATAAGGAATCTGGGCCAGCTCAAGTAATCCCTGAATCGTGCCGTCCTCCCCATATGGTCCGTGAAGAATCGGAAAAGCCGCATCAATCTCAAGCTGGTAGCTGTTCCCCCCTTCTGTGAGAATCACACTTTTCTTCGTCGCGTCCGGCGAAATCACTGCCTCCGTAACGCTGTCTTTCCATTCTCCGGTACGAATATCCTCCACAGACTCTGCCTTCAGCCAATGGCCGTCCTCTGTAATCCCGATCAGCAGGAGCTCATAACGCAGGGTATCTATCTGTTCGATCACGTTGGCAGCAGACATGCAGGAGACAATGTGCTCCGAAGACTGTCCGCCGAACAACACTGCAATTCTCTTTTTTGCCATGAAATACTTCCTCCGATTTTTTAGTTAAATCAATACGATTAATTATATCATATCTGTCAATAATTGAAAGTGGAATCGAAAAACAAAAATATTTTTTAAAGGAAACCATAAAAATGCAGAAAATCCATATATCATTTACCAAAAAACATTCTCGGACAGCCAAATCCTGGCAGGCAAGCCTGGCCCTTTCCCTGGGCTGCTTCCTTCTGGCTCTGATTTTCTCCCAGGGACAGGCGCGAAAACAGCAGGAAGCCCTGGCCGGACGGCTGGCTCCGTCTGTGCTGCGGTTTCATATCTTAGCTGAAAGCGACATAAAACAGGACCAGCAGGTCAAGCTGGAAGTACGCAGTCTTATATTGGACTTTTTAAGGGAACAGCTGCCTAAAAATGCAGGCAAAGAAGAAACCATTGCCTGCCTCTCCCAAAACCAGGAAAAAATCGAATCCATAGCCAATACCTATTTGAGACAGCATGGTTTTGATTACAGTGCCAGGCTGCAGCTGACCAACTGCTATTTTCCAACCCGGATTTACGGGGACTATGTATTCCCCTGCGGCTATTATGACGCTGCACGGATTACACTGGGAAAAGGAGAAGGCCATAACTGGTGGTGTGTCCTTTATCCGCAGTTCTGTTTTGTGGATGAAGCATGTACATCGGTTCCCCAAGAAAGCTCATCCCTGCTTGAAAAGGAACTAAAAGAGGACGATTACCTTGCTCTGAAGGATAATCGTCCGGATGTGCAGATTCGTTTCTTTCTCTTTCCAAGCTTTTCGGCAGACACGCCGAAAATATTACTTAATCGCTGACCGCCGCAATGCCCAGAATCGCCCAGTCATAGGTCTCCATAGCCTGCAGCAGATTTAAATCGGCGGAATCCTTTTCCGCCTTTTTCTGATAAAAGGAGATTTGGGTTCCAATATACTGTACCTCAGATAAAAGCCCCAGCCGATATTGCCTTTCCGACGCCTCATGATTAAGCCGTGCAGCCTCAAACCCGGTACATGCCGCCTCATAAGCTGCCTTTTTGTCCAGAACATCCTGGTACAGACGCTGCATCTCAATGGTCAGCTTCTGGTCTCCCTCCTGGATCATCCGGCTCCTGGCTGCAATCTGATCACTGGTGGTTCCCTTTGCCGAGGTTCTCTGAGCAATCAAGGTCTGATTATTGCCGATGGCCTTTATGGTATCCGCTTCCAGATCCATGCCGGCAAGCCGCTCCATGTCAAACTCCGGTACAGGACAGATCTCCGGATCGGCATCCGGATCATACCCCAGCAGCATACATAAGGTTCTTCTCACGCTTTCCTGCTGTTCCCTTAAAGATGCAAGCTGAACCTGAGCTGCCAAAAGGCTGCTGTTTGCACTTGCCAGATTATTTTCCGTGGCCAATCCCAAGGCTGCCTGACGGTTCGCCACTTCCGCCTGCTGCTGGTACAGCCTGACCATGGTTTCTAAAGTGGCAATATTCTGCCGGATAGTCTCATAGCCGATCATGGCGCTCTGGGCTCCCGACACAATCTGACGCTCAATCCTTTTCAGGCTCCCTGTGGCCTGACGGTTGGTATCCCATTGATTTACCACGTCCCGCATAGACTGAATCGTACTGCGGTAGGTTTTGTCCAGCATCAGCACCTGGGCTGCTATGGACCGGTCTCCCAGCAGCTTTCCGGCTGAAACCGCTGCATCCGTTGTCTCCTTTACATGCCAATACTGACTCTCCAGTTCTGTCACCATGTTGGCATAATCATCCTTCATGCTCATGTAGGTGTCCCATGCCACAGACATATTAGGGTTGTATTCATGAACCAGATCCCCAATCTCATCATATTCAATCCGGTTGTCCTGAAGTCTTTCCAAGGTTCTGGCATCATACCTTTCCGGCTCAGGAGGCGCTCCCGGCCCTGTGGGGGCAGCCAGAACCGGAAATGCTGCCCACAAAGAAGCGGCTGCTGCCAGAACTGCAAATCCTCTGATTTTTTTCAATTTTTGTCACCTTCCTATGAGGCGTTAGCCAGTCCGTTTACTGCCCAGTCGTAGGTTTCCATGGTCTGAAACAGATTCATGTCTGCAATCTGCACTGCAAGCTGCTTACTTCTCACAGCAAACTGCTGATTCTCCAACTGGGTCCTGCTGGCATTTCCCTGCTGATAATTGATCTCCAGGGAATGCAGATTCCTCATCTCCACATCCAGCTCTGACACAGCCTGGTCATAGGCCAGCTTTGCAGTCAATACATTCTGGTAATTGGTCACCAGAGAGGAGCCGATCTTCTGCTCATTATCCTTTATGGTCTTTTCCAGACTGTCAATGGTGTTGGCGGTCTGTGCGTTGGCAAGCTTCTTTTTGTTGATCTTCAAGGTATAGTTATTTTCCACGGCACGTTCCTTGTCTGCCTGA
The DNA here is from genome assembly GCA_003611875.1 of bacterium D16-56. Taxonomy (GTDB): domain Bacteria; phylum Bacillota; class Clostridia; order Lachnospirales; family Lachnospiraceae; genus Brotaphodocola. The sequence goes on along the minus strand of RAYY01000012.1, from coordinate 79,807 downwards.
GGGTCCATCCCTCCGATCCGCTGCATATCTGCCGCCGGAATATTCCGGATCTCTGGACTGGCGTCATACTGCCATCCCAGCATGACTAAAAGCTTCTGACGTACATTTTCCGCGCCGGCCCTGGCTGACTCAATGCTGCGCTCTGCCGTCATCAGGGTCTCCTGGGCGCTTAACACCTCTGCCTGTGTGGCAAGTCCGTTGGCCCTCCTGGTATTGACGCTGGACATGGCAGACCGGGCCTGAGAAAGAGCCAGCTCTGCCTGCTCGATCTGAAGAAGCCCCTTGGCATAGTTTACCATATTGCTCTGGGCCACGGTTGCCAGGGTCTTTTCCGACTGCTTGTAGCCCAGGTAAATAATCTCGCTGTCTTCCAGATTATCGTCTGCCTGCTGCAGCATGTTTTTTGCCTGCAGCTCTGCGGTCAGAACAGCACTTACCATGATTCCATACATCGGGTCATCAGAATCCGGATAATCCACACTGGCATAGATCTCATTTGCCATATCCCGGTATTTGGCGGAAACATCATCCTTGGTATTGCCGTATTTTCTCTTAAATTCATTTAAATCCAACTGATTGACCTGTACTGCAGCATTATATTCTGCAATCAGATCCTCAATCTCCTCATACTCCAGCACATTATCCTCAAGCCTTGCCCATTCCTCCGGGGTGCGGGCAAATTCAGGGCTTGACGCTGAAGCTGGAAACGCGGATACGGCAAGCATCACCCCTGCCATGACAAACGCTGCCGTATGTTTCCATTTTTTCATTTTATGCTCCTTTCATAATCCATTCAAACAGCTCAATCATAACTTGGCTCCCTTTTCTTCCTCCGTCCGCTCATCAGCAGATAATATCCCGGCAGCATCAAAAGCGCCAGAACCGTGGAAGCGATAAGTCCGCCCACATCCACCAGAGCCAGACCCTGCATACTCTTTCCGCTGTCTCCGTAGGCCATAGCCATAGGAATCATTGCCACGATCGTGGTCAGCGTCGTCATAAGGATCGGCCTTAAACGAGTTGCCCCTGCCTCAATCAGCGCTGTATGCAGATCCATCTCCTGCCGGTATTGGTTCACGGTATCCACATAGAGAATACCATTATTTACCACGGTTCCGGAAAGCATCAAAAAGCCTAAAAGAGAAGCCATGCTGATCGGCACGTCGGTCAGGTACAGAAGTCCGAAAGAGCCAATCAATGCAAAGGGAATGGTAGTCATTACCATAATGGAAAACTTCGGTGACTCAAACTGAGCCGCCATAACCACAAATACCAAAAATACCGCGGTGCCGATAGCGCCGAACAAATTCCCGAATTCCCGGGCCATAGCCTCATCCATGCTGTTGACCGCACGGGAAAGCGTGGGACTCATATGTTTGGCAACCACCTCATCATAAAGCTGGTTTTCAATCTCATCTATCAAACGAGGATCATCAGTCTGCAGATCACCGGTGATTGTCACCTGATACTGCCGGTCTGACCGTCTGATGGTTGCCGGACTGTCCTTAAACCCAATATCTGCCACATCCGTCAGCGCCACAGAGGAGCCTGCATTATTCATCAGCACAATTCCCTTCAGCTTGTCAATGGTATCGTACTCGTCATCCGGATATTCTACCATAACACTGACGTCATCTCCGTTTACTTCAAGGGTAGTGGCCTCCACGCCGCCCAGCATATTGCTGACGCTCCCGGCAATCTGCATGGGGGTAATATTTTCTGCATTGGCCTTCACCGCATCAATATCCAGCTTGACCACCGGTGCCGCATTTTCCAAAGTACTATGTACCTTTGTGACCTCCCCCCGTTCCAGCAGTTCATTGACAATCTTATCCGAAACCTCCTTCAGCTCATCATACTGTGTGCTCTGCAGGATGTACTCTACTCCGCCGGAGGATGACATCATATTCATGGAAGATGATGCCTCTAAAGATATATTAGCACCTGGGATCTGATTCATCAAGGGTTTCCAGTCTTTTACAACCTGGTCTGTCTCCCTCTTTCTGTCGTCTAAAAGATAGGCTGTCAGCGTGGCTCCGCCGCCGCCCATGCTCATGCCGCTTCCTCCGGAGGTCAGCATATAGGACTCCAGATCCGGGTCCTCTGTCACAATGGCCTCCACCTGCCTCAGAATCTTATCGGTTTCCTCTACCTTTAAGCCAGGGCGGGTGTCAATGGTAATACTGATGGTTCCTGTATCGTCTGCCACCATCAGCTCCATCCTAAGCTGGGTCGCCATCCAGACAGCCCCGGCCAGCATGGCAACGGAAAGCACCACCACTGTAATCTTCTTAGGAAGGACCACCCTCATCATGCCGCGATATCCGTCCTGCATTTTAGCAAGAATCCAGCCGGCCGGAGAGCTGTCCTTCTCCTGAGGCCGAAACGCGCAGTAACAAAGGGGCACAATGGTCATGGCACTGATTAAAGAAGCCAAAAGACAGAAAATAATCGTAAAACCCAAGGGCTTAAACATCTGTCCTGTCATACCCTCCAAAAGAGCCAGAGGAAGGAACACCACACAGGTAGTGGCCGTACCGCCGATAATGGACTGAAGCACAATCCCGCTTCCTTCCAGAGCTGCTTCCCGATATCCTACGATGCCCTTTCCTTTGGTAGACCTAAAACAGCTTTCCAGCACTACGATGGAATTGTCCACCATCATTCCTACTCCCAGAACCAGGCTGCTTAATGTAATCACATTTAAGGTAAAGCCCATGGCCTGCATGAGAATCAATGCTGCAAGAATCGAAATGGGAATGGAGGTTCCTACAATCAGAGAAGCCCTTATTTCCCCGAAAAATAAGAAGATAATCACCATGGACACCAAAACTGCCATAACCATGGTCTGCATTACGCTTTTTAAAGAGGACTGGATGGAATCGCTGGTATCATTGACCACCACGATCTCCAGATTCTCATCCTCTCTCTGCAGAGTCTCGATCACCCGATTGACCTCCCGCGACACCTCCATGGCTGTAGCGCTCTGCTGCTTCTTCACACCTATGGAAATGGTGTCTCTCCCGTCATAGCGGGCAACGCCAGCAGCATCCTTTAACGAAGCATGAACATTGGCCACATCCTCCAGATAGATCACATTGCCGTTTCCTAAGGAAATGGGAATCTTCTTCAGAAGCTCCATGGTATCATATTCAATTCCTGCACTGACAGAAAGCTGCTGCCCGCCCACAATGGTATCCCCTGCCGGATAGGTAAAATTGGCTCCGCCGATGGCTGAGGAAATCGAGTTCATATTCAAATGATACTGCTGCAGCTTCTCTGGAATCAGTTCAACCTTAATATATTCTTCTTGGCCGCCGCTTACATCCACATCGGTTACAGTGGTAATCTTTTCCAGCTCCGGAACCACATTATTATTCACATAGTTATATAGATTAGGCTCGGTCTTGTGATTCACGGACAGGTAAACCGACGCCATATCATCCAGATTCAGCTCTACTACCATCGGTGATTCACAGTCGTCCGGAAGCTGGGCCTCCAGAACATCCATTTTCTTTTTCAGATCATCATACGCCTCATCAATGTCCTTTCCGTAATCATACTGAATGATCACCATGGACATATTCTCCATGGACATGGACTGAATCGTATCCACGCCGCTTAAAGAACCGATATTATCCTCGATCTCTGTAGTCACCAGATCATTTACATCCTCCGGGCTTGCCCCTGGATATATGGTGGCAATGATCAGCATGGGCATATCCATGGTAGGCATAAGCTCCATCTTTGCTGACAGCACAGACTGCAGGCCGAACACGATCAGGCACAGCACTGCCAGCACTGTGGTGACCGGCCTTTTGAGGACTGATTTTGTTAATCCCATAACCGTCTTTCCTCCTACTCTGCCTGTGTGCTCTCTGCCTGCACATTGTCACTGTTATCTTCCGAACTGCTTTCCTTGCGGGCATCTTTGGCAAGCTGCACCTGTGCCCCCTCCAAAAGCTCGGAACTCCAAGTAGTAATAATCAGAGCCTCACTGTCAATTCCCGATAAAATCTGAGCTCGCTCCGAATCATAGATTCCCACCTCCACCGGGAGATGATGTACCACTCCGTTGTCATAGGTATACACATAGGCATCGCCGCCGGAATAATAGATGGCATCCACCGGAATACTCATTGCCTGATCCGCCCGGTCCGAAACCACGTACAAACTGACCGCAGATCCTGTGGGCAGGGCGTCCCCGTTCTCTACGGATGCCTTAATTTTAAAAAGTCCGGTGGCAGCATCGATCATGCTGCTGATTTCTGTAATGCTTCCCTGATATTCCTTCCCGTTCTTTTCAATGGTCACTCCGTCCCCCACCGCCATCTGATCCACCACCTTCTCTGTCACGGAAAAGGTAATGGCCTTGCTTCCTGCGCCGGAGATCACGCAGATCATGGACTGCTGGGCCACATTGTCATGCACCTCCACATCACACTGCTCCACGGTCCCGCTGATAGGTGCGGTAATATTGCTGAACTCCATCTGGTAATCATAATTTAGCTTTGCCTGTTCATACTGGATCCGGGCGCTCTTGGCCTGCATATCTGCCTGCTCATAAACAGCGGAGGCAATATCTCCTGCTGCGAACAAGGCTCTCTGCCTGGACAAATTGGCGTTGGCATTATCCATGGACGTCTTGGCTGCTTCCATACTAAGCCTGGCTGTATCCACCTGCTTGGTGTCAATCTTGCAGATCGCCTGGCCTTCTGTCACCACATCCCCGGCCTTTACGAACACATCCGTGATCTCTCCGGCTGCCTTGGGATATATGTACACCACATCAGACGGCTCCACCGTGCCTACTAAATTCCGGTAAAGCACAATGTCTCTCGACTGAGGCTTCTCTACATCCACCACCGGTACCGGAGCCTCCTCTAATACGGCCTTCGGCTTCATCACCCGAGGCACAATCATGGCAGCGCCTATGGCTGCCACAGCAACTCCTGCAATAATAACTCCCTTATTCATTCCTGTCTCCTCTTGCCTTTTAATCTTTTTCCTCGTAACCTGCTTTATAAGAACCCCACTTGAGAATATCCAGGGACTTTTTGAATATCACCCGTATCTTTTCCAGCTGCTCTGGTTCCTCATAATACTGCTTCAGCGAGACTGCCAAAGACGACATCGCCAGGATAGCCAAAGGCAGAAACTCCTCTGCCGTCTCAAACCGGAAACGGCTCCGATCCAGATTCTCATACATCCATCTGGCCGGACTGCCCGGCATTGCAGCACAATCCGGACTGGGCCATCGCTCAATACCCACCAGTTCGTTGTTCTCCTTTTTGCAAAATATATTCCGCGCCACCATCACCATATCCGGATTACTGTGAAGTTCCCCTACAAAGTATTCGAACATAATCTCCACCAAGGCAAAATAATCCCCGCCGTTTCTGTCCAATTCCTTTTTGCTGATTTCCTGCATCTGCTCAAATGTATCCTTCAGCAGAAACTCCACCACATCCTGTTTGTCTACAAAATAGGTGTAAAAACTGCCTCGTGAAATATCTGCGTTGCGGATAATCTGGTTGATGGAAGCTTTCTCAAAGGGCACCCTGGCAAATTCCTTCAGGGCCGCCTCCCGTATTGCCTGCCTTTTCCCTTCAGGCAGACGGTAAAACCGTTCCGTAGGCATGCTTTTCCTCCTCTCCCCTGTGAGCATGATAAGACACATTTTTCTGGATCTATGTCAAATTGTATTATCATGCATCTGTTTCCTATTCATGAAAACAAAATATGACAGCCTGTCACCTTTCCGTGACAATCTGTCACTCATTATAATGACACCCCGTCACAATGTCAAGAGAGGTTAGAAAAATTTTAGAATTTCCAACAGAATCTGTATAAAATATGCTATACTATCTCAGCAGGCCATCCAGAGCGCGTCTGAGCATGCATTCCCGCTGCGCTTTGGTGGTGCAAAATACAAAAAGATAAGGAAATTTCTCATGGGATACTTATACCTTTTATGTGTTGCAATTATGTTCAGCTTTGGAGGCACCTGTGTCAGGCTGATCCGTCCCTGCTTTGGCCCGGCCTACATCACTTTTTTCCGCTTCGCCGTAGGGGTCTTTTTTCTCCTTCTGCTGAAAGCCGTCAAACGGCAGCCCTTTCAGAAAGGCTTCCTTTCCGCGGCACGTCTGGCGGCAGGCTGGATATTCTTCGGAGCCATTGCCAAGTGGGTCGCATATTTAACAGAGAACTATGCGCTCTCCCACGGCCCTTCCTACGGCAACATTGTGACCCAGCCTGCCCAGACCGTATTCCTTACCCTGTCCAGTGTGCTTTTGTTTAAAGAAAAGCTGCCGCCTCGAAAGCTTTTCTGCATTTTTCTCTGCATGGCAGGCGTATTGTGCATTTCCTGGAACGGCCGGCCTCTCAACGTTTTTTTTCAGGAAAATATTCTTCTGACCGGCCTGTTTATCCTGTCCGGCTTCTGTGCCGGATGCCATGTGCTGTCCCAGAAAATGATTGCCCATCAGATGGACATTATTGACAGCAACCTGTCTATTTTTGCCGTATCTGCCGTCCTGGCTGCCCTGCCTCTGATTCCGGGCACAGCGGCAGGTGAACTATCCAATATCCGGCCTGACCTTGGCTGTGCTGCAGGAATCCTGATCTTCGGCTTTATTACCGGAATCGGGTTCTACCTGAATGCCCGCGCCATTCTGCTGGTCCCCTTTTATATGGTTCCAGTCATTCAGAGCACCATGGCGATTTTTGCCATTCTGTGGGGTGTGCTGTTCTTCCATGAAAAAATCAGCGTCTACATTATCGGAGGAACCATCCTGTTTATTGTGGGGCTAATCGGACTTCAGCTCAAGGGACATAACAAAAAGCGGCCTGAAGCACCAGAAAAGCGCGTACAGAACCGCCAGAGCATGTCTTAAAAGTATTCCTGGCCGCGTCATCTGTGTGCCGCAACCATTTGATAATAAATTCCCTTTTTCTCCATCAGCTCCTGATGGTTTCCCTGTTCCACCGCCCTTCCATGGTCCACCACCAGAATCCGGTCCGCATTTCTGATGGTGGACAGACGGTGCGCGATGATAAAACAGGTCTTTCCTTCCATCAGCCTGCCCATGGCCTGCTGAATCCTCACCTCAGTCCGTGTATCCACATTGGACGTAGCCTCATCCAGAATCACCATCCGGCAGTCCTGGAGCATGGCCCTGGCAATCGTAAGAAGCTGCTTTTGCCCTTTAGAAATGTTTAGTCCGTCTTCCTGAAGCACCGTGTCATAGCCATCCGGAAGCTGCATAATAAAAGAATGAATATGAGCCGCCTTTGCAGCGTCAATCACCTCCTCCCGGCTCACCCTCTCCCTTCCATATGACAAATTTTCATAAATCGTCCCATGAAACAGCCAGGTATCCTGCAGTACCATGGCATAAGCACTCCGCACCTGCCTTCTGGAAATCCCCCCAATATTCCTTCCATCCACCAGAATCCTCCCTGACTGAGGGTCATAAAACCGCATAAGAAGATTAATCAATGTGGTTTTCCCTGCCCCCGTAGGCCCTGCCACGGCAACCGTCTCCCCCGGGGATACCTGCAGTGAGAAATCCTTTAAAATCATCCTCCCCTCCTCATATCCAAAATTCACATGAGAAAGCTCTACCTGCCCCCTTGCCCCTTCTTCCATTCCGCTGCCTCTGGTCCCGGGCATTCCAGCCTCCTCCCCCTCCTCCGGAAGCTCATCCATCAGCCCAAAAACCCTTTCCGCCGCTGCCACTGCAGACTGCAGATCACTGAAAATATTAGCCAGCTCATTGATCGGACCAGAAAATTTCCGGGAATACAGCACAAAAGAAGATATCTGCCCCAGCCGCATCATGCCCGTCATATACAAAAACGCCCCAAAAACACTGATGAGAGACAAGGACAGATTATTAATAAAATTCACCATAGGTCCCACCGTGCTGCCATAATACTCTGCCTTATAATAAGCCTCCACAGCTTCCTGGTTTTTCCCGGCAAACTGTTCAAAAACCACCCTCTCGCCGCAATACGCCTTGATCGTCTTCTGCCCGGTCACTTTCTCCTCCACAAACCCATTCAGCCGCCCCAGCGCCCCGGAACGGGCCCGGAATAAGGGCCGCGTCTTCCCGGTAATAAACCGGGTAATGCAAACCGATAAGGGAATCGTAAAACAAAACACCAAAACCAGATAAGGGGAGATCACAACCATCATAATCAAAGCCCCTCCCACTGTAATCAAGGTAGTCAGCATCTGAATCAAATCACTGGACAGGGATTCATTTACCACATCAATATCATAAGAAATCCGGCTCAGCAGATCCCCTGTCTGGTGGCAGTCAAAATACCCTACCGGCAAAGACAAAAGCCTGTCAAACAAATCCTCCCTCATTCTCCTTACCACCTTCCGGCTGACCGTTACCATCAGCACCGAAAGCCCATAAGACAAAAGAGCCGATAAAATATAAAACGCCGCCATCCATCCGGCATAAAAAAACACCCTCTGAAAATCCACCTTCCCGACTCCCGGTTCAACCGCATCCACCGCATACCCAGACAAAAGGGGGCCTAAAAGCGCCAGCAGGTTGCTGGCAATGGTCATAAAAAAGCCTCCTGTCAAAAGCCCCCGATCCTCCCAAAGATACCCGCCCAGCCGCCGGATAGTCCCCCTTCTCTCCATCAAATACCGAAGAACCGGCCCCTTTCCGTCCACCCCGTCCGTCCTGCCCCTTTGTCCCATACGCTTCATCCTCCTCTCCGCCTCCGCCGCAGACGGTCATTCCTGTTATCCTTCCATCTGGGACCTCTCAATCTCCCGGTAAACCTCACACTTCTCCATCAGCTCAGAATGAGTTCCATACCCTGCTACCCGTCCCTCCTCCAGCACCAGAATATGGTCCGCCCCCATAACCGAGCGGATCCTCTGGGCAATCACAATACAGGTAGTACCCGCAAAATGTTCCCGCAGCTCCCTTTGAAGCTCTCCGTCCGTTCGATAATCCAAGGCACTGGAGGAATCATCAAGAATCAGAATTTCCGGACATCCTGCCAATGCCCTGGCAATCAAAATCCTCTGCTTCTGTCCTCCGCTTAAATTAGCTCCCCGAATCTCCAGCTTCTCTAAGACTCCTCCCTTTTCCTCCACAAAATCCTCTGCCCTGGCATGTACCAGCGCCCTCTTTACCTGCTCCTGCCCAATCCCCCGCCCCAAACTGACATTCTCATAAATATCCCCTGCAAACAACACATCATTTTGAAACACCACCCCAAAACGCCTCCTCAGACTGCCCGGCTCCATGGTGCGGATATCCTTCCCGTCCAGCCATATTTGCCCCTGATCCACATCATAAAAACGCATCAAAAGACTTACCACTGTTGATTTTCCAGAACCAGTAGAGCCTATGATCCCCAAAGTTTCACCATGATTTAAAGAAAAGCTGATATCCGTCAGATTATCCATTGTTTTATTGTAGGAAAAAGACACCCTGTCAAATACAATATGAGGAATCCTTGCTTCCCCATCCTCTCCCAATTTTCCAAATGTCCCTGTTTCTGCCTTCTTCCAGGCTCTTTCGTCCTTTGTCTCCAGCACCTGTGCAATCCTCTCCGCAGAGGCTGCTGCCTTTGACACAACCACAAACATTCGGGAGATGGACAGCAAGGCATTTAATATGATCGTAAAATAAGTCATAAACGCCAGAATCCTGCCCACCTGGGATAATCCGGCATTTACCCGTACTGCCCCCGCCAGAACTACAGCCACCAGCCCTAAATTCAGCAAAGCATTCATAGCCGGGCTGGTGACGGCAGCGGTCATGGCAGCCTTTCGCTCCCGTTCTGTCACCTCCCGGTTAATCTCTCCAAACCTTTTTCTCTCATAATCCTCCCTGGATAATGCCTTGATCACCCGGATTCCTGCAATGTCCTCCCTCACCACACGCACAAATTGATCCAGACTCTCCTGAAGGCTCCCGTACAGAGGAATGCTTCTTTTAGACACCACAACTACCACCATTGTTAAAAGCGGCAGGGTTCCTAGCAGGATCCCCGCTAAAACCGGGTCTAAAAGCAGGGTCATCACCATGCCGCCTGCCAGCAGAATCGGGGCGCGCACTCCCAGCCGCTGTATACGTCCCAGCATTTGATGAACATGATAGGTGTCTGTAGTCAGCCTGGAGATCAAAGACGGGCCAGACAGCTCATCTGCCTGCTGGGCAGGAAGGTACATTACCTTTTCAAACAAATCATTGCGGATCACGTAGATGGCATCCCCTGCCACCCGGGAAGCCATCCGGTTAGCTGCAATATTAAAGGTAACTGCCAGCACAGAGCATGCCAGCATAAAAACTCCCCACATGAGAATTTCCCGCCTTCCATTGGCGGGAATCACTGTATCAATCATATAGGCCAGCGCCCAAGGAAGGAACAAGTCCATCAGTGTGCCGGTAAATTTTATCACAAAACCGCCTGCCATCCGCAGATAAAACGGTTTTAAATAATAAAAGATTATTTTTTTCATAAAGCCTTACTCCAGCATATCCGCTACTGCCTTATCGTACTGTTTATCTGCTATATATGCGAACATTTCTGCCACCTGTTCTTTAACCTGCTGATTGACGGAGGAGGTATTCATCACCTCTTCCAGAATCACATTTGCATCCCATCCTATAAAAAACCGATAGGATTTTAATTGGATGGCTTCCTTGACAGCAGCCAGGCTTCGGTCCTCATAATCTGCACTCTTTCTTACTTTATCCTGGTTTTCAATATCCTCCTGATTCCCGAACCAGATAAATAAGCTTTTAAAATCTATTTTACTTTCAATGGCTTTATCAAACGCATGGAGCTTTGTATAGGATTCCTTGTCAGCCGCTTTTACCGGAACCGCCAGCACCAGCCTGTTAACACCATAATTTACAAAAACCGGCATATTTTTTGTATCCTCTGGATTGGTCCAATTCCCGTTTCCGTCATCATATCCTTTCTCCACATAGCAGGCTTCAAATTCCTCTGCCAGATTCTTTAATTTCTCTGGCTTATGCTTTCTCCCCAAGGCTCTGTGGATCGAACGTGCATAACGGCATTGGCTGCCATCATAAAAAGAAAAGACTGCCTCAATGATTGCCTTCGATCTTCCGTAACTGATATCATCATACTGTAATTCCGCCAGCTTTTTCGAAGCTGTTAATCTTGCAATGATATTCGCATATATCAAATCAACTGCTCTCAAAACAGAGGACTTTCCCACACCATTGATACCAAACAAAATTGTGCTTTTTCCGTCAAATGGAATTTCTAAATTCTCTACCCCTCTAAAATTTGTTAATTTTATTGTTTTAAGCTTCACAGTCCACCTCTTGCCGATCTGTTTTTGTACCATGATTATAATATATCCATTTTACCTTAAAACTCATAAAAATCAACACTCTTTTTCTCGCAGGTTCCATTCTGTGGAAATCCTTAGCCTGAACTGCTTCCGGGAAGCTGCTTTTGCAGCCTCTCCTGGTTCTGCACCAGATGAATCATCATCGCATCATAGGCTTCGCTGCCGCTTCCTCTGGCCACAGCCTCATAAATACGGCGATGGGCCAGGATCGTCTGCTTTCCCATCCTGGCCCGAATCACGCTTTCTTGTAGGATAATCGTCTGGCAAACCGCTGGAAGAAGGCTGCGTACCACCAGATTTTTGCTGCACCCTGCTAAAAAGGTATGAAATTCCATATCCAGCTCATAATAATTTTCCCCCTGGCTCCACGCCTTTTCCAGGCGGCCGCAGATATCCTTTAGCTGGCCTAACTCCTCCTGTGTCCTCCTCTCTGCCGCAAGCGCCGCGATCCTTGGCTCGATCAGCAGACGCACCTCCAGCATCCCCGCCAGCTTAAGCTCCCCGGCAGCTTTGCCCCTATCCGGTAATTTTCCCGATAAAGCATATCGCAGATCACATCTGCCGTTCTCTCAGGCAGAGACTTATGCCGCATTTCTCCCATTACTGCATCACCGTTTTGGTCATCAGATTTCCTTCCTCATCAAACTGTAGCTCCATGGGCTCATCCAGCGCCTCCACACCTGCATACTTTCCTGGCAGCCTTGGCAAACGCCACGATCTTATCTGCTGTCAAAGCCTCCTCATGGCGAATCCGGTACCATTCGCAGTCTGCTTCCGGCTCGTGGTCATAGGGCAGATCCGTGCGGTTTGGATCCCCCACAAAGAATAAATATCCCAGCATCCGTACTTTATCCCTCTGCTGACCGTCGCCCAAAAGCTCACACACCGGCACCCCCAGGTATTTGCCCAGCAGATCCAGACAAGGTGCTTCAATGGCTGTGATTACATGTACCCCGGTCTCCCCGTTATCTGCATGCAGAACCACAATATTCCTGGTGAAAAACGGAGAATGAGCCCCACTTAAATTCAGCTCCATACAATCCTTCCCCGCCACCGGATACACTTCCATCTTCGTAATCACAGGTACTCCCATTTCTTCTTCCTCCTTTTTATAAAATCATTTACATCCTTTCCTTCATGCCGTACACGCCTCACTGCGCCTTCTTCTTGCTCCTTTGGTCGTCCCAGACCGCATAAGCCACCGACACAACAATCAGCACCCAGATAAACAGCCCGATGGGCCGGGTAAAGAACACCGTAAGGCCTCCGCTTGCCGCTGAGATGGCCTGGATAAAATAATTCTCCAAATCCTTCCCCAGTATAAATCCGATCAGGAAGCAGGACGCCGGAATCTTAATCTTTCCAAAGATATACCCGATCACCCCAAAGGCCAGCAGCGTCCAGGCATCAAACATCCTCCCGTTCTTCGTGGCGTAGGCGCCCACCACACAGATCATAATAATGATGGGATACAGCCTTTGACGCGGAATATAGATAATCTTGCTGATCCACTTAATCGGATAAAACATCACAAGAAACATGATAATATTGCACACCAGAAGATCAATCAAAATCGTATTCCAGGTATGGGGATTCTGGGTAATAAACAGCGGTCCCACCTGAATCCCCTGCAGCATAAACGCGGAAATCAAAACCGCCGTCGTAGAGTCGCCCGGAATGCCAAGGCTTAAAAGCGGGATCAAAGCGCCGCCTGTCAGGCCATTATTGGATGCCTCAGAAGCTACCAGTCCCTCGGGAGCGCCTGTGCCCAGAAGCTCCGGATGTTTTGAAAAGTTCTTAGCCTGAGCATAAGCCAGAATCGAGGCAGCCGAACCTCCCACTCCCGGAAGCACCCCCATAAACGTACCGATCAGAGAGGAACGAACCACATTCACGCCCTGTCCCTTAAAATCCTTCATCGAAAACTTGGTGACGCCGCTTCCCTCAGCCGTATCTACCTTCTCGATCTTAAACCGCATTCCTTCTTCCGCTTCCCCAAAAATCTGTGCAATGGCAAACAATCCGATCAGAACCGGAAGAAACTGAAATCCATCCTGCATTTTCGCTTTCATAAATGCCGGAACCATACGGTAGGAGTTGTTTACACTGAACATTCTGCACAAACTGACCAGCACACCGCCAAAGCCTGCAAAGATTCCCCGAAGCATCTGCCCCTTAGACAAAGCCGCAATCACGGTCAAAGCAAACAGAATAATCAAAAACTTTTCCACTGCACTGAACTTTAACGCCGCTGCACTCAAAAGCGGAGTAAACAGCCACAGACACAGCAGGGAAATCATGCCACCCAGAAAGCTGGCCAAAATACCGATCTTGAGTGTACGCTCTCCTTCACCCCTCTTAGACATGGGATACCCGTCAAAGGTAGTGGTAATAGAGGAAGGCGTACCTGGAATATTAATCAGAATTGCTGGTACCAGTCCTCCGGAAATACCGCCTACATACAGTCCCAGGAGCAAAAACAGCTCCGTATCCATATCATAAGCATAAGTCATTGGCAAAAATACAGCCGCCGCTCCGAAGCAGGCTCCCGGATTCTGACCGATGCGAGGTCCCACTGTCATATTCTCTAAAGAATACATCTCGTCCACAGATCCAAATAGCTGGCTTAAAAAGGTCATGTCATGAAACATCATGATCAGCTTTCCGTCGCCTTTTCCATTTTTGATTTCATCCAGCGCCGAAGCATTTCCGATGGCGTCCACCTTTCCGTTAAATCCCATCTCCGCGCTCAGATAACGAGTAACCAGATCCGCAATCATGTAAGAATCACCAGAGGTAGAGGTAGAACCGATTACCACACGCACATTCTGTCCCTTTAAGCTGCTTTCGCCCGCTCCGGACGGAGCTGCTGCCGCTGCCTGGGCCTCTCCCCCGTCTGCTGCCGGAGCTGCCGCGCCGGAACCGGCAGCATTGTTCCCACAGCCTGCCATAGACAGAAGCATTGCCGTCACCGGAGTCATTGCCAACATTACCAAGAGCTTTTCCCAGTCCGCCCTGGGGCATATGATCTATGGCGGCATCCGGACCTTTTTTACCCAGGAAGCCAAAAACGCCCTCCATGGCGAGATCGTGGCTGTGGGCCTGTTCACCCAGCTCTATTATAACCGTCTGCCCCAGGATAAGGAGGAATTAAAGCAATACATGGCTGACATGGATATGCCCCTGTCCATCCGGGAGCTGGGCTTGGAAGGAACCGATTCACAGCTAAAAACCTTAGAGGACTATCTCATTGATTCTCCTTATGTGGCTGCCGGCGAGGAAAGCTGCGCCCGGCTTCATGAAGCCATGAAAATGATGCTGCAGGACAAAGCTTAAAAATCAGGCACATATTTCCGCCGGATTTTGCCATAAAATTTCCACTGGATCCCGCTATAAAAAATAAACGGGTCGTGACCCGCAGTAAGCAAATACCTTGGATCATGACCCGAAAACAATCAAAGCCCTATGCTAAATTCGCTGCCCTTTCTGCAGCCTTCCAAAAATCCTTCCCAGCATCACCACAGCCGCCGCGGCCAGTACAAACTCTGCTGTAAACTGCGCATAAGCAAGCCCGTAAAGAGGGAATAGGAAATTCAATATATACAATGCCGGAATCTCCAGGGCTATCTTTCTCAAAACAGCAAACAGCAGCGCCGCCTTTCCCAGTCCGATCGCCTGAAATACGCCCACTGCCAGAAAATCCATACAGATAAAAGGCAGACCCAGACAGAATCCCCGCAGAAAACGGCTTCCATATGCTATGATGGCATCATTTTTCATAAAAGCGCCGATCAGGCTTCCCGCCCCCAGATAATACAGCAGTGCCACTGTCGTAATAAACGGCAGCATAATCCTGGCCACAAACAAAAGCCCTTCTTTCATTCGCTTTATATTTCCACTGGCATAATTATAGCTGATCAACGGCATGATCCCCTGGGAAAAGCCCAGCGCCACCTGCATGGGAACCATGTTGAGCTTTTGGGCAATCCCCATAGCAGCCACTGCGTCCGCACCAAAGGACGAAGTAAAATTGTTCAGAATCGTCATACCTGTTACATTCAGAAGATTCTGAATCGCAGCCGGGATTCCCACTGCACAGATTCCCAGAACAACGGCCCTCTCCAGGCTGAACTTATGAGGCAATACACACACAAACGTACTCCTCCGCCTCACATACAGCAGAACAAAAAAATAGATACATGCCACACAATTGGAAAGAAAGGTGGCAAGTCCGGCTCCCGCAGCTCCCATATTAAGCCCCCAGGGAAGAATAAAAATCGGATCCAGGATAATGTTCAGAATACAGCCGCTCATGGTTCCCACACTGGCATGAAAAGCAGCGCCCTCTGATCGGACCATATATGCCATTACCACATTGAGAATTGCAGGCGCAGCACCGCAGATCACAGTCCATTGCAGATACTCACCAGTAGCGCCGGCCGTGCTCCCATCTGCTCCCAAAAGCACCAGCAGCGGTTCCCGAAAAACCAGACACATCAAGGAAAATACTACCCCGCAGATCAGGGAACAATAAAATCCGAACGCCGAGCTGCGCCGCACGGTCTCATAATCCTTACTTCCCAATGCGCGGCTCATCATGCTGGAGCTTCCCACTCCAAACAGATTGTTCACCGCATTGAAAGCCAGCAGTACAGGAGATGCTAAGGCAACCGCCGCATTCTGGATGGGATCATTGACCATCCCCACAAAATATGTGTCTGCCATATTATAGATCACCATCACCAATGAGCTTAAGATCGTGGGTATGGTAAGCTGGGCTACGGCCCGGGAAATGGGTATTCGTTCAAACAAATCTGTCTTCTGATTCACTTCCATAGATTTTTGTCCTCCTGTCCATAAAATACCATGGGAATTTTTGCGTGTAAAACTGATTCTATCATGTTATTCCTTATAAGACAAGAGATTTCAAAAAGATGGACAGACCAAGCCAAAATGTCATCTAAAATCGATACAAATTCAGCCCAATCTCCTCATTCATCCTGCGCTCTATGGTTCCCTCCAGCTTTGTCACCGTAATCTCTGCCGTAGCGGAAACATAGCAGGCATTCATATGTCCTCCCCGGATCCTCATTTCCTCATCACACAAATTCACATGAAAGTGAAGATACGTCTCCCCGTCTTTTGTAGAAATATTTCCTACCAGGGAGGTAATCTCCATGGGTCCGGTCAGCTCTTTTTTTTGATAAACCTTATTTCTCGTATCAAACAGCCCTACCACCGCCCGGTTGGATGCTCCCAGCCCAACAGCAGATCCTGCCCGAATATTCTCTCTTCGGCACAATTCCTCTATTTTTTCCAGGATCTCCTCCCCCGGGTCCACCCGCATAACATAATGATTTCCTATCTGCTTATATTCCATTTTTCCTCCATTCTGTGCACATTCCACAGCACAAGCCCTTTCCTCCGCTCGATCTACAGAACCAGGCACCACAAAGGCACCGTCACCAAAGTCATCAGCGTGGAAAACACCACGCATTTTGTGGCAAACTCCACATCTCCCTGGTATTTGTTGGCCAAAATCGCCGTAGTGCTGCCTGCCGGCATTGCCGCTAAAAGTACAGACACCCCGGTAACCAGGGGATCCACCCCGCAAAGGCGGCAGCCCAGCCAGGCAATTCCAGGAATAACCGCTAAACGAATCAAGGTATATCGTAGTACCGGAATGCTGACCATCCCGGCCAGCTTCAGATCCGCAAAAATCGTCCCGATCAGCAGCATGGAAAGCGGCGTGGTGCAGGCTCCCACGGTTTTTATGGTCATTCCCAAAAACTCCGGAAGGGGAACCTGCCCAATCATCAAGACCAACCCAATATAGACTGACACGATACAAGGATGGGTGGCCACCTTTTTTGCCACCTCTTTTAAACTGCTGCTTTCCGTAAAACAGGCAATGCCTGCCGACCACATCACGATCCGCTGAGGCACCAGATAAATAGATGCATACATCAATCCTTGGGCGCCAAAAACCCCCTCTGCAATGGGATTTCCCATAAATCCGGCATTGGATACCAAAGTGGCATATTGGAACACCTTTTTCCGGCCAGGTTCTTCCTTATTATATAAAATGCGGCTTAAAACCATACACAGCACCTGGATCATCACCGCCACCACTATGACAGCCAGAACACTTCCCAGTATTTTCAGATCAAACTCCATACGAAAGGAATGAATAATATTGCAGGGAAGCACCAGATAAAGAACCAAATCCGTCAAAATATCCTTTGCCGATGCCGGCAGAATCCCTTTCCTTCGCATTACTGCCCCTGCCACCAGCAGAAGAAACATTTCTCCCTGCAGATTCAGTAAACCAGACATCTCCATATTCCATATCCTCCTGCATTACACCTTCCGTATTTTAAGCGTTCTCTGTTATTTTAGTCCCATGCCGACCCGTATCATCCGGAACATACGCTCCGCAGCATTGGCATACAGCTCCTCTGCCCGGCTGCATGCCTCCTGAATATCCATTGCGCCATGAATCGCAGGCAGAATGCTGTCAATGCCAAATTCATAGATTTTCTCGGCTCCCTGGCCCATACCGCCCACAATGGCAACTGCAGGAATCCCTTTCGCCTTACAGCGCTGGCCCACTCCGCTGGGAACCTTTCCGAATGCAGACTGCCAGTCGATCCGCCCTTCCCCGGTGACTACCAGATCCGTGCCGTCCAGCAGCCCGTCAAAGTCAATCAGATCCAGTACGGTCTCAATGCCTGATTTTAATCTGGCATGAAGAAATACACACAGGGCCGCTCCCAAGCCGCCTGCTGCGCCGGCTCCTGCAATCTTGTCCACATCGATTCCCAGCTTCTGTGCAATCACGCCGGCATACTGCTTCATCCCTGCCTCCAGCTCATCTAAAATCTCCGGTGTGCCGCCCTTCTGCTTTCCAAAGGTATAGGCAGCTCCGTCCGGTCCGGTAAGAGGATTATTTACATCACACATAACGGTAATCTCCGCTTCAGCCACTGCCGGATGCAGTCCGGAAATATCAATATCCCGAACCCTGCCCAAATCTGAGCCTGTACCCATAAGCTCGTCGGCCTTTTCATCCAAAAAGCGAACTCCCAGGGCCCGCATGGCCCCCATGCCGCCGTCATTGGTGGCGCTTCCTCCAATGGCAATGGACAGCTTCCGATACCTTGCATCCAAGGCGTCCCGAATCAGCTCTCCCGTGCCATAGGTGGTTGTATGTAAGGGATTTCTTTTCTCTGCCGGCACCATGGGCAGGCCGGAAGCTGCCGCCATCTCAATAATCGCCGAATCCCCGTGAAAAATGCCGTAAGAGGCCGCCGTCTTTTCCATCAAAGGCCCATGAACGTCTGCGGTCCGAATCTCACCCTTTGTCACGGTAATCACCGCATCCACGGTTCCCTCTCCTCCGTCGGCAATCGGCACCCCCTTCGTCTCACATCCCGGAAAAATCCGATTTGCCGAATCGGTCAGCAATCGGATGATCTGCTCTGAGGACAAGGTTCCTTTAAACGAGTCTGATGCAAATAAAAATCTCATAGCCTCTCCTTCCCGCACTGTCAAAAAGCAGTGCAGCATTCTATTTATTATATACAACAAGCCGGCAAATGTCCAGGAGGAATGCCGGCTCGCTGCCGGTATGAGCATGCCATACCAGCTTTTATAATCATTCACTATCTATCCGATCAAGCCTGCATTTTTCATCTCTGTCTTGATCTTTTCTAATACCGGTCCCTCCGGAGTCGCCAGATTCGGCGTATAAGGTGCGCCAATATCCCTGCCCCTTAAATTTGCCATATCCTTTGCCGCCACCGGGAAGCTTGCCCCATCCATAGACAGACGAACCGGATTCAGCTTAAACTGCGCTTCCAAAGACCCTTTCCAATCACCGGCCACAAATTTATTGTACACATCCGTAATCAGCTCCGGCATAAAGTTAGCCGCCGTGCAGACCCCGCCCACGGCTCCGTGGCACATGGATGCATACAGCAAAGTATCCTTTCCTCCAAACACCTTAAAGTCCACATCTCTGGTTCTTCGGATAAATTCTGCAGTCTAGGTAATATCTCCGCTGGTATCCTTCATCCCCACAATGTTGTTCACCTCATGGGCCAGCCGTTCCACCAGATTGCCGGACATGGTATATCCCACCCGCCCGGGGTTGTTATACAAAAGCACCGGGATTTTGGGAACCGCCTCTGCAATGGTCTTAAAGTGCAGGTAAAGCTCTGCCTCCGTGGGCTTTAAGAACATGGGCTGCAGAATCGAGATGCCTGCCGCACCGTTAGCCTCCGCCATCTTAGCCAGACGGACACATTTCCTTGTGCTGATGGCGCCGATTCCAAAATATACCGGAACCCGCCCGGCAGCCTGATCCACCATGATCTTTAAGCCCCGCTCCATCTCATCCTCCTCGATGACATAGAACTCGCCGTTGCTTCCAAATGCCAGAATTCCTAAAACTCCGCCTTCAATCACATAATCCACCTGCTCACGAAGCTTCCTTTCATGGATTCTTTCCTCGGCGTCAATCGGAGTTAAGATGGGAACTACCACACCCTTAATAAAATCCGTATTCATACCCTGCTCCTTTCTGAAATCCTGCCGTATTATGACTCTACCGTAGTATTTGCGATCTTCTCATAATATTTTACAATGCTGGAATGATCCTCTTTCTCATATCCGTCTGCCTTCAGCCCCTGCATGATCTCCATTAACTGTCCGGTCAGCGGGACAGGAGAGCTGATCGCATGGGCAGCATTCAGCGCGTTATTCAGATCCTTAATGTGCAGCTCAATGCGGAAGCCCGGCTTAAAGTTTCTTGCCAGAATCATGGGAGCCTTGGCATCCATAACCGTAGAGCCTGCCAGTCCGCCCCGGATAGCCTGATATACCAGCTCCGGATCCGTGCCTGCCTTCTTAGCAAAGGTCAGCGCCTCGGAAACTGCGGCAATATTTACTGCAACCACGATCTGGTTGGCCAGCTTTGCCACATTGCCGGATCCCAGCTCCCCTACATATACAACAGAGCCGGCCATCAACATCAGCATATCATAATACTTGTCAATCAGCACAAGCCCTGGTCTTGCGCCCTCAGCCACACCGTCCTTGCCCAGCACGGCACTCCTGACATGAGGAGAATTAGGAACCATGGTAATCACCACTTCAACCTGAGACGCCACCTCCTTGCCGTTTTCCGCAGAAGATGCTCCGCAGGATACCAGATCCTCCACAGCCTCCTTATTAAAGTCAAACACTACCACATCGTGACCTGCTTTTACCAGGTTCTTTGCCATCGGCCTTCCCATGATCCCCAATCCAATAAATCCAACCTTCATTACTTTTCCCTCGCCTTTCTTTATTTTCTGATTCTTAAACCTGGCTCCTCAAAGGCGCCGCTTCTTGAATCAGAATGGATGTCTGCATTATAAAAAATTTTCTCCCTTCTGGCTATTGACGAAATCCATGAATCCCCGGGAAATTTTAATACAAAAGGAATATCATTTCAATGTCTGAAACGATATTCCTTGCATTCATTTCATATTCATATCAATTTTGTTTCATATTTCATCTTCTAATCATTCTCCTCTCCCTTCCACTCGATCCCATATTTCTTTCTGTGTCTCCACAGTGTCGCCTTGCTGATCCCCAGCGCCTTTGCTGTTTTTTCCCGATTTCCTCCATATTTTTTAAGCGTATCTGCAATCCTCTTAGCCTCCAGATTTCCTCCAAACGGCTCTGCTTCTTCCTTACCAGCCATCTCGTCTGTCGTCTCCGGATACAGCTCGTCTAAAAGCCTTCTCACCGCAATCTCATCCACAGACCTTTTCTTTGCCGTCAGAATCAGCCGGTCACAGAAGCTCTCGATCTGAAACAAATTTCCTTTCCAGGAATAATCCAGCAGCATCCTCTTTGCCCCGGCCGTCAGCACATGATACCGCAAATAGCGTTCACAGCACGCTCTCACCGTATCCTCCAGCTTCTTCTGCAGATCCTCTGCCCGTTCCCGCAGCGGCGGCACTGTCAGCTCTAAGCCGGACAGAAGATAGCCCAAATCCTGCCGCAGTCTCCCCTCCGCCATCAGTACAGACGGGGGTTTCTCTAACGTTGTCATCACCCGCACATCCGCCCGGCGCAGGCTTGCAATATCTGTGCCATGGCAAACCCGAAACCGAATCAGCTGATACAGCCGATACTGATTGTCCGGAGTCAGCTCCTGGGCATCCTGAATCAGCAGGGAACCGCTGTTGACCTGCAAAACAGCCCCCCGCTCCCCAAAAATCATGACTCTCTGTGCCTCCCCCGTCAGTCCTGCACAGGGAACATCCAAAAACGGGGCATTTCCCCGGCTGCTGCTGTTGTGAATCGCCTCCGCCAGCATTCTCTTCTCTGTCCCTGGCTCCCCCATCAGTACCACCGGCTGTTTGGACAATGCGTACAGCCGTGCCAGATGCACACATTTCTGCATGGCTTCCGACTGCTGTAAAATGTCCTCAAACCGTACCAAGGGCGGCAGACTCTTTCCCAAACCGCCTTTCTGCAGGGAAGGCACAGGCCTTTTCTTCACCTTGTGACAGGTAATGATCACGCCGTCCACCCGTTCCTCATAAAGCACCGGAGCCATAACTGCAAACACAGAGCCTCTGCCCCATTCTAAAAACAAGGAATACTCCTCTCCGTCCTCCAAAACCCGCTTTAGTTCCTCCTCCTTGATTTGAGGGGCTGCATCCCGAATATCCACCCCCTTCAGCTCCTGCCAGGTTTTCCCCATCATATCCTCCATCAGAGGGTTTACAGCCGTAATGCTCCCTGCTCCGTCTAAACGGATCACGCCGTTATAAGAATAATCCAGCAGGGTTTCCAGCTGAGCTGCCGTCTTCTTTTCCACACTGACCGCATAGTCCATCCGCTCTGCCATAGCAAATGCCTGACGCAGAGAATCCTCTGTCATGGACAAAAATAGGGATGGCACTCCTGCCTTTGTGGCCTTTGACACAGCCAGGTCTCCTCCAATGATCAGATCAGCGCCCTGCTTTACCGCCTCCTCCACAGCGCCCTCCAGCTCACTCCCCTGCCTGACATAATACGTCTGCAGGACGATCCCATACAGCTCGTCAAAATAAGACATGTCACAAAACATATTATAAAAGCCCACGACTGCAATCATGGGTTTCGGTTTCTTTACAATCTGCTTGGCCCGAGTTACCAAAAGGGCCATTTCCTGGGCAGTCAGCACAATCTCCACCACAGGAATATCGGTATACTGTTTAATCAAAGATGCCTGAAGTCCCCTGGCAATGATAATCGAAGCGCCTTCGCTGATCGACCGCCGCGCTTCCGTAACTGCAGAAGATGTATCAATTACCCGCATATCCCTTATCTTATATTTTTTCTCCTGCAAAATGTTGTGGGCCTGATGAAGCATTTCTTCTCTGGAAACCAAAAGCGTAATTTTTCCCATAATCTTCTGTACTTCCTTTCTCTTTTGTATCAAGTATGTATTTCACAATCAATATATCATATTTCATACCCATGGAAAACTATATAATTTTTTCCATTTATTACCATATTTAGTTGTATTTTTCACCTATTCTAATTGTACAATAAAAAGGGCGATATACTATCTGAGTTCAGAAAATCCCACTGGTATATCGTCTAAAATACTATAATACAAAGGAGAATTTACTATGACGGAAACATTTGAAGATTATTTGAAGGAACAGAATTTGTCACAAAACACCATTATTTCGTATGTGTACACAGTCAACCAGTACAATAATCGATACGGCAGCCTCACCCGAAAAAATCTCCGCGATTACAAAATTTATCTGATTGAAAATTACAAGCCTCAAACCGTGAACCTTCGGATCCGAGCCATGAACTGCTATCTGGAAAGCATCCAAAAGGAAAAATGGAAGCTGACCACCGTGAAGGTGCAGCAAAAGCCTTTCCTCGAAAATGTGATCAGCGAGGCGGATTATCTTTATTTCAAAAACCGGCTCAGGCAGGACGGAGAAATGTATTGGTATTTTGTCGTGCGTTTTCTGGCTGCTACCGGCGCCAGGGTCAGCGAATTGGTTCAGATCAAAACAGAGCATGTAAAAATCGGATACCTGGACCTTTATTCTAAAGGCGGAAAGCTGCGCAGAATTTATATTCCCTCCAGCTTAAAAAAAGAAGCCCTTCAATGGCTTTCGGAAAACGACAGGCAAAGCGGCTTTATTTTTGTGAACAAATTCGGAGACCGGATCACCTCCCGCGGAATTGCCGGACAGCTGAAAAAATTTGCCGTTCAATACGGGCTGGATCCGGCCGTGATCTATCCCCATTCCTTCCGTCACCGTTTTGCCAAAAGCTTTCTGGAGCGATATAACGATATCTCCATGTTAGCAGACTTAATGGGTCATGAAAGCATTGAGACCACTCGGATATATCTGAGAAAAACCAGCACAGAACAGCAAAATATCATTAATCAGGTAGTAGACTGGTAACAAACTATGGGTTATGGCCCCGACTGCAGAAACGCCTGCTGCCGGAGCCATACCTTATGACGCAAAGTGTCCGCAAAATTTATTTCAGGAACAACTGTACCCAATAATCTACCCCTGACCCATTCTGGTAATGAGCTACTGCGATAGAATCATAATTTGCGTTTAAAATATTGGCTCTGTGCCCGGAACTGTTCATCCAGGAATCCATAACCTGCGCAGGGCTTGTCTGTCCATAGGCAATATTTTCCCCCGCTGACTGATAACGAATCCCTGCTGCCTGGAGAGCCGTGTAAAAGCTGCTGCCGTCCGGACGAGTGTGGGAAAAGCTTCTCTCAATCTCCTTGGCCCGCACCATGGCTGCGCTTTCTGCCCCTGTATGTACCGTAAGGGCAGAAAGTCCTGCCTTGGCCCGCTCCTCATTCACTAATTTCACCACCTGCGCCGCATATGCATCCTGGGTAGTCCCTTGTCCCGGATTTTCCGGTTCTACCTTGTCTGAGACATCCGGCTTATCGGAACCGCCTGGTTGTACCGGTATGCTCGGTTTTCCGGAATTATCCGGCACATCGGGCTTATTTGTACCATCTGCCCATGCCCCGTTTCCACAGGAATTATTATCTGCGCATCCATTATTTCCCCAAAAACCGTTATCTGCGCATCCGTTATTCCCACAGGACCAGCTGCTCCCGCATCCATTGCTCCCGAAATCCCCGCTTCCGAAGGTTCCGCCGCATCCATACAGATTGTTCCCTCCTGAAAATGCATTTCCAGAGCAGGAGCCACCAAGGCTGCCCTGAATCTGTCCTAACACATTTTTCAGTTCTTCCACATTGCTTCCGCCTATCACCACTGCCCTTCCTCCTGGAATATTATACGTACCGGCTGTCATACCATAGGCTGTACTCGTCATCGCTCCAACGGCAAGCATAGCAGTGCATACATAAAACGGCAATTTTCTCATGGCATATCCTCCTTCTGTTTCAAAAATATTACATTTCTGTTACAAAACTATCATAGCACATAATTGATGGAAAATATCTAGGAGAACGATGGCAAAATCTACAGCCTTTTCCAGATTATCTTCTCCGACCTTCCAAGGAACCGTACTATATCGGCGGGATCTGCTTCTGTCTGCCTGCTGTCAGGCAGGCACCTGCCAAACCTGCTCAGCATACTTAATTTATAAGAGATTCTTTCAGTGGGAGCCTTTTCTTTATGGACAAAAAAAGACCGGACCTTTCCATTGCTCTCATCGGCAGTCCCAACACGGGAAAAACCACGATCTTCAACGGTCTCACCGGCATGCGTTGCCATACAGGAAACTGGAACGGAAAAACAGCAGCCCCAACACAGGGCAGCTTTTCCATGAACCATCAAACGTATCTGGTGACAGACCTGCCGGGCATCTATTCCCCCGACAGCTTTTCCTGGATAGAAAAAAAACCGTTTCATATGTTTTTAATGATCCTAAGCCCAGCCTGTCTGGAGCAAAACCTGTGCCTGTTAAAAAAGCTCCTCTCTCTGGATTATATAAAGGACAACCGACTTCCGGTCATTCTCTGCATCAATTTCCGCGATGAGGCAGAGAAAAAAGGCATAGAAATTGATTATCAATTATTAGAAGATGTACTGCAGATTCCGGTCCTGAGCTGCTGTGCCCTTTCCCCCCGCTCCTTTGGTCAGATCCGCCGGATAATTCGAGATGCCAATGAACGGCATTTTAACTATGACTGTCTGGATTTCTGCCCAAAACAGCTTTTTAAGGAAACGGTACGCTTTACCCGCCCGGAACACAGTCCGTGCCAGGATATTACAGACCGGATTACCTTAAGTCC
Organism: bacterium D16-56; assembly: GCA_003611875.1. Lineage (GTDB taxonomy): Bacteria > Bacillota > Clostridia > Lachnospirales > Lachnospiraceae > Brotaphodocola. The sequence goes on along the minus strand of RAYY01000012.1, from coordinate 54,119 downwards.
CGTCCCGGGAGTTTTTTTAATGTTTTTTCTGTTTCTGAGCTTGTCCTGGCTGACCCTAACCTGCGCTTCTCTGCCTGGAAGCCTGCTTTCCAACCGTTTAATATGGCTGGAAACAAAGCTTCTTGCTGCCATGACAGCCTGGAACATCCCTCCCTGGCTGATATCCATGATAGCCGACGGATTTTACCGTTCTCTTTCCTGGCTGATTTTCATGATGATGGTGCCTCTGACGGTTTTCCTCCTGCTGTTTACCCTGTTGGAAGACGCAGGCTGTCTTCCCAGAATTGCGTTCCATATGGATCCTGCCTTCCGATGCTGCCGATGCTGCACAAAGCAATGCATGACCACTGCCATGGGCTTTGTCTGCAATGCTGCAGGGATCAGTCAATCCGCGTCCATTGACTCCCCCCGTGAACGCCTGATCGCCATTTTGACCAATTCCTTTGTTCCATGCAGCAGGCAGCTTCCTATTCTGCTGTTCATGATCTCACTGCTGTTTTGGTCTGAACCGTCCATAACCAGCCTGCAAACCGCCAGGACTGTCCCGGTATTTGTTTCCCTGGTTCCGGCATTGACATTAACACTCCTGATTCTCCTGAGCATCACAGCCTCCCTGTTTATGTCATGGCTTCTCTCCCACACCCTGCTCCGGGGAATCCCTCCTTCCTTTGTGCTGGAATTACCGCCTTTACGCCGTCCCATTGTCCATAAAACGATCCTTCGCTCCCTGCGGGATCTGGTTCTTCCTGCCCTGCTTCGAACACTTGCATGGATGCTTCCGACTGTTTCTGCGGTCTGGCTGACCGCATACTTTTTTCCGGGCTTCTTTTGTTCCGTAATTCGTTTTCTGGATCCGCCGGGACGCCTGATGGGTCTAAATGGAAGTATTCTGTTTGCCTTCCTTATGGCTTTTCCTACCAGCGAAATGGTAATTCCCATTATCCTGACAACAGAAGCCTTTCCTGTCTCGTCCTTGATTGCCTTTCACGGATGGACCCGCATTACGATTGTCTGCACCATGATATTCTGTCTGTTTCACTGGCCCTGCCTTACCACAATTTTAAGAATTAAAAAAGAAACCGGATCCTGGAAATGGACCGCGGTCTCTATTCTTCTCCCCACCCTATTGGGAGCGGGACTCTGTATGCTTTTTTCCGGCATCAGCGCCGTATTACCCTTTCTGCCGTGAGTACAGCGCTTTAGAGCTGACTCCCGGCAGGCGCCCCAGCTTTCCGGATACAGCGCTGATCACATCTGACGGTGCGTCCAGCACAACACTGATAATGTTCACCTGCTTTTCCCGATAGGGAAGCCCCATACGCCCGATAATATAATCGCTGTACTGATGCAGGATCTCATTGACGGCTCCGGCCAGATCCAGGCTTTCTATAATGATTCCCACCACAGCAATCCGATATCCCTCATCCCTGCCATGCCGCTTCAGATCCTCTCCTGCCTTTTCCTCTCCCATTGCCACGATCTCCTTCCTATTGCAGAGCCTCTGCCGAATCCTTGGCCCCCATTGTGCCCTTCATCGGATTTTGGCGGATATCCGGATCTTCATCCCTATTTTTTGATGCTGCCTTGTACTACAGCGCCTGCCGGATTTTCTCTGCGATCTCCTCATATTCCTTGTCTGTCAAAAGCACTTTACCGGGATTCATCTCAAATACACCGCCCCACTCTGCGCCGCCCTCATACTTGGGCACCAGATGCATATGCAGGTGACAGCCTGTATCTCCATATGCCCCATAATTAACCTTGTTGGGCTTAAACACCTTATGGATCGCCCGAGCCGCCTTTGCCACATCGGCAAAAAATGCATTCCTCTCCTGGTCCGTCAGCTCAATCATCTCACTGATATGCTTTTCATGAGCAAGAATCAGTCGTCCCGGATGGCTCTGCTCCTTAAATACATACAAAAACCCCGTATCCATCTTACAAACCGGATATGCAAACCTTGCTACCAGCTCACCCTGCATACAATATGCACAATTCGCATCTTTCACCTTTGATATACCCTCTCTTTCTTTTTTGTTTACTGGTACTGCCGTTTATGTTCCTCTATTTTACCCTTTTTTCCCAAGTTATGCAAGGATTTCTTATCATTCCCTTGCCTAAGGCATGGTTCATACTGGCAGATTTTAACAATTTTCCAAAAAAATCTAGCCATTAAGCCAGTAATTTGATACAATAGAAAAATAAGCCAGCCTGTTTTATACGCAAGAGCATGCTTATCTGCCAAGTGATTGAGAACCATCCTGAAATCATGAGAATATGTGGGCAGATCCTTTGGCTCGCGGGTACATCAATCTGGCAATATCATCGATACAGGCAGGGACTGTATGTGAAAGGGTGTATGAAGGTATGAAAAACAAAAGACTTGAGAAATGGCCAGCCCTTCTTTTGATTTTTGTGCTGGCACTAAGCTTACTGGAGGGGATTGGTCCTGTCACCGCTTACGCCAAAGGCAAACGAACCGTCAAAGTTGCTTTCTTCCCGATGAGCGGATACAATGAAAAGGGAGCCGACGGTAAATATACCGGGATGGATGTGGAGTACCTGGATGAGCTATGCCAGTATGCCAACTGGGAAATCGAATACCTGGAATGCCAGAGCTGGGATGAGGCCCTTCAGCTTGTGTCAGATAAAAAGGCCGATCTGGTCGGCAGCGCCCAATATTCTCCAGAGCGGGCAGCCATCTACCAGTATGCCGACCTTTCCAGCGGCTACACTTTTGGCATCATTGCTACGGATCCTTCCAGCACGATTGCCTATGAGGATTTCCAGGCCATGAAAGGAATTACCTTTGGAATGGTCAAAACATACGTGCGCAAAAACGAATTTATCACGTATTTGTCTGACAACGGAATCCGTTCTCCGAAAATCAAAACCTATGACTCCACAGAAAAGCTTCAGGCAGCTTTAAACAAAGGCGAGATCGATGCCATGGTTCATACTTTTATGGAGATCAAGGACGGCCAGCGTCTTATAGGTCGTTTTGCCCCCAGACCCTTTTATTATCTTACCTATCCAGGTAATGATGACGTTATGCGGGAGCTGAACCAGGCCATTGCTGACTTAAAGATGAACAATCCAGGGCTGGAAACCCGGCTCATGAATGAATTTTACCAGAGCCGTCTGGACAAAACCATTGTGTTTACCACCGATGAAAAAAAATATATTTCCGAAACCGGCCAGATCAAAGTTGGATATTTTGACAAGTATTACCCCTTTCTCTACACTGAAAACGGCGAATGCAGGGGACTTACCAGAGATCTGCTGGAAGGAGCCGCTGCAGTATCCGGCCTGACCCTTTCCTGGCAGGAGTTTCAGACCTCTCGGGAGGCTCATGAGGCATTAAAGGACGGTACCATTGATATTCTGTCCAACTGTCCTCACACAGAGAAAGAGCTGGATCCGTACCAGCTTGCAAAAATGAAAGACTATGCCCAGGTTCCGATGGTGCTTATTATGAAAGACAGCAGGGATTTAAATTCCATCGGAAAGCTGGCCATTGTGGCGGATCTGGCACCGGAAGCTGACAATGTGATCGATCCGCAGACTACTGTTCTTCTCACCTGCAGCAACCAGCAGGAAAGCCTGGATATGGTAAAAGATAAAAAGGCTGACGCTGCGCTGTGCGACGGCTACCTGGCAGAATATCTGCTCAGTGCCCAACTGCGGTATTACGATTTGGAGATCAAAAGTGTGCTCAGCGGGCAGCGCGGACTGTCCATGGCAATACGAAGCGATGACTATCTGCTTGCAGGCATCCTGAACAAAACACTGCTCTCCGTGGATGCAAGGGCAATAAATGATTACATGTTAGAGCGCAATGTCCACTCCCTGGCCAGCATGGGACAATTTATCCAAAACCACAGTACTGCTATTATTGCCGCTTTGTTCCTGCTGATTATCATCATTATTCTTGTAGCTGTACATATGGTTCGCGATGCGATAAAAATACAAAAGCTGATGTATAAGGATGTAGAGATCAACATTGATAATTTAAACTATCTTATTTACCAAGGAGAAAAGCTGCTTCCTTCAGAACGCTCAAAGCTTCAGTATGCTGTTGCCTACCTCAATATAGCCCAGTTTCAGAACTACAAGGTGGTCTATGGGTGGAGTAACGGCCAGAAGCTTCTTCGTTCCATTGCGGAAGTATTATGCCGCAAGGTCAATGGAGAAACCGAAATTTGCGCCAGGGCAGACGGAGACCATTTTGCGCTTCTTTTATCGCCGGAGGATGGAAATATTATAGATCGCATAAAGGAAATCGAACATTCTATCCAGGAACAGGTTTTTCAGGACATGGGAAACCATTTAGACCTTCAGATCGGGGTTTATTTTATACCCTTTGACAATCATGACCTGCATGAGGCTGTTGTCTGTGCCAACCAGGCTATTGAATATGCCAAAGACCGCAGCAGAGACCATATTATGGTTTACGACGCTTCTCTTGAAAATACCATAAGAGAACGCCATGAAAAAGAAAGGATATTAGATTCTGTAGATATTGAGAAAAATTTTGCGGCGTACTACCAGGCTAAGATCGATGTTCTGACAGAAAAAATCGTCGGTGCCGAAGCGCTTGTTCGGTACATTGATCCCGCAGCTCCCGGTAAAGTCATATCCCCAGGCTTTTTTGTCCCCTACTATGAGCAGACCGGAAGAATTATCGAAATTGACTTTTTTATCCTTAAATGTGTCTGTAAAATGCTTCGCCGCAGACTGGATGAGGGAGCGCCTGTTGTGACGGTTTCCTGCAATTTTTCCCGACTGCATTTTATAAAACCTGATTTTGCTCAGTGCTTTGAAAATGTCCTGAAGGAGTACCAAATTCCCAAAAACCTGGTTGAAGTTGAGATTACGGAAACCATGGTCATGGAAGAAATGGAGGCAAAGACAGCAGCACAAACCCTGGAAGATCTGCACACAAGAGGAATCCGGCTTTCTATTGATGACTTTGGGTCAGGATATTCCTCCCTGGGTGTCATCGAAAAAATCCCCGCCTCTGTCATCAAGCTGGACCGCTCCTTCCTGCTGAACCAGGAGGACAGGGACCGCCAGGTGAAAATTATGAAAAGCATCGTTGATCTGGCCAGCAACTTAGGCGCCCAGATTGTATGTGAAGGAGTGGAGACGGACGCTGATGTAGAGCTAATGCGGGAAATTGGCGCCCGGGTAGCGCAAGGCTACCGCTACTCCAAACCTGTGCCTGAAACCGAGTTTGAAAACAGGCTTTCCCATGAAACAGAATGATCGTTCTAAGGAACTGTCCGGAAATAACCGATAACAGCTCCTAACCATCAAAAAAGAGACGGACCCTTGGACTGCCGTCTCTTTTTTTCGAATCTTTCGAAAGCTTTATGCCGCCTTCTTCTGTTTCTCCCCGGATTTCCCGGAATCATCCGTTCCCTTCACTTCCGCCTTCCCCTGCTCCGGCTTCTTCCATGCATGCATGGCCAAAGCCAGGGCAATGACACCATAAGATACAAACACACGGAAATACTCACCGATCACCGGATCTCCAAACAGCTCCTTACCAGCCAAAGGCGATACAATAAACAGGGTATGGAACAATACAATTCCCAAAAGAGCCTGCTTGTTCGTAGCCTTCTGCACAGAAGCGCCGCCTACCAAAAGGGCCGCGATCGCAAACTGTCCCACCTGGGTATGGGCCCCATAAGTAGAGATCGTTCCCACATTCTGCAGAAAGATCAGCTGCCCCCAGCTTGCCAGTACTGTGGAAAAGATCATGGCAATAATACGAGTCTTATCCACATTGATTCCTGCTGCATTGGCCACAGTACGACTCTGTCCCACAGTCCTCATATCCTGTCCCAGACGAGTCTTCATAAGAATATTGTTAAAGCAGCAGAGAGCGCCAATACAAAGATAGGTCAGCACCGGAAGCCGCACCACAATCAGCACATTATAGATAAACGGCACATAGGTCAGCCCATAGATCAAAGCAGCAAGCACCACATTGACAATCGCCTTGATGGGCTTAAAGGAATTGGGCCCAGCCTCCTCGCCGCCGTTTCGAGTCTGCAGCTTCCATTTCACAAAGCCATATAATTGCCACAGCACGACGCTCAGGCACCACAGCTCCACTGCGGACAGAAGCAGCAGACGATCCGCTGCCAGAAACTGCTCCACCGGCCCGATAAAGGTCAACGCATAAATGATCACGGCTGCCACTGCTTTTGCGGCTGTCAGCTTCCAGTCCACTGCCTGCTTTTTCGCCAGCTTAAAGGCAGCCGATCCTGCAAGCCCGATCAGCGTCAGATAAAAGCCGATCTCCACAATGGTCAGCATAGGCACCGTATCCAGAGCATACTTTACCGTGTCTTTCAGGTCAATGGTATTCTTCACCCCGATTCCTGTTGGGATCATCAAAGTAGGATTGTTCATCTTAATCACACCGCCAAAGATAAACAGGAATACAAGCTGATAGATACCATCGGCAAAATACCCCAGTACCAGGCCGCCAATCATCTCATTGCCCTTCATATAGTTAAACAGCTTTCCCACCAAAAAGCCGAAAAATACTGCAAAAGGAGTAGCCAAAGCCGCTGTAAACAAAAATCCCGATATCCCGGTAAAGCCCCAATAGGTAGTCAGAAAGATGGCAAGCTGGGCTGCCATAGCGCCGATAACAATGCCAAAGTTCAGACCCATTCCGGCAATAACCGGAATGATCAAAGACAATACAATAAAGGAATTGCGGGCAATCCTGGTAAACAGCTCCGATACCACAAAGGTCAGCGGCTGCTTGGAAAAAAACGTTGCCAAAACACATAAGATTACAAACAGGATTACCACCATATTATGAACCACAAAATCTGCTGCCTTTTTATTCACGTCCGCTGCCTCCTTTCACCTGGCTGAGTGCGTAAATGATAATTCCGTTGGAAATAATCAGACGCGCCACCTCCGACAGGTTGCTCTCCGGAATAAACTGATTTGCCACCGGAAGTCCCAGAGCCAAAATCCCCTGGAACAAAAAGGTGCCGATCAGCACATGAGGAATCCTGGCTCTCTTGGGGCTGGCTCCGCCGATGAGCACCGCTGCTACCGACGTAAAGCCCATCATCATAGGCCCATTATACAGCTGCATAAAACCAAAGCCCTGTGCATACACCAAAATTCCCACTGCCGCCAAAACCGTGGACAGGGTGGTTCCGATCAGACGCATCTTGTTCACATTGATCCCGGCTGCCTTGGCAAACATGGGATTAGCCCCGGCTGCACTCATGGCAATTCCGGTCTTGGAACGCATAAACAGCCATACCAGAAAGCACATCAGGAAAAAGAAAAGAAGAAGCCCTGTGGGAACAGTCAGATTCCCGATTTTAAAGGCCAGGGTATTGTTCATAACATTGCTGAAGGAGGATGCCAGGGAAATAGTGTTTCTCAGCCCCTTTCCTGCATTCGGCCAGATCAGCTCTCCGTCTGTAAAAGGCATCAGCATCCACAACATGTTCATAAAAGCAATGATAGAAAATCCCACATAGGTGGTAACCGTCATCTCCGACCCTTTAACCCGGTTTAAAAGCAGGCCATAGAGATATCCAATTCCAGTAGCAAGAACCACTCCGATCAGAATTGCCGTCAGAACTGCCACCCACATGGCAAACATGGGATGAATCGCCACCAGCTTTGGATTCTGGGCAAGCTGGAGCTGAATCACGATCAATCCTCCCAGCAGGCCCCCCACGATTCCCATGGAAATACCAAAATTCAATCCAATGCCGCACTGCACCGCCGGCACCATGGCCAGGGCCAGAATCCCAAACATACCCCACCGTCTGAGACAGTCACTTAAAAGCTGCATCAAATTCATATGAAAGCCGCCTGCCGCCACTACCAGGAACAGAAAGAATGAAACAATAATCACTCGAGGCAGCCCGAACTTCTCCACCAAAGGCTTAAATGGGTTACGCATCCTTCTCCCCTCCTTTCCATGCGCCGGACATGGCAAGACCAAAGTTGGCATCCGAATCATCCGGCTTTAAAATACATGCCAGCTTTCCGTCAGAAATAATCGCAATCCGGTCTGACACGGAACGCAGCTCCATCAGCTCAGAGGAAACAATCACCACCGTCATGCCCAGCTCCCGGTTCAGCTTTGCCAAATACTCCAGCACCAGCTTCTTTGCACCAATGTCAATACCACGGGTAGGCTCTGAGACAAAGAGAATATCCGGCTCCAAGGTCAGCGCTCTGGCCAGACAGACCTTCTGCTGATTGCCGCCGGAAAGAGCGCCTGCCGGCTGACGGATCCCGGTGCAGCGGATGTCTAAGGTTTTCACCATCTCCTCCGCATGGCTCTTGGCCGCAGCCCCATCATACAGATTGATCCAGCCAATCCTTTTTAAAAACTTTCCATTGGTCTGCATGGCAGAAAAAATAATATTCTGCTCAATACTCTCATCCAGCAAAAGCCCCACGCCCCGCCGGTCCTCCGAAACAAAAGCCACCTTATGGTCCAGAGCATCGCCCAGCTTATCCAGATTCAGCGTCTCGCCATGAATCTTTACTTCACCCGTGGCCTTGTAAAGACCAATGATTCCATTGGGAATCCCCAGCTTTCCCTGTCCGGCCAAGCCGCCGATCCCCAGAATCTCTCCCTTGCGGATGTCCAGATCAATTCCCCTGACCGTCTCGCCAGGCATATCCACTTTATAATTTCTTAAGCTTACGGCAATCTGACTCTCGTCAATGGAACGGGTATCAGGAACGCCGTCATCCACCAGCTTTTCCACCTTCCGCCCAATCATAAGCTCTGCTATCTCTACCACATTTGTGTCCTTAATTTCTTTTCTTGCAACAAATTCTCCGTCACGCAGAATCGTCATGGAATCTGCCACTGCCATCACCTCATCCAGGCGGTGTGTAATGAAAATAATCGCGATTCCCTGAGAAGAAATCACCCGCATGGCCTCTAAAAGCCGCTCTGCCTCTGACTCAGTCAAAACAGCCGTAGGTTCATCCAGCACCAAAAGCCGGATCCCTGTCTTGTCCAGCTCACGGGCAATCTCAATAAACTGCATATATCCTACCGGAAGCCCGGCCACTCTTATATACTCCTCAATCTGCAATCCTATCGTCTTAAGAGCCTTTTTCGCATCACGGCGCATAGCCTTAAAGTCCAGGGTTTCCATAGAACGCCCGAACAGACGGCTCACCAGGTTCGGCGTACTGATTTCACGTCCAACCTTAATATTCTCAGTCACTGTAAATCCAGGAATCAGCATAAATTCCTGATGTACCATTCCGATTCCCAATTCCATCGCCTTAAGCGGCGTATCGATCTGTACCTGCTCCCCGTTTACCTCTACCGTTCCCTCAAAGCCGCCTGTGTTGTGAATCACAGGCATTCCAAAAAGAATATTCATCAGCGTAGACTTGCCTGCGCCGTTTTCCCCCATCAGCGCATGGATCTCGCCGGGACGGATGTGAAGCTTTACGCCCTTTAACACCCGATTGCCATAATACTCCTTGGCAATATTATCCATCTTGAGGACAAAGGTTTCATTCGTTTTCTCCAAGTCACCAACCTCTTTCTGCTTTTCATGTGCCTTGTGCTGTTTTCATGTTCCCGATTCTTCATTACATAAGTTTCGCTGATTTCCCTAAAATATACCCTGCTGTCCAGCAAAATCCAAGCATCTGCCAAAAGACACCTTTTTACCATAACAGAAAATTCTGCCAACTGATGTCCTTAGGAGACTCCGTTGGCAGAACTTCAGATACCATTACATTATTCCGTTTTTGCCATTATTCAAATGTAACGAAATCGGACATTACCAGGAAATGATTCTCCTTTGCGGTGCCATTTTCATCCACATAGTAATCCAAGGTCATCTTTGCACCAGGTGTGAACTGCTCTGCACACTCCTGAATGGTGGAACGAAGCAGCTCCTCATCCAGAACCTCTCCATTGGTCTCACCCTCAAGAACCTTCTTCGCATACTCAACACCAGCACTGATAAACAGCATATTACAGGGAACACCCCAGGTAGATACACGGCCGCCCATGTTAGCCTCTGTAACCTTTGCCTGAAGCTGTTCCATCATGTAGTCCACATCAGCCTCATGGCCGGCCATATCAATATTCAGGGCAGCCGGGAAAGCGTGGAACGGGGACGGGCAGCACTGCAGGCTGTAAATCGCACCATTCTCAAATACGGAACGAATCAGCGGCTCCTGCATACCGCAGTTGGTGGTGAAAAACACCGTATCCTTGCCGTACTTCTCGATCTGGCGGGGCACATCCTCTAAAATGAACTGCTGAGCGCCTGTGATACCGGAATCGCCGGTGGGATCCGGAGCAGTAACATCTACCAGCTCAATCCCATTCTCAGCACAGTACTTCTTCAGATTCTCATGACGAGCCACGATCAAAGCATAGCTCATATGACGCGGGAAGGAATAGTGGATCATGGTGGTAGCGCCCTGCTTTTTCGCCTGAGGCGGAATCACGATGCCGCATCCAGGCTCATCTACCTGCAGAACGATATCAGCCTTGGGATTGATAACACCCGGGTCCTCACCAGGAGTACCAACGATGAAGATCATGTCCGGACGAGTCTCACGAACCTTGTCAATGGCTGCTGCCGTGCCCGGAATTGCCTGACACCAGATAATCGCCTTCACATCCGGATCAGAAGCCATGGCCACGGTATTGGAAATAACCGTCTCTGTCTCCGTGGTAAAGTTATCCGGATAAGTAGATGTAACGATCATATCGCCATACTTCTCTTTCATCTTGTTGGCCTGGGTAATTTCCTCATCGCCCTGAGAAGCCGTACCAGTGATAATACCAATCTTAAAATTCCCTGCCGGCTCTGCTGCCGTCTCGGGTTCAGCAGAATCCCCCTCTGCTGTGGTGGCAGCATCCGCTGCTGCAGCAGTAGTGGTCTCCGCAGTGGAAGCAGCTGTAGTCTCTGCCGGCGCTGCTCCGCGGCATCCTGCCAAGGAAAACACCATAGCTGCTGCCAGTGACAGGCTAAGTAGTCTCTTTTTCATTCTTTGTCTCCTCCTTCTTTTTGTTGGACACCTCCAAACATCCTACCGCAGCCTTACGGCAGGAGCCTCTTACAGCATCCATGACAACCTTTGGCTTTACACACCCTACCAGATATGAAAAGCCTGCCAATGCCTTATTTAACCTTTTAGCCAAATAAAGTGGTTCGATTATACCATAGACAATAGTCATTTGTCCAGCTACATTTGTCTATATAGGGCGGATTTTTATGGGAAATGATTCAAAACTTTCTTCCGCCGCCTCCATAGCTCCTTCCGCCGCTGGATTTATGGGTAGTGCTCCGTCCGGAATACCCTGTACGGCCGGAATGGCTGACAGGAGGATTCCGTGGAATAATCTGTCTTGCAACATGAGAATTACTCAACACATCACTCTGCTTCCGATAACGAAAGCATGCATTTCCCCGGTATGCCATGTGATGACCGGATGCCTGTCTCCTTTCCTGCTCCATGGCATAATCCCGCTTCACCTTCCCGCACACGCTTCCCCCACAAAAGGCCGCCACGCCCAAGGCCAGAAAAAACTCATACCAGCGAATGCTTCTTTTACGTCCCCCCTGATACCGGCTCACCTCCCCTGTGTCCCGATCCTCATTATACTGCCCTTCTGCAATCCCTTTTTTATACCAGAACCGAGTATCCTCAAGCATCTGACGGGCACACTGGGCATAATCCTGGTTTTTCATATAAGAAATGCCATGATCCAGCATGGATTCTATCCGCTCGTCTGTCAGGAGCCGGATCATCTGACCACAGGTAGAGATATACAGCTCCCGGTTATCCATATCCATCAGAAAGAGAACACCACTGTAATCCTCCCCCTTCCCAAATTCATGTACATGATAAAAATAGTCTGCATACTGCTCCGCCGTCTTTCCCTGAGCATCCTCTGTGAAAACCAGCACAACATCTGCCTCAACCGTTTTCTGCAGCTTTTGTATTTCTTCCTCCAGCTCTTTCCTCTCCGCCTCTGAGAACAGCCCTGCCTGGTCAAATACCCGCTGCTGTGCCTCTGCGTCTTCCGGCTCCTGATAAGAAGCCAGGGCCGTGGGCATCGGTATGATTCCTCCCAGAATCCACACTGCCGCAAAAAAAATTCCTGCAGTCCATTCCACGGCTTTTCTCATTCTTCTATTTCCGTTTTTTTTCACAACCATAAGCATACCTCTTAGGAACTGTCCTGAAATAACCTACCCTATATACCACCCTGCTGCCAAAAGCACCGCAAATACCGGCACAAAAACAGACAGAAACAATCTCAGCAGCCGCCCGGAATCTACCGGCAGCTCCCCGCAGACCTTCCCTGTCTGTCCATTACAGGCAAAATAATAGATTTTGCCTGTTTTCCTGTCTGCATAAGTCAAGGTCCACACCGGCATTAATACATACCGCCACTCAGGACTCTCTATCTGCATATTCTCAGAATGAATCTGCACCGAATCATATCCGCTGATCTCACTGCGCAGAGAATCCCCGGCAAATCTGCATACCTCCTCCTTTATCTCCTCCTCAAACTGTCCTTTCTCCATATCCCGGTTCTCTGCCAGAAAGCCTGACAGGTATGCCATCTCAAAAGGCCGCAGTTTACCTATCTCAAAGGGCATGACTCCCTCCGCCAGTTTCCGGTTGGCCTTCGACAGGGCATTACGAGAAACATCGCGGATCTTCATGGTTCCGTCTCGGCTCACGGTATACTCCTCTGTGCGGATAAAGCGGGTATTCCCCTCTGCCCATGATTTCTGCTTTCTTCCCTGGGCCTCCAGCCTTGCTTCCACCTGGCAGCCATACAGCCAGTAAGGAAAATATACCCCTGTCATTTTCTCAATCTGATCCTGCGCATAAAATTCCTTTGGTATATATTTCTTCCCGCCAATCCACCTCTCAAAAATATCCAAAGCCTTTTGCCTGTCAATCTCAAAGGGGAGAACACCATCTGGATGATATTCTCCCTCCATCCGCCCTGCCAGCACTACCGGATTATGGCAATAATAGCAAAAGGTTGCAGCCGTAGTCGGATCTGTCACAACCTCCGCCCCGCAGCTTGGGCAGGAATATACATTAACAGCCGCTTCCGTTTGTTCTGACATGCTGAGCTTCATCTGTTCCTTTGAAAACTTCGACAGACAATATTCACACTGAAAGGTCTGCCCTTCTGGTACAAACCGCAGGTCCCCTCCGCAGTTTGGACATTTATAAATAATGATCGCCATAATACCGTCCGCTTCTTATCCTTTCAAATTCCCACATTCACTGCAAAACCGCCCTGTATTCACTGCTCCGCAGCGGCACACCCAGGTATTCTCATCCGGCTTCGGACTTCCGCACTCACTGCAGAACCTGCCTGCATTCACTGCTCCGCAGCGGCATACCCAAGTATCCTTTGCAGGTTTGGGAGTTCCGCATTCACTGCAGAATTTTCCCGTATTGACTGCTCCGCAGCGGCACACCCAGGAACCGCCTGCCGGTATGCCAGTTCCTCCCGCCATTCCTCCGCCATAAGCGCCAGCCGCCGTATTTCCTCCAAATCCGGCCAGATTCTGGACGCCTGCTCCCCGTGCATTGGCATTCATCTGCATCTGCTGCAGATTGGCTGCAGATGCGGTCCCCATAAAGCCGCCTCCGGTATTCATCCCCACGCCCATGCCCATAAAGCCGGCCATGGATCCCTGGGAATTAGAGCCGGCTGCCTCCAGTCCACGGGCAATGGCCCCCTGTACATATCCCTCCCGCACACCGGGATCGCTGAGCATGGCACCCTGATTGCGCATATGAATCAGCTTCTGAGATTCTTCGTTATAAGAAATGCTGGCAATTCCTACACTCATCACCTCAAAACCCCGGGTCCGCTTCCAGTCGTCGTCCAGAACCTCTGACATATGACGGCTCAGCACAGTACCCTTGGATGCCACAAAAGAAATTCTCTCACCCTCTGCTGACATCCTGTTAATGGATGCCTGAAACGCCTCCAAAAACTCGTTCATATACTGCTCATTGATCGCACTGATCTCCACCCTGTTTGCATTTTTGGGAATTACCTGTGCATAAAAACGCAGCGGATCCGTAATTTTAATAGAATAAGTCCCATGAGCCCGCAAAAAAAGCTCTGCATTATAAAAGCTGTCAAAATAATTCACCGGATTGCGGGTGCCGAACTTAATTCCCTTTATCTCCTGAAGATTTACATAGAACACCTTCTGGGCTCTGGGTGTTCCCCCTCCGTATTTGATCCGATTAAAGGACTCCTTTAAGCTGTCCTTGAACTGGCCGTTAAACAAAGAAGGCGTGGAGGAATTTTTCACCGTATAATATCCCTCCTCCGCCGTATAATCCACAACCTTTCCTCCATCCACTACCATCATGAACTGGTTGGGATACACATGAATGACAGAACCATCTGAAACCACATTTTCTGTACCCTTTACATTAGAGCCCTTCCGAACCTTGACGCCGCTGGCAAATACCGTCTGGTCTCCCATATTTCCTGGCTCCATCACCTCCAGCCACTGATCCGCCAACGCACCCCCAATAGCTGATACTGCTGCCTTAATAATCCCCATCTTGCTCCTCCTATTCTTAAAGCCTTTCACTGCCTGCTGTTATCTGCTGCGTTCTTTATCTTCTATCATACACCAAAATAATCCAAAAGGAAACACCCAACTGCAGGCCGGATCCTCGGGATTCACCCTTTTCGTCTTCTGGGTCCCACTGCCCGGACAGCCGCCCACACAAATACTGCCGCCATTATCACCTGAAGAACCACGCTGCATCCAATCCAATTTTGGCTGACAAAGCTTTCCCTGTGTGTCCCAAACCACTGTGCCACACCGCCTCTGGCCTGCTCCCGCCCTGCCAGGCGCAGCATGGTCAGCACAAAGGTAGCCGTGGGATTAAAAAGCAGCAGATATAAAAATCCTCCTGAGCTTACTGTCATTCCTCCTGCCTCCGCTGATACGGCATAAGCCCCGGACAGCCGCCCCAAAAACAATACCAGCTGATTCACCCCATAGGTACCGGCCACAATGCCGCCCATAACTCCATACGCCACCACAGTCGATAATGTAGACTTTCGAAACAGGGCTGAGCAGCACACCCCCAGGCTTCCCACAAACAAAGCTGCCGCCCCAAAGCATACCAGCAATATTCCCATATCCCTCATAGTCACCCCGCCATACACAAACACCAGGGCCAGAATGGGAAAGCTGGAAACAATCAAAAGTCCCATGGTACTTAAAGATGCTGCCAGCTTTCCCATTACGATCTGCACTGGAGTCATTTTCGTAGACAGCATCAGATCCAGCGTCTGCCGTTCCCGCTCTCCGCTGATGCTGCCTGCGGTAATGGCCGGCATAATAAATATCAGCATAACAAATTCCAGTACAGCCACAAAAATATACAGATCCAAAAAGCTGCTGTATTGAATCTCCGCTGTAACCCGCACCCGGGCCAATGTAGAATACATATTTAAAAGCGCTACCAATGCCAAAATTCCGTTAAACACCAACAGCACCAGAGCCAGCCGGAAGCTGCGCGTACTGACCATGGTTTCTCGTTTATAAACCGGATTCGAGAATATGTTCATAAGACTGTACCACCCTTTCCTCCTCACGGCCGGTAAGCTGCATAAACACTGCCTCCAGACTTCCCGGCTCCCGCATAAAGCCTCTTACCTGAACCCCTGCTGTTATCAGCTCTGTTAACAGCAGGCTCTCCTGCCGTCCGCTCCCGGCAAACTGCACCATAATTTCCTGATCCTTTACGGACAGGGAACGCACCAATGGATGCTCCTTCAAAAGCGCAATGGCTGTCCCCATATTTTCGTGGATCGTTATAATCACCGGCTTGGAGGTATGGATTTTCTCGATTACCTCCTCCACACTGCCTGTCAGCAGCATTTTCCCTGCATCCACAATCCCTACATCTGTACACAGCTCTGCCAGATCCGAAAGCAAATGAGAGCTTATGAGAATCGTCATTCCCTGCTCATTCAGTTCCCGCACCGTGTCCTTAAACTCCAGCCTGGTTCTGGGATCCAGCCCTGCCGCCGGTTCATCCATCACCAAAAGAGCCGGTTCATGGAGCAGTGCCCTGGCCAGACACAGCCGCTGCTTCATTCCCCTGGACAGTCCATCCACATAAAAGTCCATTTTATTCCCAAGTCCCACCTGATCCAAAAGAGTCTGGGAACGTTTCCGCGCCTTCAACCCCTCCATCCCATAACAGGACGCAAAAAATTCCATATACTCTGACACCTTCAGATTATCATATACCCCAAAATAATCTGGTACATAACCAATCTTCTCCTTCAGCCTGCCTGGCTGCGCTAAAGCATCCATTCCCTGGATCTCCACCGTTCCTCCATCCGGCCAGAGAAGTCCGCTGATGATCTTGATGGTGGTAGTCTTCCCCGCCCCATTAGGACCCACAAAGCCGTACAGGGCTCCATCCCTGATTTCCATGTCCAGACTGTCTAAGGCATGATAATTTCCATATACTTTCTGCAGATTTCGAATTTTCAGCATCACCGCTCCCTCCCGGCAACCATAGGCATGGGAAGCTGGATTTCATTATAGCTTTTCTGTCCCCCATATACATACCGCACTGTCAGTG
Source organism: bacterium D16-56 (assembly GCA_003611875.1). Classification (GTDB taxonomy): domain Bacteria; phylum Bacillota; class Clostridia; order Lachnospirales; family Lachnospiraceae; genus Brotaphodocola. Next base: position 37,451 of record RAYY01000012.1, on the reverse strand, counting down.
TATTGCCCGGCGACAAATAAGGGCCAAGCTGTCCCACATCCATTTTCTTTCCATCCAGTTGAATCCGGTCATAATTTCCGCTGCCATGATTATAGAAATAAATACTTCCTGTAAAGGCTTCAATATAATTATCCCTGCCGTTTCCCGAAAACACCTGGGAAACCGGTTCGAAAGTCAGGCTCTCCACATCAAGCTCTGTTCCCATCTGATACTCTATCACCAAAGGTTCCATGCCTCCCATAGAGTTAGACTCTGCATTATATTCGCCGCTGATCACCCTGGGTATTTTCATCAACACAGAACGATAAAGAAGCTGATCCCTGGATGCATGCACTCCTATGGAAGATGTCAGCATGGTGTGTCCGTAAGTTTCCCCGTCCTCCTTGAGAAACAAACGCTCCTCCTTTTCGGTGCTGAATGCAATCACACGGGCATCTGCCATATAATTGTTCAGATAATTATCAAGATAAAAGGTCAGCATATTCAGCCTTTCCGTTGCCAGCAAATACGCGGAATCGCTGATGTCCGCCCTCCTAAGCTGCTCCTCCCCGATAATCTGTTCTGCCACTGCGTAAGAATGATTCAAAGGGTAACGCAGCAGCTCAAGCCCATCCAGACGGCAGGTCTGCCCTGGCTCCAGCCGTCCCAAAAGCACCATATTCCCATAAAGCATCAACGTAACATTCTCCAAAGGAAACGGAAAATGATTGGTCACTTCCCCACTGATGTTCCCTTCAAAATAATCCACGCTTCCCACAATCCCAATCTTGTCTGTGTTATCCTGTTTCCTCTCCAGCTTAAAATATCTGGGGGAAAACGCCGGAATATTCTGTCCCCGGATCGTCAGACGTTCCTCTCCCCTCTCAATGGCAATCTGGTATGATTCTTCCCCTGTAAATCGGGCTTCCCCGGAAGAATCGGAAATGCTTCTGCGTGTAATGGGAAGCACAGAATAAGAAGGATCCAGCTCCACCTGATATGGGCGGTTGTAGGGATTGCGGATATTCACATATGTGGTATCTGTCACATAATCCTCCGTCACATCCTGAATTGCCGCATAGGTATGAAAAGTAGACCGGAAGCGGGTAAACATTCCCATTAAATAAATGATTATTGCAAAAGCTGCTGCCAGAATCACAACCCCCCGCCGATAATAAATCTGCAGGCTGTGGTTTTTCAAAAACAGATACATTCCCGGTCCCATAATCAGCAGATACAAGATCACAACTGCCGCATAGGCCATAAGATTAGGAAGCTTTTCTACATTTCCCGTGTTAATCAGGCTCTGAACAGACCAAAACTTATCCGAGTTGCCGCTGTAAACCACATTCGCCAGCCGGTTGATACGAGTTTCTCCCAAAAGAGAAGTAAAAAAATGATCCACATAGGACGGATGCTCCTGACAAAACCTTCTAATATCGGTCAGATCAAAACTGGCCACCCCGATCATTCCCTGCTCCTTTGACGCTGCTGTCAGCAGGGCAAATCCGCTGCTGGAAAGGATGACATTCCCTCCGTGAAGGGGAATATCCACACAGGCCATCTCAAGCATCCCATCCTCCGGACGATCCAAAGCAAAGCCTTCTCCCAGGTTGATACGGCGCATTACTGCAGTCCCATAAGAATCATCCAAAAGCTCCGGAGCAAAACGTCCCAGTGTATCTCCCACCCGCTTTCCGGTTCCTAAAATCAGCACTCCGCCGCCGTAAACCCAATCCATGACAGCAGAGGTCTGCTGCTCTGACAATTCCCTCAGCTTAAAATTATTCACCACGATCACATCCAGCAGGTTTAGCCCTACTGCCTGATCCGGAAGCTCTCCCGGATCCAGCATAAAGCTTCTGGTTCTTAATGTACTGTAGTGAATCCCTACCCCGTCCAGATATTCCAGATTTCCCGGATTATCCGAAAGAATTCCCACAAACAGCTCTGGCACATCCCGACTCACATTCAGGTCCACCTGCTGCTCTGCAAGCACGGCTCCCATCTTATCCTCCAACGCTACAAACAGCCTGTCTGCGTCTGTCCCGATGGGAATATAATATCTCTCCTTTCTTTCCTCTCCGGATTCCAGAATCATCTCGTAATTATAATGGTAAATATCTCCGTCCGACTCCATGGACTTGATCTTTAAGACTCCCTCTGCCAAAGAAGTCTGGCCATTAACAATGGTAACACAAACCGGGATATAGCGTCCTCCCTTTACCCCGTTTCCATAACCATACTCCACTGTAAGCTTCACCTTTCCCAAGGAGCAGGAAGATGTCTCTCCATCTTCCTCCTGATTCACACGGTCTGCCCATGCCTCCATGACCGGAGCACAAAAAGCCAGACCTCCAAAAAGCAGGATAACAGCAGCTATCCATACCCTCAGCGGTCTGGCATGTCTCCATTTGCAGAATATCCAGATTCGGTTCTTTATGCCCATTGATTCTTTGTTTTCCTTCCTCTCCTTGAAAAGCTGTCCTGAAATGGCTGTCCCATAATCCCCAGACTTTTTCTTCGAGACTCCGCCTATGCCTGTCCGAAATTCTCTCTCTCAATATCAAAATCCACCTTTAAGGTCACGGTAAACACCGTACCGTTCAGATCACTTTTTACTGTAATATCGCCGCCGTGCATATCCACAATATTTTTCACAATGGCCAGCCCCAGCCCGGTCCCGCCCGTATTTACAGACCGAGAATGCTCTACCCGGTAAAATTTCTCAAAAATCAACGGCAGCTCCTCCTTTGGAATCACATATCCATAATTCGTTACGGATACCTGCACGGCCTCTGCCATAGCGTGAACCTTCACCAGCACTCGTTTGCCCTCTGCGCCGTATTTGATCGCATTATTGATCAGATTATCAAACAGCCTGGCCAAAAGATTCCCATCTGCCATGATCACCTTTGCGGGAACATTGCTCTGCAGCTCATAAGACAAATTCTTATTGGAAAAATTAGGGTAAGACTCCTCCAAAAGCTGTCCCAGCAGCTTAATAATATCCACCTTGGACACCTGCATGGATATCTTTCCATAATTCAACTTGGTAAATCCAAACAAATCCTCAATCAGCTTTTCCAGCCTTTTGGACTTGCTGTATGCAATATCCAAATATTTTCCCTGTACCTCCGACGGCAAAGGGGATGACTTATTGGAAAGCAGCTCCAGATATCCGATAATAGAAGTAAGGGGCGTCCGCAAATCGTGCGCCACATTGGTAATCAGCTCATTTTTTGTGCGCTCCGCCTCCCGCTCCTTATCAATCAGCCGGCGGATATCCTCTACCATCCGGTTTAGATTCGCCGCCATGGAAGAAAATTCATCATCCCCCACCACGTCCACAATGGTATTCAAATCTCCTTCGGAAATATTCTGCACAGCATCCGAGATCCTGCTGATATATGAAATAGACCGCTCCTGCAAAAGCAGAAATGTTATGGAAAATACCATAATCCCCAGCAGCACATATCCGATCACAATCACCAGCTCCGATTCATCGATCATAGCCATCAGTGCATTGTCCCACTGGGACTGCCGGGCATATCTGGCTACCATTGTCAGATTTGTCACCAAAAACACCTCTACCAAGCAGGCAACCAACGTGCTGTACAGAATATTGGTGATCACGCGGGTATGAAAGCGATACCGCATATCACTCTTTTTATTTTTCAATTTTGTACCCTACCCCCCACACAGTCGTGATGATCTTATCCTGACGCTCATCCTCCTTCATCTTGCCCCGCAGACGACGGATATGTACCATGACCGTATTGTTGGCCTCATATACCTTCTCATTCCATACCTTCTCAAAAATCTCATCTGTACTGAATACCTTCCCCGGATTGGATGCCAGCAGATAAAGAATATCAAACTCAATAGGGGTCAGCTTTACCTCCTCATCATAGACCGTAACCTTATGATTATCCTTATTGATCGTCAGGCCCCGGATGCTGATCTCATTTCTCACATTTTCATGAACATTGCTGTTGGGATTAAGCTGGGTGTAGCGCCTGAGCTGCGACTTTACCCGCGCCGACACCTCCAAAGGATTAAACGGCTTTGCCACATAATCATCTGCTCCGGTACCAAGCCCTAAGATCTTATCCAGGTCCGTAGACTTGGCGCTGATCATAATAATGGGAATATTATTGGTCTCCCGAATCTTCTTGCACATCTCCAGTCCGTTCATCCCCGGCATCATAATATCCAGAAGAACCAGGTGAATATCTTCTCTCTCCAGAATGTCCAAGCCCTCCTGGGCATTATTTGCCTTAAACACACTATATCCGTCACTAACCAGATAGATCTCCACCAGATCCGCGATCTCCTGCTCATCATCCACAATTAAAATATTGGTCTCCGCCATAATGGTTTCCTCCTCCTGATATTCTATTGATAAGTGTAGCACAAAATGTCGGTTTGTGCCTTACTTTTTTATTACAAATATGCAAGGATTTTCCAAGACGGCATTTCCTTCCCTTTTTCCTCCATTCTGTGCATGCTTCACAGCACATCATTCCCTGTTTCCATAATACTCCAGCATCAAATCCACCATCCTCCCATAACTCTTCACCCCATCTTTCTGATCATTTACCTTCAAATACACATCATTGATCTGATTGGCCGCCTCTGCCACCTTCCCCTCATACTGTTCCCAAAAAGCATTATTTTCCTTTAGGTCCTCCTGTGCCTGTCCGCACAGCCGTCCATAAATCTCTATGTAGCTCTCCCGGTCCACCTGTGCCAGCGCATTTCCTGCATAAACCCATCCCGTTAAATACCCACTATATTGAAACGCCTGCTTCTCCGAGCTGATACAAGCCAGATATCCGATAAAATTCGCCTCATCCTCCCGCATAAATCCCTTTAAATGCGACAATTCATGACACATTGTATGAGGTATATTATAATCCGGCATATCCCCGTTAAAATTGGCCTCAACCGTAAACGGAGAATAAATCCCACAAAGCTGCTGCACCGAAAGAATCCACGCTGCCGTCACCTCCTTCGGCTCCGGATAAAATCCCCCTAAAACCGGAAAAGCCTCCCCCGCCTTTTTCATAGCAAGAACCCCTTCCCTCCTCCACTCCCCCTTATGCTCCCGATACGTTTCCCCTACTGCCGTCTCATTCACCCTCTCCGCCAAAAACTCGCACAGCCGTCTTAATTCCTCCTCCGAATACATCCTTATCTCCAATCCAGCATAATCCGCAAAAGAAGACGCATAATAATTAACCCCACAATTACAGGTATACAAAAACAACAGCACCCCAACCACAAACACCGCCCTGCTCCCCACACGCGCCGGCTCTCTCCAGAACACAACTCCATACACAATCACCCCCAATCCAAGCAAATAAATCCCCATCTCTACCACCGAAAAGGGGAAAATCCCAAAAAACCGCCCCAAAGTCCCCACAATCACCGGATATCCCCCACGAGCATACCAATCAGCCACCCCATCCATTCCCCTTGCCAGCACCTGCAAACCTGCCGCAGCCCCCAACAAGCCAATCCCGCCCCCCACATACTTCCTATCCCTTTTCCCCATCACCTTTCCTCCCATCAACTTCCTATCCCGTCCTCCCATTATATTCCCGCTTCTCCCAACTCATCCTATTTCCAACCAACTGCAAACACACCATCACCCCCTACTACGATCCCATCCCCATGATTTCCACCCCTCCAAATATTTCCACCCCTCCCCAAAACGGAAAACTCCCGGCAGGAGCATCCCCTGCCAGGAGCATCACACAGCATTCCACCCTTAGTACACCATTGCACTAGTCCGCCATGCCTTCCAATATTTCCTTTCCTGGAACACATCTAAATCATCCTCATCGATTCCGTTCAGGATTCCCCTTCCATCCTCAATGCTTCAGCCCCAGTCTCACCAGCGCCCTCTTCAATGCCATCTCTGCCCGCAGCGTATCCAGCCCGGCCTCATTGGAAGCCAGTCGTCTCTCCGCCCGCACCTTGGCATCTTCAGCACGCTTAAAGTCAATCTCATCAGGCCACTCCGCCACCTCTGCCATCACCGTAACACTCTCCGGCAGAATCGTAACAAAACCCGAGATCAGGGAAGCTTCCTTTTTCTCCCCCTCCTCATGAATTGTTAAAACTCCCGGCGCCACAACTGCAGTCAGCGGAATATGGTTCGGATAGACACCGATATTTCCCTCCGTAGTCGTCATTTCCACCATGGTCACATCACCTGTGTAAAACTGCTTCTCCGGAGTGATCACATTCAGTTTCATCACATCAGCCATAGACATACCCCCTATTTCATGCGGGCAAGTACATCTTCAATACCGCCGGCATTCAGGAAATACTGCTCCGGAACATCATCATGCTTTCCTTCCAGAATCTCCTTAAAGCCCTGAATGGTCTCGGTAAGAGGCACATAGCGGCCCTCCATACCAGTAAACTGTCCTGCCACAAAGAACGGCTGAGACAAAAATCTCTGAATCTTTCTGGCCCTGGATACGGTCAGCTTATCCTCCTCAGACAGCTCATCCATACCAAGCATGGCAATAATATCCTGCAGCTCCTTATACTTCTGCAGAACCTCCTGCACTCCACGGGCCACCTTATAATGCTCCTCACCTACCACACGAGGATCCAGAATCCGGGATGTGGACTCCAACGGATCCACCGCCGGATAAATACCCAGCTCCACGATGGAACGGCTAAGCACTGTAGTCGCATCCAAATGGGCAAATGTATTAGCAGGCGCCGGGTCCGTCAAGTCGTCTGCCGGCACATAAACAGCCTGCACAGAAGTAATAGAACCATTCTTTGTGGACGTGATACGCTCCTGCAAAGCGCCCATCTCTGTCTGCAGCGTAGGCTGATAACCTACGGCTGAAGGCATACGGCCCAGCAAAGCCGACACCTCAGAACCAGCCTGGGTGAAACGGAAAATATTATCAATGAACAGCAGCACGTCCTTGCCGCCCTCATCACGGAAATACTCTGCCATGGTAAGTCCTGTCAGACCCACACGCATACGTGCGCCCGGCGGCTCATTCATCTGTCCAAATACCATGGTGGTCTTATTGATAACCCCGGAATCGGTCATCTCATGATAAAGGTCATTTCCTTCACGAGTACGCTCTCCCACACCGGTAAATACAGAATATCCGCCATGCTCTGTAGCAATATTGCGGATCAGCTCCTGAATCAGCACGGTCTTGCCTACGCCTGCACCGCCGAACAAACCGATCTTTCCACCCTTCTGATAAGGACAGAGAAGATCCACTACCTTGATACCAGTCTCTAAGATCTCTGTCTCTGTAGACTGATCCTCAAAGGTCGGAGCCTTCCTGTGAATCGGAAAATACTTCTCTACCTTTGGCTTCTCCTTATTGTCAATGGGCTCTCCCAGCACATTGAAAATACGCCCCAGCGTATTCTCTCCCACCGGCACGGTAATCGGCGCCCCTGTTGCAATGGCGTCCATACCACGTCTTAAACCATCTGTACTTCCCATAGCGATACATTTTACCGTATCATCGCCAAGATCCTGAGCCACCTCCACCACCAGCCTGCCGCCGTCGTCCAGCGGAATCTCAATGGCCTCATTGATTTCCGGAATCTTGCCCTGGGAGAACTTGATGTCGATAACCGCACTGATGATCTGTGTGATTTTGCCTATATTCTGTTCTGCCATCTTGTTTCTCCTTAAATATTCTATTCTAAATCCAAAACTCTTTCCTTGCCCTGCTTTTGATACCTGCCATTAATTGATGGCATTGGCGCCTGCAATAATCTCTGTCAGCTCCTGGGTAATGGAACCCTGCCGCGCCCGGTTGAACTGGATATCCAGCTTGCCTAACATCTCCTCGGCATTGTTGGTCGCCGAATCCATGGCGTTCATACGAGCGCCGTTCTCACTGGCTACTGCCTCCAGCAATGCACCGTAAATCAGGCTGCTCATATACTTGGGGATAATCATATCCAGTACGGCCTCTGTGCTGGGCTCATAATTCATCAAAGCCTGCGCCTTGGGTTCATCCTCCTCACTGCCTTCCGCCGCACCCCGATCGACAGGAAGCAGCTTTACCATCTTGGGAATATGAACCACCGTATTCTTAAAAGATGTGTACGCCAAATAGATTTCACTGACCTCTCCCCGTCCAAAAGCATCCAGAAGCTCTGCTGTCAGATCTGCCGCGTCCTGGTAAAGAGGTTCATTGATCACTTCCGAATAATCAGCCGTAATCTCATAGCCCTTCCGTGCCAGTCCGTCCCGACCCTTACGTCCAATGGCATAAATCTTCGTGTCTGCCTTTGTCAGCTCGGGAGCCGCCATAATCAGCTTAACAATATTATTGTTATATCCGCCTGCCAAGCCCCGGTTGGAGGTAATGGCAACCACAGCCTTTTTCCCCTCTGCCCCAGCCTTTAAATATTTGTGGTCCATAGCGCCGGACCGCTTCAGCATAGCAGCAATGGTATCATACATCCGGTTAAAGTAGGGTTTAGAACTTTCCGCTTTTGTTCTGGATCTCTGCAGCTTGACCGTAGATACCAGCTTCATGGCCTTCGTAATCTGGCCTGTGCTCTGGATACTGGCCCTTCTGCGTTTAATATCTCTCATGGATGCCATGATTTATGTTCCTCCCGTCCTACCGCTGTGCCTTACACTCCTTGATCGCCTTCACCAAAAGCTCCTCGGTCTCATCCGACATCTGCTTTGTCTCGCGGATAGAAGACGGAATCTCCGGATATTTGGTATCAATATACTTAAACAGTTCCTTCTCAAAGGTCAGAATATCCGCCACCGGAATATCCAGCAGATATTTCTTAGTCGCTGCATAAATGATGATAACCTGATATTCTACCGGCATTGGCTGATACTGTGGCTGCTTTAATACTTCCCGGATCCGCTCGCCCTGAGCCAGCTGCTCCTTGGTGGCTGCATCCAGGTCAGAGCCAAACTGAGCAAAGGAAGCCAGCTCACGGAACTGGGCCAGCTCAGTACGGATCGGAGCCGAGATTTTCTTGATTGCCTTGATCTGAGCCGCACCGCCTACACGGGACACGGACAGACCAGCGTTAATAGCCGGACGGAAACCGGAATTGAACATCTCGGTCTCCAGATAAATCTGACCGTCTGTAATAGAAATCACATTGGTCGGAATATATGCCGATACATCGCCGGCCTGGGTTTCAATAATAGGCAGCGCAGTCAAAGAGCCTCCGCCCAAATCCTCGGAAAGCCGGGAGGCCCGCTCCAGCAGACGGGAATGCAGATAGAATACATCCCCCGGATAAGCCTCACGGCCCGGCGGTCTCTTAAGCAGCAGAGACAGGGTACGATAAGCCGCCGCATGCTTCGTCAGGTCATCATAGATCACCAGCACATCCTCTCCCCGCTCCATCCATTCCTCGCCGATCGCGCAGCCGGAATAGGGTGCAATGAACTGCAGCGGCGCTAAGTCAGACGCAGTGGATACCACAATAGTAGTATAATCCATGGCGCCAAACTCCTCCAAGGTTCTTACAATATTGGCCACCGTGGAAGCCTTCTGGCCGATCGCCACGTAAATACAGTGGACACCCTGGCCTTTCTGGTTAATGATCGTGTCAATGGCAATGGCTGTCTTACCGGTCTGACGGTCGCCGATAATCAGCTCACGCTGTCCTCTTCCAATCGGTATCATGGCGTCAATCGCCTTAATACCGGTCTGCAGCGGAGTATCCACGCCCTTTCTCTCAATAACGCCGTGAGCCACGCGCTCAATACGACGGAACTGATCCGTCTCCACTGGCCCCTTGCCGTCAATGGGCTGTCCCAGTGCATTTACCACACGTCCGGTCAGCGCATCTCCCACCGGAACCTCTACCACTCTGCCAGTTGTCTTTACAATGTCTCCCTCGCTGATGCTGCTGGTATCACCCAGAAGAACAACGCCCACGTTGTCTTCCTCCAGGTTCTGAACCATGCCGTAGACCTCTCCCGGAAATTCCAGAAGCTCACCCTGCATAGCCTTTTCCAGCCCATGAACCCGAGCGATACCATCTGCCACCGTAATGACAGTACCCACATCTGAGACTTCCAGCTTAGTAGAATATTTCTGAATCTGTTCTTTAATGACAGAACTGATTTCCTCTGGTCTCAAATTCATATTGCTGTTTCCCTTTCTGAAATGTTAATTGCCATAATTCCATGTACGTGCAATACCGTTTCTGCCTTATGCCAACTGAAGCTGCGACAATTCCTTCTTCATCTCATAGATACGGGTGCGGATACTGCTGTCCACCACCCGATCCCCTATGCGGATGACCATTCCTCCGATCAAAGCCGGGTCCACCTGGTAAGTCATCTCAAACATCACATATTTGGTAGATGCAAGAAGCTTTTCCTTCAGACGCGCTTTCTGGTCCTCACTGAGTTCTACCGCACTGGTAACAGAAGCTGTCCCGATCCGCTTAAACTCCTTGACTCTCTGAATGAAATATTCACAGATCGGCATCAGATCATTCTGCCGGTCCTTGTCAACCACAATTGCCAGAAATCCCATAAGTTCTTCCGTCACCCTGCCAGAAAAGATCTGCTGCATAATGGCGGCCTTTTCTTCCTTGACTACCCGCGGGTTATTTAAAAGGGCCGTCAGCTCCGGATTGCCCTGCAGAATGGGAATCAGGGAACATACCTCCTCATAAAGCACATCCACCCGATCCTTTTCCAGAGCGGTCTCAAACAATGCATCACCGTACACCTTTGAAACTAGCTTTGCCATGTGCTCTCACCCATTTCCTTCAAAGTCTCGTCAATCAAGGCATTCTGAATCACGATATCAATGGAATTGCCCACTGCCTTCTGTGCCATCAGAGAGGCAATGCTCACCACATCCTGCTTCAGGTCGTCAATCGCTTTCTTTTTCTCCAGCTCGATCTCCCGGTTGGCTCTCTCGACGATGCGGGACGCCTCCGCCCTGGCCTCGTCTAAAATCTCATTCTCACGGGTCTTTGCCTTTTTCCTTGCCGCTTCCAGAATGTCCTCTGCTTCCTTGTTTACATTCTTAAGCTTTGCCTCATACTCTTCCTTTAATGCGCTTGCGCTTGCCATATCGCCGGCAGCTGAAGCCAGCTCCTGGGCGATCTTCTGCTTACGCTTCTCCAAAATGTCGCGCACCGGATTAAAGAGCAGGTAGGATAAGAAAAAGAACAATATAAAGATATTGATACCGGTCAGCACCGAATCATGCAGTAACTGGGGATCAAATCCTATCAGTCTGTCCAAACCTGTCATTGTGTACAAATCCCAAGCCTCCTTTCGTCACTATTTCCTCCTGGTCTTTAAGCGCCGAAAGGCTTAACGAACATCAGGATAATAGCAACAACCAGACCGTACAGACCGGTGGTCTCTGCAACCGCCTGTCCAAGCAGCATGGTGGAGGTAATGTCAGATTTTGCACCCGGATTGCGTCCTACAGCAGACGCGCCGTGTCCAGCGGCAATACCCTGTCCAACACCAGGTCCGATACCGGCGATCATCGCCAGACCTGCGCCGATTGCGGAACAACCAAAGATAAAGTCCTGTCCTGAGATACCGTTCATAGTAAAAATCCTCCTAAAAAATTAAATGTGATAATAATGAAACAACGAATCCAACTGCCGGGACGGCCCGGCATCTGCAGTGCCTGTCAGGCACTCTACTCCATCTTGTCATTAATATAAACCATGGTCAGCATACAGAATACATAGGTCTGAATACATCCTGAAAACAGGTCGCAGTATACATGAAGCGCTGCCGGAATACCAATATTGACAAAAATCGGCATCATTCCATACCATAAGCCCATAATGATCACGCCTGACAAAAGGTTTGCAAACAGACGCAATGAAATGGACAGCGGATTAGCAAGCTCACCGATCAGATTAATCGGGAATAAAATTGGCGTTGGCTCAAAAAGGCTGGTAAAATGCCGAATCTTTCGATTCTTGATACCCTGATAATTGACGATAAAGAATGTAAACATTCCCAGTAAAAATGTCACGCCATAGTCTGCTGTCGGAGCACGGAGCCCCAGAAGACCGCTTAAATTGCAGAACAGAATGAACAGGAAGATGGTTCCAATATAGTTTACGAACCGTCTTGCGTTCCCTGCCAGAATGCCTTCTGCCATCTTCTGCAGCATCTCGTATGCATATTCCAGGGCATTCTGAAATGCCCCCGGCACATCGCTGGCTTTTGTCAAGGCCCGATTGGCAAGCACTGCCACCAAAAGAATCAAGATGGTGACAATCCACATGCTTATGGTACTGGTTGTGATCCAAAAATCCTGACCGAACATTTGATACTGCAAAACGCCGTGTATCATAAAATCAGGCTCATTGGAAATCAGCATTCCCATATATTGTCCTCCTTTCCTTCTAAAATCTCAGCTTTCCCGCCTTTTTGCGGTATCCTTTTTGGACACTGCCAAAAGCATAAAGCTGTTGGGAGTATGGAAGGGTTCTGCCTTCTCGCCATACTCCTATGGTGCTTCCGTCCCGGAATCCTCTCCGCCTCCATGAATCTGCGGTTCGTCCTCCTTTGATAAGGTTTTGTGAATCAGCGGCTGCAGGTATGCGCCTGCCTTCATGCCCATGATACCAGTCACCACGGCAAGAAGATCCACCCGGAACGCTCTCCAGCAGAACAAAAGAGCCGCCACCAAAACGACCTTCCGGATCATACCCTGCACGATCGTAGTCTTGCTGGCATAGCTTTGATTCTGGCTCTCCAGCGCCCGTTCCGTGGTCACTGCCATATGAATAAACATCAATATGGCTCCCACTGCTCCTGCCAAAAGCCCCCACAGCGCCGGAATCACCGGATATGAGATAATTGGCAGAAATACCCATGCAAGCACACCCAGCAGCAGGTTATATAAGATAATGCCAATGGACATTTCCACAACAAGTCGTTTCGTAGATCTGCTCAGCAATTCCATTCTCATCCGCCTCCCTGCCTGCTGCTTGTTTCCTACGTGCCAAAACAACTGCCTTCTTCCCCTGACGGGGCTTGCCCATCCATCTTCAAGGCTCCCGGCGTCTCTCCCTGTCTCTGCAAGAAACTTCCGATCCGCCTCTTTGAATCCGGCTCGGCTGTTTTGGCCTGCTGCTTCCGGTCCTCTCCACCTGGCTCTGCTTCTCTTGCAGAAGGGCTTCGTCCTCTCTGCGCTCCTGCTCAAGAGTCTTCACTGCCAGATGCCAAGCGCTCTTGCCGCCAGCAAGCACTCCCAGAATCAGCAGCGGCACCAGCGTATTCATCCCAAAGCGGGAATCTACCTGATACCCTATGAATATGCACAAAAAGATAGGAGCCATTACACAAAGCCCAAGCTGCGATACCATGGCCAAGCTGCGGAATACACTCTTTTTGTATTTCACGCTCCCACCCCTTTCCACATTTTGCATGTACCTTTTATTATACCCAATCTTTTTCGATTTGTCTATTCTTGAAAGTAAAAGATTCAAAAAAGTATTGACCATTGGCTGCAGATTTCTCTGATTCAAAATTTCACTGGACTTCCTGACAATATTTTACTATAATTGACATAAAAAGAATGGTGGTTATTTATGGAAAAATTATCGGCACAGGTCCAGATGCTGGGAGGCTTTTGTCTGACAATCGGCAGCATCTCCATTACAGACCAGCAGCAGGCAAAAAAGCCCTGGAACATTCTTCAGTACCTGATTTATTACCACAACCGCAGAATACCATCTCATGAATTAGTTGACATCATCTGGTCCGGCAGCAGCAATGTAAACCCGGCCAATGCCTTAAAAACCCTGGTATTCCGCACCCGCAGGCTGTTAGAACCGTTTGCCCTTCCTACCCAGCAGCTTATCTCTCAAAGTCAAGGCTCTTATTATTGGAATGATGAGGTCAGCCTCTCTCTTGATGTCTGCGAATTTGAAAATCTATGCAAAGCCGGCAACGCTTCTAATCTGTCACCCGAGGAAAAGCTCAGACTGTTTACTCAGGCTTTAAAGCTTTACAAAGGAGATTTTCTTCCCAAATCGGCATGGGAGCCCTGGACGATCCCTATCAGCCGTCATTACCGCAGCCTGTATACCCAGACCGTCCTGCAGGTAATCCAGCTGCTTTCGGCAAAAGAGCAATGGGAATCCATGGTAAAGCTGTGCCGCCGCGCCGTGGCTGTGAATTCCCTCAATGAGGATTTTCAGTACTACTTGATTTATGCTCTTTACCGCAGCGGCCGTCAGCAGCAGGCATTGACCCAGTATCGTACCATGGCCGATTCCTTTTACAATGAATTTGCCATCACCCCCTCTGACCGGATGGGCACCTTATACAAAATCATCCAGGATCAGAAACACGGAGTCAATCCTGACCTGTCCCTGATCCAAAAATCCATGGAAGAGGATCATCTTCTCTCTGGCGCCTACTGCTGCGAATTTACGGTATTCCGCCACATTTATCAGATAGAAAAAAGGGCAATTGCACGAACCGGAGATTCTGTTTTTTTAGGGCTGTTAACCTTAGCTGAGGAGGATGGCTCCCTGCCTAAAACAGCGGTCCTGACCCGGGCCATGGGACATTTAAGCAATGCCGTCTCCTCCTCCCTTCGCCGCGGAGATGTTTACACCCGTTACAGTGTCAGTCAGTATATCATCCTGCTCCCATCCTCCTCCTTTGAAAACGGGGAGATGGTTATGCAGAGAATTGTCCGCAATTATAAAAAATCCTATCTGCGCAAAAACCTTGCAGTCTCCTACTCGATTCAGTCGGTACTTCCCATTTCCTGTTCTGGCTGAAGGCAGGAGGCAAACTGCTTCAGTGCTGATTAAGGGGCTGTTGTAAAATCCGGCGCTTCCCCAATATATGGTTGATACCCAGAGGAACCAGATACCATATATTACAGAAATACGCCGTTTTACAACAGCCCCTGTTTTTTCATATAACCCGCTCTTTGTCCTCCCAGCCGCTGCCCTCTGCAGCAGCATTCATCATACCTGCCAGCTCTAAAAAACTGCGGAAGCTGTTTTGTCTTCTGCATTCCTTCCAATAGACCCTTCCCTGACAAGTATCATGTTCATAAAACATAGGATGAATTACAAAAGTCCGGCTCTCCCCTTTTTCATAAAAACGGTATATTAAAGTATCTGCCAAAGCCGTCACATTTTCCGGATAATACACCACGAATCTGAGATAGTGTTCCACCTGCTGTTTTCGCTGTTCTTTGCCGGCAGCCCCGTCCAGCCATTGAACCGGCCTGTTGTTCAAGCTCCCATCCAGACGGACCAGCAGCTTCAAAAAGCTGGAAAACTCATACGCCTCCTGTCCCTCCTGTAAAAGCAGCCCCTGCCAGCTTGCATTTTGCCGCTGTGTTACCCGAATCCGGTAAATCCGGTCATTCTCCTGTCTCTCACCGGCTTTTCTTTCACTTCCCCATAGGCTCCTGTTTTCTTTTCCCTGAAACACCCGCGGATCCATGACCACACGAGGATACTGCTGCTGCTGAAAACAGTCCTCAATCATCTGCTCCAATTCCCAATAGCCAGTAAAGCACAAGCCTGTCCTATGCTCCCCGTGATACAGAACGCCTTCCGGGGCAGCTTCCTCACATCGGCCAAAAGACGCCGTAAAAATACGTTCCCGGTCATGCAGGGTGCTTTTATAAGATATTGCCATAGAATGGCCCCCTATACATTCTCATTCATCTTTGCAAGCTTTGCCGCCTGGTCAGCGGCAATCAAGCTGTCTAAAAGCTCCTGGATATCTCCGTTCATCACAGAATCAATCTTATATAAGGTCAGCTTAATTCTATGCTCCGTCACCCTTCCCTGGGGGAAATTATAGGTACGGATCTTCTCGGACCGGTCCCCTGTTCCGATCTGGCTGCGCCTCTGCGCCGCCTCGGCACTCATCTTCTTTTCCATTTCTATATCATACAGCTTGGACCGCAGAAGCCGAAATGCCTTCTCCTTATTCTGAAGCTGCGATTTCTCAGTCTGGCTGTATATAACAATTCCTGTAGGAATATGGGTCAGACGCACAGCCGAATCGGTGGTATTGACACACTGGCCTCCATTTCCGGATGCACGCATCACATCAATCCTGCAGTCATTCATATCGATCTGCACATCCACATCCTCTGCCTCCGGCATTACGGCCACGGTTGCTGTGGAGGTATGGATTCTGCCTCCGGATTCTGTCTCCGGCACACGCTGCACACGGTGAACGCCGCTCTCGTACTTCATCAAGGAATAAGCCCCCTTACCGATGATCATGGCAACCACCTCTTTAAAGCCGCCGATTCCATTCTCATTTAGACTGACCAGCTCCACCTTCCACCGCCTGCTCTCTGCATAGCTCACATACATTCGGTACAGCTCCGAGGCAAACAGTGCTGCCTCGTCTCCCCCTGCCCCTGCCCGGATCTCCAGAATAATATTCTTATCATCATTAGGATCCTTGGGCAGAAGCAAAATCTTCAGCTCCTGCTCCAGCTTTTCCACACGCTTTTTGGCATCGGACAATTCCTCCTTTGCCAATTCCCGCATCTCCTCGTCGCTTTCCTCCTCCAAAAGCGCCAGGCTGTCCTCTATATCCTGCTTTGCCTGTTTGTAGGATTGGTAAGTCTCCACCACCGGTGTAAGGTCCGACTGCTCCTTCATCAGCCCGCGGAAACGTTTCTGATCATCCGCCACCCCAGGCTCATTCAATTCCTGCATGATCTCCTCATAATGGATCAGCATATCATCTAATCGATCAAACATATTTTCCTCCTGGCTCTCAGCCATAACACCATTCTCTCATACCGCCTGGTCAATCCCTCCGCCGTGCCAGGATCACCCGGTCATGTCCAGGCAGATCTTTATAAACCTGAATATCTTTATATCCTGCATCTTCTAAAATCCGGCTCACCGTCTCCTTCTGATCATAGCCGATCTCCAGATAAAGAGTCCCCCTTGGCTTTAAATATTCCGCCGCTCTCTCCCCAATCCTTCTGTAAAAATACAAACCGTCCTCAGCGCCGTCCAAAGCAGCAGACGGCTCAAAATCCCGCACCTCCGGTTCCAAGGTCCGAATCATCCCTGTAGGAATATACGGCGGATTTGACGTGATCACATCATACTTTTCCCCATCCTTTGGCAAAGCGTCAAAAAGGTCCCCCTGAAAAAACTCTATCACGCCATGTTCCTTCCACTCCGAAAGGAGAACCTCTCCATTTCTCATTGCCACTGTCAAAGCCTCCTTGGAGATATCCGTACATGTCACCCTGTCAAATTCTCCTCGTGCCGCAAGACTGACTGCAATACAGCCAGAACCAGTACACAAATCCAGCAGCGCCTGTCCCCTTTGGCCATCCTCTCTCTGATGCTCCAAAACCTTCTCCACCAGAGTCTCCGTATCCTGCCGGGGAATCAGCACATGGCGGTTCACAAAAAATTCCATGCCCATAAATTCCTGCCGGCCTAAAATATGCTGTAACGGACACCGCTTTTTCCTTCGCCCGATCATATCCCGGTAAAGCTTGATGGATGCCTGATTTTTACTGTTTTCCTCCAGCTCTGCCATCCTGTTCAGCAGAAAATGTACCATGTCCAGATGAAAAGCTGCCAGCAAAAGCTGCTGTGCATCCTGCTTTGGGTCAGGGCTTCCTGCCTGTTCCAGAATACGCACACCCTCTGTCAGCAATCGAAACAACGTCATACAGCCACCTCTTACGCTTCCTCCACTATATCGGTCTCCGGAAAATTCTCCCTCAGATATGCTTTCCAGTCAAATACCGCATTCACTGCTGCAATCGCCACCTCAATCATGCTGTCATCCGGCTCTGCCGTGGTCAGGTTCTGCATCCACATGCCCGGCTTGCTTAACCAATTCACCACAGCCGAATCGCTTCGTCCTGCCAGCCTTAAAAATTCGTAGGAAACACCTGCAATCACCGGAATCAGAAGGATCCTGCTGAGAATCCGCAGCCAGACCGTATCCACCCGAATCACCATAAAGAACAGGATGCTGATAATCATAACAAGGATCAGAAAGCTGGTGCCGCAGCGCTTGTGCTGCTTGGAGCTTTGCCGCACATGGTCCACAGTCAGGGTCATGCCGTGCTCAATACAGTTAATGCACTTATGCTCCGCTCCATGATACATAAAGGTACGCCGGATATCCTCCATCCGAGATATCAATTTAATATAGGTGACAAAAATCCCGATCCGGATACATCCCTCCAGCATGGCCATCACCATGGCTGACGAAATAAACCGCCGAAACACATTGGCAATGAGCAAAGGAAGTACCATAAAAATACCAATAGCCATCACCACAGAAAATACCATCACAAAGGCCATCAGCGCCTTTTCTACCTTCTCCCCAAACACCTTGTCCAGCCACAGCTCCAAACGTCCCGGCTCCGAATCCTCATCATCCTCAAAAAATCCCGCCGAAAAGCTCAAGGTTCTCATTCCCAGGACCATAGAATCCGCAAAGCTGAACACGCCACGGACAAACGGCATAGAACACAGCTTCACCTTTTCTGTTATGCTGACATATTCGCCCTTTTGAATCTCAATCTCACCGTCCGGTCTGCGCACTGCCGTAGCATAATCCGATTTATTCTTCATCATGATTCCCTCTATGACAGCCTGTCCGCCGATTCCGGAATATTTCATACAAAAGCTCCCTTCTATAAAATAAGGTTGAGCCAAAGTGTCGCCACTTACGTCTCAACCTTACCTCGCTCTCTCGATTGGCAGCAAACAGCCTTACTGCGCGTTAATACCATACTTTCTGTTAAACTTGTCAATACGTCCGCGGGCTGCCGCCGTCTTCTGCTGACCCGTATAGAAAGCGTGACACTTGGAGCAAATCTCCACATGAATCTCTTTCTTGGTGGAACCGGTAACAAACTCATTGCCGCAGTTGCAGGTCACCTTTGCCTGATAATAAGCTGGATGGATACCCTCTCTCATGATTTTCACCTCTTTACCTTTAAGTTCTATACTCCTGTGATCATCTAACAGTCTCTGTCGTACCGTTAAAATCACCCCACGTTTATAAACAGCTTTGTAAGTATACCATAAAGCGCCTTTATTTGCAAGACAAAAATCATGAATAAAAGCGAATCCTTTTGGCATTTTCCACAAACTCCCGGTTGTTTCTTGTTTTAGAGAACAGGTCCAGGATCTTTTCCACTGCATCCTCGGGTTTTAAGGTATTGGTAGCCTTCCGGATAATGTCCACTGCCTCTCCCTCCTCACGGGTCAGAAGCAGATCGTCACGGCGGGTGCCGGATTTTAAGATATCAATGGCCGGGAAGATTCTCTTCTCAGACAGCTTCCGGTCCAGAACCAGCTCCATGTTGCCGGTACCTTTAAATTCCTCATAGATCACATCATCCATACGGCTCCCCGTATCCACCAGAGCCGTGGCCAGAATGGTCAGGCTTCCGCCTTCTCTCATGTTTCTTGCCGCGCCAAAGAATCGCTTTGGCATATGCAGGGCAGCCGGGTCAAGACCGCCGGATAAGGTACGTCCGCTAGGCGGCACTACCAGATTGTAAGCACGAGCCAGACGAGTGATGCTGTCTAACAGGATAATCACATCCCGCTTATGCTCCACCAGACGCTTTGCCCGCTCAATTACCATCTCTGACACCCTTTTGTGACGCTCCGGCAATTCATCAAAGGTAGAATAGATCACCTCCACGTTTTCCCCCACTACAGACTCTTTAATATCTGTAACCTCCTCTGGCCGCTCGTCGATCAGCAGAATGATCAGATGCATATCCGGATGATTGGTGGTAATCGCCTGGGCCACCTGCTTCAGCAAAGTCGTCTTTCCTGCTTTCGGCGGAGAAACGATCATGCCGCGCTGTCCCTTTCCGATCGGGGACAGCAGATCCAGCACACGCATGGCTGTAGTGGTTTTATTGGATGTTTCCATATGCAGTCGCTCATTGGGAAAAACCGGTGTCAGATTTTCAAAGCTAGGTCTTTTTTCAATTACGCTGATGGGATAGCCATTGACATTTTTGATATATAACAAGGCCGCAAACTTTTCTGCCGCGGTCTTGACCCGCCGATTTCCCACAATGATATCACCGGTCTTCAGATTAAAACGGCGGATTTGGGATGGAGCCACATATACATCATTTTCACCTGGTAGGAAGTTTTCACAGCGGATAAACCCAAAACCATCCGGCATTACCTCAAGAATACCGTTTGCCCCAATGCCGCTGTCCAGCTCTGCAACCTCCTGCGCAGTCAGGGAATCGGTCTGACGGCTGTCCTTTGTAAAACGCGGCTGTTTGCCTCCGCTGCGGTCATCATTTTTTATCTCCCCCTGAGGCTTCGGTGCCGGCGGCGCCACGGCGGTCTTAATCATCTCCTGCTGTTCTGCAGCCGAACACAACGCTTCAATCAATTCTGCCTTCCGCATGGCGCTTCCCCCTTTAATGCCCTGAGCCTTAGCCAGCTCCTTAAGCTCTGCCAGCGGCAATGTCTGTAATTTTTCTCTCATACAATACTCTCCATTCTACACTTGTTCTGTTTTTAATTTGGCCTGTTTTTGATTTTGCTTAGGAACTGTCCTGAAATAATTTATCGATAGTCCGCAGGATTTTTCTTCGAGGGTGCTGCTCAGCAATCAGGCGCATAGCAGGCTATGTAACTGACTTTTTAGTGGAGCTGTCGGAGAAAAAACCAAGGAATACGGTAAGCTATTTTGGGACAGTTCCTTAACTTACTTAATCACTGCTTGGGGTAATAAATGACTCCAGAAAATCCTGATGACAGATTACGGGGGGAGCAGACACAAAAGCTCCCCTGTCCCATATAGAGTTATTATATAACGGTTTTTTAAAAAAGGAAAGCAGTTTTTATACTTCTCTAAATATTTTTTGTATTAATCCTTATTTCTTTTCAAAAAATCCATGTGCTTCTGAATCTTCTTTTCATATCCGTTATCCGAAGGACGGTAAAACACCTGCCCCTCCATCCCGTCTGGAAGATACTGCTGCTTTACATAATGTCCGGGATAATTATGAGCATACAGATACCCAGTCCCTCTTCCCAATTCTGCTGATCCCTTATAATGAGAATCCTGCAGATGAACCGGAACCGGCATGGTCTTCTGGTTTTTAACCGCATCCATGGCATCACTGATGGCACAGACTGCAGAATTGCTCTTGGGCGCTGTAGCCACATAAGACACAGCCTGAGCCAAAATAATCTGCGCCTCCGGCATACCGATCCTCTCCACTGCCTGAGCCGCGCTTACTGCCACCGTTAATGCTTGAGGATCCGCATTTCCTACATCCTCAGAAGCACAGATCATAATCCGGCGGGCAATGAATTTAACATCCTCCCCCGCATACAGCATCCGGGCCAGATAATAAACGGCTGCATCCGGATCCGAGCCTCTCATACTTTTGATAAATGCCGATATGGTGTCATAATGATTATCTCCGCTTTTGTCATAACGGATCGCCCGCTTCTGAATACACTCCTGAGCCACATCCAGAGTAATGTGAATTTTACCGTCCTTCTCACTCCTTTCCGTAGTCAGAACTCCTAACTCCACGGCATTCAGGGCAGCCCTTGCATCACCCCCCGCCACATCTGCTAAAAATTCCGCTGCATCCTCATGGATTACAGCGTTGTATTCCCCCATTCCATTCTCCTGATCCGAAACCGCCCGGCAGATCAGCTCCTTTACCTCGTCCCGTTCCAAAGCCTTCAGCTCAAAAATGCGCGAACGGGACAGCAAAGCCCCGTTAACCTCAAAATATGGATTTTCTGTGGTGGCTCCGATTAAAATTAAGGTTCCGTCCTCCACATAAGGAAGCAGATAGTCCTGCTGGCTCTTATTAAAACGGTGAATCTCATCCACGAACAAAATAGTCCTTTTTCCATACATGCCCAAAGAATCTTTTGCTGCCTTCACCACCTCTTCCATATCCTTTTTTCCTGCTGCCGTGGCATTGATCTGACGAAAATCCGCACTGGTGGTACTGGCAATAACCTTGGCAAGCGTAGTCTTGCCGGTTCCCGGAGGGCCATAAAAAATAATCGAGCCAAGTTTATCCGCTTTAATCGCCCGGTACAGCAGCTTGTCCTGCCCGATAATGTGTTTCTGCCCCACTACCTGATCTAAGGTCCGGGGCCTCATGCGGGAAGCCAGCGGAGATTCCTTCTCCTGGGCAGCGCTTCTCATATAATCAAATAAATCCATGAAATCCTTTCCCCTCCCATCTGAGAATACTTCATTCAGTATATCCTCCCTGTGCCGCAATGTCAACTACTCCATACTCTAATCAATCAGAAGCTCCTCCACTGTCACGAACTGATAACCCTGTCTGCTTAAATGGTCCACAAGCTGAAGCGCAGCCTCCACAGAGGTGGGAAAAATATCATGCATCAGAACAATATCCCCACTCTTAACCTTTTTTTCCACATTTTCCACGATTTTTCCAACATCCTGCAGCTTCCAGTCTAAGGAATCCACTGACCAGAACACTGTGGTCAAATCCAACCGGCACTCCAGGTTCTCATTCCAGTCGCCATAAGGCGGCCGCAGGTACTGGGGCCTTGCACCGGTAATTTTCTCAATCATCAACTCTGTCTCCTCCACTGCATCACAGACTGCATCCTCCCCGGCTTTTGTTAATTGCACATGGCGGTAGCTGTGATTTCCGATCAAATGCCCTTCCATCTTCATTCGCTCAACCAGTTCTTCATTTCCCTCTATACTCTGTCCCATCAGAAAAAAGGTCACCTTTACCCCCCGCTCCTTCAGCCCGTCCAGCAGAGCTTTCGTGTGAACCGCATGAGGTCCGTCATCAAACGTCAGTGCCACCACCTTCGGCTCCTTCTGCCTGTCCGTCTCCGCCAGTTCTTTTGTAACTGGTTCTGAAATAAAGCGCCCCCTTGCTGCCGCCTGGTGCACAGCCCGATAGGTTCCTCCTCCCACTTCCCTTGTACAATTCCATATTCCTGCCGTCGTTCCCAGCAAAGCGCCGTCCAGCATCAAAATCCCTGCCAAAAGCGCTGCCCGTATTCCCATACCCTGCCTTCCTTTTCCCATGTCCGGCGATTATCTCCACGATTTCTTTATTCATAATATATGTAATGCCGGCAGACTTTAGGATTCCTCTTTCTTATATTCTGTTAATCCATGCCTTGTATAACCCGTTTTAAATAGCCTTCCGTTTCGGCAAGGTATTTAAAATGGGCTATACTTGTTTATACATAGATTCATGCTTATATTCCAAATTTTCCCAAATGATAGATGGCTGTCCTGAAATACCTGCAAACCCACTGACAAATTCTCTGATTCACAAATATCACTTTGAAAGTTCCATCGCCGGAGGCGATTCTAATCAGGTATTCCAAGTGCGCCCGCCAAACTTTCATGATTAGTGGTGTGTCCGCCGCCGGACGCATGAAGGTTTATTGTATCGTATCAAAGTCTGCAATGAAAAAAGGCTGCCTCAAGGCTTGGCAATTCCACAATGTAAGACCTGGATCCAAAGAAAATCCCTGCCATATATTATAGAAATATGCCGCCTTGTGACAGCCCCTTTTCAATTCGCTTTCTGCCTGTTATCCTGTCAGACTTTACTTTGAAAGCTCCACCGCCGGAGGCGATTTAAAATCAGGTATGCCAAATGCGCCCGCCGGACTTTCATGTATGGTAGTGTATCCGCTGCCGGGCACATGCAGGTTTACTTTGCCAATACCTCATCATATGCCTTTTCCATACCGTCTGCCTGAATCTTATCATACCATTTCTGTACATCCGGCAGCATTCCGCTTAAATCCTGGCCCCAGTATTCCTCCCTCTTGAGTACATCCTCCACCGAAGCCGCCTTCATAAACTTCATAATATCTTCGCCGTCATTGGCTGCGTCTGTGCGGTAAAACGCAATCAAGGCGGCCAAAGAGAAGGTAAGTCCCTGCGGGTAAACTCCAAACTGCTCCTTGTGCTCTAAGATGGTAGGCAGCACCCTTGCTTTAAATTTGGAAACAGAATTTAAAGCAATGGACAAAAGCAAATGCTTAATAAACGGATTAGAAAACCGCTCCAGCACTGCCCGGCCAAACTCCCGATTGTCCTCCGTATCTCCGATGGTAGGAATAATCTCCTCAAAAATGCACTTCTTCAGAAGACCAGACACTCTTTCATCCTTCAGACACTCCCCTACTGTCTCCAATCCATACAGATGAGCTCCCAAAACCATAGAGGTATGGGCCCCATTCAGGATCCGCACTTTGCGCTTTTTGTATGGGTCAACATTGTCTGTCCAGACAACATGGAAGCCTGCCTTTTGCAAAGGAAGCTCATCTTCATGCTGACCCTGTATCACCCACAGATGGAAAATCTCCGCCGTATCCATCATATTATCCTGCTCACCGATCCGCTTGCACAGCATCTCATGCTCATCCCGCGGGAAACCAGTCACGATCCGGTCTACGAGAGTCGAGCAAAAATCATTCTCATTCTTTAGCCATGCCTTAAAGTCATCTCCCAGGTTCCACAAATCCGCATACTGCAGACAGCATTTCTCCAGCTCCTCCCCATTATGATCAATCAGCTCACAGGAAAGAATAATAAATCCCTTTAAACCAAGCTGGAATCTCTTGTATAACAGCTGAGTCAGCTTCCCTGGAAAGGTCTTGGCAGGCTTGTCCTCAAACTGGTTATTCTCTGCAAACTCAATACCAGCCTCCGTAGTATTCGATACAATAAAACGGAAGTCCGGGTTCTCTGCCAAAGCCATATAGCCTTCACAATCCGTATAAGGGTTGACACATCTGGAAATCACACTGATATGAGTATGCTCATCTACCACCTCTCCTCCGTCAATCCCCCTCAGGAACAGATTGTATTCACAATTCTGCTTCTCAAGCATCTCGCACATGCCCCGTTCAATAGGCTGCACCACTACAACAGAGCCGTCAAACAGTCCCTTGTCTCTCATTTTCTGGAAAAAATAATCCACAAATCCGCGCAAGAAACCGCCTTCCCCAAACTGAATCACTGTCTCTTTTACATTGCTCATCGCCCATAACCTCCGTTTTTATTTTCCCCGACTATGTGTCCCCTTGTATCTGCGCAAATGTAAGCACTTACATTTTAACGCAAAAGACAACTTGTTCGGTTTCTTTGCCTATCATACAACATTTTCAGACAGAATGCAATAGTTTGTCATCATTTCAGGAAAAGAAAAAACAGCAGAATAACCCAAGCTCCTTCTCTGGTCATCCTGCTGATCCTCTGGTTCTGCTGCTTTATGCCGCAACAACATGTACGTTTACTGCCTGTACTCCACGATTGCCCTCTGTGGTGTCAAAAGTCACCTTCTGACCATCCTCCAAAGTCTTGTAACCATCTGCTACAATACCAGAGAAATGTACAAATACCTCTTCGCCGGTAGCATCATTAGTAATAAAGCCGTAACCCTTAGTTGCATTGAACCACTTTACTGTACCGTTATTCATAATGGGTACCTCCTACCATTTTTTTGCACTTTCACAGAAACATAAAAATCACATATTTGTGTAAATCACGAAGTGAACTTCGTGATTTACACAAATATGTGAATCAAAAGCCCATGTGAAAATACAATTAAAGCTTAACACCTTTTTCAACCTCTGTCAAGTAGTTTAAGCCAAATTTCGAGTTATTATTATAATTTTTTTGTAAATTTTCCCTCTTTGCCTTCCTCATAAATTTATCTTTCCGTCCATCACAAAAAATCGGTGAAAAATCGCGTTCTTTAGCTGATTTCCCCCCAATGATTTTCTACAATATACTGTCCAAAAAATCATTTCATTCATAAAATTTGTTTATCCAAAGACAGTTTTGTCGAAAACATTACATATATTATGTACTTAATGCTTTTTGGGTGATTTATAAAAAGAGCACTTCATTTCATGCAAAAAATATGTACTTTACAGGATATTTATTTCTGAAGCATGTCCGAAAATTGCTTTCCGCCAGCTATGCATCACAGTTTATGGGACCCTGTATGGTCCCTTGCAGATGACGGGAATCAATTTCAGACACGCTTTAAAAACAAAAAAACTTTCGGAACCCATAGAATACAGGTCCCGAAAGTTTCGTTCGATTCCGTCATCCATTTGATCAAAAATACGTTTTACTTCAAGGTAACCTTTGCACCCTCAGCCTCCAGCTTGGTCTTCAGCTCCTCAGCTTCTTCCTTAGAAGCAGCCTCCTTCACAACCTTAGGAGCACCGTCAACCACATCCTTTGCCTCCTTCAGGCCCAGGCCGGTAGCCTCGCGGACAACCTTGATAACCTTAACCTTGTTGGGGCCAACCTCAGTCAGCTCAACATCAAACTCGGTCTTCTCCTCAGCAGCTTCTGCCGGGCCTGCCGGGCCTGCCATCACAACGCCTGCGGCTGCAGATACGCCAAACTCCTCCTCACAAGCCTTTACCAGCTCGTTCAGCTCCAGTACAGATAACTCTTTAATCGCTTCGATAAACTCAGCAGTAGTCAGCTTTGCCATTTTTAATTCCTCCGTTTATATTTTATTTTCGTAATATCATTATCTTCAAATCAGCTCTTATGCTGTCTCGCCCTGCTTCTCAGCAATCTGATTAAGCACACGGGCAAGATTGGAAATCGGGGACTTCATGCTGCCAAACAATCTGCCCAGCAAAACCTCCCTGGAAGGAATGCTGGAAATTGCCTGCATGCCCTTAGCATCATAATAAGCACCTTCCACAATGCCCGCCTTAATCTCCAGCTTGTCCGCCTTCTTCGCAAACTCAGCCAGAATCCTGGCCGGCGCCGTGGCGTCATCCTTTGATACGGCAATGGCAGTCGGCCCCTCCAGATGCGGATCTAAAGCAGCAAAATCCGTACCCTCCGCAGCACGACGAATCAGAGTGTTCTTATATACCTTATAGGTAACGCCAGCTTCTCTCAGCTGCTTCCGAAGCTCTGTATCCTGCGCAACGGTCAGTCCGCGGTAATCAACCGCCACAGCAGATGCAGCTCCATTTAACAATTCGGAAATTTCAGCTACGATCGGCTGTTTCAACTCAACTTTTGCCATGAATGTCTACCTCCTGTTAGATTTTCCCGGCAGCTCCCACGCAGGTCCGCTGCTGGTTCTTTCGACTGCTTTTTGCAAAAAGACACAACCACTCAAAAAGGGTTCGTTCTTCTGTGTCTCGCCTTTCTACATTTGAGAAAAACCTCTCTGCCGTATATGACAGAGAGGTTCCGTAAAATCATCACGATCTGTGAATTTACATCTTTCCTCGGCAGGCGGCTGTACCTTACGCCTTACGGCACCTGCTGTCTTCGGCAGTCAACACCTATTAATAGTAGCATATTTCAATCATGCTGTCAATCAAAAAGTAAAAATTTATATTTGTACAGTCTTGACACAAATTCCCGAGTGCAATCCGCTTTAAGATTCTGTGCAAGAATATACTGGCTCTCAAATACGCTTAAGCCATCAGCCTGGTTACATTCAGCTTTACGCCTGGCCCCATGGTGGATGTCAGGGTAGCGCTCTTAATAAATGTTCCCTTCAGTGCGCTGGGCCTTGCCTTGATGATCGCATCCATAAGCGTCTGGAAGTTGTCCGCTAACTGCTCCTCTGTAAAGGAAGCTTTGCCGATCGGCACATGAATAATATTGGTCTTGTCAAGTCTGTATTCGATTTTACCGGCTTTGATATCATTGATGGCCTTGGTTACATCCATGGTCACGGTGCCTGCCTTGGGATTGGGCATCAATCCCTTAGGACCCAGAACACGGCCCAGACGGCCCACTACACCCATCATATCCGGCGTAGCTACCACCACGTCAAAATCCAGCCATCCGTCATTCTGGATCTTCGGAATCAGCTCCTCAGCCCCTACATAGTCTGCTCCGGCGGCCTGGGCCTCGTCAGCCTTTACACCTTTGGCAAATACCAGGATGCGCACTACCTTACCAGTACCATGGGGCAGAACTACCGCTCCCCGGATCTGCTGATCCGCATGACGGCCGTCACATCCAGTTCTGATATGGGCCTCAACAGTTTCGTCAAATTTGGCAACCGCACACTTTTTCACCAGTGCAATCGCATCTGCTGCATCATAAAGTACAGAACGGTCTACATTTTTTGCCGTCTCAAGATATCTTTTTCCACGTTTCATATCAATGACCTCCTAGTGGTATTGTCGGGGATGTCCCTCCCACGTATTTTCCAGCAGCCCCATCTTTTCCTGCTGCTGTTGTAGCTGTCCAGCCAAACTGAACGATGATACGATCTGCCAATGCCGCATCCTGCGGCGCTGCAGCAGCTCAGTCAACGAAAGCTGCCGCCTTTGGCAGCGCTTTATTCTCCAACCGTGATTCCCATGCTCCTTGCGGTGCCTGCGATCATGCTCATAGCAGCCTCCAAGCTTGCCGCATTCAGATCCGGCATCTTTGTCTCGGCAATCTTCTGCAGATCCGCCTTG
The DNA here is from genome assembly GCA_003611875.1 of bacterium D16-56. GTDB lineage: Bacteria > Bacillota > Clostridia > Lachnospirales > Lachnospiraceae > Brotaphodocola. The sequence continues at coordinate 8,999 of RAYY01000012.1, read as the reverse complement.
GAAATCGTAGCCACTTTGGTCTTGTTGGGGACTGCGGAACCGGATTTAATCTTGCAGTACTTTTTCAGCAGAACAGCGGCCGGCGGAGTCTTAGTGACGAAGCTGAAGCTTCTGTCCGCATATACGGTAATCACTACCGGAATGATCAGATCCCCCTGATCTGCGGTTCTAGCGTTAAACTCCTTGGTAAACTGCACAATGTTCACACCATGCTGACCCAATGCCGGGCCAACCGGCGGAGCCGGGGTAGCCTTCCCTGCCGGAATCTGTAATTTAATATAGCCAGTTACTTTCTTTGCCATGATAATGACCTCCTATATTGTGGTATTGTCGGGATGTCCCTCCCACTTCTGCCTCTGTTACATTTTCTTTACTTCTGTAAAGCTCAGCTCAACCGGCGTCTCCCGGCCAAACATTTCAACATTGATCGTAAGGGTCTTTTTGCCTTCATTGATAGACTTGACGGCTCCGATGGTATCCTTCCACGCGCCGGCAGTAACGACAATCGTATCATCGATCTCAAATTCCGCCACCACATCTTTTCTGACAAATCCAAGACCTGTCATCTCAGCCTCGCTCAAAGGCACCGGCTTGGAGCCCGGCCCTACAAAGCCCGTAACACCGCGGGTATTCCGCACCACATACCAAGTATCGTCGTTCATCACCATATGAATCAGTACATAGCCCGGAAACATCTTTTTGTCCGCCAGCTTTTCCACGCCGTTCTTGGTCTCTGCTACCTCCAGCATGGGTACGGACACCTCCAGAATCTGCTCCTGAAGATTGCGGTTTTCAATCGTCTTCTCAATGTCCACCTTTACTTTGTTCTCATAGCCTGAATAGGTATGAACCACATACCATTTCGCGTCTGCCATAGAAATCACCCTTGTCCTAAAAACAAAATAATGTTGAGACCGTTTTTAATCAAATAATCCAGAAGCGCAATCACTGCCCCCAGCAAAATGGTAACTACCACTACCGTGGCGCTCTGCTTGGCAACCGTCTCCTGGTCCGGCCAGACAATCTTCTTGAACTCAGCCTTCAAGCCCTTTAAAAAGCTCGGTTTGCGAGCCTTCGCGGCGTTTGCAGCGTTTGTAGTCTCTGCCATTGTTCACACTCCTTACTTGGTTTCCTTATGCAGGGTATGTGTTTTACAAAATCTGCAGTACTTTTTTGTTTCCATGCGGTCAGGATGGGTTTTTTTATCCTTCGTCATGTTGTAATTACGCTGTTTGCATTCTGTACATGCCAGTGTGATTCTCGTGCGCACAACTTCCACCTCCACTTAAATATTCTTGGTTCTCGGTCTTTTTTGAGCACAAAAAAAAGACCTACGCTCTTCCAGTCGCCACTACACTATAGCATATCATCCGGCAGGCGTCAATCTTTTTCTTATGATTTCTTCTTATTTTTATTTCTATCCTATTTGTAAAATGCCGTTCCTCCTTCTTTGCACTCCCGGCTTCATCCTGCTTACCCCTCCGTTTCCCTGCTGTTCTTTTTGGTCAAAGCTCTTGCATTTTTTTCAACCATTTTCCTTTCTGTCATCACCTGGTGTCCGCAGCCCATACACTTCAGCCTAAAATCCGCGCCCACCCGCAGGATCTCCCACTCATGGCTGCCACAAGGGTGAGGCTTTTTTAGTTTCACCACATCTCCCACTTCATAAGTCCAACGCTTATCCATAACCCGCTCCTCCCTTTCGCTGTCCGGCGGTTCCCGGAATTCTCTTTCCTCCCTGCTTCCCCCTACTTCTGATACCAATGTCTTTAGACATCTGCAAGCTGTGAAAACACCTCCCCAATATTCCCGGTAATCACCAGATCTGCCTGGCTGTCTGCCGGCGTAACGGTTTTGTTCACGATCACCAGCCTATTCCCCCGGTAATATTGAATTAACCCTGCCGCCGGATACACCACCAGGGATGTGCCCCCGATGATCAGCATATCCGCGTGACGGATATAGGACACTGCTTTCTGCAAAATCCCCTGATCCAGCCCTTCCTCATACAATACCACATCCGGCTTTATCATGCCGCCGCAGTTACAATAAGGCACTCCATTCATGGCAAGAATATCTGCCAGACTATAAAACTGCCCGCAGCGGCTGCAGTAATTTCTGTGAACAGAGCCATGAAGCTCCATAACCTCCTTACTTCCTGCCATCTGATGCAGCCCGTCAATATTCTGGGTAATGACCGCCCGCAGCTTTCCCTGCTCCTCCAACCCTGCCAAAACCCGATGGGCACTGTTAGGCCTTGCCTCCGTAAAGATCATCCGGTCTTTATAAAACCGATAAAATTCCTCAGGGTTTCTCTTATAAAAGCTATGGCTGATAATCGTCTCCGGCGGATAATCATACTGCTGGTTATAAAGCCCGTCCACGCTTCTGAAATCAGGAATCCCACTTTCCGTAGATACTCCCGCTCCTCCAAAGAATACAATATTGCCGCTTTCTTTCACCCATTGTTTTAATTGCTCCATGGTCCCCATACACTTACCCTCCAAATCAAATTTCAAACAACCTCATCCAAAAAGATCCCCTGCAGCGGCTCTATTACGCCTTCATAGGGTCTCACAGCATCGGGTATCTCATATCCGAAAAGCCAGGCCGTCATTTCTTCTATTGTCAATGACAGCCGCGGCAGAAAGCCCTCCTGCTCTTGAATCGCTCCCTCTGACCAGGCAGCCCTTTCCAGCCAGGACCTTTCCCGCTCCAGATGCCACAGCCACAGCCCGTCATTTTCCGGAATCAACGGATCTTGTAGTCTGAGAGGCAAAATACACCCATGGCCCCGCCCTGCATCCTTCCTGAGACGAATCACATTCACAAATACCTCCGGCGAAATAATCCGCGCCATGATCGCCGGCTTTCCCGGGCCGTCTGCCATTGTCACATACGGTTCGTCGCCGTAAAGCAGCCTCTGCTCCCGCTTTATTCTTCCCCACCAGCCTGCCAAGGCGGCTATTTTCTCTCCATCATAAAAAAGATCCAGCGTACCGTCTTCACTGGCCATCTCATCCGCCAGGCGCCTCAGATAGGCTTGGTCCCGCTTCGCATAAAGCTGATAATGCCTCCCCAGCCACCTTTCCATCCATTCCGCCGCCAAAAGCTGCCTGTCCCGATACTCATCCGAATCCACCTCTGGTATCAGCCCCTTAACCTGAAGCACCCCCGCCTCTTTCTCCCTGTCCATTACAAATCCCTGCTGCCGGTATACAAACACAAAACCAAAAGGCCGGTATATGGCTTCCGCCGCCGGCATCAAAAAACAAAACGGCATTTTCTCCTGCCGCATATCCCCCATCATCTTAAGCAAAAGCCGACGCATGTATCCCCTGTGCCGCTTTTCCCTGCAGGTAGCCACCCCTACCAGATAATCCACCTGCCAATCATACTCCCGCGCCCGAACCACATAAGGATTTCTGTGAAGCATTGCCTGGACCTGTCCGTCATCTGTCAGGGCAAGAATCCGGTTATCCTTTATCTTTTCCCGAAAATAATAATCACAAAATTCCCTGGAATCCTCAGGAAATGCCTCCTCCCACAGTTTTCGGCACTGCTGTTTGTGCTCCCCTTCCAGATATTCTATCATCCGCCGCTCCTTTGCCCTTTTCGATGTCCCTGTCTCCACCAAAGATCATTTAACAAAATTTTTCTGTTTCACCAGATATTTCCTGGCAAAGCCACAGGGATTATAGGACATCTTTGCTTTCCGAAGCCCCTCTTGTCCCAAATCATCCTCCCGGTTAATCAAAACCGCGTCCGGAAACTCGTGAATCAAAAACTGCTGATTAATAAACTGATAAAGCCCCCTTATCTCTGCGTTGGCCTTCTCGATGTGAATCACTGCCATCTTCTCAAAAGGATTGTAGCTGCCAATGGTAAACGCCTGCAGCTTCCCGTCAATATACACCCCTGACATCCTGACCTGAAGCTGGCAGCAATGATTTAAAATCGCATGGATTCCCTCCACCTCATAATCAAGATGGCTCTCCACCACCTCTCCCTTTTCCTCCCGCCATTTATCCAGAAAGCTCCAGATCTCACCTCTGTCCTTGCAGGACAGACGACGATATTCATACCTCCCTTCATATTCCTTCAAAAATCCGTTCAGATGATTTTTCTTCTTATGCAGCTTCCTTCCTGACAAGTTCCGCATTGCATCCCCATCATACAGATAATCCTTTAAATCCTCCTGCTCAATCACCTCAAAATCCTCAGATTCCCGGAGCTTCAGATATTCCACCGCCTCCTCGTCTGCCAGATAAATCTTAAAAGGGATATGAAGCACCGTATTAAAATAATCCACCATCTCATAAAAATAATGAGGCAGATCTGCCTCCTCACACATAGGCATAGCGCTGTGCTTTATCCCGTCCTCCTCCATAAGCCACTGAACAGCCTTTTTGTCACTGACCGCAAACTGTACATGATAATAATCACGCCACAAAAAACTGTCCAAAGCCACACTGTCGCAGGTCCTGTTGGGCCTGCGGCAAAAATACGGCGCTAACTGCTCAATGTCATCTGCCTGTATGGGCTTAAAATCTAATTTCACTTTTGTCTCCTCCTTCCGGCTGCCAGTACAGCATTGCCTAAAATCCGGTAAATCAATCCCTGCTGCCAAACAATGGATTCACCGGAATTTATGCAGCGCTGTACTAATACAACAGGTCTCTATTTTCCGCTGGCAGGAATAAACCGCGCAATCCTCCCTGCAAACTCTGCAACATTCTGGGTCTGAAGCACCACACGTCCCGGCCCGACCAGCCTTGTCAAAAACAATCCCTCACCGCCGAAGAATATATTCCCCAGCCCTTTGACCGTCTCTACCTCATAACTAACCGTTCTCTCAAACGCCACCACATTGCCTGTATCAACCTTAAGCACCTCACCTGCCTGCAGCGTCTTCTCCACCAAATCTCCATCCACCTCCAGAAATGCCATGCCCTGTCCGCTTAAATCCTGCAGAATAAATCCTTCCCCGCCGAACAGCCCTGCCGAAATCTTTTTGCTGAAAGTAATGTTGAGATTCACACTCTCCTGGGCACAGAGAAACGCCCCCTTCTGACAGATCAATCCGCCTGTGGCCGTCACATCCACCGGCAGAATCCGCCCTGCTACCGTAGAAGCAAAAGCAATCATCGCCCCTGCCCGCTGGGCCCGGTACGTGGCCATGAACAGGGATTCCCCCGCAAACATCCTTCCGATTCCCTTCATCAGACCGCCCTTGGCATTGGTAGCCATCTCAATGCCTTCCGTCATCCATGCCATGCCCCCTGACTGTGTATACATCCCCTCCCCCGGCGTATCAAACATCACCTCAACAGCAGGCATTGTATCTCCAATCACACGATATTTCATCTTTTGTCCTCCTCATTATGATAAAACGTCTTCAAAGCAACCAGGTGTTACTCGTTAAGTGCTCCTATTATATCACATAACTCACATTTGGGAAACCTCCTGTTTTTACTTGTTTCCCGAAATTATTCTGCCTGCAAAACCATCATTTAATTCATACGTTTTTCCTCTCACTCACTGCCGCAAAAAGGATCAACCCGATTCCTGCTGTCAAAAGATACACCCACCAGGAAATACTCAGCCAAAAACCCTTTGTCATATACAATGCAACCAGCACCAGCACAGCCGCCGCAATTCTCACCCACCGTTTACACCGTTTCACCAAAGCCCATAAAAGCACAATCAGACAAATTCCCTCCAGGATCAAAGCATTTGCCACATCCTGCTGAATCCAGGCATCTGTGCAAAGCGCCAAAAGACACATCAAATAACCTGCGGTCTGCAGCCGATCCACCCATTTTCCTTTTACTGTTTTCTGCTCCTGCCCCTTTATTAAGCCATACTCCTTTTTCCTCCACAACATCCCCATGCCCCACAGATAAAGCACGATTGGCAGCAAATAAATCTCCAACTCCAAAAGATCAGGCCACTCTATAAACGGCTGGCTCCAGAAAGCAAATATCCCCATCAGCGCTGCTCCGCTCCATGCCGCTGCCTTCCACGGTTTTACTATCCCATACTGCAGGAAATATCCAATCAGCAAAATCCAGTAAAGAAACCGCAGCATACCGTCCCTGCCCCCAACTGCCATGGGAAACAACAGCAGCACTGCCAAGGCATGGTACCAATCCACCCTCCAGCCCCCATATACCCTTTCATCCTGTTCACAAATCCGGCTGAAGCATCTGGCCAAAACCCCTGTAATCAGAAATCCCCCTGCCACTGTCAAATACCAAATACGCTCCGTCCATCCAAATCGTGACGCCAAGACCAGAGGCATGGGCAGTATTATGAAAGTAATAATCAAATGAGGCCATATCCGCTTTCCCCAATAAAACATCCCATAAAATCCGGCAAACACTGCCACGCACAAAATCAGACTTCCTGTCCCCAGCCTCCAATTCCCATAAAACTCCCCTATCATGGCTGCTGTCAAAACACATCCGCAAAAATCCCAATACACATGTCTTTCCCCGGTTATCTGTTCTCCAGCGCTCACAGCAAACGTTTCTTTTTCGCCTCCGTTTATTCCCCCGTTCCTTACTGCGCTTCTCTCTGCCGCAAGCAAAAACACATACACCCACACAACCGCCGCATTTCGCAAAACTCCATTTTCTGCCGTAAAAGGATACATCACAAACCAAACTCCCGCCATAGCATAAAATGCTGCCGTTCGATAAAGGATTCCCGCAAAACTGTATCCTCCGGCAATCCCAACCGCCCTGCACAGTATCTCTATTCTTCCTTCTTTCTCTAACGCAGTAATCTCTCCCCTTCGCATTTTTATCACATCTGTCAAAAGGTATGCCGACAGCATCAGAAAAAACGGAAACACCACCTCATCCTTTGAAAAATAATAAAACTGATTCCACGTTCCTATCATTAGGATTGGAATCCTATACCCTGCTTTCTGCTTATTGTCCCACCAAGCAAGCCCGCCTATCATCAAAAATTCCAGCATGCCCCTATGGCTCCAGTCTGATACCATCCATTTCCAGCCTTGAACCAGCCTGTATTCCAGCTCAAAATCCAGCCATGCCCTGAAAGGCAGCGAGACAACACACCACAAAAGAAGCGGAAATACTGCCCGGGCTGCCGTCCATTTCTTCCCCTGCACTCCCATCACCACAATCAAAAGCAGCGCTCCTGCCAATGCGCCGGTTAATGCAGCCTCCAGACCGACCGAATCACCCAGTCTTCCAGCCATCCGTCCCAGCATAGCCAACCATTGAAGCATCAATACATCCCCCAAAAGCAGTACCATACAAGCAGCATCCCCCTCGTCTGTTCGAACTCCCAAATTCCATTTTTCCCTGCCCAAGAGCCACACTCCCACCACGGCCTCTGCCGTGATAACGGAAACCACCTTTCCGGTCAGAGCTCCGCCAAACCATTCAAAAAATCCCCATGCTGCAAGATAATGAACCGCTCCTGCAAGCGTCAACATAAAAAACACCTTTATCTTCCAGAGCCATACCCTTTTACATACCAACCCCTTTCCCTCATTTTTCGAACATTGCAAAATCTGGACTGCCGCTCCTATTGCCACAGCGCCCAAAGCCAACAGCACATACCACGCAAACCACTCTGTGACCTGAAAAAAACCACCCACAAAACCATACAAAGCCATAGGAATCCCAAACACCCAGAAATGCACAGGTGCAAATCTGCAAAATCCCTCAATCAAAAGCTCTGCTGCCAGACTGTTTTCTCCCCTCCCCCCTTTATCACTCCCTGTATTTTGGGACAAAACACGACTTGCCAGCCAGTCCCCCATCACCAGCAGACATGCATATATGCTCATCCCGCTTACAAATCCTATACCGCTGCTTACCCCATTCGCCAACAACAAAAAAGTCACACTTACCGTCAATCCCCAAAAGCAAGTCTGTGTATAAATCCAGTCGCAAAATCTCCTGATCCCCAAAAACAACATCACCACTGTCAGCAAACTTCCCACCCACAGCACTCTCCAACGATTTTGCCCTGTCAGCACATATGCAGGCCCTAAAAGCCGAAAATACGCTGCTGCCAGCACAGACAAAAATAAAAAAATACTCCCCAGCACATAAAACCCATTCCCCGTTTTATGAATGTGCAGCCATTTCTCTGCTAAAAAGCTGACGCTAAAAAACATCCCTGCCAAAGCCAGCACCAAAAATACCTTTGCCGCATCCGGCAGAATCTCCCATGTAGTAGTGGCAAACACCAGACCTGCCAACACCACAAACACCACCCCGATCATAAGAGCTATGGTTCCCATACTGCCGCTTTCTTCCGGAACTGCTTTTTTCTGCTTGACACTCCTTTGCTCTTTATGTATGTTTCCTTCCCTCTTGTGTTCTGTCATGTTCCCATTCTGTTCTTGTATCACTGCCCATTTTTTATCACTCCTTATTTCTCCAAGCACCCATTCTTTCTCTGTCTCCTTCTCCACGCAACATTCCGTTTCTGTACGTCCATTCTCTGCATCCAACCTTTTTGTCAGCTCTTTTATCTTATTTTTGTGTGTACGATTCGCAATGCAAAGACCTATAATCACAATTAGTTCCACCATCGGAGCTGCCAGCCTCAACAAAATAACCATTACCAGCCACATAACCACAATCCCCCTTTCCTTAAACAACCTCTGCGATATCCGCAGGACTCACGATGCACGTTAACTTTCAACCGCTAAGTAAATTAAGTCTGCTCACACTAAGCTCTCAGAAAATCTAAGTATATATATTATATCAATCCAGAATAGCAAATTGCAGGTGGCACCCATCACTTTATATAGTGACATTTGTCATAAATTACCTTTTGCCCTGGCAGTGCTGCCAGGGACATTGCCGCCATCCATGTGGTGAAATCATCAAAACAATCATCAGGAAATTCCTCCCCTTGGAATCCCGGCTTTTATTGTGGAGCTTCCTATAATGTGCATTATTGGAAGTGAAAGCCACCCCATTTCACACTGGATGCCCCCTCCTCTT
>RAYY01000130.1 GCA_003611875.1 bacterium D16-56 | reverse complement strand
GTATGACGGTATGGGCCGCCTGACCGAGCGGAGAAATCCTGACGGCCAGCTGGAGGAATGGAACCAGTATGGGAAGTTGGATACGAAGGTATCCTGATAGGCGGTATGTCGCCAGGGTTGCAAGATAACATGAAAAAATGTTTCCAATCAAAAATGTACTTATTGATCAAGTGCGTGAAGCGTCGCATTTTTTGATTGGATTGTCAAGTGTTTTTGAGAAAAAAGTGGATGGTTTTTGAAAAAGTGAGTCTGAAACTCTTGTAAAATTAGGCTTTAAGATTCCGAGAAGTTATTATTTGAAAAGGGATGGATTCAGCCGTTATGCCCGCTTTCGAAACGGGGTGGACGCAATACCTTTTCTTCCGCAAAGAAGATATCATGTGGATAAAATCCCAGCACACGGCAAGAATCGAACCAGATTTCATTTTGGATTTAAAATAGCAGTATTAAATTTTCAACGAACCATGACAGCACATCACAGCCTATAATGAAAATGGAATTCCTATTTTCGTAGCAAGGTACAAACAAAATCATATATTAATTAGTGTGTCTTTTGACGCCATAATCCTTTTGTATAATAAAATTTATCAAAGATCATTTTATAAAATTCATCTACAAATGAGGAGAAGCATTATGTTAGCAACATTCCAAGAATTAGCCAAACAATCAAACAAATGGCGGGCAATCTCTTGCGTCATCGGGGCAGTTGCTCTGATCGCTATGACACAATTTGCCCTATTGGGTATCATCACTGGTAGGGGAAAAACAATCGACCTCACATCCAATCCGGATACTTACAAAGGCAAATATATCACTGTCCATCCAGATTTTCTTCATGATGGCTATATAGAACACATCACGATTACAAAAATGAAATACAGTAAAGAGACCTCTACCCGTGTGAATGGATATAGCTATGTGGCATGCCAATCTGTAAAAAATGATAAGAATGGAACTTCTATTTTGTATTGTTACAGTGTTTATCTAGGAAAAGAAAGAGTTCTATCGCCGCCTCATTCCTTCACTGGTATCTGGACCAAAATGGATTCCCAGACAGAAAAATATTTCCGGGATGCTTTGGAGGATCTAGGGATTTCGCCGTCAGTGAAGAACCGCTTCTATTTTTATGAACTGGATGCTGAAAATATCGGCGGCGTCAATTCTATTTTATTTTGGGTCTTAATGGTCATTGCTTTCGGGCTTTTTGTGTATGCCATTGTGTGTGTCGCTGGTATTTACAATCTGGCATACATGAACCCGATTCAACAATACCTGAGAGAAAACTCCTCTGTTTCCTTATCTGATATAGAAACTGATTTTAATGAGGCGCACTTGGTGGAATCCCATGTATGGATCGGAAAAATCTGGACTATTTTTATGGCAGGAAATAAAGCCAAAATTCTGGTAAACAGAGACCTGACTTGGGGATATCACTATTGTGGGAACGGATTAAACAGCGTAAGCCAAATGCGGCTGTATACAAATATCCAGTATGAAACTGCTTACATCAATCTGTCTGAATCTGGAACAAAAGAAGCTCTGAAAATCTATGAGGAAGAACAACCGCATATTTTGACTGGATACAATTTGGAACTGGAAAGGCTGTACGAACAAGATTTTAATGCTTTTCTAGAATTAAAATATAATCCAAGGATCAAGAAAACCTCATCTTCCGGATTTTCATGCTGATTTGATATCAACAGCTTATCTGTCACACATCAAAAAATTTCCACCTGTGCGGTTTCTAATCCGACAGCCAGCTTGCATCGCAAACAAATTGTATGCAGGCAGGCCAGTGGATTACAACTGTACAGTTGGAAAATTTTGAACAAACCGGAAGTCCCTTTGCCGCATGGGCAGAATGGTTGTCAAGAATCAGCTTGACTTTGTTTTCCTCTGGATACTTCTACAAAGCCGGAACCTTTATGGGTTTCACTTGCATAAGGGATGGCTTTCTCGGTAAGCAGGTCTATGCCTGCAAGGCAATATGATGGAGCAACGGAACAGTATTAAGTGGAGAGAAGGGACTATCTGAATGAGAGAAGGGGAAGTAATATTGTGTGGGGGAGGAACCAGGGGTGATATATAGAGTGAAGACGCGGGTGGGTGTGGAAGGCGAAAGAGAAGATCTGTCTCAGGAAAGCTTTGAAAATGATATTAGAAATAAAGAAATATATAAATGAAAACCCTAATCCCCCAGCTATGCTGGGGAGAATAGAGTAAGCGGAAGCGGTGAGGACAGCATAAATAGAAAACCCTAATCCCCCAGCTATGCTGGGGAGAATAGAGTAAGCGGAAGCGGTGAGGACAGCATAAAAAGC
>RAYY01000129.1 GCA_003611875.1 bacterium D16-56 | reverse complement strand
TTCTCCCCGTCAACCTTTTTCACCTCCCCCACCAGAATCCGGCTGATAAGGCGGTTTAAGATACCCTCGTCCAGTTCCTGTATCGTGGCATACTGCCGGATTTCCCGGATAAAGGTACGGACATCGCTTTCCTGCTCATTGGAGCGGCGCAAGGAGAGGGTCAATTCTTTTAGCTGCTTTTGGTTTTCCTCCTGTTCCCGTTCCAGAAATGGCGCAGGGCATAGCGCACCCGCTCCGTCCCGTCCCATTGCAGGCTGTTCAGGTAATCACGGACAGGGTGATACCGGTATTCATTGGCGGCTACCTTGATAGCCCCCTCAATCCGCTTCTCTGATGTCAGCCCGTAGTGTTCCTCCAAATACAGAACTAAATATTGAATATCCACGTCCGTCAGCCGGTTCCCGTCCCGATACCAGCCAAGGGGCTTCACAATGTCAACCCGGTCAGTCAGGAGGTTGCTGCTGAACGCCCCTCGAAGCAGCGGGTCATGCAAAAACACCGCCCTGTAATTCCCCGGCGTGTTGGCGGTCTGCCCCTTCTGGGTGGTTTCCAGCATATGCCGGACTTCCCCCACCGTCTTTTCACCGTCCATGCTGTCTACGGCTGTTCCCACGGCTTGCCTGACCTCTGGCGGCAAACTTTGATACCCTCCGCTCAATCCGTTCCACCTCCTTCCCATGCCCCGTGATGACTGCGGCTTTTTCCTCCTTTGTCCCGGTCAGCAGCGTGTCTAAAAGATAACCCACATACTCCCGTTTCTGCATGGCTTCCACGAACAGCGGGTTCCACCCGTCCCCCGGCGATTTCGGCGCATATGCCGTTTCCCACCGCTCCAACAGATGGAGATAATCACTAAGCACCCGGAAGCATTTCCGCTCCGCCTGCAAGAACCGCAGTTCTGCCGACACGCTCCGTCTTGCCGGTTTTGAGGAAGCCCGCCCCCGGCTGTCATAAGAAATGCCAAAATCCGCAGCCAGCTTTTTCGCCGCTTCCAGACCGGGCAGCCCATAAAGCCTTGCCACAAAGTCAATCACGTCCCCGTCCGCCTGGCAGCCGAAACAGTGGAACCGCTTATCCACCTTCAAGCTGGGATTCCTGTCATCATGGAAAGGGCAGCACGCCATGCCGTTCCGGTTCACCCGGATGCCGTACATTTCCGCCGCCTGCCTTGCCGTTACATTTTCCTTTACTGCTTCAAATACATTCATACCGTCCCTTCCCGGAAATAAAAAAGCATCTGCCATTTCCACAGCGGAAAGCAAATGCTTCAAATCTCCATATCTTTTTTTGTTGCTGCCCTTACGTTCCTGCGCTCCATGCGCTCCCGGTTTACCCGGTCAGCTTCTATTTTCCCCCTTGCGAGCCTGTCCTTCATGGATTCCCTTGCCTTCTCTTTAATCTGCTCCTTGTTTGCACGGCTCACCTCCGGCTTTTGGAGCGCAGACTGGACTTTCCTTAACACTTTCTGCGCCGCATTTTTAATCTGCTCCTGAACCGTACACAGGCACTTCACGGCGAAATCCCTTTTCTCCTGCGGGGCTTTCCGTTCCGGCGAAGCCAGCCACTTTTTGTAATCCTCCACCGCCCGGATGTCCTCCTTCTGCGTTTCCGCCCGGACGGTATCCGCCACAACCTCGCAGGCTTTCTCATAAGCCGTGTCCGCCACTTCCTCCACCAGCGATTCCATGTCCGCAATCTTCATGGTGACAGTGGCAAGTGCCGCCTGCTTTTCCGAAAGTTCCCGCCCTTTTTCCGCAATCAGCCCCTCCTGCTTTTCCAGTTCCTTTTCTTTTTCTGAAACGGCTTTTGCGGCTTTATCAAACTTCTTTTCCTGCTCCGCTATGGCTACGGTGTTTTTCGTCAAGGCTTCCCCCTGTGCGGAGAGTATTTTCTTCTGTTTTTCAATGATGAAGTCCTGCTTTTCCAGATAATCCCGCCCGCCGTAGGACGGCTCTGCCTGCAAGTGAAGGTTATGTGCGGCGCAGATACGGAAAAGCATCTTCCGGCACTCCGCATCAAAAGTCTGCTTGCGGTTGTTGTTCCTTCCCTTTTTCTTATCCGGTTCAGGGAGCGGCACTCCCAGTTCTTCCAACGCCTTTTCCTGCTGGGGGCATAACTCCCCATACCGGTTTTTGCAATCGAATACATGGCGCTCATGGATATGCGGTGTCCCCTCGTCCAGATGGAGCGCCCAGTCCAGAAGATGCACGTGGGAACCAAAACGCCGGTCAAACTCTGCATAAAACTCATTCACAATCTGGAACAAGGTTTCCGGCGGGACGGATTCCTCCACCGTCCCAATCTGGTAAATGCTTTCCTCCGGGCAGGTCTTATTGTTCTTTAACAAATCCCC
>RAYY01000128.1 GCA_003611875.1 bacterium D16-56 | reverse complement strand
TATGGAGGGCAGCAGTATGATGCGGAAACAGAGCAATACTATCTGCGGGCCAGGTACTATAACCCGGTGATTGGGCGTTTCATGCAGGAGGACACCTACCGTGGGGATGGGCTGAACCTGTATGCCTACTGTGCAAACAATCCGGTGATGTATTATGATCCCAGCGGGAGAAATGGTGACTGTAATCATGCTACGGATGCGGAGAAGAATGCGCAACAGGAGAATGTAACTGAAAATAATAAAACAATAAAGGATATTTACGATCCACAAAAAATTACTGAATTATATTCAGATCTTTCAACAGAAATAATTATTCCGGAAGACTATAAAGACAAACCAGGAGTATATTTGAATAGACAAGATTCCGTCATATTAAGAGATCAGTTAGTAACCAGCGGAGTTGAGGAACCAGGTTTTCCAAATCAGGCTCATCATATTGTACCAATAAATCAGGCAAGTGAAGCAATAGATCATTTGGAGTCATTAGGTATTTCAGGAAATTCTGCCGCTAATGGGGTTTTCTTACCAAGCCTTGATATCGATGGAAACCCTCAAGTGGTACATTCGTTTCAAAGTTCAGGAATGATGCGTCATGGAACAGAATATGTTGAATCGATATCTTCTGAGATCATAAATACAACAACCAAAGAAGCGGCACTATCTGTTTTGAATAGATATAGAAAAGGGTTGCTAGATGGAAGCATTACAAATTTATACAAAGATACGGTTGATTGATGTATTTCACTGACTCATAATGAATTTATATGAAACGTCATAAATGGTTATCTTATGACATTTCTATTATCGATTTTTGGAACATATCAACGCTGAGACCGTCCTGAAGAAATATAGCACACTATGAAAGGGTATAGTTGATCATATATTTTACGTACGATTTGTTATAGCCATATAAAGCTAATTAAAAGCAGGATTTTTATACGGAGGGAAATATCAATGAAATTATTTAGACTTTATGGATCACAGGATTATATATCACTTTACTATAAGAACAGAGATCTCGGAAAAAAATATGTTGGTAAATTTATTGGAACCGCATTTTATGATGAATGGGAAAAGTGCGAAGCAGAAGTGCGATTTAAAGGTAAATGGGGGGATAAAGAAATAGATATCATGGATTTTGGTGGGTTAATGGGAGTTGCTTTGAACCACAAAGCAAAAAGCAAATTAGAAGACTTGATATTACCATATAGTGAATTACTCCCACTAGAATTAGAGGGAGAGGAGCTTTATTTGTTAAATCCTGTAGTTGTTTTAGATTGTTTGGATCTAAAGAAATGTCAAACAAAAAAGACACCGCCATCATATAATGAAAAAATAACAAAATATGTATTTGAAAGGGAACAAAATTATCCTCCTATCTTTAGGATCAAAAATGAACCTAGAAAGTATATTGTTACCGAAGAATTTACTGAAAGATTAGAAAAAAATGCTTTAGTAGGATATGTTTTAAATGAGTTGTGGGATTCGGAAAATGCAGAATAGTTTGATAATAGTAAAATGATAGAACTCGTATATCTATTAAAGCATATTAATTTAGAGAGAAGAACGGTCAGGAAACCGCTATTGATGCTGGTCCCGGATACAGCTGTTGTTATGATGAGGAGAACCGGCTGACCGAAGTGACAGGGCCGGACGGAACGAAGCTTGCCTGGTATGCCTATGACCTCCATGGGAATATGGCAGCTGCCGGATCGGCAGACGGGGCCGTTTCCTACTACTGGTATGATCTGTCCGGGAACCTGCTTGAGAAGGCGGAACCGATCCCGGCGGAAGACGGCAGGCAGCTCTTCTGCCGCACCTCCTATACCTGTGACGGGGATGGCAGGCAGACCGGGGTCTGCTTTGACGGCGGGAAATGGATCCTGGTGGAAGACGAAACCGGGAGAAGGCTGGAAGAGGCAGAACCAGGGAAGGCTCTGCGGCTTTCCTGCTCCTATGATGCCAGGGGCCGTCTGATCCAGGTGACAGACGGGACCGGGGCCTGTGTCCGGTATGCGTATGATGTGCGCGGGAACCGGATCAAAGAAGAACAGACCATCAGTGATGAGATAACAAAAAACATCCAGTCCCGCTATGACCGGGCAGGCCGCCTGTCAGAGAGACGGGAGCTGATCGCCGGCTGGGAAGGGGAGGGATGCAAAAAGACCGTTCAGGCGGCGGTCACCACCTACGGGCGGGATGCCAATGGGAACATCACTGAGATCTGCACACCGGAAGGATACAAGATCTCTCGGGAATATGACCTGCGGGACCGTCTGGTGTGTGAGCGGATGGTGGACGAAAAGAATGGTATCGACCGCAGCATCCTTGTAGCTTACGACCATGCCGGGAATGTGACCTCCCTGCGCCGGAAAGG
>RAYY01000127.1 GCA_003611875.1 bacterium D16-56 | reverse complement strand
ATGCCCTGCAATGCCAAAACCATATAAAATTGTTACAATTCCCATCCATGTAACAGGAATTATCCTTCCTGATTCTTTTCCGTATATAACAGCTCCAAATACACTTCCAGATAAACCTATCATGAATGCAATAACTAGAAAAAACATTTTCCCATCTCCTAATGCAATCCAAAATAAATCAAACCATACTCATCGACCATTTCTTTGATTCCAGATATTGTTTTCTTCATCTTGACTTTTCCGATTTTTTCAATACAATCTTTGATACATTCCAGGTTCTTTTCAGCAATGACACTGCCATACATTTCTGCACTTTCCGCACTTCCACCCGTATCATATGTAATTACCGGAGTTCCACATGCGATTGCTTCCAGATTGGTTGTAGGATAATTATCATCTGTCGTAAGATTGATAAACACATCTGCTACCGAGTATAGTTTTCGTAGTTCCTCTATATTATTTGTCCTTTTCAATCCGATAATTCCCTTTGAAAGTCTGCTCTTTTGTTTTTGTGTCAGCCCTACCAGAATCATAGAAACCTTACCGTTCAATTTTTTGTACAGCTCATTAAAGTCCTCTAATCCTTTCCTGCTTTCCCAAACTGCTGCCACACCAAGCAAACAAATCCTACCTTGTAATCCCATTTTTTTCCTCATTTCAAAATACCCCCCCCCCGACACTGCTATTATCTTTATACACAATTTTCATATAATACATAAGCTCCGATTTTTTATCATGAGGCTTGTTTATTTTCCTGTTCTTTTTCTTATCACAAATTCCATTTTGATATAAATCTTCTA
This sequence comes from bacterium D16-56, assembly GCA_003611875.1. Classification (GTDB taxonomy): domain Bacteria; phylum Bacillota; class Clostridia; order Lachnospirales; family Lachnospiraceae; genus Brotaphodocola. The sequence goes on along the minus strand of RAYY01000127.1, from coordinate 1,585 downwards.
TTTTCTTTTTTACTGCTTCAAGGTTTCCCCTTTCCACTGCATACCCCTCAACGTTTTCCAAGGTTTCTTTACAGCCCCCGGTCGCATATGTAACAATTGGAAGTCCACATGCCGAAGCCTCTAAATTTACCATTGATGAAATATCACAATATGTAAGATTTACAAATATATCTGCACTACTATATATATAGGCCAATTCCTTCGTACTATCGGTTTTGGGAAGAGAAAGAATTTTTGATGGGATATCTTTCCTCTGTTTTTCATTCAAACCTACCATAACAATCTGATATTTACTGTCTAACATTTCCGACAATCGAATAAAATCTGATAACCCCTTTAGATCACTCCATACACTAGCTACCCCTAATATGATGATTTTGTCTTTCAAATTATAAACACTTCTAAAATCATTTACTAATGGATAAAATTTAGATGTATCCACACCATTATGAATAACATGTATAGGATATTCGCTCAAAAAAGAATTATGAACTAAATTTGCCAGCCAATCTGATGGAGTAATTAAAGTTAAATTTTTGACTCCTGTAAAAATATTTTTTTTCTTCACCCAATTTCTTTCTGAGCAATCTATAAATGATTTAGGATATTCTTTTCTTTGAGGACAGGCATAACATCCTGTTCTCCATCTTTCACATTTAACAGCATCACAAAAAGCACTATGGCCTGTAAATGACCAACAGTCATGAAGTGTCCACACTATTTTTTTATGACAGGATTTCAAATATTGAAATAATATATCTATATTGAGATAATATCCATGAATATTATGTAAATGTATCAACTCTGGATCATACATTTCTACCCATTTAATAAACCTATATGTTGCTTTTTTGCTTCCAAATCCTGAAGCATCAAGTAACCTCGCTTTTATACCATGTAATTTTACATCAATATCACTTCCTATTCTCACTGCATACTTTGAGAATTTTTCTGATACAGTATCTCTCCCATATGCAATTTTTACCTCGTGACCTTGTGCATCTAATTCCTCAGCCAAATCAGTACATATTCTTCCTGTACTTCTTATTCCACATACAACATTAATGATTAAAATCTTCATAGGTGTCCAGCCTTTTCCCTTTATTTCATCTTCCATTTAATTACATTTATAACGCCATATCTGCTTTCTAAATCTTGCCGAGAAACTATACATTCTTTAATCATGCATCAACTGTTTCATTACACTAATTTCTTCAAAAGAGCCCACCAGCTTCCCCATAAACAACCCCTTCGTAAAATTCTCCCGAAAATACCTCCTCCCCCTCTCCCCACAGCCCTTATACCCCTCAACATCCTCAATAAACCGGCTCAAGATCTTCCCATATCCTTCCCAATCTCCAGCCCCTACACACACTCCACAGCCAGATTCCTCAATCACCCCTTTTGCCGCCCCATCCGTTGCCGCCAGCACCGGTTTCCCTGCCGCCATATATTCCTGAAGCTTCCCAGGCATGGTCATCCCGATAAAGCTCTTTCCCGTCAATGTCAAAAGACACCCGTCTGCCATCCGGTAAAAGTCCGGCAGCCTCTCTGACGGATATCTCCCATGAAATGTCACTTTATC
>RAYY01000126.1 GCA_003611875.1 bacterium D16-56 | reverse complement strand
GTTACTTTTCACGGCCTGGGGAAATAGGGCATGATTACAAGGGACTCCCGAGAGTCCCTCATCCTGCTTTACATTCAGATGGAATCGTATCAGCAGATCCGGGATCTTTAGATACTGACATGACTGGTCCTGGTCTTTCGAAAACTTCTTTTACTGACCGGTAAAGATTATCCATATTGCCTGATGCGAAGTGGTCCAGAACGCTTAAACATTCACAAAAGTATGTCAACTGTTCAAAACTCCTCAGGGAAATAGCCTGGTTTATTTTTCCTTTCAGGATCCGGGCTTTCCGTTCGCACAGATTGTTATCAGGCTCCACCAGCGGATTTGACAGGAATAGAAGGTGGTTATGCCTGTATTCCGCCATCCGCCGGTACAGGTTATACCCGTCCCTGTAATACTCTGATGGAGGATCATCTTCATATTCCTCTGCGGCTGTCTGTACTATGGCATCATACCTTGCTTCAAATCCAGCGATCTTTTCTTCTGCCATTCCCTCTGCCGGGGCGATGTTGTTCTCATGTATCATTTCCTGTATAAGCTCTAACATCTGCCTGTTCCATGTAAGGCCTTTCTCATTTTCTATGCTGTCCCTGAGGTACCGCTCTATGTGCACCAGGCACTCCTGATGGTCCGAACCATAGCTGTAAAAGCATGCCTCGTGGTCATGGATCAGGATACCTCCAAAGGTCTCTACGGGCGTATCTGTGATCCCGGCATGCCCTTTGTGCTCTCTTGCAAAGTACATGGTCGCAGCGCCGTTGCTGCATACAACGACATTGTTATTGCTGCCGTTTACCCTTGCCGCCGTGCCGTCCACATGCATCACGGGTGCGTCAAGAAGTGCCTTGAACAGGTTATCCTGCTCCTGCCTGCTCTTTGATGAGAATTCCCGGCACAGACCGTTTATCATCCCTGTGCATGGCGAGAGTGCCCCGTCTGTGATGTCTGAAACGAACCGGGCCGTTTTCTCCAGGGATACATTGCACCTGCTGTTCAAAAGAAAAAGGAACGCTTTCAGGGAACCATCGTAGTTCACGTCGTCTGTCACCTGGCCAGGGAATGCAGAATGGACATTCCGTCCTTTCTTCTTATCATAAAACTCCTCAGTGCGGTATTCGGTCACCACCGGAACGGCACAGATGCCGACCACCTGTCTGGAGACGGTATTTCCTGTAGGGACATATCTTGGATCTTCTTTAAATCTTTCTTCTGTCTGTATCTCCACCACTTTATCCGGCTTCATGGCTTTACGGGGATGATGGGGATGCCCTGCCTGGGCGCCCGGCTTCTTTCCGGACTTTTCCCTGTTGTTTGTGATCTTTTTGCGGTTGATGCATTTAGAGGAAGGCAGGGAAGAGTTCTCATAGTCATGGTTCACCTGTGCCGTGAGCTTCACGATAAGTCCCTTTGCATCTTCAAGCTCTGTGGCTGTTTCATAATAATCCTTCCGTGCTGCTTTCCTTTTTTCATCCAGTTCAGCATTCCGCTTCTTCAGGCTTGCGGTGATGTCCAAGAGTTCGGTAATGACCTTTTTAAGTCTGTGCACTTCTTTTTCGTGTTCCTTCTGGACATCCTCCAGCACATCCATCCACTGCCTTGTTATCTCTTTGCGGGAGAAGGAGACAGCATCCCGTTCCTGCCGCAGCTTTTTTATCGTAAGGTTCAGGCCACGGATAATGCCCTCGTAATCTGTGCGCAGCTTCACATAGGCATCACCTGACCGGAAGGAAGACAGTTCCTGCTGTGCTGCCCTGAGCCGGTATGATAATGAAGTTGTCAGAAAATACTGCTGGTCGTTCACTGCTTTTTCCTCCTTCCGGCGCGTTATCACTCCGCTCTTATCAGAGACGGGAGAGTTCTTCTATCTTTGAGAGACGCCTTTTATACTCATTGACAGATAAGGTGAGCTCCATGACCTGCTTTTTGAGTGCAGATATCTCTGCCTCATCCTGCTGGATCTGTCCAGCCTGCTTTATGCAGAGGGCTTCCAGTTCCCTGGGATCAGAGATGTTTTCCTGGATACCGGACATCTCTTTTTTGTTACGGTTTCCTCTTCCGCTTGTTGGGATGATCTCGCCCGTTTCCTCATTGATCTTACCGATCAGCCTTCTCTTTGAGCGCGGCTGTTTCTTTTCCTTGTCCCAGTAAGATTCTGATTCATAAACATAGGTGATTCCTGTCTGTTTGTTGAGTTTTTTAATGATAGATGCCATTTTCGCACCTCCTAGTGATAAAATGATTATACCATGCCACTATTATAATGTCAATATGATAGTGATAAATATTTCAAAAAAATCCCACTATTCTACAAAAAAATACTGTGGCCTGATCGATTATCAAAGCCACAGTGCATATATATATTTAATTATATTTCCCCACCCCGTGAAAAGTAAC
>RAYY01000125.1 GCA_003611875.1 bacterium D16-56 | reverse complement strand
TCTGACCAGCTGGTTTTTCCGGTTGTATTGGTATCTCTCTGTCTTTTCCCCTTTCCTTTTTTCCAGGCGGTTTCCGCACAGGTCGTAGAGGTAGCAGGTCTCCTCCCCATCCCTGACCTCCGCAGTCAGGCGGTCCATTCTGTCATAGCGGTAACGGATATCCCGGTTCTGTGCAGATAATCCTCTGGAATGGTCCGGAAGTATCATCGTCCCGGCTTTGGCTGTCCGGTTCCCATTCCGGTCATACACATACTGCAGATCACAGATCGTTCCTCCATCCCTGGCCTCTGTCAGCAGGCGAATGATGTTCCCTTCTGTGTCATACTCATAAGCCGTCCTCGCCCCGTTCCGGTGGCGGATCTCCTTTACTTTCCCTCCCGGAGTATGGCGGTAGCTTACAATTTCCCCGGCTTCATCTGCTACAGAGGTGAGCCTTCCTCCATGGTCATATCCATAGGACAGCACCCGTCCCCTGCCATCGGTCATGGTCTTTACACTGCCATCTGGAAAATTACTACCGCATTTTATAGTTAGAAAAATATTGATCAAAAAATTTTTTGCCCACTATATTTTTGACAATTATCTATTTCACTATTTATAGCCATAGTAGTATTAAATTCGCCATTAAAATTCGTTCTAAAATATTTACTATAAAAATCAACATCAAACATTTTCCCCGGTGTTTGAGACAATTTATTGATAAATGTATTAAATATTTCCTTGTTTTCAATTTTAAATGGTGTTTGTTTTTTTGAAGCCATTTTTTGAAAGTCTGGGGTATCTGAACTCATTAATAAATAATCCTCTGACGAGAAAGTTATAGTTGCTTTAGCATTATGGCCAGCAATTATATGTATTAATACAAAATGATCAGAAAAGTCTGAAAACCCACCACAGACAAAATCAAAATCTCCCTCTTCTACCTTATAAACCGAGTTATAGTATAGGGTTTCTTTTTTATTACTATATCGAATATCTAATCCTTTTACTCCATCTATAACTATTTGTGATCTCCCATAAATTAAGAGGCTTTTGTATTTGAAAGAACAATTTACAATATTCCCGAATATTTTTTTATTCTCCAAAAATATTTTTTCCATTCTATCACTTATGTTAAGTCCAAAATTCATTAACTCTAATTCATAATGATCTGTTGTATCATCAAAATATTTTAAATACATGACAGGATACATTGGTGCACTATCAAAGAAATAATTATAATTAATTACAGAATCAAACTCTTTTGTTATATCTATACAAATATTCACATTCTTCTCCTTGTTCAACAACCTTATTAATATCATCAGATTTATCTGCCAAACAATAAACTCTACTAAAACTGAATATCTTTGAATTATCTAATATTATAGTCCAAATCATTAAAACATCCCTTAATATGCCAATCACATCATCAGGCAGATTAATTCTTAAATGAAAACCGCCTATATTTTTGTTCCTTTCTATGCAACTATAAGTGTAAATGTTATATCATATAATCATAGCTTTTTTCGACTAAATTAGAGAAGCATCACTACATCCAATGAAGATCTATAACTCGCCAAAAAGGAACTATTTATAGAACTCACCATGTTTAAACCATTCTTTAACATTTCATAAGTATCTCATCTCCCATCAAATTTTATTTTATCCTATTCATTGGGAACATTTCCGGGTGCTTTTTTATCAAAAGTCCCCGGAAAATAATCCTTACTCCATTCAATCACATGATTATGATTCTATTTGTCAATAGCCTACAATAAGATTTCTAAACAGCTGTTTTTCTAAGAATTCTCTGTATTTTTCTCATACAAAATTTCCTAATTTGTAGGTTTCAATATGTATTTCACGAAATTCTGTGTCCTTTCAGGCGATATGACTGCTCCATCTGTAGTCGTAAATTGTCCTATATTAGGTACCATTTCTACTGTAACACTAAATCCTAATTTTGGAGCTCGCTTAGGAGTTTTATTTGCATATTTATTTGCTCCAGCTCCAGTTATTTCAATAGTACCATCAGCTGCCAATACTCTTAATATTTCAGAGTTTAATGGATCATATCCATAAGGATTTTCAATAATGATTAATTTCTGACTTCCTGATGCAATATTACTTAAATCTGTAGCATCTCCCATATAAACTCCTTCTACAGTTGGATTTGTATCAATGTTATATGCTCCTTCAATTGGCTTTTTTCCTGCTCCAATGCTTAAAACTCCATCTTGAAGGGCAGGTTCACTTAAATAGCCAGCTGTTTCAATCCCTTGCTGCCTTGTCACATTCTCCTGCTGTACATTTTCCTCCGCATCTGGATTGATTTTACAATCATCCTTCCCGCTGGGATCATAATACATCACCGGATTATTTGCACAGTAGGCATACAGGTTCAGCCCATCCCCACGGTAGGTGTC
>RAYY01000124.1 GCA_003611875.1 bacterium D16-56 | reverse complement strand
TCTTCACTCAAAGTAATTTTAGTAATATTTTTAGACATAACGGGAAAGATTCCTTTCTTGTGATTCTTCCCCAATTATACCATACGTTTTAACTGTTCATAACTTAATTTGCTATATACTAGAGCACGGATAAAATATGAGCAACTGTGAAAGGTGATAAATATTTCAATGTTGCAGAACCATGTGTTTCAGAATATCACTATATAGCTGAAATTCGTGAAAAATCGAACAAATTATACAGATATTTATCAAAATAAAATCTTATTGCACAAAAAATCAAGTTTGTCAATATGATAAAACCAATCCTTTCCGTCTATTGAAAAAAGGTATCTCAACATAACTTATAAATTATTTGAATCAACATAATGATGACTGTTACTGCTGGTTTATTTTGGTCATACTTATATTTCTAAAATATTCTGGAAATTGCGTAAATAAAAAGGATCCTATTAATATAAAAATTAGTAGCTGTATTTTAAGAACTGTCAGAAGTCTAACTCATCTCCAAGACAAAATTTCCTTTTTAAATTTTTCGTGTCATATTCTCTCACAAAAAAGATATCTGACTATTTTATTAGCCAGATATCTTTCTTGATGCATTTAACAGCTTATTAAATGCAATGGATTACAGTTTTCTTATTTTGGGGATATCCATTAATTTCCTGTGGTCAGGTATTCCACATAAATACCTTCTGTTGTGCTTCCATCTTTCAGTGTATCCCACTTTTCGGATTCATCTGTACCCTTAATGTTCAGATTCTTATTGTTAGCATATAATTTCACTGCCCGATCTTTCACATAGAAGTACCAATCATCACCATCTTTTTTCGATCCGCCACTCTTCTGAATATTTCCAGATGTATTCACTAAATAATACCTAACAACACTGTTTTCGGGCATACTCATATCTACCATGACAACACTTTCGTTATCTGTGTTAATGATATGACGGGAGTAGTCATATTCGTCTGGATCCATATTAGCCCATCTCCTCATGAGTCTGGATTCTATTTTTTGAACCACTACTCCATCAGCATTAATATCTACAGCTCCATTAGCAGCAACCCCTACTACTTGATACTTGTCATCTTGATCAGCTTCAACTCTGCAGCCCAGCTTATAGATATACTTGTCATCATCAACGCCTGTCAGACCTCTACCACGGCCTTCAGCTCCGCCAGTCTTGCTGAAATAGAAGTGATAGGTTTCCCCATCTAATGTTACAGTGGTAGCTCCTGTCTTCATTGCTCCATCAGAGTCTTCATCGCTACCGAAATAGTACAAGGAAGCATTCGGGTACTGGTTATATTTTTGTACCGTTTCTACGGAAATATCACCATCTATTAAAGCATCTAACTCATCTGAGTCTACATCATCGTCCAACACTCTCGTGATTCTTCCATTGCTGTCAACTACCATTAGAACTAGGCCAGACAACATGGCACCGCCTTTGTCTTCACCATCATCATCTGGGCGGAAACCATAATATTTTCCTTTGATCTTATAGATCTCGCCTACCTTTATGTTTCCGCTTCCGTCTGCATAGTACCATCTTTCGCTCTCATCCTCTGCATCTGTGCTGGCAAAGGTCACTTGGCCGTAATCGCTTCTGAAGGTATTATCATTATCATCCATAGGTGCAACTACTTTAAACCATCCTTTTGTTACACGGGCTCCGTCTTCCGGGCTACTGAAATATTTCCAGCTTGAAGCGGATGCAGCAGAAGCACTGTTGCTATCAGTAGCAAGTGTCCACTGGGAAACCATTACGCCGCGGTTGTCAAATCCGTATTTCCGGCCATTAATTGATACCTCATCATATTCCTGATCAGCATCTGTATTGGTTCTCTTTTTACCATTAGACTTAAAGTTGAACCAATGCTCCATATCATCATCTTCCAGTTCATCGTGGACGTAAAGCTTCTGCCAGCCGGTCTTCATGGCTCCATCATCCCAATTGCCCAGATAATATACAAAGTCCTCGGTTGCCCAGTCGCTTTCATCACCTTCTCTTTCACTGCTCTCATTTACCCAGCCATACAGCATGATACCATCTGTATCAAAGGCATATCTCTTGCCGTCGATGGTACGGAAGCGGGTAGCGCTGCTGTCGGGAGCCTTGTAGGCTTTACCATTGGACTGCATATAGTAGTAGTGATACTCAGCGGGGTCATCATCCTCATCCTGGTCTTCATTGACTACTTTTACCCAGCTATTGCGAACCATCACACCATTAGCGTCTACATAGTAAATATCATTGTCATCTTCGATAATCTTTTCGGTAGCCATAGCGCCGTCTTCTTCGCTGTCCAGCCAATACCAGTTATCGCCAGACTTCTTCCAGGTATCCTCCACTCTGTTGCCATCGTTATCATAGAAATACCAGGTTCCATCCTCCTCAACCCAGCCGGTAGCTGCGAAAGAGGTCATGGAAGCGCCGAT
>RAYY01000123.1 GCA_003611875.1 bacterium D16-56 | reverse complement strand
GTTACTATTCACGGGATAGTTGTACACAGAGAATATTTATCCTGTCCTGCCCAACCCATTAAAACTGTTTTGTGAAAAACATAGAAAATTATATTTTTTGAATTGGAGTTATACACAGCCATAAAGGAGATTTTAAGGTCACATCGGCCCATTGTTGATAACTTTCTGGCGTTGTATCTTCTGCAGCCCTATTTCCACCCCTGCAGCATGCTTCCGGACGGCGCTGTCCCCAGACCAGCGCCATCTCCTACCGGTTATCCACTGTCAGAATGCCGGTGCCCCCTTCCGCCCTGGTTCGACTTTTTCTGCCTTTTCTGATATAATCCTTTCATTATAAGAAAAGGCGGGTACGGATATGGAAGGCAGACTGGAAGATATCATCCAGAAACAGGAAGCGCTGATCAAAGCCCTTCAGGAGCAGCATGCAGCTGACCAGGAGCTTCTGGATTCACAGAAACAGATGGTACAGCTTCTCCAGGAAAGGATTGCCCTTCTGGAAAAGGAAAACCGGACGCTGGCCAGTGCAGGAAATGAACTGTCGGCTTCGTGTGAAAGACTGGAAGGGCTGTGTACAGAGCAGCAGAAGCTGCTGGATTCTCTTTCCGGGATTTTTTCAGAGTTGTAAGGATTTTTATGGGGAGGATATTCCGGATGCACGCACAGTTTGAATATATAACGAATCTGCAGTATGAGGTGAAAAGACTGAAAAAGCTGGTGGAAGCCTTCCAGTCCGGAGAGAAATATGTCCGGATGGAAAAGGAATTCCGCAAAAGCATGAACGGGCTGAGACGGGAGATCCGCAGCCTGAAGGCGGCCCTGGCCGCTGCCCACGCAGAAACCGTGAAGGTACGCAGCCTCTGGATCCAGGCCTGTGAGGATCTGGAAAAAGAAAAGGATGGGCAGCTGGCACGGAAGGAGCGGGAATTAAAAAAAGCAAAGGAAGCCATGTACCGGGCGCAGGGAGAGCGGGATGAAGCCCTGGGGAAACTGCGGGAAAAAAACCTGGAGCTGTATGAAGTGAAGACACAGCTGGAGGAGGAGAAGGGAAAAAACCTGGAACTGACCGTCCGTATCAACCGGGACTATACCAACTCCTCCAAGTCCTCCTCCCAAAGTCCAAACCACGGCAAGATTCATAATGGAAGGGAAAAGACCGGCAGGAACCGTGGAGGCCAGCCGGGCCATGCCCATCATGAAAGAAAGAGGCAGGAACCGGACCGGATCGTGGAGATTCCGGCACCGGAGGAGGTGGTTTCCAGCGGGGAATACCGCCCGACAGGAAAGCTCATCCGCAAGCAGACCGTGATTGTGCATGTGACCACGGAGGTGGTAGAGTATGTCACGCCGGAATACGTCAGCAGGAAAACAGGAAAAAAGGTCCATGCGGCATTCCCGGAGGGGGTTAAGGACGACGTAAACGACGACAGGACCGTCCGGGCAGCGGCGTACCTGCTGAATAACCACTGCTGTGTTTCCATCAGCAAAACAAGGGAATTCCTTAAAGAAGTTTCAAAGGGGAAACTGTGCCTTTCCGACGGAATGGTATGCGGCCTTTCCAGGGAATTTTCGGAGAAAACGCAAAAAGAACGGGACGGGATCTTCCTGGAGCTGATGGCCTCCCCCTGCATGCACGTAGATTTCACTTTTGGGCGTGTAAACGGGAAACAGGGAACTGTCATGATCTGTGCCTCAGGGAACCGTGTACTTTATCAGGGAAGGGAAAAGAAAGGGCATGAAGGGGTAAAGGGCTCACCGGCGGAATTTTACCAGGGTGTCTTGGTGCATGACCATGAGGCGACGTTCCAGAAATATGGGAGCCGCCACCAGGAGTGCCTGGTGCATGTGGAGAGGCATCTGCGTTCCAGCATAGAAAACGAGCCCGGCCTGACCTGGAACCGTCAGATGCTGGAATGGATCCGTGAAGCAATCCATTACCGCAACAGCATCCCGGAGGAAGGGAAAGGGGACGCCGAAAGGACAGCAGAACTGATAAAGAAGTATGGGGAAATCCTGGAGAAGGCAGAATCAGAATACGAATATGAGCCGCCGGAAAAATATTTCATGGACGGGTATAACCTGTATATGCGTATGTCAGAGGAGCGGGAGGCATACCTGCTGTTTTTGAAAGACCTGTCGGTTCCGCCAACAAACAATGCCGCAGAAAACGCAGCGCGGAAATACAAAAGGAAAAATATCCAGGCGATGTGTTTTCGGAGTGCAAAGGGGCAGAGTTATTTCTGCGACGGGCTATCCGTAATGGAGAGCATGAAAGCAAAGGATGAGAACCTGTATGAAGGTGTGTTGAAAAGGTTTAGCCCGGGATGAGGGCCGGTTTCATAGAAAACCGACCTCTATTGCGGTGCCCAAAATGTAAAACCATTTTTCTTGGGATCCCCGGTCAGTTACTGGCCGGGGGTTTTTAAGATATATCCGTGAGTTTCGGGGACTGTAGTTAATTTTTTCATTCAACCATCCCGTGAATTGTAAC
>RAYY01000122.1 GCA_003611875.1 bacterium D16-56 | reverse complement strand
TTTAAGTATAGCACAAAAGAAGATAAGTTTCAAATCTGCCAGCCCCCCATTTAAAAAATTCCCTGACGTTCCCCGAGTTTGCCACTTCTTAAACACAATTAAATAAAAAATCTCCTTATTTTGCAAGGTTTTCCTTGCTTTTTTTATTATCTTATTATATAATATATATGTAGGTCTATAGGTCTATTTCAAGAGGATGATATCTATGTATGTAGAATGTTTCACTAATAACGGAAAACCTTATCTCCGTCTGGTCCAGTCCGTCCGGGTTACCAATCAATCTGGACACAAAGTTCCACAGAAACAAGTCGTGGCCAACATCGGCCCTTTAGACCGCTTTGATGACGGGCAGCCTGACTATGTCGCACGCCTGAAAAAATCATTCAAGGCCGGTTCCCCACTGATTCCATCGCTGGAACCATACTGTGCTTTTGCAAAAACAGCTGAAACATACCACCTTTCCATCAATGAGGGCAGCCCGGAATGTTTTGGACATCCAAAGCTTTTCTCCCATATCCTTCTCGAACGGATCATGGAAGAACTGGGGCTGAACACTTTTTTCTCCTCTTACAAAGGATTTACCAAAATCCAGTATGATGTTTACGGCTTTGCTAAACTCCTTATATTCGGGAGGCTGTTAAATCCCGCCTCCAAATCCGCCACTGTCCGACAGAACGGGGATTATTTTGAACCGATCCTCACGCAATACAACCCGGACAATGTTTTTGATACCCTGGACTTTGTCTATGACAATAAGGATAAAATTATCCGCAGGATCAATTCGAACCTTGTCAAAAAAGCCGGCCGTTCCCCCGAGATCATTTATTATGATGTGACCAACTTCTATTTTGAGATATCCGGGCCGGATGACGATATCCTTGACGAGGATGGAAATGTAATCGAAAAAGGACTGCGGAAAATGGGCGTCTGCAAAGAAGAACGTAAACTCCCTATCGTCCAGATGGGGCTCTTTATGGATGACTGCGGGATCCCCATTGCCATCGAATCCTTCCCAGGAAACACCCTGGACCATCTGACCTTGCGCTCTGCATTGGAAAAGAATATCGACGGCCTGGATTTTTCCCGCTTTATCCTGATCGGTGACCGGGGGATATGCTGCTATCCGAATCTGATCCACCTCAAAGATGCCGGGAATGGCTACATTGTTTCAAAAAGCCTGCTGAAAAGCACGAAAAAAGAACAGGAATGGACATACAGCGATGACGGTTACCTTTCTATAAGCGATGATTTCAAATATAAATCCAGAATCGTGAAGAAAATGGTGAAAGATGAAAACGGAAACAAGCGGGCCATCGAAGAAAAGGTGGTTGTTTATTGGAGCAAAAAGTTTCAGCAACGTGCAGAGCGGGAAAACAAAAAGTTCCTTGATTTTCTGAAAAAGCTGCAGGAACACCCGGAAAATTTCCGTATCACAGCAACCCAGTCGAAAAGCTTGCGTAAATTTTTCAAAAAGGAATGCATCAATGAAAAGAACGGCGAGATCCTGGATTCCACAAAGATCAAGGCATTCGTTGATTTTGATAAGGTAACGGAATACAGAAAAAGCCTCGGATACTACCAGATCGTCACATCGGAACTGACCATGGATGCTCGGGAAGTCATTGATAAATACCATGGACTGACACAGATCGAAGACCAGTTCCATGTAATGAAGGGCGACTTAGAGACCCGCCCGCTTTATGTCCAGACACCGGAACATGTGACGGCACATCTGTTAATCTGCATGATCGCATTGATCATGCTGCGCATCATCCAGAAAAGAATCATATCTTCTGGAAACGTACAACTGGATCCGGACGCGTACTGGAGCACCGGGCTTAACGGGCATAGGCTGCAGGAGGCCCTTAATAAATGGAAGGTAGACCTTCTGCCGGGAGAACTATACCGCTTCATGGATGTAGATGACTTGGATCTGAAACTGATTCTTGACTCCTTTGGCATAAATATTCCCGCGAAACTATACCGGAGAGCAGAGCTGAAAAGCATAAAAAAAGGAATAAAGATTTTCATGTAGGTCATAAATGTAGGTACATTTTCTCAAAATCTTACAAACCGCATAAACACTGAAAAATCTGCATAGTTACAGTAAAAATGGAGCCGTTATGGCTCCATTTTGAACTTTATAAGTGGCAAACTCGGGGTATAGCACAAAAGAAGATAAGTTTCAAATCTGCCAGCCCCCCATTTAAAAAATTCCCTGACGTTCTTGCCAGAAAATTGACGTTCCTGCCAGAAGCCTTGTTTTTTACCGGAATTCTGCTATCTTAAAAATAGGAATTTTCTGCGGAAGGAGGTTGACAGGGCATGGCACAGCGGGAGATAATTAGCGACAGACAGACAGACAGGATAATACTATCCTTTTGTCGTGTCTTTTTACATATAGTTCCATCAGAACCAGGACCGCCGGGGGCGGGCATTTCCTGCAGGCTTATCATGCCGTGCAGGATGCCGCGCTCCCCGGCGGTCTTTTTGCGTTT
>RAYY01000121.1 GCA_003611875.1 bacterium D16-56 | reverse complement strand
CAGGAAGGATAATTCCTGTTACATGGATGGGAATTGTAACAATTTTATATGGTTTTGGCATTGCAGGGCATTTTGCTCTTGGGATTTATGCAGTGATAGCTCTTGTGATTTTTTTATATGCAGTGACGTTACTATTCATAATACATAAAAATATAACGTTAAGGCAGTTTGTGAGTGCTGTTATTACCCCTGCGATGTTAATATTTGTGTTACTTTTTATATTATTGAATGTTCTTTATGTAGAAATGGTAGCACATAGTTGGGACGAGTTTTCCCACTGGGCAGATGTTGTAAAGGCAATGACATATATCAATGATTTTGCTACGAATCCAGATTCCCACTCTCAATTTCAATCCTATCCACCGGGAATGGCACTTTTGCAATACTTTTTTCAAAAGCTCCACATGTTTATTCGGGCAGATAAGGTGTTTACTGAATGGAGGCTATATCTTGCATATCAAACGTTTGCACTCTCCATGTTTTTCCCATTTCTGGAAGAAAAAGAACTTAGAACATTTGAAAAGATTGTATTGTTTCTTGGAATAGCAGTATCTGTGTTGGTTTTTTATCCTGATTTTTATGGAAGTATATATATTGATCCATTTGTCGCTATTCTTGCAGGAACTACTTTTGCATTGATATTTAACCATATAGAAAAGGATAAGTTATATGATATACATATATGTTTGGCATGTGTGAATCTTGTTCTTGCAAAGGATATAGGAATATTTTTTGCAGTATTTGTTATCATGGCATATGTGATTAATAAGGTGGATTTCATGATTCAAAATGATGGAAATAAAGGGACAAATGTCTTGAAAATGTTCGGGGGGGGGGTATGATGCTTTTAGCTTATTCATACCATTGATTTCTGCCATAATAACAAAATTATTATGGAATTTTGAAGTGAAAAGTACTGGCGCTAAAAAGTCTTTTTCACAGGCTATACAGATCTTCGAATATTTGAAAATGTATTTCCTGCAAAATGATACAACCTACAGACAGTCTGTTGTAGATGCTTCCAAGGCTGCGTTTTTTGAGTATACTGTCCGTTTTGCTGGCTTCCAGGTATCATACTTTTTGCTTTTTGTTTTTTGTACGCTTTTATTAGTGTTTATCTCTGCAAACATATATAAACCTGGCAAAGCAGAAGCAAAGCTTTCGAGAATTGCAAATATTATTATACCAATTTTGCAAGTAATCGTATACGCCTTTTTTATTGGAGCAGTTTATGTATACCGTTTTAGTGAATATGAGGCTTCTATATTAGCATCCTATTCAAGATATATGAATATATCTTTTGCTGCATTGTGGATTGTAGTATTGTTGGGATTATTTCAAGCTGCAGCCAAAAGTAAGATTCAGCGGGCGGCAGCAATTTTTCTGGCATGCAGTTGTTTGGTAACAGCTCCTTTAGGAAATATCAGGCGTTTTATCAATAGAGATATTGTAAAAGAAGCTCAGGAAGTAAGATCAGAATTTGTTTTATTAGCAAAAGAAATCGAAAAAATATGTGATGGAAATGATAAGATATATTTCTTGTCACGAGGAGACCGTGGCTTACATTATTGGATAACAAGGTTTAATGCCAGACCAAATTATGTGATAGATCCTTTTGGGGGATGGAGTCTTGGTGATGCTATTTATGATGGAGATATTTGGCATATAGATATATCGCCTGAAGAATGGATCGAACAGTTAATTAATGAAGAATATGATTATGTAGCAATCTATAGAGCAGGCGATGATTTTTCAGAAAATTATGGTTCTGTATTTGGGAATGTACTGGAGTTGTCGGATAATTCTTTATACAAAATCAACAGGGATCAGAGAATCTTAGAGAGGTGCAGATAGTATGAAAAACTATGAGAAGCACCAGGAGATACCTGTTATTATTCCGGCATATGAACCGAATCATTCATTAATCAATCTTTGCAAAAAAATATCGCAGGAAATAACACAAAAGATAATAGTTATAGATGACGGAAGCGGAGAGAATTACAAAGAAGTGTTTCAGTCATTAGAAAAGGAAGATATTGTAGTTCTGAAGCATGCGGTGAATATGGGAAAGGGCAGAGCACTAAAAGATGCATTTAATTATGTTTTAAATACGTTTCCTGATATGTTAGGAGTGATTACTGCTGATTCTGATGGTCAGCATTCTCCAACGGATATTAGAAAGTGCAGGGATGCTCTTTATGTTAATCCTGACAAATTGGTATTGGGATGCCGGGAATTTACCGGAGATCATGTACCATGGAAAAGCCGGATAGGAAATGAAATAACAAAAAGGGTTTGCAGTTATTTATGTGGGGTAAAGATTTCAGATACTCAGACAGGCTTGAGAGGGATTCCCAAAGAGTTTATGAAAGTTTGTTTAGCTATACCGGGAGAAAGATTTGAATATGAAACCAATATGTTAATCAGGGCCAGGGATGAGACGGGATTTTTAGAAGTTCCAATTAACACTATATATGAGTCGAAAAAAAACCATAAAACACATTTCAATCCTGTTGTTGATTCTCTGCGAATTTACAAAATTTT
>RAYY01000011.1 GCA_003611875.1 bacterium D16-56 | reverse complement strand
GATGACCACTGCCCTTTTATTATAGAGGGTTGGTGGTTATTTTTCTATCCACTATCTTATTTGACGCTTACGTTCATTTGTCTGCTAATAGATTTACTCTTTATTAGCATTTTGGATAGACCTGGCAAATTCTATTAGCAGTTCAGGATTGGATTTCATAAGCTGCTGCAATACCTGTTCTGCGGAATTTGCTTCATCTTTATCATTTTTCTGTGGCTCACTGATGCCTTTGCCATCAAGGAAATCATCCATCTTGCCGGCCAGCTTTTCACGCTCACTTGCAAAAGAATGTTTCCCATAACGTCTGGTCAGCATCTCCAGATTGGACCATCCGCCAGCCTGCATAACCGAATTGTAATCACCTCCGGACATAAGAAGTTTGGTGGTGGCGCTGGTGTGCCTAAGCTCGTGGAAGCGGAAAATGAGGCTATCCTAGTGGAAGTGGAAAACAGAATATGGTATAATCTCCTCAAGGACTATGGTTTACGCCATAGTCCTTTTCGTATAAGGGAGATGTATATCATGGCACGAAAAAGCAGGAAGCATCCTGAATTTGCTGTTCCGGTCAGCAAAGATACTGTAGGCTATATCCGGTTGTCTGTTCTTAACAGAGATCCCTACGGGTCTGTAGAAAATCAGAGGCTTATGATTGAAGAATGGGGATGCCGACACCAAATCCCCATAATGCGCTACTATATTGACAACGGTTTTAGCGGTAAACGATTTGACCGCCCAGCATTTCAAGAGATGCTCCAAGATATACAAAAGGATAAAATTGATTGCGTTGTTGTAAAAGATCTTTCCCGTTTAGGGCGGGACTACATCACTGTGGGTTATTACCTTGAAATGTTTTTTCCTCGTAAAAACGTCCGATTTGTATCAATCAACGATCAATTTGATACCACCAATAGCATAACCAGCAGAGATAAATCTGTATATATCCAATCCAGAACACGCATACCTCTCATTAATCTATTTAATGAGCAGGTGTCCGTTGAAACAAAAATGAAAGTTGAGGTTGTTTTAGATATGAAAGCACAGCACGGTGAATTTATCGGGCCGAGAGCCCCATTTGGTTATCAGAAATCCAATGAGAATCCCAACCAACTTGTTCTTGATCCAGTAGCTGCTGTCATAGTTCGGAAGATTTTTGAGATGGCTGCAAGCGGCGCAGGTGTGACCAGTATCGTTCGGTATTTGAATGAGCAAAGCCTTCCTACACCGATCCAGCACGCCAGGGCTCAAGGTTTGAATGGGAACTTTGACGATGGCAACGGCAGCTGGAACAGCAGGTCAGTGAAATACATCCTCACTAATCGCACCTACACGGGGGTGCTGGTACAAGGGAAAGAAAAGCGGGTTGCGGAGTCTACACATGAAGCGCTGGTTGAGTCCACTGCATTCGACGCCATACAAAAAGCATTTCAAGCCAGAGCATACAACGTGGCTCCTCAAGGACAATCAGCAGACAACATTTTGAAAAGTAAAGTCATTTGCGGATGCTGTGGTGGGAAAATGCAGCGCAAACGAGGGACTAATCACGCTGATTGGTATTTCTTTACCTGTATCACCAAGAATCGTTTGGGGGCTGATAAATGCACGGGGATGTATACCCGCGAGGAAGATGTTTTTAGGGCAATCTATCGCCAGTTGAAGACTTATGTGAATGAACACTATATTACAAATTCAGAATATAAGCAGAAGATTCAAGAGTATACGGAGCAAATTGCTGAGCTTGCACAGCGTAAGACAGCAGTTTGGATCAACGCCATGGAGCACTATGAGAAGTATGTGCAGGGAGAAATCAGTAAGGAAGAGTTTCGTGCAGTGCAGGATATTGCAAATCAGGCAAAAGAGGCTCTTATTCAGGCTACAGAGGGCAAAGCTGCTTATGAAAAACAATATCTCATGTTCCGTAAACTCCTTTCTGCCAGCAATAAAGATATTCCGCTCAGTGAAATTATGGATTGTATTGAAAAAGTGGTAGTAGACGGAGGTGGGATGTTTGTGGTAAAATGGTACATGAACTAGGCTATAGACAAGTTGTGTGTTTTTAACTAATGTAGAGAATACCATTATTATAAGCATGATATCTGAAATACTTGCTGTGATAGTTCTATTCGTTTGTGAGAATGCTTAAAACAACTGCATGCATTTAAAATTTTCCAAATTATTTTAAGTATAACAAATATTTAATTCAGATTATCTTGGTTGGGCAAATATTAAAAGGATAATAAAGGGTTCAATATTTTTAGAAAGGGTGGGAACATGAGTAAACGGGTTTATATTAGCGCAGACTATTCTGAGTTAAATGGGGATCGTGATGTTGTAGAAGAACTTCATAAATGGGGAAAAGATAGTCTTCACAAAGTAGATTATGTTGATACTGCCGAAGTGGTTTCCGGTAGTATCTCAAAAGATCCTGATTGTCGATTTTGCGATCTAAAGAGAGAGTTTAATAGCCAAATTAATGTGTCTTCATATGTAATTTTCATTATTGGAGATAAAACAGCGTCGCGGACTGCAGGAAGTGTATGTAGGCGTCACAATGGTGTGGCAAGGTGTGATTGCACACCCTATAAGAAAAACTCAAAAGGGACAAGTATTTGTAAATGGGATACAGTTTCAACTCCTGAACCAAGCAGTGACTTGGGTAATATTAATTCATATTCCTTCCTTGAACATGAATTTCGCCAAGCTAAGAGAAAAGGGAAAAATATTATTGTAGTATACAATTCCCTATATAAGCAACCAAGTTGGCTCCCCGTTTATATGAAAGACTATGATACGGAAGCATATGCTTTCTGGACAAAGGATGCTCTTGGAAATAAAGTGGGAAACTATTTTTATATTAAGAAAGCGCTAGGATATGATTAATCAGATAAGACTTTTTTGGAAATCACTTATAGACGAAATGAATACACTGAAAGCTATATGGAAGTTACTTTATACTGCTATTGGTTATGTGTCTTCATTCTTTTCGTCAGCAGTTTTGCTTAAAGATTTAGCAGGATGGGACAAATTGGAGGTATGGACAAAAGGTCATTGACAGATGATTGTAATTGCTGGTCTGCTTATCTCATGTATACATAATCGTAAGAAGATCAATTGTTGTAAAATGGTGTCTAATCGGGATATGCAAATTGCAATTAGTGTTAAAGACATTTTCTCAAATAGATCTGCAAATAGTTTTGTAATCCCAACTAATACCTTTTTTCGTACCAAAATGGAGGAGGAATATATTAGTCCGCAAAGTATTCAAGGAAGGTTTCAGTTAAAATATTTTAAAAGAAACATCAACGATTTAGATAGCATGATTAACGAAAGTCTTACAAAGCAAAGAATAGTAGGGGAGGATGCTAACGATTGTTTTGGAGCAACCAAGAAATACCCAATCGGCACAGTAGCAAAAGTTGACTATAAAAAGAAACACTTTTACTTTGTTGCTATAAATGATGTTAATGAATGCGGAAAACCTATAGGACAAACAATTGAAAATGTTACAGTTGCTCTGACTTCTATAATCGATGCAATCCTAAAGATAGGGCATTGCGATACACTTTGCATTCCACTTATTGGATCAGGGAGAGCCGCAATACAAGGAGCAACCAGAAACAGCGTGTATCAAATGACTGTCGATGGTTTCATCCAATCCAAAGATAAAGTTGTCAACAAACTAATCATTTCTGTTAATCCAAAAGATTATCTTAGTGGAGTAGCTGATTTGGATCGTATGGAAAAGTACCTTGATTATAGATGCGAATTTGAGTAAAAAGCAGTAACAATCAGTGTAATACACATTATATTGCCCTAATCTGCTAGACAGATTTCGTGCCTTGTGAAATACCATGCTATTATGAGTGTGGTTTATCATTTATATGTTCAAGATAAAAATATTAGGATGTTCAAAGTTATCCTAATATTTTTTGTCTTGTGCTTGACATATGGGTGACGCAGACTGTGGAATACAATTTCCTGGGGATCCATATCAGGGTCATTCATTTCAGTCAGGATTTCCTTAAACCGTTTATTCAGGTGTTCTGTCATAATGGGACGACCATTGGCCTGGCAGATGGTAAGGTTATAATCCATGTAGCCATTCGGTCCTAATTCCTTTTTCAGCTTGTCCTGCATTTCCTTCAATACAAGCAGTGCATTCAGAACACTCTGGGGAACATCCACATTTCGTATCGTGTCGTCACTCTTGGGCTGTTTCAGAACAATCATAGTCTTGGTTCCCGGATAAAGATTTGGGAACTTGAAAAGAATGTTCATCTTCGGCATATCCATGTTCTTCTTGGATACTCTGTCGATTGCCCGGTCAAAATGGATGATCTGTTTTTCAAAATTGATCTTGTCCCACTGCAGACCACCGATTTCACCACCACGCACGGTACATCCAATGGCAATCAGAACCGCACAGTGGATTAAGTAATAATCATAATATTCGGGACGGTTGGTAAATTCCAGAACCTTTAAAATCTGCTCCGGCTCCAGAATTACCCTTTCCTTTTCGTGATGTTCCGGGAGGGTTGCATTAAGGAATGGATTTTTACTAATATACTCCCAGCGCACCACAAGATTGAAGGCACACCGCAGTACCTTATGAATGTCATGGATGGTAGATGCCGTGATGTGTTCCCGCATGGGCCTCCCCATATTGGTAGCTGGCTCTGCCTCTGTTTCCAGAAAATGATAGTAGTCATCTACCGTTTTTGTTTTGATAGAACGGAGCTTTTTGTCACCCAGGTAGGGATGCACATAATTCTCCAGCAGTCCGTTATTGCCGTCATAGGTAGATGCCCTCCATTTTTTCAGGCCATATTTTTCAATGAACTCATAAAGAAATTCACTGACTGTCATATCCCTGCTGTCTACTGTAGTAATGGTATTTGTCGCCTGCTCATGTTCAATCTGGGTTTTCCTGCTTTTGGCCGTGGAATAACTGAGTCCGGATTCCCAGACCTGCTGACGCTTTTTTCCGGTTCCCTGATAATAAACAACAGAATATGATTTTCCTCTTTTTACAATAGATGCCATACTGATTCTCCTTTTTTATTTGCTGTCCAGCCATTCATCGAAGGAAGGTTTTGACACCCTGACATACTTCCCTACCCTGACCGTTTTAAAGAGGGACTGAGAGCAGAGATTGTAAGCCATACTGCGGCTGATCTGCAGGATTTCGGCAATCTCCTGGACAGAATAAGTCCTTTTTTCATTAGTGGCTGGCGTTTTCATGATCTTTTCATCAGCTGCCATATACGCTCCTTTCCTTGCAGCTGAAACAGAATCAGCATAATCCTTGAAAATATTCTCCATATATAATATACGAAGTGAACCGCTGAGATTTCAACTGCAATTAGCAAAAAATATATTTTATCCACATGGCGCCCTGGGCCACTTCCTGCGCCGGAGTTTCCGCCGCGTATTTTCAGGCCGTGCTGTGCAGCGATTAAGCAGGGGCAGGCTTTTTATGGCAGACCTGTCCCATGCACCTGTATAACTCCCAGTACCATGCTATGAAATTGTCAATGTACGTTCTATGGCATCTTTTTAAATGACCTATATAATAATAAAATAGGGTGAAAACCAGATATTTCTGCAAGAATCAGAAATTTTTTAAATTTCTTTCATACTATATATAGTTTTAAGTTGTTGACTGATTCCATATCTTGTGTTACACTTCCCTTGTAATTGATTTTTGTGCGCATCCTTTTGTGGATATAGTCGGAATTGCCTGTATGTGGCAAACTTCCGCATTGCACACGCCGTTAAGTTTGTATGATTGTACCAGCAGTATCACTGCGCCCTGTGAGTGATATACCGCTGGTTTTATTTTGGAAAATTTTATTATCTCTTTTCAGAGCAGGAATGACACGGGTTCACAGGAAACTACGGACGCCAGGAATATCAGAGAGTCATTCCTGCTTTTTTGCTGCCTGAAAGCCGGAAGGCATATAAGGATACAACAACATTCACAAGAAAGAAAGGAAGGTGGAGAGTGATTGCAGAAAGTAAGATGGCTGGATCAGGACTGTAACAAATGTGGCAGACAGTTAAACAGCTGGGATGCCCGGTTATCGAAAACCCTGGCGTACAAATACCCGTGCTGTGAATCCTGTATTGCCGGAGAATATGATATGTCGGCAGAAAGGCTGCGGGACCGCATGGAAAACTATTTTGGGATGCGTCCCTGCCAGGGATTATAAGGAGGAACAAAATGAGGGAAAAGGAATATGAGGAATACAATGCTCTGACAAAACGGCTGCTGGAGGAAGGTTATAGCGCAGAGCACCATCCAGACTATGTAAGGGTTGACATACCCATGTGGCAGGAAAAGACTCTTGATAATTATGATGGGGGCTTTACTTATGAAAAATGGTGGATATTTGAGCAGACCTTTAAGCCACCCTGCGGCCTGCAGTGCAAAGGGCTCCAGTGCCACAGCAACATGAGCTACATGGGGATTGAGTGGACTTTTGAAAATGATATGGCTACCATCCACTGCCCTTATGAAAAGAAAGAATGTAAGCTGAAACATGAATATCTCCAGGAGCATGGCATACTCCGGTATGACTGCGAGGTCCATATGACGGAGGAAGAATACTGTTATGAGGGGATTGTAGAGCATATCCTGAAACTGCATGACGATGAGATACGAAGGCAGGAGATCAGTTTCGGACTGCAAAAGAAAGGACGTGTCTGTCGGGAGCATATGCGGTTCAACCGGGATACGCTGGAATGGGAGATGAACTATGACCCTTATGACTGCGGACGGAACAGATGTGCAGGGATGTGCCCGGTCCTGGGGCATGAGCTGGATAAGAAAAGGGGAAATGTATTTTATGATATAAAAATTTCCTATCTTAGAAATGACCTAAGCGGCACACTGTTTGAAGGTCAGGTGGACACACAGATTATCAAAGGGAAAAAGCTCTTTGAGCATCCGGTGAGCATGGATATCTGCAAGATATGCGCCAGGCTCTGCCAGGACAGGATAAAGGATAAAGTGCGGAACCACTATTTTACGGAACTCTTTTTCTCCGAATACCACGGCCGGTATTTTTCCTTTGAGATCCAGAACGTCCGTGCAGAGCGCAGGGAAAGCAGGGAGCTGATGCAGGATCTGGAGGATATACGGAACGGAATACAGATTGTGCATGCTTCCGATATGGAAAAACGGGAATCAGAGAATAAACGGGAGAGACGGCGGCAGTCACGGGAGTCCGCAGTCAGGCGCCTGGAAAAGAAACTGTTAGAGAGCGGATATGAGAGCCTGAAGGAATACAGCACAGACCGGCGCCATGCAGACAAATGGCTGGGGCCAGAGAGGATAGCGGAACTGGAAAAAATGCGCCAGCTAAAAGAAAAGGAGAAAAAAGAGCAGCCGGTACAATTAAGCCTGTTTGATATGGAGGCTCTATAAGCGATAGAAAAGATGGTTGGAACCTGCAATCCTGTTTTTCTTTCCAGTATTTTTCATTCGACCACTTATACCATTTTGGTTGTAAAATTCCATAGACAATGATATAATTTTCTATATTTTGTTTACCAGAGAGGATTCAGTTGTTACTTGTCAAATCGGGTACAGGCAGGCTGTTTGGGAGGCATCATGAAAGGATTTAACCGGAAAAATCAGTTCTTGTCCCTTTGTGGTCTGAATTGTGGGCTTTGCCCCATGTTTTTGAACAAAAACTGCCCCGGCTGCGGTGGAGGGGAAGGAAACCAGTCGTGCAGGATCGCAAGGTGCAGCATGGAGCACAACGGAGTAGAATACTGCTGTCAATGCAGGGAGTACCCATGTGAAAAATATGAACATATTGACGATTTCGATTCCTTTATTACACATCGCAACCGAAGGGCTGATCTGGAAAAGGTCCGGCAGTTTGGGGCCGAAGCCTACAATACAGAGCAGATGGAAAAGATGAAAATACTGGATATCTTATTGTCCGGCTATAATGACGGCCGTAAAAAGACCCTTTTTTGCGTTGCGGTAAACCTTTTGAATCTGCAGGAGCTTAAGGAGGCACTCAGGGAAATCGAGAGCAGACCAGATATGGAAACCCTTACGCTCAAAGAGAAAAGTGCTTTTGCAGCAGGGGTGCTTTCGGAGATTGCATCCCATAGAAAGGTTGAACTGAAGCTGCACAGGAAAAAGTGACAATCTGGATACAGCGCTATTTGTATCAGAAACAGCTAACAGTAAAAGAGAATTAGAAAAAGTAAAGCGGAAAGAAATCATTCTATGAAGTACACATGTACGGTGATAGCAGTGGCCGACATTAAGGCTGCGAGGAAATTTTATGAGGATCTGTTTGGACTGGAAGTATTTCAGGACTACGGAAGGAATATCGCTTTTACCTGCGGCTTGGCATTACAGCAGGATTTTGACTGGCTTGTGAACCTGCCCGAAGAAAAGGTATTAAAAAAATCCAACAATGCGGAAATTGTCTTTGAGGAACAGGACTTTGACGGATTTCTGCACAGGCTGGAAGAATACCCGGACATGGAATACCTGGGAGAAGTGATCGAACATAGCTGGGGCCAGAGGGTGATTCGTTTTTATGATCCGGACGGGCATATCATAGAGGTCGGTGAGGATATGAAAATGGTGATAAAGCGTTTTCTTGCTTCGGATATGACGATGGAGGAGATTTCTGTAAAAATGGACGCTTCCGTGGAGGACTTGACGAAACTTCTGGATAGTGAATGCATGGTGGACGAATAAGCAAATTGAAATGGATGGAGGAATTAACAATGAACAGATATGAAGAAGGAATGAAATTAATTGAAGAAAGTTGTGGCAACAAGAAAGATAACACCATTGCGCTCTCAACGATTACTACGGAACCGGGCACTGATGGATTTCCTCGCCCTAGTGTCCGTGATGTGAGTGCTTATTATGAAGATGGCGTGTTTTATGTCACAACATCGGCAAAATCAAATAAAATGCAGCAGATCGCTCAAAACAAAGAGGTTGCGTTTTCCGTTTGCTTTGAGGGAATATACGGTCATGGAATTGGAGAAAACCTCGGATGGGTTTTGGAACCCAAAAACGCTGCCCTAAGAACGAAACTCCGTGAAGCATTTGCAGACTGGTACGATGATGCAAATAATGAGCAGGATGAAAACTGCGTTATTTTGGCAATCCATATTACAAGTGCAACGATATTTAGAGACCATGGTGCTGTGCGTTATAAGTTGGATCTTGTAAATAAGGTGGAGGTTGAATAGTAGGATTGAATTTATTAAGACAGGGAAACGCTAAATTCCAGTTTTTAGAAGGGTTTGGAAAAATTCATGGATATGCAGAAAGAAATATATACCTGCTCCCAATGTGGCGGTATTATTTCTATTCACAACATAGAATGTAGTGAGTGCCAGAAAAATGAAATAAGGAAATCCGAATGGGAGGAACACAATAAATCAGGACTTTAGGAGGTACATAACCATGAGAAATATGATTGCATACTGCGGGCTGGATTGTGAGAAATGTGATGCATATCTCGCAACAATCAATGATGACCAGGCGCTGCGTGAGAAAACTGCAAAACTATGGGCCGAGTTAAATAATGCCCCCATTCTGCCTGAACATATCAATTGTGAAGGATGTCGTGTTGATGGAATGAAAACTGTATTCTGCGATAGTCTTTGCGGAATTCGTCAGTGTGCATTGAAAAAGGGTGTGGCGACATGTGGAGACTGCCCAAACATGGAAAGCTGTCAGACTGTTGGAGAGATTATCTCAAATAACCCCGATGCTCTAAAAAATCTGAGGGGATAGACTACCGATCCGTTTGACAACTTACAGTGATCTCATTAAGCTGGAGCAGGAGGTGAAACAATGTTCAGGATAGGAGAATTTTCAAAGCTGACGCAGGTATCTGTTCGTATGCTCCGCTATTATGATGAGACAGGTATCCTGACACCGGCAGAGGTTGACAAGTGGACGGGACACCGGCTGTATTCGGTGGAGCAAATACCGCGCCTGAATAAAATCCTGTATTTGCGGGACAGCGGACTGAATGTTTCAGAAATTGCGCTTGCTTTGACGAAGGATGAGCAATCACTTCTTACGCAGCTCGACAAAAAGCGCATGGAGATAGAAAATGCAATACAGGCCGAACAGGAAAAACTGCAAAAGATCGAACTTGCAAAAAGTGAAATACAGGGTGGCAAAGGAGAGCTGCACTATCACATCTCCATTAAGCCAATCCCTGGGTATCAGGTGCTGTCCCTGAGGAGGGTTGTACCAGACTACTATTCCGAGGGTGACTTATGGAAAGAACTCTCTGCTTTTACGAGAGAGCAAAAAATAGAAATAACGGGCAGTACATTTTCTATTTATCACGATACAGAATTTCGGGAGACAGATGTTGATATTGAACTGTGCGCTCCGGTAAAGGAAATGGGGAAGGTAAAAGACCCATTTTGTTTTGGCACGACAGAACCAGTCCCGCATATGGCCTACACAATGGTCTATGGCGATTTTGCAAATATAAAAGGAGCTTATCTTGCCTTTGCCGAATGGCTGCAGAAAAACAGCGAATACAAAATGTCTGCCCCCATGCGTCAGATCGCGCATAGAGGCCCGTGGAATGAGAAGAACCCTGAAAAGTATTTGATTGAGCTTCAAATACCACTGGAACACCATAGCCATATAGAAATTGAAATGCCCCGCTAAAAATGCAGGGCATTTTTTCCCTCTTGCATCTCACATGATGTGAGGTCTTATACTGGTTTTACCAACAAAGCAAGGAGGAAAAAATATGACCTGTCAGTTAAAAGCCATTGGCAAAGTGAAAAATGATGAAAGCGGCACATTTATTCAGCTGGCCCCAGAGTACATTCCCGGACTGCAGGCCCTGGAAGGCTTCAGCCACATCCAAGTCCTCTGGTGGTTCAGCGATTGCGACAACCATGCGGACCGGAATGAACTACAAACGAAACAGCCCTATAAAGGCGCACCCAAAGTCATGGGTGTATTTGCGACACGGTCTCCTGCACGTCCGAACCCTGTTGCATTAACAGCGTCCGAAATAATCAACATTGATTTCACCAACGGAATGATTCGTGTTGCGTTCATTGATGCGGATGACAATACGCCTGTACTGGACATCAAGCCCTATACACCGAGTTTTGACAGGGTTGAAACGCCCGGTGTTCCCGCATGGTGCAGCGAATGGCCGAAAAGCACAGAAGCGTCCGGCTGTTTTGATTGGGGACAGGTGTTTAACTTTTAAAGGGACAGCTTATGAAATTACAGGATTATGTTCAGAATAAACCTGTTCTTGAAACGGAACAGCTTATCCTGCGCCCTCTGCGAAAAGAGGATGTTACGGATCTGAAAGAATGGCTGGGTGACAGCTCTATTTATCAGTATTGGGGCAAACGCCCCGGGAAAAGTGACTTAAACCCAGAATTACTTTTCCAAAAGCAGGAGAAACCTGCGAAAAGTTTTCATTGGGGTATTATCCATAAGCAGGATCATAAAGTTATTGGCGATATGTGGGTATATCTCATTGAAAATGACCGCATGGCAAAAGTGGCATTTCGCCTTTCACCTGCCTGCCAGGGCAAACGGCTTATGACAGAAGCGCTGGTGAGAGCAGTTACCTTCTGCTTTGAAGAAACGGAATTACAGCGTTTATGGGCTGATGTTCACATACAAAATATTGCATCCTATAAAACTTTGGAAAAGGCAGGCTTCAAGCGTGAGGGGCTTATCCGTGGAGGTAAAATGGTAAACACATACTGCGATTACTATTTGTATGGTATGATTAAGGCTGATTATATTGAAATCTCCCAATCAAAAAGCGCATTGCGTGAAAAGCCCGGCAAAAAATAAAATGATATGATTTGATCATCAACTTAAGGAGATGCCGCAATGCACGCATATGAAGCAATCGAACAATCCCTGACTTTTATTGAGGAACATCTGACAAAAGAAATTTCAACGGAAGAACTGGCAAATACTGTCGGTCTGTCCCCCTTTTATTTTCAGCGATTATTCAAAAGGCTGGTAAACAAACCGGTTCAGGAATATGTGAAGCTACGCCGTTTGGCAAAGGTTATTGAAAACCTGAAAAGTACCAACCATAGGATTCTTGACGTTGCCCTGGACTATGGCTTTTCAAGTCACGGGAATTTTACACGGGCTTTCAAGGAAACGTATGGGATTACGCCTGAAAGCTACAGGAGGGATTTGCCAATGCTCAATACATTCGCCAGGCCGGAAGTTTCCATGAATTATGTTTTAGTAGACGAGGGGGTTCCGCTGGTGGCCGGAAATATCGTCCTGGAAATCCAGAGAAGGACATTGGAAAAACCGGAAATTTACCTTGGCCTGGAAACGGAAGTCCGTATTTCCGAACAAATGCCGGCTGGTGAAAGCACAGGTGTAGATGTACCGGGACAGCTTTGGAAGCGTTATCACATGGAGAAGGTTTCCATCGCAGCCAATCTAAATACTGCTGTAGAAATGGGAATGTCCCATGGGGAAGATACTGTACAGAACCTTTTCACTTATTTTGCAGGCGGTCTTGTTCAAAATATTCCGGACCGGCTGCAGGATGGTTTTGTTAAGAGAGAACTCCCGGCAGGAGAATACATCGTTTGCAGAGTCGAAGCAGAAAATTTTGAGGATTTGGTAACGGTTTCTTTAGATCAGGCCGGTAAATATCTTTTTGGTATCTGGCTGCCCCGCCACAATTTAACCACGGAGCCTTTCTCAGCAGAAAAATATTACCGTGACCTGGAGGGGATGGCCTGTATGGAAATTTGGGTCAAGCCCCTGCCGCTGAAAAATAAAGGCTAAGGAGGAATTCAGAGTGGATTGGAATGTGCTGTATTCAAAGGAAAAATCCCCGTCACTGGAGCAAGTCACAGAATATATTAACAATTCTTTATGGACAGATTTTAATAACCGTATTCAGTCCACCTATCGGATCAGGCCCTGCATAGAACACAGCCGTTGTTCTATGCAGGCAGGCTGGAATATTAAGTATAAAAAAGGCGGAAAGTCTCTTTGTACACTCTATCCGATGCAGGGCTATTTTATTGCTCTCGTGGTTGTAGGAAGTCGTGAACTTACGGAGGCAGAGTTTCTTATGCCGCAATGTTCCGACTATGTGCAGAAAGTATTCAAAAACACAAAAACCGGAAATGGACAGAAATGGTTGATGCTGGATGTGCGGGATAGAGAAATTATGGATGATGTATTTCGCCTTATCAATCTCAGAAAGCGTATACCATCATAGCAGGAAAATGAAAGTTGCAGAGCCGTTTTATGACAAACTGTGTATAACAAGCCGGAAGGAGAGGCAGTTTAATGTCTGAACAGGTATTGTCTATATGAATAGGAGAAAATAGAATCGTACTTTTGGTTGTTGATATCCCAAATTTGATTATGAATAATGAGTTATATGATTTTCAGGTATTATTATTGGGCTGTAGACGGATTACTGTATAGATGCATCTGTGAAAGGTGGCTTTGAGCACGGTTTTAAAATGATTGTTCCGGCAAACCAGTATGGTTGATAATGCATATATATCAGCCGATAATTCTTATAAATATTACAATGGGTTCATGTGGAATGGAAGATATACAGAATGTATCTCATTTGAAAAAGCGTTTGGATTGATGAATAAATAAATCAGGAAGTGGCAGGGGTGTTTGCGGATATGAAAAGATATATTGCTTTATTAAGGGGTATCAATATAAGCGGGAAAAATAAAGTGCCAATGGCAGAATTAAAGAAGGGATTTGAAACACTTGCTTTTGTAGAAGTGAAAACATATTTGAACAGCGGCAATGTGATTTTTTCCAGTGATGAAGATAATATAAGGAAGCTTACGGACAAGATTGAGGAAATGATAAAAAATCAGTTTGGACTGGATATTCCTGTTTTTGTCCTGTCAAGGGAAGCGCTTGAGGATATTTTACAAAATGCGCCCGACTGGTGGGGCAGTGAGAACAAAGAAATCTATGATAATCTAATTTTCATAATACCGCCAGCTGCATTTTCCGATGTATATAATGAAATCGGAGAACCCAGAAAGGAATTGGAGAGGATAAAGGATTACAAGGAAGTGATATTCTGGTCTTTCAGCCGTAAAGATTACCAAAAGACAAACTGGTGGCCTAAGACAGCAGGTACGAAGATCAGCACGAAGCTGACCATAAGGACAGCAAATACGGTTAGAAAGATAGCCAGTATGTGATTACTGTTGAAATTTGCATTTTATATGAAAAACGTTAAAATACTATATATAGTATTGATTGCTTGACTAAAACAATATCTTGTGCTAAACTGTCCTTGTAATTGATTTTTGTGCGTACCCATATGGGAAATGCAGTCCGTCCAGACTGTATGCGGAATATTCTCCGCATTGCACACGCTGTTAAGTTTGTATTTTTGTGCCAGTAGTACCATTATGCCCTTTGGCTGGTGGTGTACTGGCTTTTTTTATGTTAAGGGATCACTTTCCCTTTGAGAGCGGGAATGACTTTGGTTCATGGAAATCCATGGACGCCAGGGATTTGGCAGATGGTCATTCCCGCTTTTTTATTATGCTGTTGCCCAAACGCCGATCAGGGCTTTGAGGATAAAACATTTTAGAAAGGCAGGTAGAAAGAATGAGTACAAGGAAGAAACAGGCCGGCAGGAGCTGGCAGAAACAGGCGGCAGGATACCCTTTCAGGGATACCGCTGCACAGAAAGCAGACAGCCAGTACTGGAAGAACTGTACCACGATCCGGACAGTAAACTTCACGCACAGGGCCAGAAGGGGGGCGTGACCATGCCCGATACGAACGTGGAAAGGGAAAGGCACAGCCCGCAGGTGCTTGTGGATACGGAAGGCCTTACCCGGGAAGAATGGCTGGACTGGCGGCGCCGCGGGATCGGCGGCAGTGACGTCTCTGCCATCATAGGGCTCTCCCCTTTCCGTACCGCGCGGGATATCTACTATGACAAGCTGGGTATTGCGGCGGTAGAGGAAGATGAAGGAAACTGGGTAGCCATGGAAATGGGGCATCTCCTGGAAGACCTTGTGGCAAAGATTTTTGAGAGGAAGACAGGGCTTAAAATCTACCAGATCAAGAAGATGTTCCGGCATCCCCTTTATCCGTTCATGCTGGCAGATGTGGATTACTTCATCACCATGCCGGACGGGACGAAAGCCATCCTGGAGATCAAGACCACGAACTATAATGCGAAAGACCACTGGTGGAAAGACGGCAGGGAGACCGTGCCGGCCTACTATGAGCCACAGGGCAGGCATTACATGGCCGTGATGGATATTGACTGTGTATTTTTCTGCTGTCTGTACGGCAACACGGAGGATGAAACGATTATCCGGGAGATCCACAGGGACATAGCCTATGAGGAAGAAATGATATTCCTGGAACAGGAATTCTGGGACAGACATGTGCAGAAACAGGTCCCGCCGCCCTATCTGGAGGACGGGGATGTGATCCTCGCAAGCGCCAGGCAGTATTGCGGCCGGGCAGAAAAAGAAGCCGATGCCATTGTCCTAAACGGGGCCATGCCATCCACACTGATGCGCTACATGGAACTCCAGGAACAGAAAAAACAGTCGGATAAGTATTCCAAAAAGCTGGAGGCCGATATCCAGAGGCTGAAAGCGATCCTGGCTGCGGAGATGGGAACAAGCTGCAGGGCTGTCTGCGATATGGGCGGGAGCCAGTACACGCTGACCTACAACCCGGTCCGCAAGATGATGGTTGACAAGGACAACCTGATGCGGTTGAAACTGCAGTACCCGGAGATTTATGAGCAGTTTGTAACGGTATCGGAATTTCGGACCTTTCGTGTAAAGGTCAGTTCCGTGGATGCCGCCTGAAAAAATCATTAGAGAAAGGGAAAGGTGAAAATGAAAAGAAAAACATGGATATTGGGGGGCATAGCGGGATTCCTCCTGTTTCTCCTGATAAGTAAATCCTCTGCTTAGTGTCACTGTGATCGTGATGGTCTGGGGCGTGTCAGACGTATGCCATTTCACCCATACCAGCTGGGAATCATTTGCCGGGATAACAATGTTCCGGACGGTGTAACTTCTACCCATGATATGGAACGTGACCGTTGCAGGGTTATCCGGGGTAAGGCGTCCGTTGGTTCGTAGACGGATAGCGGTGATTACGTCTGTATCCACCCGGTATTCCACATCCGGCGCCTCGATCTCCCCGCCCGCATCTTCTGATTCCTCAAACCAGACAATGCCGACACCAAGGGAACTGATGATATCCC
The DNA here is from genome assembly GCA_003611875.1 of bacterium D16-56. Lineage (GTDB taxonomy): Bacteria > Bacillota > Clostridia > Lachnospirales > Lachnospiraceae > Brotaphodocola. Next base: position 90,081 of record RAYY01000011.1, on the reverse strand, counting down.
CGTTGGACTGTATCCCGCGCCTGCCCCCGGTCCAGGCAGGAAAGCCCAGGTCGCTGTACTCCAGGAACAGGGCAAGGGGGAGGTTCTGGAAGGCTACCGAGGGCAGCTTACTCCGCAGGGAACCACCGGAAAGCTGGTCATAGAGGGCGGCTTCCGTTGCCGTGAAAGCATATTTTGTTCCATTGAAGGTCACATAGGCAATGGGCTCCAGCAGGATCTTATACTGCCCGGCCAGCATGTTTTCATAGCTGACCCCGGTGGCATCCGTCACCATCATGCAGGCATATTCCGAACAGAAATAGCGTTTGATGGCTTCAATGGAAGCGGGGCGGCTGTTGCTGTTGATAATGGCCGGCATGGAATAAGCCGGCTGCAGGCAGTTATAGGGAACACCGGACTGCAGGGAGAGGGAAGTTCCGTCTCTATACTGGATCTTGTTCACTTTGCCAAAATGAAGCATTGTGGAGGATTGGCTGCGGTTGGAAAAATCCACCGGCGTACTTACGGCGGAGCCGGACTGGGCATCCACCACCGTTACCCGCACGCCGTCGTTGCCGGGAGACCAGAAGTTGGTGGAGGTGCCCTGGTTCATGTTTCCCCCGCCGCCGTCAATGTTGCCCTGCCCGGAAGCGAAAGCCTGTGCAGGGCACAGGCAGAGCAGGAGGGCGGCGGTGCAGAGGAGGGCATAAAAGCGTTTCAAACAATATCACACTCCAATCTTTTTCTATAAAAAGAAAACCGCCATTTCTGAGGCGGTTTTCCGGTTTCAGTATTCAGTTGTATATGCAGCTGCCGGTATCTGGCTGGGAACCCGTTCAGGCAATCCCTGTAAGTATCATGCGGGGATAGATTCCGGATGGGCTGTCAGTTCCCCATGTTCCCGACCATCTTGTTAGGATCTCCGCTGCTGTCCACAGTGGCCTGGTTGACCTGTCCGGGAACAACCCATCCAAAAACGGGATCGTATACAGCTCCGTTTTCATTGGTGGTGCCGGCAGGAGGCGTACTGTCCTTTCCGGTATCTGTGGAAGAAGGGGCTGTTTCCGGGGCCGGGTTCACGGGATGGTCCTCGCCGGGGTCTGTGATGACAGTCTTGCCTTCCGGGGGAGGAGGCGGCGTTTCATCCTTTGTTTCTGTGGGAATGAAGTCAGCTACAACCTCCTGCTCCGATTCCTCTGCCACCTTTGGGTAATCTTCCAGCTTGTCCTCTGCATTGTCCTGATTCCGGATGTTGCTGTCTGCATGCTCCCAGGAGCCTTCCGTGGCAACCGGGGTATCCTTCCATTCCTCCTGGACGGCATCCGGGGGCTGCCCATCCGGCAGGAAGGCGGTCTTTGTATCCCGGCCCACAAGCCAGCAGGCGGCGAGGATGGCGATGCAGGAAACAGAAAGGACGGTCACGAGGAACCCTTTAGATTTAAAAAATTTTTTCATATAGCAGTCATCTCCTTTTTTCTTTCTGTATCTCCTTTACGGTTTTATGGCAAAGTTTTTCAACAGAAGATTAAATTTATCAAACATTCATAGTTTGATGATCATAAATCAGTTCCTGCTGCCCTGCGGCGCCCGATCAGGCGGAAGGTCAGGAAGCCGGCAAGGGCCGTGAAAAAGGTGGCGAAAATGAATTTTTTGGATGTAAACAGTTTTTTCATAAGAAGTAAGCTCCTTTCATGGTTGGTCAAAATTTGGTGTTGTGGTAACCGGTCAGTTCCACGGGTCGGGTGATGGCGGGGTAGGAGTGACCGAACATGTAGACATAGAACTCGATATTGCAGGTAAATACATACTCCACCCGGTCGCCTGTTACATGGAACGCGAGACTGATGTCCCTTACCTGGTAGTCATCCGTAGAAAGGGGGATCTTGCTGGCGAGCCCGTCTGTCACCATGTCCTCCAGCATGGCGGTATAGTCCCCGCTGGAGTAGAGGGTATTTAAGTATTCGCTGAAGTTGGTCTCCCTCTGGGAGCGGTAGGTGTCCGCGTAGATGCTGGCACTTAGATTGTTCAGCTCCATTTTTGCGCCATTGCGGATGTTGATGCAGGTAATACGGATGGAAGCATACAGCAGCAGGAAGGCGACCAGCATCACGATCCCCACCACAAAAAAACAGGTAAAGATAGAAATATCCCCACGGTCATTCCGGAGGGGATTCCTGCCTGTGCTGCCTTTCATGCGTTGGTACGGTTTTTTCATGCGCCACCTCACTTCCAGTAATGCTCGCTGACGCCGGCGCCTCTGGAGACAACGGTGATGTTCACCAGGTTGAAGTTCCAGAAGCCGCCCAGCTTTGCCCTGCCTGTGATGGTGATGTAGAAGGGGGTCCCAAGCTGGATGGCCCGGCTCATGCCGGACGGGGTGGGCGACTTGTAGGAGGCGTCAATGGAGTAGGAAATGTTTTCCGCCCCTTCAATCTGGGAGCAGAGGAAGTTAAAAAGCTGCTCTGTCTCTCCATTGACGCCCCCGGAAAGCTGGATCTGCTTCACCATCTGGTCTGCACAGTGGTCCAGTTCCTGTTTGGTGGAGATGATGCTGAACAGGTCCAGGATGAATGCCAGCAAGATCACCGCTATGAAGATGAACACCACCGTACTGAAATAGTTGACATCACCATTCTCACTTTTCAGTATGGCCGCCGGGTTCCTGCCGGGCCTGCCCTTCTGGGGAGACGCCCTGCCGGCTGCTTTGGAAATAGTTTGGGACAAAGTAAAACCACCGCCTTTCTGACGAAAACAGCCGTCTCCCGGAATGGAAAACGGCTGCTTTACATATTTTTGACTGTACCAAGTATAGCATGGATGCCTTTACGGGGAAAGAGCAGAACCGTGCCAATGTTGTGCCGATGGTGTGCCAATTTTTATATTCGATTTTTACAATGAAAGGAAAGCTTGATAGAGTATCCATATCAGCGATATAATAAACAAAGAGGATATAATCCTGTTTTTAACAGTTAGACAAATAATAAACCGTTGCAGACGCAGTATTTATGCGGAATACAGCGGTTGCTGTCAATGACGGGCTGCGATATATTCTAATCAGTTCAAACAACAAATTTGCATTGGACGAGGTAAAAGTATGGAAAATCCATGGAAAGAAATTTCATTAGCTGATTATGAAAATCATATGAAACTTGATTCGGTTATGCAGTTGCAGATTATGAATGAAATGATGAAAGGTCAATTTTATACATATCCCGTATCAAGTATAATGATACTTGGTATTGCGGGTGGTAACGGTCTTGAACATATCCAAGAAGACAGGTTTGATAAAATATATGGCATTGACATCAACTCTTTTTATCTGCAAACAGTCGTTCAAAGGTATTCTGAATTGAACAGTATCCTGGAATGTCTGTGTATTGATTTGATAAATGAAACGGATAAATTACCAAAGGCTGATATGGTCATTGCAAATCTGTTGATTGAGTATATCGGATATGATTGCTTTCAGAAGGTTATCGTACAGACAAGCCCAAAGTATGTTTCATGTATTATTCAAATCAATATGGAAGATAGCTGGGTATCAGATTCCCCCTGTCTTCATGTATTTGACGGACTGGAACAGGTGCATCATCAAATGGATGAACAGTCATTGCAGAAAGCAATGTTTAAAATTGATTACCATACAATCAAAACTTTAGAACATATGCTGCCTAATGGCAAAAAACTGGTACAAATAGATTTTGAAAAAAATCTCTCTATTTAATATTTTCATTCCAGCGGTCACGCTTCGCAGCATGACCGCTTTCCTATATAGGGAAAGAGCAGAACAGTGCCAATGCCCGGCCGTTGGTGTGTCAATTTGTTCTTTTCGTTATATTTATCCAAATGGGTTAGATTTGTCATAGTATAATTAAAACAACTATAAAGTAGATTGATTTGACAATGACACATTATTTGTGCCAAATTTAATGTGCTTATGTATCATAAAACTTGACAATGACACATTATTTATATACAATATAATGTGTATAAAAAGGAGTGACTGTCATGAAAACTGAGAATACAATAAAAACTCTTTTGGAAAATTCGCCGGATGGTACTATTACGGCCAGACAGATCACAGAATCCGGAATGCACCGAAGCATATTGCAGAAGCTTGTAAAGGATGGAGAATTATATCGTTATGGACGAGGGCTTTATATACGGAGTGATATATGGGAGGATGACATCCATCTGTTGCAGTGCAGGTATGGACGAGGTATCTATTCCCATGATACAGCGTTGTACCTTTTAGGATATTCCGACAGGACACCGGCAAAATATACAATGACTTTTCCAAAAGGGTATAATGCGCCTTCTCTTAAACAGGAAAATATTATTGTGAAACGAGTTGTGCCAGATAATTATACACTTGGAATCATCGAGATAAAGTCGCCCTGCGGGAATCCCATCAAAATATACAATCTCGAAAGAACATTATGTGACATTGTGCGTGGCAGCGGCAGTGATATTCAGATTGTAAATGGAGCAATGAAACGGTATGCGGCTTCTAAAGAAAAAGATATACACAAGTTGATGAAATATGCGGAGCAGCTAAGAGTAAAACCAAAGATATTACATTACATGGAGGTGCTGTTATGATAACCAGAAATCCAATGCAGCTGAAAGCATTCATTAAGAAAAAGGCAGCAGAGAAAAATATTTCTGCCCAGCTTGTCATGCAGAACTACATGTTGGAACGGTTGTTGGAAAGAATTTCGCTATCTACATATAAAAACAATTTTATATTAAAAGGCGGATTCTTAATATCGGTAATTGTTGGGCTGGATACCAGGACAACGATGGATCTGGATACAACAATAAAAGGGTTTACATTAACCCATGAATCAATCCGAAGGATTTTTAAGGAAATATGTGCTGTTGAAATAGAGGATGATGTGAGCTTTACTTTAGAAGATATTTATGATATTCGTGAAACAGATGATTTCCCGGTATACGTGTCTCTTTAAAGGCGAACTATCCTCCCATCCGTGTACCTCTGACGGTAGATGTTACGACTGGGGATATAATCACACCGAAAGAAACAGAATATACATTTAAACTTCTCTTTGATGACAGGACATTAAGTATATTGGCTTATAACCTGGAAACAGTCCTGGCAGAAAAAATAGAAACTGTATTATCACGCAGCATTGCCAATACCCGCCCAAGAGATTTTTATGATATACATATCATCTTTGCTTTGCGTGGAAATGAATGCGATAAAAATATTTTGAAACGAGCATTGGAGCAGACAAGTGCAAAGAGGGGCAGTAGCCAGGTGATGCAAACTTATGTGGAAATCATTAAGGAGATCAGGGATAATCCACAGATGCAGAACCTTTGGAAAAAGTATCAGAAAAATTTTGATTATGCAAAAGATATTACTTTTGAAGATACTTGTAATTCTGTTAAATATATCATGGATTACGTTATGGCAAGGTGAAGAATACATTAGGAAGATGCTGAACCTAATTTGTGCAAAGAAAGAGATGTCATAAATCAATATTTGGCCTTTACAAAGATATATAATGAACAGGTGAAACTGCATGGAAGTACCAGGAAAGCAGTTCTGGAGACAATCCGTATCTGCAAGGCTCAGAATGTACTGGGCGAGCATCTGTCAGGGCGTGAAAAGGAGGTTGTGGATATTATGATGACATTGTTTAATGAAGAATATATTTTAAAAACTTATGTGGAAAGTAAAGAGAAAGAAGCCTCGGAGAAAACAAAAATAGGATTAGCTCAAAAACTGTATAAGAAAGGAAATTCTGTAGGAGATATTGCAGATATTCTTGATTCCTCTGTAAAAGAAGTGGAGCAGTGGCTTGGACTTGTCAGAGCTTAATGACATTGTACTATACAATTATATAATCTAAAACGGCCGGCGGAATATGATTATATATTTTTGTCTTATCATGTGATAGGTTTTGTTGGATAGTGATTTACCCACAAATTATATTACTGGTATAATGACAATTTCGAGAATTAGTGTTATAGTGATTACAGTTAGAACAAAGCGGACCGGATGAGTCCAGAAAGGAAAGAATCATGGCAACAGTTAATTTCGCAGCGAATGCTTTCGCATATTATCTGCATAGCGAACATTATGAGGCACTGTTCAGCAAAGAAAAAGAACAGAGTCTGGTTAAAATGCGCTCATGTAAGGTAAGAAAACGGCGAAAAACTGTGTGATATCCGGGTAGGACTATAAAAAGCCTGCCGGAAGCAAGACATGGATTTGTGTACCGCTTATCTTGTATGAGGTAGGCGGTATTTTTATGCTCCATTAGCTCAGATGGGAGAGCACTTGACTTTTAATCGAGTGGTCATGGGTCCGAGGTCCATATGGAGCATGACCGCCTGGATATTGAATTTTGATAACAGGAGGTGAAAGACATGGTAAATCTGCCAACCATAGATATGACAGGAACAGGACAGAACATCAACAGACTGCGGAAGCAGGCAGGATTATCCGTAAAGGATTTACAGGATATTTTTGGTTTTGCCACACCGCAGGCCATATACAAGTGGCAGCAGGGCGCAGCTCTGCCTACCATAGATAATCTGGTGGTGTTAGCGGCAGTCCTGCAGGTACGACTGGATGATATTCTGGTCATAGATGCAGCGGCCCAGATGCAGATTGGCGCATGATATAGAAAAGAAAGAACATCGTTGATTCGCAGGCTGTAAATGCCTGCAGCAAGGTCCCCTGGTCTAAAGGTCAGGACACCGGCCTTTCAAGCCGGAGGTATTGGGTTCAAGGTCTACGCTCCGCTTCGGTCGGTGCTAAGCGTGGTCCGCTGGACCACAGCACCCCATGGGGATCGTTATGGCTCCTTAGTCTAAAGGTTAGGACGCTGGCCTCTCAAGCCGGAAATGATGGGTTCAAGCCCCACAGGAGCTACTGTGGCTATAGGACAATGGTAGTCCGGCAGATTGTGGCTCTGCTTATGGGGGTTCGATTCCCCCTGGTCACCCCATGGATGGGTATGCCTAGTGGCGAGGGCAGCGGACTGTAAATCCGTCACAAAGAAACATCGCAGGTTCGATTCCTGCCCCATCCATTTTCCGTTTGCGTGTCCGAGGGGTCTATGGTGCCACCCTGCTAAGGTGGTGTGCGGCAACGCACCGAAGGTTCGAATCCTTCCGCAAACGCTTTGAGCCGGAGCAAATACATTTTTATTTTGGAGGTTATTTATCTTAATTTTTTATTGATTCTTATATAATAAATTTCTTAATTCTGTAACAGTAATCTTTCCTTTTGTATATTGTTCCCAGATATCATCATAATTCAGATTTCTTATATGGGCAACTAATTTACCAGGAGATTCATTGTGTAAGCATGTGGATAAACCTTCATTTATCTTATCAATGATGAAGTTCAAGGCTTTGATTCTGAATTTGTCTTGAAGAATTTTTCTGTACAATATATAACTATCTGAAAGACCATCATTTCCAAAACTCCAGCCTATGGATTTTGTTTTTTTTAAAAATTTAAGCCGCTTTTTCTTTAAATGAATATTAAAATCATATCCATCGGTATTTTCAAATGATAATAGTCCAACAGATGTCACATCGCATTTTCTTATTTTTTTACATAAGTGAAGAAAGTGTTTTTTCCTATATCCGAGTTCCCTGATATTTAGGCTAATCAGTCCATCAGCCATAAGCTCTGTTTCTATAATATTTCCATTAAATCCATAGGTGTAGAAAACATATTTATTTCCGATTCTTTGTTTAATAACTCCCTTGACTTCTCCAATATCCAGAGAAGAAATAGTTTGTTTCACAGGGATATTTTTATTTTCTTCTGATTTTTCTTGGGTATACTGCGGTTGAAGGTAAATATATGCTTGCCCATAACTTAACAGACTATGCATTGTACTACTAATAGTTTGCTCAAGTTTATAGTTCAAATTGTAATGAGTTGTAGCATTTAAAATAGTTTCCGCAATACATCCTTTTGGTTCAAAAGCGAAGAAATCTTTAGTTTTATCATTTTCACCTAGAATAAAAGAGAAACTTGTTGACAAATCTTCAAAAAATCGGTATGAATATGGGTTATTTGATAACGAACGATATAGCCTTTTAACACTTTTTTCGTTTTAAATGGATTATACATTCAGCTTATCCTCCCAGGAATATCTTGTACGAAATTTTTTCTCTTCTGGCAACATTGGATTGATGCAAAGTACCCAATATACTTCTGATGGATCTGTAATAAATCCCATACTTTCAAAGTTTTGACAAAAAGCATTTAGTAATTTGCTTTCTGTTTTTAACTTCATGCCAAATAAATCATATTCTGTTTGATATATTTCAGAATTTTTAATTGCCTGCGCTACTCTTTGCTTCCATTCAGTTTCAAGAAAACCTCGATATCCAAAACCAATCCAAGATTTATCTCTGTCTTGAATGTATTTGATGAATGTTTCAGCAAGTTCTGTTCCTTCAGAATCATCTGTAAAAATTTTCGCAGTAACAGTGTTTACAATTTCTTTCCAGTCTTTGTTTGAATTGAACTCACCCCACAATATGGCCAGTCCACCTATTTGAGCCCATTCTGCTATTGGGGAAGTAAATGCGTAATATACAAATTCTATTTTATACACATCCTTTTTCTTTATAAAATCTGTTCTAATATATTCTTGATATAAAAGCATAAGCCGGGACAGATTTTCAAAGTCTACTTGAAACTGCGAAATATTGTTTTGAGTAATGGCGTTTATAGCATCATCACAAATGTGGTTATAGCTTTCACCAAGGAAGTCTGGATACTCATCTCTCTTTTCCCATGTTTTAATGGAAAATTCACTTGAACATTTAAGTAATAAAGACGGAATCGTATTTTTCCATTTTTTAATTGTTTGCTTTAAAATTTCGATTTTTAGTTCATCCCAAACAAGTGCCTGATCAATATGGTATTCAGAAAATTCTTTTTCTTTAAGCTCTATTACTTCCAAAAGTCTTGAAAGTTTAGATTCATATTCATAAAATCTCAGAGAAATTATACAGGACTCAAATAACATTTTCTTTTCATAAAGATACTGACCTAATCGGAATGAGTTATCGATACCCTCTCGGATTGCATCTATTAAGCTGTTAATATATACATGCGCTTCTTTTGCTACATTTTGCGCAATTAACCAATCCGGCGTTAGACGCTTTTTTTCGACTTGTATTTCTGTTATGATTTTATTATAGAAATCTAGTTGCTCTTTTCCTCTGAACAGTTCACATTTATCGAGAGGTTTACCTTTGTCAATTATACTGATTGCATTTGATATAAATTTTTTTATATCGAGGTTTTCACAATATTTTTTAGATTCCAAAACAATACCTAAATAAAGCAAAGAGATTTGTTCTACAATTCCAGCAAAAATTTTGTTTTCCTCATCATCTTGTTTTTCGATGTCTGTTGCTAACTTTTCTACAAGTTCCCGCAGGTAGTTAATTTGATTGACAAAATAGTTCACTTCCTTACTATTTATTGCAATTTCGCATATAGTGTCAAAGCATGATAAATATGTATATAGTGAGGAATAATTACTGGTTTTACACAAATACAAAATACATTTCCGATTTATTGAAAATATTTCATTCTCAAACCACCAATAATCATGTTCTGCTTTAGAAGGTAAAATTGTTCCAGTTCTTAGTGCAGTGGAGGTCTCTATACTGTCTGTAAGATGCCATTTCTGATATTTTTGAGTATTTCTGAACCAATAAGAATCTCTTGGAATATACCTCTTTATTTCCCAATAAGCCTCCATGAGTGCAAGATTTTTACACATGAATTGTATCATTGTAGCAATATTATTTTCAGCTAAAGACTCTCCAAAACGCTGGATTTCATTTAAAAGTTTAAATTGATTCTCACAGATTTTTTGAAAATGGTTTTGGAAACTTGCATCATTTGAATATATTTTTTTATTTAAGTTATTCGAGATAATTCTATATAGGAGTCTATAAGAATCATCTGCTACACTATAAACGTCTGCTAACTGATAAGCTCTATTTCCTGCCACACTATAAGATATAATAACTACAATAGACCACAATATGATTGTGAAAACGGTTCCTAAACTTAAAGAACAATCTATAAGGATTTCTACAATTACAATAAATCCAAAGATAATATAATCAATAATTACACTGATGCATCTTTGGGTTAATCTGTCGCATTGAAATGCATTTGATACTGCTGCAGGGGCATTTGCATATTTAGATGAATATATGGAAGAAATATTAGCACAATATAAACCCAATATGACACCTGCTATGCTCAGACAACCAATAACGACAGCTGTAAAAATACTACCATCAATTTTGGCCAAACATTCCGCTTCCAATAGGATTCCATCAAGAAACAATAAAAAAAGTGCAATAATAATACCCTTAATAAGTCCTAATACGGGGAAAGAGCAGAACCGTGCCAATTTTGTGCGGAATTGTGCCAATTTCGTGCCAACTGCAGAATAGTTTTGAATCCTTTGATTAACATTATTAACGCTATATAGAAAACTTATATGGCAAGTGAATTGTAATTGAAGGTAGTTTATGGTAGAATAACCCTAATTAAGTCGTTGAAAATTATAGGGGAAGGAGGGGGAACAGATGTCTTTAAAAGATATGATTTCAGAATCACAAAAGGAAATTGCAGGTTCACGAACAAAGAATAGGCTTACTGTACAAGTTAGTTATGCTATACAGCTAATTATGGATTTTTACTCAACAGATTTTCTGGTGATGATGGATTATATTGAAGATATTTCCATAATCTGTAATCCGGATGCCCCATCAGAAATACATTTATATCAAGTCAAAACAAAGTCTTCTGATAAACAGTATTCACTTAATGTCATAATAAAAGATGAATGGTATCAAAAACTATATAATAATGCTCAAAAATATAAGGGATTTGTTGGAAGCGCATCAGTGGTATGTAATACAGATGTAGTGGTTAAACAAGATATTGTTTTTCCGAATACCAAAACCTCATTAAATGAAGAAAGTATACAAGATAATATAAATAAAATACGAAAAGCAATAGCCAAAGTGCAAAATATAAAAGAAGAGGATGTGGATTTATCTAAATTCTATTTTATTCGTTCCTCACTTTCTACTAAGGGACATAAAGAAGAAGTTGAACATGAATTTGAAAATTTTTTGTTGGATAAAGATCCTAACCTGCAAGTTGCCACAGTAAAATCAATATATAAATTGTTATACAATGAATTAGATGATAAATTTAAAAATGAAATTGATGAAAAGTGTACAGATGTAGAGGAAATTTTCAAACAAAAAGGTGTTAAAAGCCAGGATATAAAAAATGTTATATCTTGTGGATTAGCGATACAGATTCCCACACTTGATAAACTCTATACAGATTTTGATATTTCGTCTGTTTCAGAACGTAGAAAATATGCGTTTCAATATTCACAAATTAAAATGGATATGTATTCGGATACTGCCACATTTGTCAAAACCAAACAAGCATTGTCAAAGCTGATTGAAGAGGTAAATGAATCTGGAGTTGACGATATGCCCAATATTTTGTCTGATGTATATGATCAAGCATTATGTAAAAATATAGTTTCTATGGCATATGCAGATGAATATTATCTTAAAGTGCTTATAATGATTTTGATACATAGATATTGTTATGGGGGTGAAATAAAATGAATTTAATTATTACGTCAATAACAATAGTCGATTTAACAAATAAAGAAGCAAAAAGAATACGTTTTTCTGAAGACAAAAATTTGCTTACAAGTGAGCGAAATCATTTGGGCAAATCTGTTATTATGAAGTCAATTTACTATACGTTAGGGGCAGAAGTATTTTTTCCTAAACCAATTAAAGCAGTTAACCTTTTAACATATATTGATTTTGTAGTGGATAATTTTGATTATAGAGTTTGTCGTTTAAATAGAGGGTTTGTTTTATATAAGAATAGAGAATTTGTAAAAAAGTATATATCGGTTGAAGCGTTCAGAGATGCTCTGGAAGATATTTTTAAACTTCAGATCAATTTGGTTGGTAAAGATGCATTGGGAACAATAACAAAGTGTCCTCCGGCATTTTATTATATGCCATATTATGTTGATCAAGAAAATGGATGGGCTGTAAATTCTTTTTCTTTTGATAGAATGGGTCAATTTGATTTACCGCAACGAAAAAATAGTTATTTCTTTCATCTTGGTGTGTTTGATAATGATTATGTAAGAAAAAGTAAATTGCAAAAGGCTAATGAAAGAAAAATTACCCAATTATCAAATGATAATCAAAGATATTTGACAGTAATAGAAACACTTCAAAATGGACTGGATGATACGCAAATGTCCTTTGATGTTACTTCATTGGAGCGTGCAATAAATACTCGTCAAAACGAAATAAAAGGGATACTTGAAGACATTGCAAAATCAAGAAGTGCCTTGGTGGAAGCGGAAGATGAGCATATACAGCTAACTCATGATAAAGAAGTTCTTGCAAAATATATTAAGAAAAAAGTTCCAATAAGCGACGAGGGTGTAGAGGAAGTTGTTGAATGCCCTCGGTGTGGGATGTTTTTTGAGCGTTCTATGACACAAAAACTCGAAAAAATGTATTTATTAGAATCGTTGCATGATGACTATACAAATATTACTAATGAAATTAACAAGTTAGAAAAAAAGATTGCTAAACTGAAAACTAAATTTTCTGAAAAACAAGATTTATTACAATTTTATGAGAAATCACTTGCTGATAATCAGGAGGTTTATAATGCGTATTTGAAATCTAAAGCCACTCAGCAACTATTATTGGAATATCAAACAAAAGTGGGTGCAAATATTGCGGAAATAGAGCGATTAGGGAAAGAAACTTCAGATATCAAAAAACAATTAGCGGGCTATAATGAAGAAAGAGCCCAAACAAATAATATTTATCAAACTAATCTGTCAAAACTTTTGACTGAGCTTGATGTTCCAAAGGATCAAGTAGAAGAAGAAATAGAACCAGGAACAGCGATCATTGCGAGTGGTGCTTATGGTCCAAGATGCAAAGTTGCACAAATGTTATCTTTTGTACAAACGCAAAAGAAAAAATGTCCTGATATGATTTCTTTCCCCTTAGTAATTGATTCTCCAAATGTTCTGGAACAGGATAAAGACCATTTAGAGTCAGTTATTCGGACGCTATTGACATGGGATAAAACAGAAAACCAGATTATTGTTGCATCAATAGAAGGTAAGGAAACAGCTAATAGTATTCCTGATGTAAATATTATACTATTGGAAAATCCACAGAATCATCTATTTAGCAAAGATGAATATGCCTCTTACGAACAAGAAATTTCAGAAATATTTACTGTTTTTTAAAAACTTATCCACAAAACACAGTTTTGCTCAAAACAAAAGCAGGATATACCTGGTATTTGTATATAGATATCCTGCTTTTATTTTATGAAAAGAATAGCTTTTAAATAATTATGCCAGTTGCATGCTAGCCAGTTCTTCAATCTCTTCTATAGACAGACCAGAACCAATCGCAATTTCTTCAAAGGATAATTTTCCCAACGACAAATATCGTTTCGCTGTTTCAACTTTTGTATCATGCTCTTTGCTTTTGACATAAGAGCGCATCACTTCTTCCTGATCATATAACTCCATCATCATATTGACAACCTCCTTTTCTTTGCTTTCGAGATATTCCTTCAGCACATTCCTGTCTTTGCAGATGCGGATTGCTTCCTGTATAGCCTTTCTGGTTCTTCCATGGATTGATGCCTGCTCCTGACATACTTTGGTAAATGCCACATACTGATGGATAATATCACCTTCTTTTCCATCATAAATAACCTTAGCTCTCGCGTCTATGCAAATATCTTCTCCACCAAAAAACTCTTCTGAAAAAGATAATTCTTCAGGCCGTTCTTTCCTGTTTCCCGTATATATGATATATAATTCAGGCTTTGGCATCTTCAATTTTGTGCTGTTATAAATATCCTGCTCTGTTACTCTAAAATATTCCCGATATGTCTGTACAAGATACATAAGGATACGGAATAAAATATTTACTGTCCATGTGGCCTGAGCCTCAATCAGTATCAAAAGCCGGTTACCTACTGAAAATCCCAGATCATTATAGCTATCATCAACAAGAACATTATTGATGGTGATATCTTTTATGTCATCTTCGGTAGTTTGTTTATCATCTGGGTGAAGAGCCTGATATAACTGTATCAAATACTTTTTATCTTTAAAAAGATTTGTAAAAACGCTGTCTTTAATAGTACGTTTCATTACAGGAACGGATTCCTGCTGTGTGTTTTCTGAAATTTTTGCATTATGTTCCATCAATGATGTCACCTGCCTTATACATACATTTTCCCATATTTATAATACCACAAAATCCCGCATGGTTCAATGGATTTCCTTTATCTGTATTCTGTCTGGTTATATGGATTTTCACAATATATTTCACCTCATAAATCCCTGTCTGTCCGGTCATACCGCAAATGCCCCTGTATTACTCCTGCATGGTTCAGGATTTGGATGAAAGCCTTGCTTTGGCTCTCCAACGCCTTTTGATATCCGGATTCTGTTAGAAACAGACGCATCCGCTCTCCCTTATCTCCTATGGGAGATTTGCTCGAAAGCACATCAAACACGATCATATGCTTTACTTCCGGGTCAAAGCGTTCCAGTGCCATGATGTCGTGCCCTTCCAGTTTTTGGGCACCAGATTCCTGTCTTGCCACAGCAATCATCTCCCCGACAGTCCTCGCTTTCCAGGGTAGGTGATAGTCTTTCTGAATGTCACAGATCAATTCCCTGCAGTCATTCTCTGAAAGTTCACGGAGTTTCTTTAACAGATTTTCAGCAATATTCCTCTTATCATGGTCACGGGTATACCGGCAGAATATAGCAATTTCCTGTATCGCATCATACCTGTGGCAGCCCTCCAGCTGGAATACCATTCTTTTTTCATCCTCAGTCAATGTTATCATATATTTCCTCCAATCCGGCCTGATTGCCTGTAAATACCATTTAGCTGCTCATTCCTGTTCTCCGGCATCCTTATCGTTCGGAAAGAACTTCTCTAGAATGTCGATACTGTCTTTGGATGTATACCCCCACAGGATAGAGCTGAGTGCGTCAATCGCCTCCCGTCTCCTGCGATAATAAGTACGGAAGCTGATATCCCGGATATGGGGGCGCAGCTTCTCTATGATCTCTTCCACGTTTCGCAGCTGCTGTGGGGAGAGGAAAGAGTAATACAGCAGCCAGTAATAATTCTCCCCATTCTTGTGTTTGGTTCGGAGCAGGTCAATGGAAGTGTCCAGTAGTTTCAGCATCCGGTGGCTCCGTTCGATACATTTGGCATGGTGTTCGATGCTGCGGTCTGACAGATCTATCCCCGCCACATAGACAGACTCCAGAAAGTCCTCGATGGAACTCCCATACTCGATCTCAAACCGGCTCCTCACCTGCTGGACGGACAGCTCCAGGCTCCACACCACATCCCTGTATTTTTTCAGCAGCTTCCAGGTATCATGGTACAGCGGGTTATCGGCAATGTTCATTTCTTCCTGATTCTTTTTCATGCCCTGGCACCTCCTTCCCTGTCTTTTTCGGTAGGAGAGAGCGTCAGCTCAAAGGTGTAGACCGGCTTATCATCCCCGCAGGATACAGTCATTCCGAACCGTACAGCCCCCTTCTTTATGTGGGATATATACTCTTCCCTGCAGGCGTCTGATAAAGGATATAACTTATATACGGATTTGTGGCACCGGAAACAGGAAATCCCCTGTGCATCAAGGACTTGCGCCATTTTTGTAATGACTGCTTCCATGTTAGATTTTGAAACGCTGAACAATTCCTCTGAAACGCATACCTCGTGCTCTGTGACAGTGGAATCTGCCTGTGGTTCTGTTTCCTTCGGCAGGGTGACATTGATTTTCAAGACCATGGCAACATCTTCTTTGTCAACGAGAACATCTTATATCTGGAACATGGTGGAAAGATAGCTGTGCAGATAGATCACGCTGCCTGTCCTTCCGGGGAAAGACATTAAGGAGATATAGTCCATATCAGCGAATTTTTTCAGCACACGCCCTGTTGTGGCTTTGGAGATGCCCCAGCGGACAGCCATCTCACTGTAGGCTACCAGAGGAGAGCCGGTGCCGTTGCGGAGATAGACAACCGGACCGATCTCCGAACCCTGCACCTGGCTGTCATTGTAGACAGCGGACATCCACAGATCCAGCAGGATATCCATTTCCGAACAGCGGCCGACGCTGACCAGTTCCGTTGCAACCACAGTCGGCATAAAGAAAAAGCCCGTATCTTTTTGACAGGGGCAGTTGTAGTCCAGTACGGTATTATGTTTTTTCCAGTCACGGATTTTGTATTTGACCACCTTTCCACGGTCCAGAAAAAGATAGGAGATAAGGTGGCGTTTCTGCAGTTCGTCCAGGATGGAAACTGCCTGGCACTGGAAACGGGTACGGAACCATGCGGACAGTTCTTTCACGGTGCAGATCCACTCACCGGGATATACCGTATAGCCGATACCATCTATGCCGAGGTAAGAAGTACGGAAGTTCGCATAGTTGCAAAGTACCGTATAATAAAAAAGATCGGAACCCCCGCCTGTGCGAATGCTCTGGTCTGCCATTAAGTTCTGGATAAAATGCCGGTAAATCCGGCAGCGTGGATAGTCCACGACCTGTTTGATCTCTAATTGATATTCTGACATAGAACCCTCCATAAATTAGAGAAGCCTGTTTTGGAATAAAAGAATCCGTTTTTGTTGTCAGCCGGTGTGGGCTATGATAGAATGAGACTATCCGATGCGGCTCAGGGTTTTTCACCTGAGTACACATCCGCAACAAAATATAGACTTTATAATTTGAATTGATTTGCATGAATCAGCATAGAAATCAAACGGTGATTCTGCTAATTTTCTGCTAATCGACGTTCCTAAAAACGGCTTCTGCTAATTTTTTGCTAATTTGATGAAAATGGATAATAGTAGATAAAATTGTGCAATATGCAATAAAAAAGCACAATAAGCTGGGTTCTACGAGGACACTTTAGACATAAAAGAGCATGAAAAGATGTGCAAGGTAACCGTAGGACAAGGTATAAGTTTTCCTCCTAAGCGGTAGGTCGGGTGTTCGAGTCACCTCGGGAACGCTGGAAACATAGCCGAAAGCCTTGATTTTAGCGGGTTTTCGGCTTTCTTCATTTCAGTGTCAAAACTTGGATTTGCTAATATGGTATTTTACCCGTTCATTTACCTGCTAATAGAATTACTCTTTATTAGCATTTTGGATAGACCTGGCAAATTCTATTAGCAGTTCAGGACGTGTCTGCCGAGAGCATATTGGATAAGAAAAGGGGAAATGTATTTTATGATGTAAAGATATCCTATCTCAGAAATGACTTAAGCGGCCCGCTGTTTGTGGGGCAGGTGGAAACCCAGATCATCAAAGGGAAAAAGCTTTTTGACCATCCAGTGAGCATGGATATCTGTAAGATGTGCGCCAGGCTCTGCCAGGACAGGATAAAAGAGAAGGTGCAAAACAACTATTTTATGAATCTCTTTTTCTCTGAATACCACGGCCGGTATTTTTCCTTTGAGATCCAAAGCGTCCATGCAGAGCGCAGGTAGAGCCGGGATCTGATGCAGGACCTGGAGTATATCCGGAACGGAATCCAGATCGTGTATGCTTCCGATATGGAAAAACGGAATTCGAATAATAGGATGTTTCCATTCTGGATTTAACGAAACTTTTAAACAGCTAACGGAGAACCCAGAAAGGAATTGGAGAGGGTAAAGGATTACAAGGAAGTGATATTCTGGTCTTTCAGCCATAAAGATTACCAAAAGACAAATTGGTGGCCTAAGACAGCAAGTACGAAGATCAGCACAAAGTTGACCATAAGAACAGCGAATACGGTTAGAAAGATCGTCAGTATGTGATTGCTGTTAAAATTTGGATTTTATTTAAAAATCTCTAAAGTGCTATATATAGTATTAATTACTTAAATAAATCGATATCGTGAGCTAAACTGTCCTTGTAATTGATTTTTGTGTCAATAGTACCATTATGTCCTTTGTTTGGTGGTGTACTGGCTTTTTTATGCTAAGGGATTACGTTTCCTTTGAGAGCGGGAATGACTATGGTTCATGGGTGTCCATGGACGCCAAGGATTTGTCAGATGGTCATTTCCGCTTTTTTTAACAGGATGAAACGATACTATGCCTGCCACTGTCCTTTTGCAAAGGAATCCATCCTGCCCGATTCTGTGGTTTCTCCAGTGTTGTGCCATTGCAGCCTGGGGCATGTCATGAATTTTAAGGAAGCTTTTCTGGGAAGGGAACTGGAGGGAAGGGTCGTGCATTCCGTGTTGAACGGGAATATGACCTGTGAGTATGAAATCACCATATCGGAAGACATCATGGACAGCTTTGTGAGGGAAAGAGAGAAAAAATGGTTATAAATGGATTAAGATAAGACCGTAACTTCAGACCAAAAGGATTCTATCCTGAAAAAGATGAATGAAAACCTGGCAAAATTAAATTAGGGCGGCTGCCAAATGTGGGAAGGCAAAACGGGCGTATGGTCTAAACGGTGATGCGTCCGTTTTGCTGTGTGGATCAAGAAAAAGTTCAATAAATTTAGCTGACCCTTATACATTATTTTTTCCAGAGCGTCCATTTTACGGAATTTTGGTATCCTTTTTTTTGATAAAATCTGCCGGAACCTCCTGTCATATGTGTTGCGCCTAATGCCTTGGTTTTCCGATACATTTCAGATAATGCTGCCGCTGCAAGACCTTTATGCCGGTATTCAGGAATGGTGCAGAGAGGTTCCATATATGCCAGGTGATTTTCAGGTGTCCACCACATTCCTGCATAGCAGGCATATTCTCCCGAATCATCTGCAATAACCACATCCAGTTCCGGCGTTGCGTGCGGCGCGGTGCTCAGTATATAATTGTGCTGATCATACTGATGATTCCACGGACCATCACTCTGCTCATGGTCAAAACCTTTCCAACAGCATTTGCCCACATTTGTTCTGTCTATGTCCTGGGGTTTTACAAAGTGAAAACCTTCTGGCAGTGGAAAATCCAATTCATCTGCAAAATCATACTGCATATCCCAACGTTCGTACTTTTTTTGATATCCCAGCTGCTGTGCGGAATTCATTAATGCATCCTGTCCGCCGAAGAAAATAAATTGAATGCCTTCTTTGTTTGTAAACATATTTTCATCAGCATATCGCACCATTTCTAATGCCAGCTTTTCATATCCGGGTTTCAGGCAGAAATAAATGTCTGTCACAGGGTTTTCATAAAAGCAGAATGCCACGATTTCTCCATCGCATTCCCAGATACGGTTTCTGTAAGAATAGGAGATATCCATCCAGTAAGAAAATGATGCGTATTTAAAGAAAGGAGCTGGTACGCCGTTTCTCCAGTCTCTCTCATAAATTTCAAGCAAAAACTGATATATTTTTTCACAATCTGCTAATAAACGAAATGGTTTCTGGGTAATAATTTTCATACTTTTATGTACATCCAAAGTCTAAACCTCTTTCCTATTGGGTAACGAATTAAAATTTGTATCCATCCTTTTTATAACATACCAATGTCATTTTTTTGTTTATCGCTTTAAACTCTCTTGTTTGATAGTATCCCATTTTTTTATATAAATAACAGCTGCCTTTTTCCTCCAATATGGTATCCAATTCCCAACCAGAAGCTCCATGTTTTTCTTCTGCTAATTTTATTGCTTTTTGTGCCAATCCTCTGTTTCTGTATTCCGGCATTACAAAAATAGGTGATATACGCTTGGTTATACCATATTCATGTTTATCAACAACTCTTATAGCACCTGCTTCTATGCTGTCTGCAATGATAAAATAGTAATAAGTAAATGGCTGATTTCTGCATCTTCAATGCCTATTCTCACCTTTCGATTTTCATTGATATGTTACTCCCTTCGCATTATGTTTCATCCTTTCTGGTTATTTTACCGCCATTGACCGATTTCTGGAAGACCTGAAAACAAAACTCTTCTTAAAATTGGTCTATGAAAAAACAAGAAACAAGTTCATTTTTCTTAAGATGATTTAGATGTTTTTTAGAGACTACTCTGATAGAATGGATAAAAAATTCGCAGAAACAGGGGGCACAGAAGGCGAAGACAAGCAGGAAAGTCCGGGGGCAGAACCGGTGCCGGAATCCGGAGAAAACAGGAATCAGGGAACAGACAGTACACAGAAAGAAACAGCCAGAGGCGAAAAGTACATCCGGCACATCTGCACAGTGGGTTGACAGCACACCGAATCTGAGGGGAGATGCCAAAGACCTGAAAAAATATTCTGAAAAGGTCACCTTTCGCTTCTCCACATGCCCCCAAAGCAGAGGGCCGTGATGGTTCTCCATTATGTAGAAGGGTATCAGGTAAGAGAGATTGCCGGTATCCTGGGGATTACGGAGCATGCGGTCAAAAAGAGGCTGCAGCGGGGATGGGAGCAGTTTCGGACGATCTGGAAGGAGGAATATTGCAGATGAGCATGGTGAACGGCAGTCAGTTGAGACATGCGATGAATCAGGTACACATGAAAGAAAATTTTGAGGAGGAAATTATCATGAATGTAAGAACACAGATGGCAGACGGAACCTACAGGCGGAACAGCTTTAAGAGGAATATGGTATCAGCGGCGGCCTGCCTGCTGGTAATTGGGACAGTGTCCATTCCGGCCTATGCAGGGTATCTGGGACTCAGAAGCGCGATCACCAGCGACAAAGTAATGGCAAGGATGCAGGAGGTCCCCGAAGCAGAGGTGCAGGATATTTATAACATGGTCCAGTATGAGCAGCGCAGCCTCCATGCCGACCGGTTCAACAGGGAATACACAAAGGAGGAAGAAAACCGGAAGGAAGCGCTGAGGAAGGAGTACGAGAATGGCAGATTTCCGGAGGGGACGCTGACACTGGTGAAAAGTGCAGGGCAGGCCGTGGATTCTGATCAGTTGGTTTATGCCAGAGACACCAGCTGCTTCTATCTGCCGGAAAGGGCGCTGACAGACGAAGAACTTCTGCAGATCCTGGACTTTAATTCCAAAAGAGACTTTGCCCTTGAACAGAATCTGAACGTGCAGCAGCAGAGGCAAGAGGCATGGGAAGAGGCAAACGATTCCGATACGCTTCGTTAGAAACAGGAGAAAAGGCAGTTTTTCGTAAACGTACTAACACTGAAAGAAAATACAGGATTGATACTGTCTGAAAGTGGGCAGGTACAGGGCATCAGGACTGAACAGGTCATGATGCCCTGTAAGAGCGAAATGGAATCAGCCTGTATATATGGAGGAAAGGAGAAAATATGAGAATAGGAAAATACAGGCTTTGGAGCACGCTGTTATTGGCAGGAGCTTTGTATCTTACTGGCTGCGGCAGCATGGAGTCGAATGCAGATGTTATGGCGGCGGATGTACAGCAGACGGACTTACCGGAGGATTCCGCGGATTCCGGTTCTGATGGGGATTCTGGCATTACTCCGCAGGAAAGCGATCAGAATTCCGTACTGCCGCCGTTATCCACAGAAGCGCAGACCATAGATTATAAGGGGAATGTGCCTGTAGACTGGCTTACGGCGTCTTCGGATGCCATTTATTTATTTATTGAGTAAGGACCAGGACGGGGGCTCTGGAATCCTGAAGATGAAGCCAGGGGAGGTTGATGGGGAAGCTCTGCAGGTGACGGCACCGGATGGGATGACTTTTTCCGTCATGACCACGGATGAACAGGGGAATTTGTATTTGGTGGCGGAGGATAGAGATATGGAGGCAGTGACGAGGAATGAAGATGTTGTCTGCCCTACAGAACACTGTGAAGTATGGAGGGTCAGCCCGTCCGGCGAGGTGGCGGCAAAACTGGACATTTCCGAATATGTAAAACAGGAAGTTTTTTCACCCCGTATGATCGCAGTGGCAGGAAACGGGGATATCTACCTGTCCACTCAGGTCGATGGAACAGCAGTGCTGGCTTTTGATGCGGAAGGGAACTTTCTGAATAAAATCAGTTATGATTACAAGGTCTATACGCTCCGTACCGCCATGGGGAGAGGACGGGACGGAAAGGTTTACGCTGTACTTTGGAATTATAAGGATGACACTTCTGTAATCGTCCGTCTGGATGGCGGCCGTATTTCAGGGGATACCACTTCTTTTATCCTCGACGGTGACGGCGGCTGTTATGAGTTTGTATGTCCAGGGAGGGATTGTGACCTTGTGATTTTCGGCGGAGAAGGAATCCTTGGATATGACCTGGGAAGCGGCAATATTAAGTGGAAGGTTCTCGCGGGTGAACTGCCTTTCAGTACAGAAGGTTTGTATCCGATGGCAGCTCTGGCAGACGGGAGGGTACTGTTTTTGGATAGGGATAACAATAAACTCCATTATGTTCCGGCGGCACAGCAGTAGACAGTATTTTTCCTCTGCCGGAATGATATGAAATCATACCATGATTATGCAAGAAGATCATGTCAGGAGCCAGTGAAACAGAGACTTTGACATGCTTAATTGGCTGTTTGTAAATCTCAGAAAGATCCTGTTTTGCTGCGCCATATTATTATGATGTTTAATGATATGAGTATTAATAAAAAGAAAGCACAATTAATCTTCACATCCCATATTTGTCTGCAATGAACAATGAAGTGTTTCAAAGGGATGAAATTTGGTTCGTGGCAAAAGAAGCGCCGTCAGGAGTACCTGGAAATGAAGTTTGTCTGTTCTGAAAAGAGCAAAAAAAGTCGAGTACATTTTCCGGCATGCTGTTATACTACTAAGACCAGACCAAAGGCAGAAAGGAGAACATCATGCCAGATCAGAATAATATCATTATTCAAGACTTATGCCAGAACAATCTGAAAAATATTTCCTTAAAGATACCAAAAGAAAAGCTCGTTGTATTCACCGGGGTATTTGGCTCCGGGAGGCAACGTCCTCCTGCTTTTCTTTCGACAGTTCAGGGCTTTTCTGAACTGTTACACTCCAAGGAAGAAAGAGGTGGTTTATTTTGAAAGAACAGACAGCGGCGGTTCAGAGGATGCAGGATTATATCGAAGCTCATCTGGAAGCGGACATCACACTGGCACAGCTGTCAGCCGTCTCCCTGTTTTCCCCCTGGCATTCCTATCGGCTGTTTAAGGAGCTTTTGGGGGTGACGCCGGCAGAATATATCCGCAGGCTC
The DNA here is from genome assembly GCA_003611875.1 of bacterium D16-56. Lineage (GTDB taxonomy): Bacteria > Bacillota > Clostridia > Lachnospirales > Lachnospiraceae > Brotaphodocola. Next base: position 66,844 of record RAYY01000011.1, on the reverse strand, counting down.
CGGCTTTCCCGATCCGCCATGCGGCTGAAGGAGGGACAGTGCCTTGTGACGGAGGCGGCCTTTAACTGCGGGTTTGGCAGTGTGGACGGGTATGCCCGTGCTTTTTACCGGGAATTCGGCTGCAGGCCGGGGGAATATCTGAAGGACCCAGTGCCGATTGCCCTGTTTATCCCATACGGCGTAAAATTCAGAGAACTGAGAGAGGATGTTTTGGATATGGAAATGAAGAATCTGCAGAGCGTATTTGTCCAGGTGATTCGGAAACCGGAGAGAAAAGTCATCATCAAACGGGGGATAAAAGCGGAAGATTATTTTGCGTACTGTGAAGAAGTGAGCTGCGAGGTCTGGGGGATATTAAAAAGCATGGATTCCCTCTGCGGGGAGCCGGTCTGCCTGTGGCTGCCGAAAGCCTATAAAAAGCCAGGCACTTCCACCTATATACAGGGCGTGGAGGCAGAGGCAGATTACCAGGGGGAAATCCCGGAGGGGTTTGATGTCATTTCCCTGCCTGCTGCCGAGTATCTGGCGGTCCAGGGGGAGCCTTTCCGGGAGGAGGATTATTCCCAGGCGATTCTTGCCGTACAGTATGTCATCGACCATTATGACCCGTCTGTGATCGGATATGAATGGGACGAGGAAAACCCCCGCATCCAGTTGGAACCCAGAGGGGAGAGGGGATATATTGAGCTTCGGGCAATTAAAAAGCAGCGGACGTAACAGCGCATACCGTTACCTGAAAAAGGAGGATAAGATGAACGAAACCATAAAAAGGATAGAAGAGGCTGTCCAGACAAATGGTCTGACCAAAAGCTATCAGGGAAGAACCGTGCTTAAAGGTCTGAATCTGTCGGTCAAGGTCGGCACGGTCTTTGGCCTGTTGGGGGCAAACGGCGCCGGAAAGAGTACCACCATTGAATGCATCCTGGGGACGAAACAGGCCGATGGCGGAACCGCCCTGGTATTGGGGCAGGATGCAAAAAAGGAGAGGCGCAACGTATTTCAGAAAGTGGGCGTCCAGTTTCAGGAAGGGGATTACCAGCCGGAGATCAAGGTATCCGAGCTTTGCGGGGAAACCGCCTGCCTGTATGGGAGGCCGGCAGACTGGCGGAAGCTGTGTGAACGTTTCGGGATCGGGGATAAGATAGGTTATACCGTGAAAGGCCTTTCCGGCGGGGAGCGCCAGCGTCTGTTTATTGTCCTGGCATTGATACCGAACCCGGAGCTTGTGTTCCTGGACGAGCTGACCACCGGACTGGACGCAAGGGCACGCCGGACGGTGTGGAAGATCCTTGAGGAATTGAAGGGTGAAGGGCTGACTATTTTTCTCACTTCCCATTTCATGGATGAGGTAGAAGCCCTCTGCGATGAGATCTGTATTCTGAGAAAAGGGGAGGCCGTGTTTTACGGCACTGTGGAGCAGGCGAAGGCGCAGAGCGGCTGTGAGCGGCTGGAGGATGCCTATTTGAAATTTGCGGATGAGGAGGTTGTGGTATGAGAACTTTTTTCAGTCTTTTAAAAACAGAACTGAAGCTGAATATCCGGAATATGAACATGGTGATTTTTGCCGTCATTATGCCCGTTGTGGTACTGGCCATCCTTGGTTTCATTTACCAGACAAAGCCCGCTTTTCCAGGGGCGGAGTACACGTTCCTGGAGCAGTCCATGAGTGCAGTCTGCACCATCTCCATCTGTGCCGGGGGACTGATGGGGCTTCCTCTGGTGGTAGCCGGGTATAGGGAACGGAAAATCCTCAAACGGTTCCGGGTGACGCCCATCAGCCCGGTGATGCTGCTGGGGGTGGAGTTTGCCATCTATGTGCTGTATGCCGCGGTTTCCATGGCTTTGGTTTTTCCTATGGCGGCGGTATTCTGGGGCGTAAGAATTCCCGGCAGCCCGGCGGCATTCCTTGGGAGCTGGCTCCTTACCCTGGTTTCCACCTTAAGCATCGGGATGATGGTGGGCGGCATTGCAAAAAATGAAAAGATGGCCAGTGTGATTGCCTGCCTGCTGTACTTTCCCATGCTGATTTTTTCCGGGGCCACGCTGCCCTTTGAGGTGATGCCCAAGATGATGCAGAAAATCGTTGCCCTTTTTCCGCTGACACAGGGGATACAGCTTATGAAGGCAGCTTTTCTGGGGATGCATACGGAATCTGTCTGGATACCGGCAGCGGTTATGGGAATCGTCACTATTCTGTGCGCAGGTGCGGCGGTGAAATTTTTTAAATGGGAGTGACCATATGTTAGAGTTGAAATGCAATGTAAAGTCGCAAATCAGGGCTGTTTACGCGGGAAGTCTTTTCAAAATCGGTCAATCATGGGATAATAAAGAAAAATACAGATTTTAAGAAAAACAGGAGGAGTCTTATCATGATGAAAAACCCAGAGCAGACAATAGGAAACCTGATCGATAAGCAGGGAGTTTCTTTCATTGCCTCAATCTCCGAAGACGGATTTCCCAATATGAAAGCCATGCTTCCCCCCAGAAAAAGGAAAGGAATAAAGGAGTTTTGGTTTACCACCAATACTTCTTCTATGAGGGCAGCTCAATATCGGAAAAATCCAAATGCCAGCATTTATTTTTGTGATAAACGTTTTTTCAGAGGTGTAATGCTGCTTGGTACGATGGAGGTGTTAGAAGATGCCGAAAGCAAACAGATGATCTGGCAGGAGGGTGATACCATGTATTATCCCAAGGGCGTAACGGATCCGGATTACTGTGTGCTGAAATTTACCGCCATAAAAGGAAGATATTACAGTAACTTTCATTCCGAAGATTTTGAGATTTCATAATTTTTATTGAAAATTATTTTACAAAGATGGTTTATCAATTCGTACCTTTCAAATGCAAGGTTTTTTGTGAGAGAATCGGCTATAATTAAAATAGCGGGGGAACACGATGGACTGGATAAAACGGTTGAACCAGGCGATTGATTTTATAGATGAGAACCTGGATGGGGAACTGGATTATGAAGATGTAGCCGGGATTTCGGGCTGCCCTTCCCACTATTTCCAACAGATGTTTTTATACATGACAGACATGACATTGCGGGAATACATACGGCGGCGCAGGCTGTCTCTGTACGCCTTGAAACTGCAAAAAGGAAATGGGAAAGTAACGGATATTGCCATGAAGTATGGTTATGAATCTTCAAACACGCTCCAGGACTTTTAAGAATTTTCATGGAATCACGCCCTCTGCTGTAAAAACGGAACCTGTATCCTTTCAGATATATCCGCCCATTTTTTTCCAGGGCAATCCACGGAGGGGTGCCACTGCAGTTCAGGGTAGAGGAAAAAGAAGCGTTCCGGATACTGGGACTGTTCCGGCCGGATATTGATACGCAGCAGCTGTTAGAGGAGATTAACAGTTATCTTCTCAGCTGTTGCTGGAAGATGTTTTTAACCGGGGGGGGGGCTGGACCCGGATTTTCTGGAAAAGGACTTCCTGAAAAGAGTTGGACAGTGGAAAAGGGTACACCTGAAAGAAAGGAATCATTAAGATGGCAGTTTCAAATATAAGAGCAGATTTTCACGCAGAACTGCTAAAGGTTTGGGAGATTGTGACTTCTTTGGAGGATACGGCGTGGCGCAGCGATCTGAGCAGGGTTGAAATCATAGATGATAAGCAGTTCGTGGAATATACAACATCTGGTTACCAGACCACCTTCACCGTTACAGTGAGGGAAGAATGCCGGCGCTGGGAATTTGATATGGAGAATGATAATATGCATGGGCATTGGACAGGGATTTTCTCCAGCAAAGGCAACGTAACAACGGTTGATTTCACGGAGGACGTTACAGCAAAAAAATGGTTTATGAAACCGTTTATCGGGGCGTATCTGAAAAAGCAGCAGGGTTTATATATAACGGATTTAAGAAAAGCTTTGGAGCATACCTCATAAGTAAAGCAGGAGGAATTATCTTTTCTATTGACTTTTTACAAAAAGGAGAATAGAATGATAGCAAGCACTTGCTTAGGGGGGTGGGGAGAATGGACGAAACAAGCCAAAAAATCATTGATGCAACCATGTCTCTGATTCGTGATAAGGGGTATGTTGCCACGACGACAAAAGATATCGCGCGATTAGCCGGTGTAAACGAGTGTACGTTGTTCCGTAAATTTCAAAATAAAAAAGATATTGTACTCCATGGCGTATCTCAGGAAAAATGGAGAGCGCATGTTACGCCGGAGCTTTTTCAAAATGTGCAGTGGGAGTTAGAGCCGGATTTAGAGATGTTTATGAACGCGTATATGGATAAAATCACTCCGGATTTTGTAAATCTGTCCATTGGCTTAAGGGCGCCGCAGCTTTATGAAGAAACGGCCTCTATGATCATGAAAGTACCGCAGGCATTTATTTCTTCTCTGACAGAATACTTCAGGAAAATGGAGGAGCTGGGGAAAATTCCCCATTATGATTTTGAATGTCTGGCGATGACTGTTTTTTCTTCCACGTTTGGTTATACCTTTTTAAATGCGTCTTTTGGCCAGAACCTTACGGATGTGGGCAGAGAAGAATTTATCAAAAACAGTGTTAAGATATTTGTAAATGGGATTGTACAGAAGTAAAAATGGTAGTAACAGTTCAAGGGGTATCTGAACTGTTACAAATGGTACTGTATATTCAGTGCCATTTTATCACATCTAAAAGCAAGCAAGTACACGCATACAAGGAGGCAATGATGATGATTACAGGTGCGGAATTATTTGTGAAAGCTCTCAAGGCGGAGCAGGTAGATACCCTGTTTGCCTACCCGGGCGGACAGGCAATCGACCTGTTTAACGCCCTTTATGGCGAGCAGGATATTGATGTTATTTTGCCGCGGCATGAGCAGGGATTAGTCCATGCGGCAGACGGATACGCACGTTCCACGGGAAAAGTCGGGGTCTGTCTGGTTACAAGCGGACCGGGAGCTACCAATTTAGTGACAGGGATAGCGACAGCGAATTATGACAGCGTTCCGCTGGTATGCTTTACCGGGCAGGTGCCTGCCGGGCTGATTGGCAATGACGCCTTTCAGGAGGTTGATATTGTGGGTATCACAAGAAGTATCTGCAAATACGCCGTAACGGTCCGCAGACGTGAGGAATTAGCGGCGGTCATCAAGAAAGCCTTTCTCATTGCCCGGACAGGGAAACCGGGCGTTGTTGTGGTCGATTTACCGAAGGATATACAGAGGGAGTATGGCAGTGATGACTACCCGGAAAAAATCGAAATCAGGGGATATAAGCCCAAACGTTCCGTCCATGCAGGACAGTTAAGGAAAGCTTTGGAGATATTGAACCATGCAAGGAAGCCCGTCTTTTTGGCCGGCGGCGGCGTAGGCATCAGCCATGCACATTCGGAAATGCTAAAGCTTGCGGAAATGACAGGGGTTCCTGTTATTACTACCATCATGGGAAAAGGGGCAATTCCCACAACCCATGACTTGTACATTGGGAATCTGGGAATCCATGGGAGCTATGCGGCGAATACAGCCATCAGTCATTGTGACGTCCTTTTTTCTATCGGGACAAGGTTTAATGACCGCATAACAGGAAAAATCGGACACTTTGCCACCCATGCGGCAATCATCCATATAGACATAGACTCATCTTCGATTTCCAGAAATATAGAGGTTGACGTTCCCATTGTTGCGGACGCAAAAACGGCTCTTTTGGCATTGCTTGAAAAAGCGCAGAAATTAGATACGAAGGAATGGCTGGAGCAGATCAGGCAGTGGAAAAGCCAATATCCCCTGTCCATGAAAACAGAAGGGCTGACCCCGGAAAAAGTGATAAGGGCAATCAACCATACGTTTGACCATGCGATCATCGCCACAGATGTGGGGCAGAACCAGTTATGGGCGACACAATTCCTGGAATTAAGCGAAAAGAAACAGATGCTGACTTCCGGGGGCTTAGGAACCATGGGCTATGGCTTTCCGGCTGCTATTGGAGCCAAAATCGGGAATCCGTCAAAAGATGTTATCGTTATTTCCGGGGACGGCGGCATGCAGATGAACATTCAGGAAATGGCGACCGCAATCTGCTATGAACTTCCAATCACCATCTGCATACTTAACAATGGTTATTTGGGAAATGTACGGCAGTGGCAGGAAATGTTTTTTGACAGGCGTTATTCCAGCACCTGTATGCGGTACAGGAAAAGCTGCCCGAGAAGCTGCAATGCCCCGACAGAGCACTGCCCGGAATATACGCCGGATTTTATGAAACTGGCGGAAAGCTACGGAGCAAACAGGATTCGCGTAACAAAAGAAAATGAGATAGCCGCTGCCCTTGAAAACGCAAAACACACCTTAAAAGTACCTACTGTCATTGAATTTATCATTGAGCCAGAGGAAAATGTTATGCCGATCGTTCCGCCCGGCAATGCTTTGGATGATATGATACTGGAAAGCGGGGATCAAGGAATATGAAAAAGAGATGGATTTGTTTATTTGTTGAAAATGATGTAGGGGTTCTTGCCAGAATATCGGGACTGTTTTCCGGGAAGTCCTATAACCTGGCCAGCCTGACCGTGGGGACAACCGAGGACAGAACGGTTTCCCGTATGACAATCAGCTTAAAGAGTGATGACAGAACATTTGAACAGGTAAAAAAGCAGCTGGACCGCTGTGTTGAGGTAATTAAGGTAGTTGATTACACGGACATTGCTATCCATATGAAAGAGCTGATGTTTGTAAGAATAAATAACTGCTCGGATCGGGATATTGACGAGATATTCAAGATTTCGCAAATATTTCAGGTATCAGTTATTGATTATTCCCCTGAGACAGTGCTGATTGAAAGTGTGCATACAGAAAACTGTAATAATGATCTGATCGCATTACTGGAGAAATGCTATGCAAACCGAATTGAAATTGTCCGGGGAGGCAGTGTTGCTGTTGAAACATTAAGCAAAGCTGATCGATAAAGAGGAATGGGTCTTCTCAAAATTGGTCAATGGGGTGATAATATAATGAAAGCGAATCAGAGAGGGCAAGTTATTATCCTATAATTTCTTATGCCGCAGTGTGCCGGAAAGAGCTTCTGATTTAATTGGAGGCTCTTATTTTTTACATAAAACCCGGCCCGCAGTGTGCAGTTCCCTTTAAAAAGCATAGAAATGGACAGTTAGAATATAGGAGGAACGGAAAATAGGGATGAAATGAAGTAAGTATTAAAACTGTGGTTCATTATCAGGAGGACTGGCTATGAATGCGGTATAAGAATGATACTTGTATTTTGTGACTATAATGTTTATATTGACATTAGCAGCATTGTCGTCATCTGGAATAAAATCAGCAAACATATTGAATGAAACGGAGTTACGAAAGGAGTTTACCAATGCTTTATATTGAACATTATTCGAAAACTTATCCCGGCGGGAAGAAGGCGGTGGATGACCTGACCCTGCATGTTGGACCAGGCGAAATCTATGGATTTATCGGCCACAACGGAGCAGGCAAAACCACTACGCTTCGGGCGGCAGCCGGGGTGATGGACTTTTCCGAAGGCACCATCATCATTGACGGCCACGATATCAGGAAGGCTCCCGTACAGGCGAAACGTGTCACCGCTTTTCTGCCGGACAACCCGGACATCTATGAGTTTATGAAAGGGATTGATTACCTCAATTTCATTGCTGATCTGTATGACATTCCTGCCAAGCAGCGTACCGCAGACATTGGTAAATATTCCGGTGCATTTGAACTCACGGACAACCTGGGTTCCCCCATTGGCAGCTACTCCCATGGGATGCGGCAGAAGCTGGCTTTGATTTCCGCTTTTATCCGGCGGCCCAGGCTGCTGATTCTGGATGAACCATTTGTAGGTCTGGACCCTTCGGCTGCACATATAATGAAAGGCTATCTGTCAGAATTATGCCAAAGCGGGTCAGCGGTATTTTTTTCCACTCATGTACTGGAAGTGGCAGAAAAACTGTGCGGTCAGATTGCCATTATCAAGAACGGGAAACTGGTGCAAAGCGGCCCCACGGCAGAGCTGGTGGGGGATTCCTCCCTGGAAAGCGTATTTTTAGAGCTGGAGGGAGAGCGATGAAAAAATTTTTTGTTCTGTTGAACGTCAGCCTCCGGTCCATGCTTCTTTCCTCAACCAATTCCAGGGGACGCAGTAAGAGAAAAGCGGCTACCGGGCTGGGAGCGGTCTTTCTCATAGCCTTTCTGGGGCTGTATCTGTCCGGGCTTTACAGTTATATGCTGATGAAGGCGCTGGCGCCATCCAATATGGAAGTGCTGGTATTTGTATTCATGGGCATGGCGGCACTGGTGGGCGGGCTTCTGTTTACCACTTTTGCGGTAAAGGGCGTGGTATTTGGCGGAAAGGACAATGACCTGCTGCTGAGTATGCCGGTGCCTACAACCATGCTGATGGCCAGCCGGGTAACCGCCATTTATCTGGAGAACCTGCTGTTTGCCGTTTTCGTACTGGTTCCCGCCGGGGTAATCTGTACGTTTCTGACACAGAACGGTGTGGGGCTTGGCCTGCTGTTCTGGATGCGGTTGGGGATCTCGGTGCTGGCCCTTCCGCTGCTGGATACGGCGCTGTCCGTATTGCTGGGGGCGCTGGTTGGCTTTCTGTCTGTTCGGGTGTCCCGCAGAGCGTTGGGGCAGAATATTGTGATAGGAATATTCATGGCAGCAGTGCTCTATTTCTCGTTTCATCTAAACGGTATGATAAACAGTCTTGCTGAGAATGCCGCCGGGGTGAAAAACTCCCTTACCTGGGCGGCGCCCATGCTGTGGATGGGAGAAGGCATTATGGGAAACTGGAAAATGCTGCTGGCCTTTGTCCTGTGCTGCGTGTTCCCTTTTGCCCTGGTGGTAATCGGCCTTGGCCGGGGATACCGTCAGGCCGTGACTGCTTTTGCCGTGCGGTCCGTACAGAGCAATTACAAACTCTCGGCACAGACTGCCTCCGGACAGAAGAAGGCTTTGCTGAAAAAGGAAATGCAGCGCTTTTTTGGAACTCCTATGTACTTCTGGAATGCCGGTATCGGTCTGATTATGCTGCTGGCCGCAGGGGCAGCCTCCCTGGTTATGAGAGATAAACTGTTGGCTTATGTGGAAATGACCGGGTATCCTTTACCGCTGCTTCCCATGGCGGCAGCGGTGATTGGTTTCTGTCTCTGCACCTGTCCCATCACCGCTCCTTCCATCAGCCTGGAGGGAAAATACCTTTGGATTTTGCGGGAATCCCCTATAGAGGAAAGCTCCCTGCTCTGGGTTAAAGTTGGCTTTCAGCTTCTGCTGACCCTGCCCTGTACGGTAATTGCCGGGCTGTGTATTTCGATTGCTTTTGGTTTTTCTTTGTGGCAGGGGGCGGTGCTGCTTATTGCCACACTGCTTTTCGCCATAGGGCATGCTGCCTTTGGAATGCTTATGGGCCTGTGCTTTCCGAAGCTTGACGCGGTGAATGAAACGGTCGTTATCAAGCAGTCTATGGCCACAGTACTGGCAGTGTTCGCTTCCATGGCGGTACTGGGGGTGACAGCGGGATTTTATTATCTGGGCAGTAAAACAGCTCCCTGGACCGCGCTGGTGCTGCCCATAGGGGTATTCGCTTTGTTTGCGGCGGTATGTATCGGGATTCTTACCAGACAGGGACCATCACTGCTGAGAAAACTATAGACAAAAACAGATACAGGGGGTTTAGATGTTCAGATGAACGGAAAATTTTTTACGCTGCCGGAAGAAAAGCAGAAACGAATCATCAATGCTGCGTATGTGGTATTTGCCGACAGCAGCTACAAAAAGGCGTCCATGTCCCGGATTGCGGCCGCCGGCGGGATATCAAAGTCTCTGCTGTTCCATTATTTCCAGAATAAGAAAGATCTGTATTTATACCTCTGGGAGAATATCAACACGATATCCTATGAAATAGAATTAAAGTATTACAAGGAAACAACGGATTTCTTTGAGATCATGACCCGGAAGATTTTGGCAAGATGTGAGTTTATGAGAACGGCCCCTGATGAATATTTATTTTCCATACGAGCCCTTTTTGCGGAGCCTTTGGAAATCAGGGAGGCAATCGGGAAGTCATATAAAGAAGTATATGAAGATGCGGCGGGTGAGCTGCTAGGGTCCGTGGACCTTTCCGTGTTTCGCCCGGGTATTGACGTGGGAATGCTGCTGGAGGAGATTGACAGCTATCTGTTTCACAGTCTCTGGCAGATGTTATCCGCCGGGAAGCTTGACCCGGACGGCCTGGAAAGGGATTTTTTGAAACGAGTCGGGCAGTGGAGAATTGCTTATTTGAAGTAGGATATATCGTGGAAATGGATATCTCTTTTTGACAGGGACAGTTGTAGTCCAGTACGGTATAGCCAATACCGTCTATGCGGAGATAAGAAGTATGTAAGCTCGCGTAGTTGTAAAGCACTGTGTAATAAAAAAGGCCGGAGCCCCTGCCTGTGCGAATGCTCCAGTCTGCCATTAAGTTCTGGATAAACTGCCGGTAGATCCGGCAGTGTGGATAATCCACAATCGTGTTGATTTTATTGGACCTGGAGATACCACAATGATTAGGCTGAACCTGCGTGGAAACAGCCCTTTTAACTTCTAAGCGATAGGTCGGACGTTTAAGTCGTCTCGGGAACGCTGAAATGCCGTAACTTCAAGAGTTACGGCATTTTTTAGGCATTTAGGCATTGCTCCCTGTTACCTTTATGCTCTTTTCATACATTTATCAGATACCCAGGCAGACATGGCCCTTGGATGTATTCTGCTTTTATAAATTTTTCCCTATTTTAAAATGCTATTTTCATCCCATCATAAGAGGCAATCATGCCATATTTCTCTGCAAAAGCCTCCAGATCCTGGTGAGTCATCCCTCCGTTATGGGAAAAGTGATTGATTACCTTTACCGTATAAAGGTCAATACACTGTTTTTCTTCCAAGCGTCTGGAAAACTCTATATCATCACCAAGTCCCATATGATAGCCATTGGTTTTCTGCTTTCCCATAGTTGCATCCATGGAAATCAAACTATATTTGTGGCTGTAAATACACTCCCAGGCCTCCTTACTTAAGTTCATTCCCGTATCGTGACCATACAGCAGGCACTTTCCGTCTTTTTCAATAATGTAAATGAAGCAGGTTTCCCTTTTATCATGATCCGCCGGCACAGGGATAATATGGTATCCCTCAGCATTAAAATCCTGAAAAGGTTCCAGGCGGATAAATTTGACGCTGCCTTCCAGAGGATGTACTTTAAACCGATCGATTAGCACAGCTTCATAAAATGCTTTTTCCACTGCTTCATTGCCATATACATGAAGCATGCCTTTTGCATTGTGTCCGAAGTGTTCGTGTCGATGGATCAATTCCACCGGGAAAAAGTGATCCATGTGGGAGTGGGTAATCAGTAAATGCTGAATCTGTCCCAGATTTAAAGAATATCTGAGAGCATGGGTATAAGTATCCGGCGGAAAATCAATCAGTATGGTTTTGTCGATGATAGACTGTGTTCTGGTCCGAAGGTCTTTTCCTCCTTCTTTTCTTGCCCTATGACAGATATCACAGTCACAGAAAAGAGCTGGCCATCCCTCTGCCGCCGCGGTTCCTAAATATTGAATTTCCATAATCTCTCCGTTCTGTTTATTATTTTCAGTTATCACATCTTCTCTGCCGCAATAGCATCCTTTGGCAGAGAAGATGGTGTTATGGTTCTATTACTTTTTATGAGGTAGTTAAAATCTTATCTAACTGCTTTACTTCTCCTGTCTTTACCATCTCCACATGGTTTGGAGCAGGTACAAGTACGGCTGTAGTCAGATCATAACCTGCTGCCTTTATGGCATCCATATCAAATTCTAACAGCCTGTCACCAGCCTTTACCTTGTCACCAGACTGTTTCAGAGGAGTAAAATGCTTTCCGTTTAGTTCTACAGTATTGACACCTACATGAATGAGAATTTCTACTCCGTCATCGCTTACAAGACCAATAGCATGTTTTGTATCAAAGAACATGGAAATCTGACCGTCAAACGGTGCAACTACCTCACCCTTTGTGGGAATGATGCCTACTCCTTCTCCTACTACGCCTGCTGCGAAAGTGGCGTCCTTTATTTCTGTATGCGGAATGGCTGTCCCCTCAACCGGCGCATAGATACAGCCTGGTTCTGTTTCAATGCTTGGAGCAGGCTTATTCTCCACATTGGATGAAGCCTTGTTTTCCTTTTCTTTCTGTCCCAGGACTTTCCCTAAAAACATGGTTGCCGCAAAGGCGCATGCAATGGCAACCGCCATAGAAACCATAAACTGCAGCATGCAGTCAGGACGGATACAGATGACTCCTATGACTCCGCAGGGTCCCTGCGAAACGGATAATACATGCATGATTGTTGCATAGGCAGCTCCTATGCCTCCGCCAATCAAAGCTCCATAGAAAGGATACCGTAATTTCAGATTTACACCAAAGATAGCCGGTTCTGTAATTCCCAGCATGGAAGAAATTCCTGATGCAGATGCCATGCTTCTCATCTTGGGGTCATTCTTGGATCTGCACATTACTGCCAGTGCGGCAGCGCCCTGGGCACAGTTAGCGGCGGCTACGACTGCGAAGGTGGGGGAACCGCCTAAGGTTCCGATGTTTGCAAGAATCTGGGTTTCCGCCGTTACCAGGCTGTGGTGCATACCGGTAATAACCAGAAGCGGGTATGTAACCCCATAGATCAGGCCGCCCAAGGCACCAAGGTCAAAAAACAGCCACATAACGCCATTGGTCATTACATCGCCCACGCCTCTCATAACCGGACCTATAAACAAAAAGGTTAATGCTCCTGCAAGCAGGACGGACAAAAGAGGCGTCACAATATTATCCAGCATGGCGGGAACTACCTTCCGCAGCCGTTTCTCAATAACTGCCAGGCAAAAGGCAGAGGCAATTACTGGCAGGACAGTCCCCTGATAACCTACCTTTGCGACGGAAAATCCTAAAATATGCCAGTAGGGAACCGTTCCGTCCAGAAGCGCCTGACCATATCCGTAACCATTCATCAGGTCAGGATGAATCATAATGGCACCCATAACAGCGCCCAAAATGGGAGTTGCGCCAAATATCTTAGCAGCAGAAAATCCGATTAATACCGGCAGAAATGTGAATCCTGCATTGGAAAACAAGTTTACCATCTCTGCAATATCCTTAATTGCCGGAAATGCTTCCACAAGAGACTTCCCCGGGACAAACATGCCTTGAGCAGTCAGAATATTGTTGATACCCATTAAAAGACCAGAGGCTACAAGAGCAGGCAGAATGGGAACAAATACATCGGCAAGGGTTTTCAATAATTTTTGGACAGGATTCATTTTTTTAGCAGCCTGTTGTTTCAGTTCTTCTTTTGTCATCTCGGTGATATGAGCTATTCCTATAAATTCGGCATACACTTTGTTGACAATCCCTGTTCCTAAAATGATTTGAAACTGGCCGCCATTATTAAAGTTGCCTTTGACAAGGTCGATTTTTTCTAAAGCATCCAGATCAATCTTTGAATCGTCCTTAAGAACAAGCCTCAGCCGTGTGGCACAGTGGGCAGCGCTGACAATATTAGTTTCTCCCCCCACACAGTTTAAAATTTCCTGCGCTGTTTTACCATAATTTGCTTCCACGTTCTTCCTCCTCGCTTTTTGTAATCAACAATCGTTTCATTGCTAAAGAATCCTTTATATAAATTCTTTTACCTGAGGCCAGGAGACCTGCCGAAAACTCCTTTCCTGCAGATAAATTAAAATTTTATATTTGCTGTAAATCATCAAACGAATATTTTTTGATGTTTATCTGTGCTGTTCCGTCAGAATCAAACACAATATTGTCTGCCTCCATCGGTGTATAGAACAGGGAGGACATTACTTTTTCTCCGTCGTTGGCAAATATTTCAACAGAGTATTTATCCAGTAGAATCCTGAGCTTTAATACCTCTTTGCCATTTTCCTCCTGCATTGGGGCAAGCTCCATTTTTCTGCGGCAGACAACATCACGGTCAATTCCTGAGTGTGTCCTGTCTATAGTTAGGCATCCTTTTTTGCGGCTGTACTGTACAAATGTCTCATATTTATCGTTTTTTGCTAATTGGATTCGGAAATGGTCAAATTCAAATCCAGTGATCTCCACCAGAAGATCTAAAATCCTTCCCTGAATATTTTCCAGAGTTGTTGAGCCTGTAATCGATACATTGTCATATTGAACTAAATTTGTATGATAATTTTCCAGTTCTCTTACAGGTCTCTGATAAATCCTGCTTTGCTCCAATGTTAGTTCTCTGGGAATCGTCATCATTCCGGACCACTGGAATGTGGTTGGTGTAATGTTGGCATCCCATGACTGCATCCATCCGATAAGGATCCGGCGTCCGTCCTGTGTAAGAAGAGTCTGGGGAGCATAAAAATCAAGCCCATAATCGGCAGAGGTGATCTTTTCCCGTTTGAATTTGTGAGTCTCTTTATCATATTGTCCATAGATAAAGATAGAATTATTGCCGTTATGAAATTCTAAGCCTTCTGCTCTCATATCCTGGGGCGAGACCAGCAAAATCTGCTTGTCGCCAAGAGGGAAAAAATCAGGACATTCCCACATCTTTCCATATTTATTTTTACTTTGATCCAGAATTGTCACATACTTCCATTGATTCAGATCTTCAGAATAGTACATCAGAATCTGTCCGCTTCCATCCTGGGCCCGGCTTCCTACTACCAGATAGTAGCCGTCATCCTCTTTCCATACCTTAGGATCCCGAAAATCTTCCAGGCTGCTTCCCTCAGGAGTGCTTTCACCTGTGATAACAGGATTTGCTTCCCCTTTTTTATAATCAGTGCCATCTCCTTTTGCAATACATTGTACCTGCCTGTAATAATGGAATCCGTCATCCAGATATCGGTCCATGACCCCGGTATATATCAGAACATGTTTTCCGTTGGCCTCAATGGCGCTTCCCGAATAGCATCCACCTTCGTCATAAGATTCATCAGGGGCCAATGCACAGGGAAGATATTCCCACTTTATCAAATCTTTGCTTGTACAGTGTCCCCAATGCATGGGCCCCCACTTTTTGCTGAATGGATGATACTGGAAAAACAAATGGTACTGCCCTTGAAAAATGGAAAATCCGTTGGGATCATTGATCCAGCCTGTGGGAGAAGACATATGATAAGCCGGACGTTCGTCTTTTGGAATATCATGGATCTGTTTTTTCTCCATTCTGCGGACTTTAGTAAGCTGCGTACTCACTGTTTCTTTCATATTCACCCTCCGTTCATAATCGGTTTTGGTACTGGTTAAGTAACCGGTAACTTTATGCGTTTATCTTATCATTCTATTTCTTTCTTGTCAATGCTGGTTTTTGATTTCAGCATTACTGCCGAACAGATATATTCTTTTTTATGAAAATGTCACAAAAACGGTAACATTACCGGTTACTCTTACAATTTTCTGTTTTTTATGGTATAATTTGAACACTTAGCGAGGTTTTTACGAGCTTAGTGAGAACATATACCTGGCCACTTAGCGAACCGGAGCCGAAGGTGAACGGTGAGGTTAGTGGACATGGTGAACTATTGGTAGGGTCAAAAGGGATCCGTAAGTAATTGAAGTAAAGGACCGCACAAAATGGGAAAAAAGAATGTAACATTTGATGATATTGCAAAATACACGAATTTTTCTAAAACTACCATATCCAGGTATTTCAACAACCCTGATTCTCTGACTTTGGAGAACCAGAAGATTATTTCAGACGCGTTGGAAGCATTGAATTATAAAGAGAATAAGGTGGCACGGATTCTGGCTAACGGAAAAACGGAATTTGTAGGCATTCTCATTCCTGATCTGTATATGCATTACTATGCTCAGATGTTATCAGAAATCCTGGCTACTTATGAAAAATTCGGGTATAAATTTTTGGTATTTGAGGGAAATTTGGATAAGACGATTGAACAGCAGTATATTCAGGAATTGCTGGCTTATAAGATTGAGGGACTTATTGTCCTGAGCCATACTATTGCTTCAAAAGATTTGGCTGCTTATAATGTTCCTGTAGTCACGATAGAACGTGAAGATCAGTACACCTGCAGCGTGAACACAGACAATTACATGGGGGCTGTCCAGGCTACCAGCTTGCTGTGCAAAAACAACTGCGACATCCTGTTTCATCTTAACCAGCAGGTATCCGAAACAACACCAGGATATCAGCGGATTCAGGGATTTTTAGATATTTGTCAGGAATACAACCGGCCGTACAAGCTGCTTCTCACCAGCTTTGGAAGAACCTATGAGGAAAATGAAAAACGGATCGGAGAAATTCTTCAGGAAATGGAAGAAAATTATAAAGGAAAAAAGAAAGGGATCTTTGTATCCAACGATACCCATGCCAATATCTTTCTAAATTTGATTATACGGAAATACGGCTGTCTTCCTGAAGAATACCGGATTGTAGGATTTGATGACTCTCCGATTGCTAGTTCTGCCATTATCCCTATCAGCACTGTGGGACAGCAGATTGAAAAGATTGCATATCAGGCTATGGAGCTTCTGGTCATGCAGATGAATGAGCGAAAAAAAAGAAAGCCTGTGCCTTTACGTGAACCGATCCACCAGGTGATTACTCCTGTATTGAAACGCCGCAGTACGACAGACTGACGTATTGCTGATGGGTTTTGTCTTTTGTGTGGGATTGAAAAAGAAAATCAGGAAAGAAGGAAGTTATTGAATCATATAAAAGCATGGAATATAATAAAGAATAGGAAATCCCGATAAGGAGAAAAGATGGAACATTATATTACAGAAATTAGGATTGAAAGGTTGAGACATTTATCCGACATCATTATTTCTTTAAATGCGGAGCAAAGGCAGCATTTAATTGTTACCGGTAAAAACGGATCCGGAAAGACTTCTTTGCTCATAGCATTGGAAAAATATTTGCAGGCAATAAACGAGAAACAATTTAATGCGTTAATTGAACACCATATTCCTAAATTGCAAAAGATAGAGGAAAGCTTAGATAAGGCAGAGACAGAAGCAGAGAAATATGAAATTAAAAAGGGTAATATATTTAATACAAATACTTTGGAACAAATAAGGCGATATGCAGATGGAGTAAAAGTTTTATTTAACGATAGTAAGCATTTGGAGTCTTTGTATGCTCTGGGAGATTTTATAACAGCATATTTTCCGGCCAACAGAAAGGCACAGATTATTCGTGCTCAAGGGATTCATGATATTAAATTGGACGATTCCTATGGTGTTAATTCCGAACCTGGAAAGCTTCTTCATCAATATATGGTACATTTAAAGACACAGCAGGCATATGCGAGAAACGAAGGAGATATGGATGTTGTGGATAGAATTCAGGCTTGGTTTGAACGGTTCGTAGGAGCTTTACGAATTTTGCTGGATGATGATAGCATTAATTTAAAATACGACTATAAAGAGTATAATTTTAAAATTCACCAATCCGGCAGGATTCCATTTGACCTTGAAGAACTTTCGGACGGATATTCTTCAGTTATTCGGATTGTATCTGATTTGATTTTAAGAATGGATAAGAACTGGCTTTTAGGGAATGAAATCAGTAAATATGACATCGAGGGAATTGCATTAATCGATGAAATTGAAACTCACCTTCATATTGGCCTGCAGAAGAAAATTATGCCATTCTTAACAGACTTTTTTCCGCGAATTCAGTTTATTATTACGACACATTCGCCCTATATTCTGAATTCTATTTCCAATGCCAAAGTATATGATTTGGAAAATTGCACAGAGATGGAGAATTTATTTTTGTATTCTTCTGATGACCTTGCAGAAGGATATTTCGGATCAGATGAATATTCAGATAAATTAAAAGAGAAATTGAATAGATACAAATATTTGAAAGGAAAAATAAGTTTAACCGAAGAAGAACGCGCAGAGAGGGCGAGACTCCGGAGCAAACTAAAAAATATTCCAAGTGGATTATCAAAAGAGGCAGCGAGTATATTTAAAGAAATAGAAGGAAAGCATTTATGATAAAAGTGGAACGGAAAATAACAGAAAAATCCAGAAGGGCCATGGACTCACTGGAGAGAGAAAGGCTAAAGAATGGCTCTTATAATACTCCGGAAGTAAATGCTGCACTAAAAGAAATGTTTCACGGAAAATGCTATATTTGCGAAAACAAACAGATTACTTCCTATCATATTGAACACTTGAATCCACATCATGGGAATATAGAATTAAAATATAGTTGGGATAACCTCTTTTTATCCTGCGCTCATTGCAACAATATAAAATCAGATAAATTTGATCCCATTATCGATTGTACCAAAGAGAATGTCGAGGATATGATAGCTTTTCGGAAGGAAGGATACTTTGGAAGGGATGAGAAGCTGATTTTTGATATGCTTGATAGCAGAATAGAAACACAAAATACTATAAAGTTACTTCAGGAAGTTTATTATGGTTCTACGCCCCAAAAGAAGATGGAAGCCACCATATTGAGGAGAACCCTAAGAAAAGAGCTTTCTGATTTTAAGGAATATGTTCGTGAATACCAGGAATCTGAAGACGAAGAAAAAGAAGATTTGATGTATCTTTTACAGATGCAATTAAGCAGCAGTTCACCATTTGCTGCTTTTAAAAGGTGGTTGATAAGGGATAACAAAGACGTATATCCGGAACTGTTAGAGTACATAGACTAAGTTACAGGAACTGGAAAAACGCATTTTGTAATCTCTAGTACAAAGATACCGTTAGAGCAGAGAAAAGAGATATGATGTATACATGTGATGTGCTGCAGAATTTGTCTATGGCGGAAGCACAAGTATTATATGTAAAGTTAATTCTTAACAGTTACTAAGCGATGAATAGGACATCGTATTATTGTATTGTACACGTTCCCCTTGGGGATTCTGTATTGATTAGATCAACAGGGGAACGTGTCTTTCTGACATGTATTTACCTCTGTGCTTTTGCCCCCTTTGTATGGGTGTCAAAGCAGACAGAATCTACCACGGTTTTCGTCACATGATTGTAAACTACAATATTTATACCGCGCATATTTTTGGCGTATTCTGTTCCGTCAATCCGGATAGAGCAGGTATTTCCATTCTCATACCCTGCACTGGAAATCTCGTAATAGCTTCTTCCATTTCTTATGGTTCCAGCTTCCTTAAGCATCTCATATCCTAAGGCTTCTTTTACATTTCCCTCTGCAACGATTCCATAGTAGCTGCTTCGGTATTCTCCTTCCAGCTCTGCCTTCAGACCCAGATTTCTCAGCCTCTGCAGAAGATTGTCATCTAGTGCCTCTGTCCCTTCGTCTTTTACGGCAATCATAATCCAATAACGGTGATCTTTGATTAAGTCCAGGTAACAGTCCATATCAGTTATCATTTTTAAAGAGCAGTCTTTGATCACATCCTTATAATATTCTTTGGTTTCTTCCCATTGAATATCTGTTTTTTCTGCCAAACCATATTGGTTCTGTAGAAGCTTCCCCAAATAGGAAGTAATTCTGGCGGCGCCCCAGGCATTGCCGTGGCCGCTATCAGCATTGTCTATGGCAAAGTCATATCCGATCTTATGATAAATATGATTTTCATTAAAATCAATAAACGCAAGTTCGTGTTCTTCGGCATATCTTTGAAGGCGGTTATATTTTTTTACATCTTCTGAAACGCTGGGGGTTTTCACCAGCAGAAGGGAAATTCCCTGCTGACTGCAAAGTTCTGTGATTTTATCCAAATATTCTTCCATCAGCTCCACCATAGGCTCCTCATCATTACTTTCTTCAGCCGAAAAAGGATGGTAATCCTGATTTTCAGAAAACTTGGAAAGGGCTGTAAATCCTTTTAGCTCATAATGGGAGCTCATTTGGGAAAAGGTAAAATCTTCCTCATTAAGACCTGTCCAGCGTGTGTGAAAACGAATATTAGGAAGATAATAGCTGGATAAGGTCTGCTTTTCATCAACAGCGCAGATTGCATGAACTGCTTCCCATTTTACAGGCGACCACTTCATGTAGTCCATAGCTTTTCTGGTACAGCTTTCGGATGCATTGAGAGCTTCTCCTTTGTTGTATGGAAAGAGAATATAGCAGTCCAGCACGATAGCCTTTGGCTTTTGGAAGCGAAGGGCCTCTTTCAGCCAATAATAGGATGTGATCAGATTTTGCTGCTCGCAGCCTAAGTTGTAGCTGGTAATGCCATAACGATCATAAAGGATCTGAGGGGAAAATGAGGAGGCAGCGTGGCTGCTTCCGAAAAACAGAACATCAACCGTGTTTCTCTCCATCTTGTAAAATCCCAGATAGGTGGAGGTGGTGGGCCAGGTGTTGTTATAAAAATACTTTGGAGTAAGGACCTGATTCAGGAACAGCACAGTTCCTGATGAAAGCATAACAAAGATGATTGCCTTTATTAATAGCTTTTTTAAATGCTTCATCTAAAAACCTCCGTAGATAAAATCCTGGGCGTTAAATCCGTACCCATAGGTTCCATAAACCAAAATAACGGCTATGGCACCAATATAAATGGTCCATCTCGCAACAATATGCTGGCTTAAAATCCAGTCCCGGATACCCTTTTTATTTTGTAAAGTACTGACTCTGGCCAGCAGGAATATGGACAGGACCAGAACAGTCCAGTCTTTCCATCCCAAACCTAACTGAAGCAGGGAATCATTAAAGAAAATCCAGGGATTCCATACCAGAAACATGGAACGAATCATGGCAAGTCCCTGGCGCAAGCTGTCCGCCCGAAAAAGGATCCATCCCAGCATAACCAGGAAAAATGTGACGATTCTTTCTATGTATCTGCGAAGCAGGTCTTCCTTTGGAAGCTTGAAAAGACGGCAGCATTTTTCACAATAAGGAGCGCTCCATTCCTCCATAATCTGATAAAAACCGTGGAGCAGACCCCAAAAAAGATACTTATATCCAGAGCCATGCCACAGTCCGCTGACTGCAAAGGTAATCAGTAGGTTTCTGTATTTTTTCCATGTGCCTTTTCGACTGCCTCCTAAAGGGATATAGATATAATCTCTAAGCCAGGAGCTTAAGGAAATGTGCCATCTTCTCCAAAAATCCTTTACAGACCGTGCCATATAGGGATGCCTGAAATTGTCGGTAAGCTGAATGCCGAATAATCCGGCAGTTCCCTGGGCAATGCTGACACAGGAGAGAAAGTCCGTATAGAGCTGGATGCTGTATAGAAATCCGGCTGTCAGCACATAGCCGCCCGGATAACGAACGCTGTTTCCAAACACGGTATTTACTGCTACTGCTACTTTATCAGCAATCATCATTTTCAAAAAAAATCCCCACAAAATCATCTGACAACCTTTTACAAAGGTTTTTTCCTGAAATGGATGGCCTTTAGAAAGCTGGCAGGCAAGCTGTCCGTACCGAGGGATGGGGCCTTGGACGATCTGGGGAAAGAAGGAAACAAAAAGGCCATATTGTAGCAGATTTTTTTCTGCAGGGATTTCTCCTTTATAGACATCTGCTAAATAGGAAAGGATCTGCATCGTATAAAAGGACAGCCCTAAAGGAACGATCCACGGATAGCCGGGACGGTGAAGCAGCGAGCCCAGAATAAAGTTTCCATGCTTGGTCACAATAAGGGGAAGGGCAGTCAGAATAATTGCTCCGGCCAGGGCAGATCTCTGCAGATTTTGACTTTTTTTATGATTTCTCAGCCATTCCAGCCCGATTCCAAAGCCATAGCTGATGCCGATGGAGGCCAGAAATATCCATCGGCCTTTTCCGGCCAGACAACAGTAAAAGCCCAGACTTCCAGCCAAAAGTACATAAGGACGGTATTTGATGGGAAATGTGTAATAAAGAGCTGTAATTCCTGCAACACACAGATAAAAGTTTAAGGATAACATGTTCATAAGGATTTTCCTGTACCTTCTTGTTGTATTTTATGGGATTTTGGCAGATTACAGGGGTATTATAGCGTTCAAAATGAATTGTGTCAATTCAATTTGTTGTTTTTCTCTGGTTTTATAAAAAGGGCTTGTATGATTAGGTTGATGAAATTGCAACACGACAGTAATAGTTCAGGGAGTATCTGACCTGTTACATACGATAACGATTCAGATTATGAATGGTATAACAATCTTGTGAATGGGTGTGATGATTTGAAATTTGGAGATATTCTGCGGGAGCTGTTGGAGGAAAACGAATTAAGTCAGAAGCAATTTGCGGAGGCGCTGAACATCTCAGCCGGGGCTGTGGGGAATTATGTCCGCAGCAACAGGGAACCGGATTTTGATACCTTAAAAAAAATTGCAGGCTTTTTTCATGTCCCGATTGATTTTTTACTAGATTATCATGAGGAGACGGATTCGGATTATAGGGACGAGAAGCTTCTTCAGATCTTTCATTCCCTTACAGAAGAACAGAAGGATTTGTATCTTGAGCAAGGAAAGGTATTTGTCAGGAGCAACAGCAGGAAAAGGGGAGGATCCTCCCCTTTCGGAGCAGGTAACAGGGTTGTCTGAAGTTGAGTGCGCCTGCGCTTCTGCTGATTGTCAGGTTCGATGTTCTACTTGACAAGAATATGTTGAAAAAGGTAGAATGAAAGACGGGATATTGCCGATTGATTTAAGTCAGAAATGGTTATAAGGCAAAAGGTATTTTTTGGGAAGAAAAGTACATGAAGAAAAGTACATAAGGGAGGAAAAGTATGTTTTGTTCAAACTGCGGGGCAAAACTGCGGGACGGTGCACAGTTTTGTTCTGGCTGCGGGAAGAAAATCGCAGTAAAACCAGGAGCTTCGGCTGCGGGAACTTCCGGTCCGTCTATGATAAGGCCCCAGGGGCAGGTAATGCCGCGTCAGAATCCGGTTGTTTCAGAGCAGGATCAATCGAGAAAAGAGCAGGCGGCTGCAGCTGCGGAGACATGGGCGGATCCGGTCGGTTCTTCTGAAAAGGAGAACAAGTCAGGCCGTTCTTGGGTAATGGCGCTCGTTCTTTTGATCCTGGTTTTATGCGGAGCCGGGGCGGGTGTTTTGTTTTACTATATTTCCGGCATCGGAGAGTCGGATCCTTTGAAAAATTCTTCTGGGTATGAAAGTATGGAGCCGGAGGATGAGGAGATGCAGGGAAAGGAATCCTCCGAGGGAGAAGATGAGGCAGGGCAAAATTCAAGGAGCGCTGAGGAAGGGGAAAATGCAGCTTCGGCGGCAGAAAGTGCAGAGTCAGCAGAAAACACGGGGACGGCAGAAACGATGGCTGCAGCAGAGCCGGCTGCCTTTACGGTAAAGCGGATCTCTCAGGTGAATTTATCAGGAAAAATCCGGGCAGGAATGCTAAGGGATACGGCAGTGGCTTCTTCCTATATTGTGCAGACGGGTTCTCAAATTGATAATTCTGCCTGGAGCGCCTTTGACGGAGATAATGTCACAAGCTGGCAGGAGGGTGTGGAAGGGAATGGGAACGGAGAATATATCGGAATCAGCTTTGACCGTGAGTATCAGGTGGAGGCAATTACATTTCTTCTTGGGAATCACCGCAGGGATGATCTGTATATTCGGAACAATGTTCCAAAGACCCTTACCATTAATTTGGATGGTCAGCTATTTGAAGTGACATTTCCAAAAGAGATGCTGGAACAGGTGGTGGAATTTTCCAAGCCCGTACCTGCATCTTCTATCCGGGTGACAATCCAGGATGTATATCCGGGAACAGAATATACAGATACGGTTATTGCAGAAATAGGAGTATACGGACAATAACCCATAAATCTTTTACAGTCAGCAGCAGCTTGTGCGGTCTGTATTGTAATAAAATCATTCATGCTCCTTCGGAGCACGGACGTTTGGTGTCACAAGATATGCTTAAAGGGCACTCTGTAATACGTGCCTTAACATATTAAATTATAATAATTTTAGGAGGGTAATCATGTTTTGTCCAAATTGCGGAAGTGAAGTAGAGGAGGGATCAAAATTCTGCGGGGTATGCGGTGCTAGTATGGCAGAAGAGGATACGTCCCAAACAGCAGGAGCAGCAAGTACTGCTGCAAACTTAATGAAAAACAAAGACAAGCTTATAAAAATAGGGGCAGGTCTGGCTGTGATTGCTTTGATCGGCGTGGGCGCAGCATTATTAATGGGAAATAATTATAAAAAGCCTGTAGATCAAATTGTAAAGCTTTTAAATCGCCAGGATACGAACCTGGAAAATTATATCAATGCAGTATGTCCGCCATTTATAGGTAATGCTTATAAGGAATGTCGGGATATCTTTTCCGATATAGATGAAGTGAATGATGAATTGGATAATATAGAGGATCAGTTTGATATTGTCTTTGAAGAATGGGAGGATGAATATGGGGATCATTTAAAGTTCAAATATAAGATTGAGGACAAAGAAGAATTAAGCAAGAAGGAATTATCAGAGATTCGAAGCTTCCTGAAGGATGTGAGAGACCTTTTGGATCAGCAGGCAGGCAAGGACAGCTATTTATACCAGATGCTTGAGGATGAACTGACCAGTAAAGACATGAAAAAGTATGAACAGATGGTTTCGGATCTGGTAAAGAACCTAAGAGAGATTAAGATTACAAAGGGATATGCAGTTGAGATTACGGCCTCTATAAAGGGCAGCTATGATGAGGATGAGGAGGATTTAGAATTCTGCTTGGTAAAGATTAATGGAAAATGGTGTATTTTGCCGCCGGTTGATGATCTTTCTACTAGCATGTTAGGAAGTATTGGGTGGTAAATATGCAGGAGCCTGTGAATGAGACAATAGAAGAAAAGCCGTCTGTCAGCAAATGGCCGATTATGGCAGCGCTGTTTTTGGGAGTGATGATGCTGGCAGGCGCAGCAGGCGGGGCCTTTTATGTACGGCATATGAGGGAACGGCAGGCACAGCAGGAGCAGCTGGAGCAAATGCTTGACGGGGCCAGCAGTGTTAACCGGTGGATGAGACAGCTAGATGAACAGCTTGCTGCCTATGGACTGCTGGAAGAGGAGCAGGGCAGATTAAAGGACTTATCCCAAAAGGCAAAAAATCTGGATGAGGAAGATTATGTAAGCCAGATCGAATTCTTGAAAGAGGCAGAAGCATTTGAAAATCAAGTGGTCGGGCGTCTGGAGACAGAGGCACAGACAAGGAAAAATCAGTTAAAGGGCAGAGACCCGGGATATGCTTCAGAAGAACAAAAGAATAGGCTGCAGGAATATGCAGACCAGATGGAGACCTTAATAGAAGAAAAGAAGTTCCAGGAGGCAGAGGCTCTTGCTGTGCAGTGGGAGGATTTTGCAGAGGAAGCATCTGTGAAAAAGACCGGTTATCAGGTAAATATTATGCAGTATGATATGTCTGAATATCCCAAGGTGCGCCTGTATCTGGATATTCGGGACGAGGCGACCGGCGGTACGGTAAAGGAGCTTGCGCCTCATATGTTTTATGTGTCCGAGGGAGACGCAGCCAGCGGCAATTTTCTCAACAGGGCAGTACAGAAGGCTGTAGCGATGAATGAAAATGAGCGGCTGAATCTGAATCTTCTTGCAGATACCAGCGGAAGCATGAGTGGGCAGAGGATGGAATCCGCGAAAAGCATCATGAGAAACTTCCTGAGTACTGTACAGTTTAATGCCGGAGATCAGGTGAAGCTGACACAGTTTAACAGTATTATTGATAAATCAGGATTTTTCAGCAATGATTTGAACCGGTTAAATCAGACGATCAACAGCTACTCGGCAACCGGCGGCACCAAACTGTATGACACGATTATTTACGGAGTGCAGGATGTATCAGGTCAGGAAGGTGCAAAATGTGTGATCGCTTTTACGGATGGATATGATGAACACAGCTATAACTCTCCGGAACAGGTGATAGAGATTGTTTCCCGATATCGGATTCCGGTGTTCATCGTCCGGGTAGGGGATACCTCCAGCTCTGGCAGGGATTCTATTTTACAGCAGATCGCCCAGGCATCAGGAGGAGATTTTAAGAACCTTCAGCAGTTCAGCACAGATATGAACGATTTTTATAATCAGATTTATCGTCAGCTAAAGGAATATTATGTGGTAGAGTATGAGGCTGACAGCATGATGGATATCATGCAGACAAAGCAGATTGATGTGTATGTTCAAAATGGAGATAAAGGCGGCGAGGCTGTCGGTTCCACAAATCCGGGAACAGAGCTGTTTGATTCTCTGCTGGGAAGCTATCTCAGAAGCTATATTTATGATATGAACAATCATTATTATGACCGGCTTCGTGAGTATGTGGACGACACGGTGGCTGCGGATGATACCAAGTCCATTCAGTGGCAGATGAAAAAGCAGGTCAGCGGCGGATTTAATAACGTGGCGGCAGAAACCCTGATGGATTATAGTATTACAGGGATTCAGGTGCTGAATGAGGATACGGTACATATGAAGACCTCAGAGAATTATGAAGTAATCTATGATGAGGTGTATGGGGATCTGCTGACCAATGGAAAAAATATTTCCCGTGAGCAGTTAAACCTTCTGGATTCTCGTTTTGGAGATTATTACTTTGAGGACTGGACGCCCCTGCGCTTTTGGGGAAGGGTGAACCAGCAGCCAGAGTATATTCTGAAAAGGGGAGCAGACGGAAAATGGAGATTTTCCCAGTATGCAGGCGATTTGGGGCTGAAGGCACAGAGACAGATTTATGATGTGGAGATTCGGTAAGGAGCTGTCCCAAATTAACTTACCATAATGCAAAAAAGCAGCGCTGTTTACAGCGCTGCTTTTTTGCAGACAGTGCCCCGTCAGCAAGTTTGGTGTCATCTGACGGATCGAGGAATTATGTATCTTCGTTCAAGGCAGGGGATTCCTTTACCATAATTCCGTTTACCTCCACGCCCCCGTCAACCGCAATCACCAGACATTGCCTGCCGTCAATTTCCCGTGTTTCCAGCAGATCCGTTCGTTCAGGATTGAGCTTAATGATCACATCCGGGGTTTTCACCTCAAAAGCCTTGGGATTGATCAGATTGCCTGCATAGATAGCGGCTTTTTCGCCGGCAGTCTCATCAAAGCTTTTGTCAAAGGCTTCCATACGGTCTTCCTCAATCCCGCTGTTTTCCAGCAGGGTTCTTACCTGATATTTATCTAAAACCAATGGTTCTGGTTCGTCTTTATGCTCCTCCAGCATTTCACTTAGATTTTCATGGATGGTTTTTACTGTCTCATAATCGCAGGCATCGCCCAGGGTTTCCTCAATAATGGCCTGAAAGGACTCCTTCTGAAAATCTGCGGCAAGAGGCAGAGGACAGCCAAGAAGCTGCTCAATAAAGCCATCGTGAAGATCTTTGGTATTTTTAGAGTAGTATAAGGTGCTGTGAATGTCCGTGGACCGGTCGTGAAAGGAGGGAAACAGAAAACCCAGCTCCGGCAGTCCAACCACCCAGTCTCGTGTACGATTTTGGAATGTATTGTCCACTTCATTGTAGCTAAGGCCTGGCTTGGACAGATCTACAGGGCAGATGCAGCAAAGTATGTAATGAAACACTTCGTCCGAGGCATCCTCCATAGACAGTCCGTCTGAGGTTTTCCCAGGAATATCATAAGCATCATGAATAATCAAAATCAGATAATTTCCCACATATTCATAAGCTTCAATAATACGGTCATAGAAAGCTTCTAAAAGCGCATCATCCTGAAGACGGCTGTTCCGCAGCCTAAGAAGAAATTCCTGAGTACCCCCTTCCCTCTCTGAATCCAGAGGAAAGTCCAGATTCACCAGATTCTTCCCCAGGGAACCGGACAAGGTCTTGCGGAGAATTTCAAAATATTTAAACATATCTTCCTCGGGCAGAGAGAGAAAGGCTTCCTTGATTTCCGTCTTTTTATTTTTTTCACCATCTACATAGCATCCGCAGATTCTTGTTATGGAACAGCTTGATGGGGTAAAAAGGCGCTTGATTTCCGAGATTTCTTTTTTTGTCATAAACAGTTGCCTCCTGTAAAAAGTGAATTTTACTTAATCTAATAAATCTGCATAGCTTACATGCAGAACCTTTGCAAATATTTTGATTTCAATATCCGTAATAAAGCGAAGGCCTGTTTCTATTTTCTGAATCGCATTTTTATCCAGATCCAGACCCTCAACCTGTAGCATATCAGCCAGCATACGCTGGGATACTTTGCCAGGCAGCGCTTGGCGGTACTTTCTGATATTAGCGCCGCTAATATTGAAAAGGCCGTTTTCTGCTCTGTTCTTGTACATAAATATCATCTCCTTTGACATCTTGTAATTGTTATTTATGTTATTATAGGATAAAACAAAGATAAAATGACATTTATAAGATGTCAAAAGGAAATCTAATAGAATTTATATATATTGCGCATTAATACGATAAAATTGTTTAATATTGCAATTATAATTGAAATAAAAATCAAAAATGTTATAATAAAGCACATAAAATTAGTGCATATTTGAAAATGCATATAAGAGGGTGAGGTGAAGAAAAATAGAAATGTCATATGGGATTGTTCGGACATTAGAGGGGAGGGAGGATTAAAAAACTTGGCGAAACTTTAACAGCTTGTTTGCATTTAGGAAAGGAACACGAAAAATATGAAGGATTATACATTTAAAATACCTCAGGAAATCATATTTGGTCCCGGGGTATTGAACAGGCTGCCGGAGCTTTTAAAAAAAAGTGGGTCAGAGAAAACCATGATCGTGTCAGATCATGGCCTGGAAAAGGTTGGTGTTGTGAAACAGGTTATGGATTTGGCAGAGGAAAATGGGATCAAGGCATATGCATTTCTTGACATTCAGCCAAATCCCACGGTGGAGATGGTGGGGAAGGCAGCCAAAGCTTACAGGGAATCCGGAGCAACCAGCATTGTTGCATTGGGAGGGGGAAGTCCTATGGATGTGGCAAAGGCAGTCGGCATATTGGCAAGATACGGAGGAACCATTACGGATTATGAAGGAGCTCATCTGGTGCCAGGAGCAATCGAACCGGTTATTGCAGTTCCCACCACAGCGGGAACAGGAAGCGAGGTGACGGCATTCTCTGTTATTACAGATTCTGTGCGGGATTATAAGCTGACCGTGTTCAGCTATGAGCTGATCCCCAAATATGCGCTGCTGGATCCGGAAATGATCGCATCGGTTCCCTCGTCCATAGCAGCAGCCTGTGGAATTGATGCATTGATTCATGGGATAGAAGCATATCTGTCTCTGGGAGCCACACCATTTTCCGATGCTATGGCAGAGAAGGCAATGGAGCTGATCGGCGGAAGTATTCGTTCCTATGTGGCAAATCCCAGGGATATGGAAGCAGCAGGAGCCATGATGTCAGGAAGTATGTTTGCAGGAATTGCTTTTGCCTGGGCCAGGCTTGGGAATGTCCATGCCATGTCCCATCCGGTCAGTGCTTTTTTCCACGTTCCTCACGGAGTGGCAAACGGGATTTTGCTTCCTGTGGTGTTGGAATATAACGAATTGGCAGATCGGGGACGGTATGAAAAAATTTATAATTATATCAGTGGGAGAAGGGAGGCTGTGAAGGACTTCTGCCCCTTTATGCTGGCGGAGGAGATAAAGAGATTAAATCTTAGTCTGGGAATACCGAAAAGCTTAGAGGAGGTTGGGGTGACTGAGGATAAGATCCCTCAAATGGCAGAGGATGCTATGAGGAGCGGAAATATTGGGGTGAATCCCCGGCGTACAACCTTAAAGGACGTGATCGCCCTTTACCATAAGGCAATGAAATAAGGGTAAAATGTGTACATGAAATAATAGCTGCTAACAATAATTGTACAAAATAGAAAGGAACGGACATCAATATGAAAAAGAAAAGGGTATGGTCTCTGGCTTTGTTAATGGGTATAGGTATTTTGGCCGGCTGTGGAAACAACAGCACATCCTCTGACCGTGCTGCCACTGCTGCTGACAGGACAACAGAAGGAGAAAATGCACAGACAGCATCAAAGGGGGATTATCCCAAAGGCCCGGTTACGATTGTGGTGCCTTATGGAGCAGGGGGAGGAACCGATCTGTTTTGCCGGGTAGTGGCGGACAAGATGTCTCAGACCTTGGGAACCTCCTTTGAGGTGACTAATCTGACAGGCGGCGGAGGAACCATCGGAGCAACGGATGTGGCCAATGCCCAGCCGGACGGATATAAGCTTGGCTTTTGTATCTCGGCGCCGCTGGCAGTTATGCCTTTGTATGGCGAGACCAGTTATCAGCTTGAGGATTGCCAGACGATCTGCGGTGCATACAGCACATTAAATGTTCTGGCAGTTTCTGCAGATTCCCCTATTCAGAATGTGGAGGATCTGGTGGCATATATTGAGGAAAACAACGGGGCTCTTTCCTATGGTGGTTCAGGAACCGGTAATATTCAGCATCTAACAATTGAAGAATGGTTTCAGCAGGCAGGGACGAAGGACTGGAATATGACGTGTGTCGCCTACACAGACGGAGACTCGGCAGAAGCAGTGGCTTTAATGTCCGGGGAGGTTCCCTTTGCGATTATGCAGAGCCAGGGAGTAAAGTCCTATGTAGAGGACAATTCTCTCCGGGTTTTAATGGTATTCGGAGAGGAGCAGCCTAAATGGATGAAGGATCAAGGGCTTGATATTCCCACAACAAAGGATTTGGGATATTCCTGTACGATTGCTCCTCTCATTGGCTTCTGGGGACCAAAGGGAATCAGCCAGGAGGTTATTGACACCATCAGCAATGCATTTTATGAGGCAACAAAGGATCCGGAAACCCAGAAAGCCATCGAAAATCTGGGCTTGGAATTTGATTACCGGACAGCAGAGGAGTATCAAAAGGCACTGGAGGATTTAGAACCGGTTGCAGAAGAATTATTGAAGCAGTTGGGGATGATTGACGGATAAGTGGAGGTTTCTATGAAGCATTATGTAAAACGAAATGGCTTTACTATTTTTCTGGCAGTGTTTTTACTGGGGCTTTTGCTTTGTATTCCATCACAGATTAAGGTGTCACTGGTCTCCAAGGCAACGGTATCACCCCGGGCATTTCCCTATGTGGCCGCCATTGCAGCTTTTAGCTGCTGTTTGCTGAGCCTGGCTTTGGACCTTTTTGCCATGACAAAAAAGGAGGAAAAAGACCAGGGGAAAGAAATGGTGAAGGATGATAATATCAGTTATTTTCGGATTGTGGCTTGTATTGCATTACTGCTTGCCTGGTATCTGGTATTGAAAATAATCGGATTTATTATTTCTACGGTTATTGTGATGTTTGTTCTCAGCTATATGCTAGGAAACAGGAATAAAATCCTGTTAGCGGCCTTTCCTGTAGTGTTTACCTTAGTAATTTATCTTGTTTTCAGTCAACTGCTGCATGTGAATTTACCGGAGATTTTGTTTTGAGAGGGAGGTGACGAACCATGTTTGGCTCAATTGCCGCAGGCTTTTTAAGCCTGCTGAATCTGGAAGCAATTTTTGGAATGGTGGCCGGACTGGCTGTGGGACTGTCCTTTGGCGCCATGCCGGGACTGAATGCTACCATTGGAATTACGCTATTGCTTCCTGTAACCTTTAGCTTAAACCCCGGACCGGCTATGCTGATGCTGATCGGTGTCTACTGTGGAGCTACCTTTGCGGGATCCATTTCTGCCATTTTGATTAAAACTCCTGGAACGGCAGCAGCTTCTGCAACCGTGCTGGAGGGGTATCCTATGACCCTTCAGGGAAAGGCGCCGGTGGCTTTAAGCATTGCCTTGAGAGGCTCTGTGATCGGAGGAGTATTCAGCGGATTGTGCCTTTTATTTCTGGCGCCTCAGGTGGCAAAGCTGGCGCTTAAATTTGGTGCGCCGGATTATTTTATGCTGGCAGTGTTTGGGCTTACCATCATTGCCAGCGTGTCCAGCCAGCATCTTCTTAAAGGAATTGCTATGGCTGCTTTGGGACTTTTGGCAACCTGTATTGGCATTGATCCCCTTCAGGGAACCTACCGCTTAACCTTTGGGTCAGAAATCCTGGCAAGGGGCGTGGATTTGGTTCCTGCCCTGATTGGTCTTTTTGCTGTCAGTGAATTGCTGAATCAGTGTGAAAAAAAGACGATGTTTATGACCCGTCCGCCTCAAGTGAAAATGGGGCATGAACATGGATGGAAGGATATGATGAAATATAAATGGTTAATGCTGCGGTCTTCCATCATTGGTGTTATTGTGGGCGCCTGCCCGGGAACCGGGGCCGCCATTGCGGCATTTCTTTCCTATGGAACGGCAAAGTCCACCTCTAAGGAACCAGAAAAATATGAGCATGGTTCAGAAGAAGGCTTATGTGCTTCTGAAACTGCAAATAACGCAGTCACAGGAGCTACCTTGATACCCATGCTGACACTGGGAGTTCCCGGCGACTCGGTGACAGCAGTGCTTATGGGCGCTTTGACCATTCAGGGATTAAGCCCGGGAAGCCAGTTGTTTGTAAAGTATGCAGATATGACATACGGAGTTTTGGTCGGATTTATTGTGATTCAGATTCTGATGTTTTTCCTGGGAAAGCTTGCAATCAAGACCTTTTCTCACCTGACTAAGATTCCTTATTATATTCTGCTTCCCATGGTTATGGGCTTTTGTGTGGTGGGTGCTTATGCCTGCAGCAATAATACAACGGATATTCTTGTTGCCATTGTTTTTGGCGTGATTGGTTATCTGGCCCCCAAATTTGATTTCCCCACTACACCAATGCTGATTGGTATTGTCCTTGGCAACTTAGCAGAGCAAAATCTGGGGCGGACCCTAAGTGTATATGGAACACCGGCTATTTTGGTTCAGCGACCGATTTCCCTGTTCTTTTTGGTGCTTAGCCTGATCTCTGTGGGGGTGGTGCTGATCGGTAAAATTCGTGGAAAAAAGGTGGAGGTATAGTGGATTGAAACACGAAGAAATTGTTCAGATGGGGGAGGCCCTGTTTCATGCCAGCATGACGCAGGAACAGATGGATCCTCCCAGTGTAAATTTTCCGGAAATTGATTATGAGGATGCATATGCGATTCAGAAGGTGCTGGTGGAGTGTATGCAGAAAAATGGAATGACCATTTCAGGGAAAAAGGTTGGGCTTACCAGCAAGTCTATGAGGATGGCGGCAAATATCTATGAGCCGGATTATGGATATACCTTTGCAGAGCTATACTTTCCCAATGGAAGCGAGATTGACCTGAACCGATTTATAGCCCCTCGTATTGAGTGTGAGCTGGCTTTTAAGCTGAAGGCAGATCTTGACAAGCCAAACGTCACCTTGAGAGATGTTCTTGAGGCGACAGAGTATGTGGTTCCCTGTCTGGAAATCTGTGATTTCAGGATTTTTCGTGACAAGGTACAGCGTCTGGTAAAGGACAGTATTGCAGACAATGCGGCTTTTGGGGGATATGTGCTGGGGGATGTCCCTATATATCTGGATCAGGTGGATCTGTCTCTGATTCCCTATGCCTTTGAGGTGAACAATCGTCAGACAGAGGTTTCCTGCGGAGCTGCTGTGTACGATGATCCGGCCTTGTCTGTGGTCTGGCTGGCAAATACCTTTTACGGACTACATACGCCTTTGAAAAAAGGAGAGATTGTTTTGTCCGGATCAGCGGTTGCTTCTGTTAAGGTCAATCCCGGAGACCATTTTCGCTGCCGGTTCGGCCGGTTTGGGGAAGTGGAGTGCCGGTTTGTCTGAGCTGACATGGAAGAAGGAGGAAAAAATGACAATGACAGATGAACAGTTGTTGGAATTGGCAAGACTTTCCGTTGACGGGGAGATAAATCGTCATTCGATTGATCAGTTTTGCCAGACATATCCGGATATTACGGAGGAGGAGGCTTACAGAGGGCAGGAGCTCCGTGTAAAGCTAATGGAGGAGCAGGGACACTATGCCATAGGGTATAAGCTGGGAGGAACCAGTCTGGCAAAGATAAATCAGCTGAAAAGCACCATATATTCTAGTTCTTCTGCAGTGATCTCTACATCCTCTGTCATTTACGGACGATTGATGGAGTATATGGAAAAAAAGCAGGGCGAGAATCTGGTATTTGATAGGTATCTGCACCCGAAGGTGGAGCCGGAGCTGGCATTTATTATGGGCAGGGATCTTTATGGAGAGCATGTGACAGCAGCAGATGTTCTCCATGCCACAAAGGAGATTGCTCCTGCATTTGAAATTATTGACAGCCGTTTTCACAATTTTAAAATTGGAAAAAGGTATGACGGTGTGATTGACAATACATCCTCAGCAGCATTTATGCTGGGGGAGGGGAGAAAAAGTCCCAGAGAGATAGATCTTAACAGTATTGGGATGAAATTACAGAAAAACGGGGAATACATCGGATTCGGTGCGGGAGAGTCCATTATGGGCCATCCGGCCCGGGCCGTGGCAGAGCTGGTTCATGGCTTGTCACGGGCGGGCCGGGGACTGAAGGCCGGGGAGCTTGTGCTTTCTGGCGCCATGACTGCTTCCACGCCGATTCAGGCCGGGGATTATCTGAGAGCGGATTTTGGAGGTTTGGGATATGTGGACATGCATGTAATTGCCAAAGACCCAAAGCTTTGATTGAAAAGCTGCAAAAGGAGAAATGTCTATGAAGCAGAACGATCTGAAAAAAAGAATGGCAGACAGCAAGACCGTGTTCGGGTTATTTATCAATTCCGGCAGTACCATTGCCTGTGAGATTGCAGGGCTAAGCGGATTTGATTTTGTGATGATTGACAGCGAGCATGGCCCAACGGATCCCATAAGAAACCGGGATTTGATTACTGCGGCAGAATATCGTGATGTGGCTCCCATTGTCCGGGTGCCTAACGGAGACTATGACACCATACTGCGAACCCTGGATGTAGGCGCCCACGGCATCATGGTGCCCCAGGTCAATACTCAGGAACAGGCCCAGGCAGTGGCAGAGGCTGCTCTTTATACGCCAAAGGGTAATCGGGGGGTGGCAACGACCCGTGCCGGAGATTATGGATTTTTCCAGCCAATGAGCGAGTATTTCCGCCAGGCCAATGAGAGGAATCTTGTTATTGTACAATGTGAGAATGTGAAGGCAGTCCCCAATCTGGATGAGATCTGTAAGATCCCCGGTATTGACGTTGTGTTTGTTGGACCCTATGACCTTTCGGCTTCCATGAAGACTCCGGGAAAGGTAGATTATGAATCCATTCGTCCCATAGCGGACCTTGTGCTGGAGAAAACATCAGCCAACGGAAAATTTGCAGGAATCTTTACAAAGGATCCGACAGAAGCCCGGATGTATGAGGAGATGGGATTTCGGTTTATCATTGTCAGCACGGATATATCCTGTCTGGTATCAGGATGCCGTCAGGCTGCAGACAGGATATACGAAGGAGGAAAGAATGAGATATGAGGAATTGTTTACCCCCCTTTTGATCGGAAAATGTCAGATTAAGAACCGGTATGTAATGGAACCTATGGGGCCGGCCGGTCTGGCAGACGGGTTCGGTGCATTTAATCAACGGGCCGTTGATTTTTATACAGAGCGTGCCAGAGGAGGGGTAGGACTGATTATAGCCGGAATGTGCTATGCAGAAAATGCTGTGGAGTGGCATGCGGATGGAAGCATGCCCTGTCCCACAAAGGCTCCGGTACTTTTTAAGCGGACTGCCATTGAGCTGACAGAAAGGGTTCATGCCTATGGAACAAAAATATTTATTCAGCTGTCAGCCGGCTTTGGACGGGTCACAAATCGTTTCCGCCCAGGAGACAGACCGATTGCCCCGTCAGAGATTCCCTACCGTTGGGATTCTTCTATTACCTGCCGCGCCATCTCCACAGAGGATGTGGGAAAGATTGTCCGTTCCCTGGGAGAGGCAGCTTCTATATCAAAGGCAGCAGGCTTTGACGGGGTGGAGATCCATGCAATGCACGAGGGATATCTGATTGATCAGTTTGCCATGGAATGCTGCAACCATCGGACAGACCAGTATGGGGGAAGCCTGGAAAACAGAATACGCTTTGCAGTGGAGATCGTCCAGGAAATCAAAAAAACCTGCGGGAAGGATTTTCCTGTCATTATGCGCTACAGCAGCAAAAGCTTTATGAAGGATTTTGGCGTGGGAGCACTTCCCGGGGAGGAATTTGAAGAAATGGGCCGTGACTTGAAAGAAGGGATGGTTATTGCCAGAATGCTTCAGGACGCGGGCTATGATGGTCTGGATGGGGATGTGGGCTGCTACGATTCCTGGTATTGGAATCATCCTCCGATGTACTTTGAGGATGGCCTGTATCTTCCCTTTAACAGAGAGCTGAAAAAACATGTGACAATTCCGGTACTGACGGCAGGAAGAATGGATGATCCTGAGGTGGCTCTCAGGGCAGTCAGAACAAAGGCCACAGATTTTGTAGGTTTGGCAAGACCGCTGCTTGCAGATGCCCATCTGGTGAACAAGCTTTTAAAGGGTGAGGAAAGGGATATCCGCCCTTGTCTTTCCTGCCAGGAGGGTTGTATCGGCCGGCTGAAAAAGTATTTACATATTAGCTGTGCAGTTAATCCTGCTGCGTGCAGGGAAAAGGATTTTGATTTAAAAAGGACAAATATGCCAGAGAAGGTTGGGGTGATCGGAGGAGGGATTGCTGGATGTGAGGCAGCACGGGTTTTAAAGCTTCGAGGACATGAGCCGGAGATTTTTGAAAAAAGCTGCCGCTTAGGGGGAAAGCTATATCAGGCGGGAGCTCCGGATTTTAAGAAGGATGACAGCAGACTGATCCGGTGGTATGAATATCAAATCGAAAAGCTGAAAATTCCGGTGCATTTCGGCGCGAACATCCAGGGAGCAGAGGATATGCAGGAATTTGATAGGATTATTATTGCCACAGGCTCTGAGCCTGTATGGATTAAGCTGGGGCAAGGAGTAATCGTAGTCCATGCGGGGGATGTGATGGAGCATCCGGAAAAATACCAGGATCCATTTGTCATTGTGGGGGGAGGTCTTGTAGGATGTGAGACAGCCTTGATGCTGGCAAAGAAAGGGAAAAGAGTGTGTATTGTGGAGGCGCTGCCAGAGCTTATGGCAGTCAATGGTCCGACCTGCTATGCCAATCGGCAGATGCTTATAGACCTGATTCGATTCTTTAGGATTCCGGTATATGAAAGCAGCAGAGCCCGGCAGACCGATGAAGAAGGACTGATAATTGATACAGCAGAAGGGACAAAGCATGTGCCGGCAGGGACGGTGGTTCTTTCTGTGGGATACCGGGCGGATCAAAAGCTGGCTGAGGAGCTTTTGAGGGCAGGAAAAGAGGTGTATGTGGCTGGCGAGGCAAAGGACGGAAGCGGCAATATTCTCCAGTCTGTATGGGATGCCTATGAGATTGCGTCTGGCTTGTAATCAGAGGGATCGGTTTTTGTGTTTATCGGCTTTATTTCCCAGGTGAGTCCTCATAATCAGAAGGCTGACAGATGGCATGGGGAATAGGGACAAACTGTCCATTGCGCAATGTCTGGGCATACTTTCCGGGGGTGGTATCCGTAAAGTCTGTAAAGGTGTGGATGAAATGAGCTACAGAGGAAAAGCCGGACCGGGTAGCGGTCTCCTTGACGGATACGCCTTGACGCAGCAAAAGGCAGGCCATTTTGATCCGATTCATATTGATGTAGGTGGTCAGAGTCAGACCTGTCTTTCTCTTGAAGGTATGGCACAGGGTATATTTGCTGGTATAAAATTCCCTGGCAAGGTCATCTAAGGTAATCCGTTCCGTAAGATGGTTGTCAATATAACTGAGAATGGGGGAGAGCCATTTGTCATCCCGAAAAAACTGATAAGTCCTTTCCTGGCTGCCGTTTTGCAGAATAGGAGCGGTCATCAAAAGCACCTCCATAAAGCAGTTGATGTTCATCAGGTCATTTCCAAAAACAGAGGGAAAGGACAGGAATTTTTCAAATAAAAGAACCATTTTCTGCATCATGCTGTTGTTGAGCTGCAGGCATGCATTCTGCTCCCCAAACAGTGTGTACAGATCTGTGGAGGGAGTGGATAATTCTCGGAGAAGAAATGGGGCATAATGGATCACATAGCTGTTGATGGGCTTTGTGTCATGATTAAATTTGGCATGGAGGGTGCCCTGAGAAATGAAAATAATTGCACCTGCCTGAATCGACCAGGCATCTTGGTTGATCAGCATGGTAGCGTCATCATTTAAGGTAAAGAGCAGCTCATTGACATCGTGGAAATGAGGGGTTTTCTGGTAATCATAAGGGTGGAGCAGGTGCTGAATCTGAAAGGACCCGGTTATCAAAACAAGCGCCTCCTTTTAGGATGGGTTATGTATTTACTATACCTGGGAAAGGATAAAAAATCAAGAGAAGGAGTAATAATTATGGCTTTTATTGTTCGTTGTTATGATCTTCTGATCAAAAATGGAACATTGGTGGATCCGGCACAAGGGATTCACAAGAGGATGGATATCGGAATTTACGGATCCCGCATTGTGGATGTGTTTGAGCCGGGGACATTGCCAGGAAAGATCTGCGGCAGCCAGGTGATTGACGCAGAGGGACTGACCGTTGTTCCCGGGCTGGTGGACGGGCACGTCCATGTATTGCCAGGGCTTCGCTTCAGCTATCCGCCAAAGGAGCTGTGGAAAAGGGGAATTACGGCCTGCATTGATGTGGGCAGTCAGACCTCTGCAAGCTTTAACCGTGTCCGTCATCTGGTGGACGAGATTCCCTGCCCGGTGAATGTGTGTCTGGGACTTTCCAGTATGTCCGAGACCCAGGGAGAGATCAGCCGCTACAGCCTGCTGGACAAAGAGGTAGACAAGGAAAAAATCAGGGAATTGTTTGATATGCATCCGGATGTTTTAATTGGAATTAAGGTGTTTATCGGACATAATGACAGTCCTGGAGCAGAGCTGACTCACAGGGTTATGAGGAAGGCAAGGGAGGTTTGCGATTATGTGGGATGCCGTATGTTTGTCCATGTGGCTAATCCGGACATTCCGTTTCCGGAGCTGATCAGCTACTTTAACAGCGGAGATAACTTTACCCACACCTATAATAAAGGAAATATTTTAAATGAAAAGGGGGAGGTCTATCAGGAGGCGTGGGAAGCGAAAAAACGAGGGGTGCTTTTTGACAGTGCCAGGGGTTCAAGAAACTGGAGCGCCGAGGTGGCAAAGGCTGCTTTTGCCCAGGGATTTACCCCTGATGTAATTACAGATGATCTGACATGTCTGAGCAACGACCCTCAGACAAGCCGTCTCCATGTCCATATGGGTGAGTGTATGGCAATGGGAATGACATTGGATCAGGTCCTGTACCATGCAACCAATGTGCCGGCAAGCTGCATGAAGGGGGTGGAAGTGGGAGTTAAAAGAGGAATGGCTGGCAATATAACCATTTTGGAGGTGCAGAAGGGCCCTCATCAGTACGAGGATGCATTTGGAGTGCCTTATATGGGGGATACCTTTATACTTCCAAGGGCTACGATCATTAATGGAAAGGTAATGTACAATACCATTGATACGGATTATTAATACATCACTTGGCTTACAGGTATATCGGGAAAGGAGATTGGAAATATGCCGTTTGTGACACTTTATCTGCCTAAGGGCTGCAATAATAAAGCTTTGGAAAAGTCTATGCGGGAGATAACTGCTGCCGGTGCAGATACCCTGGAGAACACGCTGACCCGCATGGTTCGAGTGACCGTATTTGAATCGGAGCCAGAAAGGGTCTATGAGGGGGGACGCCATGTGAAGGAGCTGTACCCGGTTGTTTTGTTTCGGATCGGACCGGGACGCAGCCCGGAGGCAAAGGATTCCTTCATGGACCAGATTGCACAGATTCTTCATGAGAATCTAAAATGTCCCAAGGAGAATGTGAGGGGCTATGTTTTGGACAATGAGGAGGGACATCATTTTTGTATTGGGGGAAAACCCAAGGATTTTACCAAGGAGGTGAAAAAGTAGATGCCTATCATGTGTGTGGTACAGCTTCCGGCCGGGAAGAAGAGGGAACAGGTGAATGCTGCAATCAAGGATATTTCGGATGCATTGATGCGGGATTTTGAGGCCCAGCCCAATCAGGTGCGGGTGACGATCGAGGAGCTGCCAAAAGGCCGGTATATGGCCGGCGGTGTAATGGATTATGAGATGACGGGGTTTGATGGGAAAAATTAAAAAGCTGGAGATGTTGTCGAATATCCGGGGTGATGAGCCTGGGATGCCCGGACAGGACAGCTTTGGCAGAGGATCAAACAATAAGAAGGACTGCCTTATGAATGCGGCAGTCCTTTTGTTGTCCGACAGACAGGTCATTATTCCCGTAAATACAGAGTGCGGACAGACGCCCGCTCTACAATAGAGGGGCGAAGATTAATAGCCGTGTTTTCCATAGTTTTTCCGTTGATCTGGTCAATCAGGATTTTGGCGGTAAGACGGCCAATTTCGTAGGCCGGCTGATTGATCGTGGTGAGAGGCGGGGAGAAAAAAGAGCTCTGTTCAATGTTGTCAAAGCCCACCACAGAAATATCCTCTGGAACCTTAAGCCCCAGTTTGCCTAGTTCATCGATCAGACCAAAGGCGGTTAAGTCATTTAAAGTAAAGACGGCGGTGGGGCGTTTTTCCAGCCGAAAGATACATTTCGCAAAATATCTTCCGTTTTCAAAATCGTAGAGACCCTCGTCTCGCTCTTTTTCCGAATCTGACAAAATAACATATTCATCCTGTCTGGGAAGATGAAATTCATCTAATCCAAATAAATATCCTTCCAGAGCCTCCCGCCGCACCAGACGGTTAAGGGGTGGGGAGGCAAAGGCGATCTGCCGGTGGCCTTTTAAGTACAGATGCTCTACGGCCAGCTTGGCGGCTTCAAAATAATTGAACTTTACATAGCTTACATTCAGGTTGCACAGAGACTGGTCAAACACTACCAGGGGAATGTTGTGCTGGAGAATATCCGTAAGGAAATCCTGGTTTTCATTGATGGAGGACAGGATAATGCCGGCAACAGACCTGGAAAGGGATGCTTTAAGCATTTCCTGTTCCTTCTTGGGGCTTCGGTGGGAGCTGCAGAAAAAAGGCGTGTAGCCATGCTCCTCACAGACATTCTCAACACCTACAAGGAGCTGAGGATAAAAGGGGTTGGTGAGTGTGGGAACAACCACACCGATATCTTTGGAGATGCGGTTTTTCATAGGGCTGCGGATGGAGGGTGAGACATAGTTTAGTTCCTTTGCGGCCTGAAGGATTTTTCTGCGAGTCTCCTTCTTGACTGGATAATCGCTTCCGCTAAGTACACGGGAGACCGTGGCAGGGGAGCAGCCTACCTTCTGAACGATTTGTGAAATAGTTGCCTTTCGTGCCATGGATATCTACCTTACCTTTCCGTAGATTTTTCGTATAGAAAAATAATAATACGTTTCTGTATGGAAAGCAATATCTGTTTTGAAAATTGTGCATAATTGCTATATTGAGACTGTTTTTCTTCCAATTCCGATTGGCTAAAAGGGTTTTGGAAGGTGGAAATGAAGAAAAGAGTTAGGGGAAAGCGTGTTTTCTGGATTTATCAAAGGGATGCTTTGTTGTATATATAGAAAAATATTCGTGTTATTTCTTTTTGAAATAGAAAAATTTCTTTAAAATTTGTCGATTACTTATAAAATATACCTAAAAATATTAGCGATAATATGGAAAATACATCGTAATAACATAAAAGTGTTGAAAAAAGAATAGAAAAATGGTAATATACATCTATGATTTAAAGAAAAGAATATTGGAAAAACAGAAAAATTTTCTATCAATGGTTTTTGCAGAAGGGAGCGATGGGGATGAAAATGATATTCCGCTGGTATACTAAGGCTAATGGAATCGACCTTGGCTATATACGCCAGATACCAGGGGTGACAGGCATTGCCGGAGAACTGCCGAATGAGGTGGGAGAGATCTGGAAATTGGAGGATATTCTTGCATTGAAGCGCCAGGTGGAGGAATATGGTCTGGAAATGGAGGTGATTGAAAGCGTAAAGGTGCATGAGGATATTAAACTGGGCAGAAAAAGCCGGGATCTTTATATTAACAATTACATTGAGACCATCAGAAATCTTGGGAAAGCCGGAATTAAGGTGGTTTGCTATGATTTTATGCCGGTGTTTGACTGGATGCGGACGGAGACGGAAAGGCGGCTGCCAGACGGCTCCACGGTATTGGCCTATGACCATGAGGTGATAAAGAGAACCGATCCCTTGAGGGGG
Source organism: bacterium D16-56 (assembly GCA_003611875.1). Classification (GTDB taxonomy): domain Bacteria; phylum Bacillota; class Clostridia; order Lachnospirales; family Lachnospiraceae; genus Brotaphodocola. Next base: position 24,698 of record RAYY01000011.1, on the reverse strand, counting down.
GATTTTGCCTTGTGCGATTGGGAGATGGTTTATTCCCAAAAAGAGCTGAAGGACCTGATTGAGAGCTATGAGGATGTGGGTCAGGAGGGCCTTTGGAGAAACCTGGAATATTTTTTGAAGGCAGTGATACCAGAGGCCGAGAAAGCCGGGGTGCGTATGGCCATGCATCCGGACGATCCCTGTTGGCCGGTTTTTGGCCTGCCGCGGATCATTACCAATGAAGAAAACATAGACCGTTTTCTGGCAATCGAAGACAGCCCCTATAATGCCCTTACCTTCTGTACCGGTTCCATGGGATGTACAGCTGACAATGACCTGCCAAGGCTTATTGGCAAGTATGCGTCTGCAGACAGGATTGCATTTGGACATGTGCGCAATGTGAAAAGGCTTTCAGGCAGAAGCTTTGAGGAATCGGCTCATTTTTCAAAGGCAGGCTCTCTTAATATGGTAGAGATTATGAAGGCTTATATTGATGCTGGATATCAGGGGTATATCAGGCCGGATCACGGCAGAAGGATCTGGGGAGAAAAGGGAGGGGCAGGCTATGGGCTTTATGACAGGGCTTTAGGAGCCATGTACCTTACAGGAATTTGGGAAGCATTGGAAAAATGAACATATAAAATAACTTAATTAACGAATGGAGGAAAGAACATGAAAAAGACTTTTTCGATTCTGTTGTCAGCAGCAATGGTGATGTCACTTGCAGCCTGTGGAGGCAGTTCCACGACTCAGACCACAGCAGCTCCGTCCCAGACCACGGCGGCTGCCGGGACGGATGCACCTGCAAAGGAGGAAGCGCCGGGGGAGCAGGCAGCAGAGACAGTTACCTTAAAGTTTGTAGAGCAGATGCCGGACGGGCATATTATGACAGATACTCTTTACTATTTTGCAGACAAGGTTGAGGAATTGTCCGGCGGATCCATTAAGGTGGAGCGGTATTCCGGCGGCCAGCTAGGCGATGACACGGCTATGCAGGAAGGGGTTCAGATGGGAACCATTGATGTGATCCGCACCGAGTTCACCACCCTGGTAAACTTTGGAGCTAAAAAGGTTGAGGTCACTACACTGCCTTATGTGATACGGGACAGGGATCATTTTTGGAAAATGGTTAATTCGGATGTAGGGAAGGAGCTGCTTTCCAGCATCCAGGAGGACGGTACCCAGATGGTAGGACTCTGTATTATTGAGGAAGGTTCCCGTCATTTCTTTACAAAGGACCCGGTCAACTCCCTTGGGGATCTTGCAGGCAAAAAGCTGAGAGTTCAGAATACAGAGATGTGGCTTGAGATCATAAAGAGCCTAGGCGCCTCTCCTACCCCTATGTCTTTCAGCGAGCTGTATACGTCATTACAGTCCGGAGTTGTAGACGGAGCCGAGCAGCCCTTGTCCGGCTTTGTGTCTCAGAAATTTTATGAGGTTTGTCCTAACATGATTCTTGACGGCCATGTATATCCGGTTGAGGCATATGTGATTTCAGAGAAAACATGGAATAAGCTTACGGACGAACAGAAAGAGATTATGTATCAGGCGGCAAAGGAGACCCAGACCTTCAATCGGGAGAGCATTCAGGCGGCTGAGGATGAAATCATGGAAAGCTTTGATGAGCTGGGCGTCACTGTGGTGGAGGTTCCTGACAAGACTGAGTGGATCAATGCGGTACAGCCGGTTTATGAGAAATTCGGCAGTGAGGAGGTTCTTGCTCTGTTAAAAAGGATTCAGGATATCAAATAAAACGGGAAGAGGGGGAAGGCTGTGGTGGAAAGATTTTTCGATACATTATTTGGAGCTGTAAAAAGTATCTGCAAGCTTATGTTGTGCATTCAGGTTATATCCGTCACCATTGTCTTTGTGGGCAGATACTTTTTCAACGTTACTCCGGCGTGGGGGGAGGAGCTTACCTTGTTTTGCCTTGTGTGGCTTAGCCTGATGGGCGCTTCCCTGCCGATTCGCACGGGTGGGCACCTTCATGTGACGCTGCTGGATTTTCTCTGTAAGCCTAAGACCATTGCAAGGATTGACACCATCGGGGATGCTCTTACAGTGGTGTTTGCCGTAGTGATCTTTGTGGCTGGAGTGGCCATGACAAAGCAGGTTTCCGGCACGTCCCTTAATGGGATTCACATCAGCAAGGGCTTTCTATACGGGGCGGTGCCTGTCTCCATGGCACTCTATCTGCTGGCGCTGATTGATAAATACTACAGACTGTTCAGACAAAAGGGAAAGGAGGATATCCAATGACACCAGAGGTGGTCGGGACATGGATTTTGATCGGAGGTTTTCTGGTTTTGATAGCCATCCGAGTGCCCATTGTGTTTGCCGTGGGGATTTCCACGGTAGCAACGTTTTTCTATCTGGATATTCCTATGATGATGGTAGTCACAAACATTGTCAAGGGAGTTAACTCCTTTTCCCTGATGGCCATCCCCTTTTTTATTCTCGCCGGAGAGGTAATGAGCGCCGGGAGTATTTCCGAGAGACTGTTTAAACTGGCAAAGTCTCTGGTAGGTCAGTTTCGAGGCGGACTTGCCCATGTAAATGTACTTGGAAGTATGTTTTTCGGCGGGATTTCCGGTTCGCCGGTGGCGGACGTGTCCTCTTTGGGAGTGATTGAGATCCCCATTATGGAAAAGGACGGGTATGATCTTGATTTTTCTGCAGGCATTACCATGGCAAGCTCTGTGGAGGGACTATTGATCCCTCCCAGCCACAATATGATTATTTATGCAATGGCTGCCGGCTCTGTCTCCATTGCAAAGCTGTTTTTGGCAGGTATGATTCCCGGTATTTTACTGGGCCTGTTCCTTATGATTTTTTGTTATATTGTTTCGGTAAAACGGAATTATCCCAAGGGAGACCGATTCAGCTTTAAGGTGATGGTAACAGCTTTGGTGGATTCGTTTTTTGGCATCTGCACGGTGATTATCATTATGGTGGGAGTGCTGACCGGGCTTTTTACGGCCACGGAATCGGCGGCTATTGCTGTAGTTTGGGCGACGCTGGTGACCTTTGTGATTTACAGAGAGCTGCCAGTAAAGGAGATATGGAATATTCTTGATAGGGCCTTGGGAACCCTTTCCATCATTATGGTGATTATGGGAGTATCCTCTGCCTTTGGATGGCTTCTTGCCTATCTTAAGGTTCCGGAGATGATTATCAACGGGATTTTGGGATTTACAAGCAACAGGATTTTAATTCTGATTTTGATTAACATTATTTTGCTTTTCCTGGGAATGATTATGGATATGTCGTCCATTATCATTATCACAACACCCATTCTTCTGCCCATAGCTGTCAGCATCGGAATGGATCCCATACAATTTGGGGTGATGATGATACTGAATCTTGGCATTGGCCTGATCACGCCGCCGGTGGGAGCCGTGCTGTTTGTCACCAGCGGGATCACAGGACTGAAAATCGAGCGTTTGGCTAAGTGTATGCTGCCTTTTTATGCGGTGATGGTTGGCGCTCTTTTAGCAATCACATATATACCGGCGATTTCTATGGCGGTGCCTAATTGGCTGTATCCATAGAAGATTAATATACTATAGATATACCTGTGAGCCAAATGATTTGTCAGCAGGTTCGCGCTGTTTCACAAGGAACGTCAAATCATTTGGCAAAATAAATATGCTCGTTAGTATAACAGAAGGAGCTGTATAAAAATGGAATTTATCACAGAAGATTTTCTGCTTAACGGATCTGTGGCTCGGACTCTTTACCATAATGTAGCCGCTGATCTGCCGATTATTGATTATCACTGTCACATTCAGGCATCCCATATTGCAGAGAACATAAGTTTTGATAATCTGACCCAGGTGTGGCTTGATGACGACCACTATAAGTGGACCGCCATGCGCTGGAACGGGGTGCCAGAGCGGCTGATCACAGGGGATGCCGGCGACTATGAGAAATTTCTTGCATATGCCGAGACCCTTCCTGCGTGTATTGGGAATCCTCTTCACCATTGGTCTCATCTGGAGCTGAAAAAATATTTCGGCTACAGCGGACATCTGACAGAGGAAACGGCGCCCCAGGTGTGGGATTTGGCAAACGAAAAGCTTGGTCCAAAGGGGCTGCGGGCAAGAGATTTTATGCTTCAGGCAAGGGTGGAGCAGATCTGCACAACGGATGATCCGGCCGATGACTTACAAGGACACAAAAAGCTGACGGAAGGTGATTTCCCTGTGAAGGTATTGCCTGCCTTTCGCCCCGATAAGGCCATAGAGATCACAAAGCCAGGGTTTACCTCCTATCTGGAAAGGCTGGGGCTGGCGGCTTCTGTCCGGATCGATAGTCTTGACGCTCTTTTGCAGGCCCTTCTTTGCAGACTGGATGATTTTGGCCGTTTGGGCTGCCGGATTTCGGATCACGGGCTCACCCGGATTCCCTGGGAAAGCTGCGAGGAGAAGGAGGCCGGGGAGATTTTGGCAAGACGCCTTCAGGGAGAGGCATTAAGTGACCTTCAGGCAGAAAAATATCAGACCTTTCTGCTTCTGTGGCTGGCAAGGCAGTATGCGAAACGGGGCTGGGTGATGCAGCTTCATTTCGGAGTCCTTAGGGATTTAAACCCCACTCTTTATGAGACACTTGGAGAGGATGCAGGGGGAGATGCCATGGGAGATATTCCCTGTGGGGAAAGGCTGGCAGGTCTGCTTCATAGCCTGGAGAGTGAGAAGGCACTGCCCAAAATGATTCTTTACTCCATCAATCCGGGGGACAATGCAGTCATTGACACCCTGGCGGGATGCTTTCAGAACGGGGAGACCCGGGGGAAAATCCAGCACGGCTGTGCATGGTGGTTTAATGACACAAAGATTGGGATGGAAGCCCATTTACAGACCTTGGCCAGCTTAAGCGCCTTGGGCAGCTTTGTAGGGATGCTGACTGATTCCCGCAGCTTTTTATCCTATACTCGCCATGATTACTTCCGGCGTATTCTTTGCAGCTATGTGGGCGGCCTTGCAGACCGAGGAGAATACCCTAAGGATTACAAGCGGATGGAACGGATAATACGGGGAATCTGTTATGAAAATGCCAAAGCATATTTTGAACTGTAGACGAACAATTCAGGAGGAAAACAGAAAATGGATAAATATGATAAAGAATTTCTGGATCATCTGCAAAGTGAGCTGAACACAGCAGTGATCTGTGACATTCTGGATGATATGGGGTATCGTAATCAGGCAATGAGCGGTCGTCTGCATCCCCTGGACGACAATTACAAACTAGTGGGGGTTGCCAAGACCGTTTTGAGCTATGATGTTTATGAAATGCCGGAGGAGCCTTATAAAAAGGAGATAGAGGCTGTGGATTCGGTGAAGGAAGGAGAGCTGGTGGTCTGCTGCACTAACGGTTCCAACAGCAATGGTTTCTGGGGGGAGTTAATGGCTACTGCAGCGATTGCCCGGGGAGCCCGGGGGGTGGTTGTAGACGGAGCAGTCCGGGATATCCGGCAGCTGCGGGAGATGGGAGAGAATTTTCCCGTATTTGCCACAGGAAGGAATCCTCTGGATTCTAAGGGCCGTTGTCTGGTGGCAGACTATGACTGTCCCGTGGTTTGTGATGGAATACTGGTACATAGCGGGGATCTGATTTTTGCAGATGTGGACGGGATTGTGGTTGTGCCTTCCGGCTGTGCCAGGGAGGTGTTCCGGCGGGCCCTGGAAAAGGTGCAGGCAGAGAATTACGTGCGTGAGGAGCTGCGGGCAGGAGCTTATTTAAAGGATGTGTTTGAAAAATACCATATTTTGTAGGAGGTGGTAAATGGTGGAATTGCAATTGTTTGATTCCGGAATTATGCTGGGCCGGGCAAAAATGGACAAGGGCGGCAGCTTTGATACAGTGAAGGATCTTCGAGAGGCAATGGGACGCTATGGCATAAAAAGGGCTCTGGTGTACAGCGCCCTGGCAAAGGATAGCTGGCCCCTGGAGGGAAATCGTGTGCTTCTTAAAATGATCGAAGGAGAAGAAGGGTTTTATCCGGCCTGGGTAGGGATGCCGGGACATACCGGTGAATTTCCCGATGGCGAGACCTTGAAGAAGCAGGCAAAAGAAAACAGGATCTGTGCCTTGCGTTTATTTCCCTATCATCATAACTATCCTACCTCGGATTTTTGCTGCGGAGAATTGTTTCATGCTATGAATGAAATGCATATGCCGGTTTTTCTTGATTATGGTGTGGAGCACTGGAGCGAGCCTATGCCCTGGGATGAGATATATCGTCTGTGCAAAGCCTGGCCGGACATTCCCTTTGTTCTGGTTCGGGTGGGATGCGGCTACAACCGTGCCTTGTTCCCTCTTTTGGCGCAGTGTCCCAACCTGCATTTTGAAATCAGCTATTTTGACGCCAATCAAGGCTTAGAGTCAGTGACAGAACGCTTCGGAGCCGGGCGCATGCTTTTTGGAACAGGAATGCCGATATACAATCCTGCTTGTCCTATAGCGATGCTTTACTATGCAGACATTTCAGATCAGGATAAGCAAAAGATTGCCAGTGAAAATCTGCAGCAACTGATAGGAGGGATTTGCTATGACGTATAAACCAATTTCTGAGCAGTTGGACACCAGCAAATATAAGATTGTAGATTCCCATGCACATCACGGTCTCTACCATAAATTCGACATTCAGGGTGGTTTTGAGGATGATCTTGTAAGTCAGATGGATCGGATTGGGGTGGACGCCATGGCTATCTCTCCCATGGTGGGGCTGGGGCTTGACAGCCGTCTGGCCAATGACATTACGGCAGAGGTGCTGAAAAAGTATCCGGGCCGGTTCTATGGGATGGCTCTGGCCACAGGCAACCGTCCGAAGGAGATTCTCTCTGAGCTGACAAGATGCTTTGACAATCTGGGAATGTCCTTTATCAAGCTTCATCCAGATGAATCTAGCTGCCCTATGACACAGAAATGCTATGATCACATCTACGGATTTGCCGCTGAGAGAAAGCTGGCTATCCTAAATCACGACTGGCAGTCCCCCAAGAGGGTGGAGGAACTGGCAAAGAAATATCCTCAGGTCCGCTTTATCCAGGCTCATTCCGGGGGAAATTGGGACGGTCATCGAGAAGACGACTATTTTCGTGTGGCCAGGGAGTATGAAAATGTTTTTGTGGACATCTGTGCCAGTCCGATTTTCTATGGTGCGCTGGAGGCTCTGGTGGAGATAGCAGGGGCGGACAATATTATATTTGGCAGTGACGCTCCTTTTTTGAACCTGGCATTTGGAGTGGGAAAGGTTTTGATGGCTGATCTTTCCTGCCAGGACAAGCAAAAGATTTTCGCAGACAATTTTCTTGGGGCCATTGCTCCAAGAAACGGATGAAATCTTGGGACAAGAGCCTGGACAAATGAACATTCCCTTAGGGAGAGAGGAGATTATTTATGAAATTACCATTTAAGGTTGATCTTGCCGGAAAAACGGTGGTGGTTACCGGTGCCGGCGGAGTGCTGTGCAGCAGCTTTTCTAAGGCCCTGGCTCAGTGCGGAGCCAAGGTTGCCCTGCTGGACATAAACAAGGAGGCTGCTGAGAAATATGCAGATGAAATCAAGGCAGCAGGAGGAACCGGAAAGGCTTATGAATGCGACGTCCTGGACAGAGGAAGCGTGGAGGCTGTCCACAAAAGCATTACAGAGGATTTCGGAAAGTGTGATATTTTGTTAAACGGCGCCGGCGGCAACAATCCCCGGGCTACCACTACAAAAGAATACTATTTTGAGGGGGATCTGGACAGGGACATTGTCACCTTTTTTAACCTGGATCCCAAGGGAGTGGAATTTGTTTTCAATTTAAATTTCCTGGGAACCCTGATTCCTACCCAGGTATTTGCCCAGGATATGTTAGGGCGTAAGAGCTGCTGTATTGTGAATGTTTCATCCATGAACGCCTATACGCCTCTGACAAAAATTCCGGCATATTCCGGCGCCAAGGCGGCAGTAAGCAACTTTACCCAGTGGCTTGCAGTCCATTTCTCCCGAGAGGGAATCCGCGTCAATGCCATTGCCCCAGGATTTTTTGTGACGATTCAGAATGAAAAGCTTCTTTTCAATGAGGATGGGACGCCCACACCCCGCACAGACAAGATTCTGGCAGGCACTCCTATGGGACGTTTCGGCAAATCCGAGGAACTTTACGGCGCTCTCCTGTATCTGGTGTCTGAGGAGGCTGCTTCCTTTGTGACGGGCATTGTGATTCCGGTTGACGGCGGATTCTCTGCCTATTCTGGTGTGTGAGGTGATAAATATATGAATCCTTGTAATCAGATGACTTCAGGAAAGCTTGAGATTAAGATATATAAAAACCGCAGGGAGATGGGAGCCGGGGCTGCCCGACATGGAGTGGAGCGGGCCAGACAGGTGATAGCAGAAAAGGGAAAGGTTAACATAATATTTGCCGCTGCGCCGTCCCAGTTTGAATTATACGAGAGCTTACTTGCTTCCGATCTGGATTTTGGAAAGGTCAATGCCTTCCACATGGATGAGTATCTGGGACTGCCGGCAGACGCGCCCCAGGGATTTGGAAATCTTCTGAAGACTCATTTGTTTTCAAAAAGGACTTTTGGGTCTGTACACTACATAAACGGCCAGACCCATGATCCTGAGGAGGAATGCAGGCGGTATGAAGAACTGCTGCTTCAGTTCCCTCCGGATATTATTTTTCACGGGATCGGGGAAAACGGGCATTTGGCCTTCAATGATCCTCCGTCAGCAGATTTTTCCGACCAAAGGACTGTGAAAACTGTTGCAATGGATGAGATATGCAGAAATCAGCAGGTCCATGACGGGTGCTTTTCTGAGATCAGCCAGGTACCAGAAAGGGCGATTACCCTGACTATCCCGATTTTGACAGGAAGGGATACCTATCTGGTGGTTACGGTTCCCGGTCCCTCCAAGGTATTAGCAGTGAGACGCACGGTGAAGGAGGAGATCTCAACAGCCTGTCCGGCCACCATTTTAAGGCAGCATCCCCACGCGGCGATGTTTCTAGATCTTGAGGCAGCGGCTGAAATTGTATGACAGTGGGGCGGTTTTTGGAGGAAGATAGGTGATATAGAAGGATATACAGTACAAAAGACAGGTTCTTTGGAGCCTGTTTTTTGTGCTGTGGTTTAGGAGTTATAGTGATTGGGGTGGTTTTTGAACTTAGAGTGGAAGAAAGATTCAATAAATGAAGATAGTTCGCAGCTGACGATTCCAGATGGTGCAATTGATTTTGTTGTAACTGACTCACCTTGTTTTGATTTTATCCATAGGGTTAACCAAACAATAAATGGCGAAACCGAAGTCGGATTCGCCATGAACGATATGTATTAAAATAACCAATAGTAATTGTGCAAAATGCTTCGTAGAATACATGATTCTGCGAAAACTTTTTTCTGCAGTTTCCTGTAATCTTGTAAATCATGTTTCCAAATTTCTTAAAATCCCTGTAGACAAGATTTCATTAAATGTTGTATTTATTTATAAAAATATGGAAATACCTATATAGAACAGGAATTAAGATGTCGCAATAATTTTAGCTGGAAACTATGGTTTAGTATACTACGAATTAGTGACGATTTCAATAGAAATTTCTGTTAAAAAGCTTTAAGGTTTTTAAGAAGGTATGAATATTAATTTAATTTTAAGGAGGTTTTCTTATGGATGTTAGGAATGAAAATCAAATACTATTTGAGGAAATTCTGAATGCCTGGCTGGAGGATGTACGTCAAACTCATGCCATTTCTACTTATGTTAAGTATACACGTATAGTAAAAAAACACATTCAACCCTATTTTAAGGATATACCCCTTACACAGATCACGCCTGCTTTTTTACGACAGTTTTCGGACGATTTAAAGCAGCTTGCAAAAAAATCAAAAGAAGAACAGGATGCTGCTGACAAAGCTTTTCCGGAAATAAAGATGGATTTTTCTATAGGAGATGTGTATTCTCATACAATGATCCAAACTGCAGTAATGATCACCAATATGACAATGAAAATGGCCTTTCGCCGGGGACTGATTGACGAATGGAATGCGATTCCTTGCAGCAGAAGAAAAAAAAGAACACTAGTACAGGTGTTATCCACCGAGGAACAGATGAAGCTGGAGGAATATATAAAAGAAAACTGGAGCCAGACTGGCTTCGGCATTTATCTTTGCCTTTACACCGGAATGCGCCTGGGCGAAATCTGTGCGTTAAAATGGGAAAATATCAATATACGCGAGGGATATTTGACTGTATGCTCCACGGTTCAGAGATTATCCATAGAACAGGAAAACGGAAATAACAAATCCATGCTGTTTATTACCCCACCTAAAAGTGACACATCTATGCGAAAAATTCCATTTCCCTCTTTCCTGGTTCCTGCTTTAGAACAAATATCAAAGGCATCATCAAAAGACAGTTTCCTCTTAAAATCAAAGTCGAAGGCTCCCATGGATCCCAGGACGTTTCAGTATCAATATAAACGCTTTCTCTGTAAAGCCGGTATACCTTACTATAATTTTCATACACTTCGACATACTTTTGCTACACGCTGCATTACCTCTGGCATGGATCCCAAAACACTAAGCGAAATACTTGGACATGCAGATATAAAGATTACAATGGACTATTATTTCCATTCGTCCTTTGAATTCAAAAAAAATCAAATAGAAAAATTAGTTGCTCTTGCCTAATTTTTTCGCAGAATCATGTATTCTACGAAAAAATTAGGTAAAAAAATCGATTTTACACTCACATTACGAGTTTTTGCCTTTTTCGACTTTTCTTGCGGATTTCCCAACATATTCAATCATGAATGGGAGGGGACAAAGAGATTTCTATGAATAAAGAAAATTGGTACATTCTTAGGACATACAAGGACCAAGAATACGAGGCAGCCGATCTTCTTGAACAGGCGATTCCAAAATCCCTCTGCAGTCTGTGCCGTATTCCTCAAAAAATTAAGATGTTCCGCAGAGGTGGAGAATTTCATCTGGTGAAAGATATCATGTTTCCCGGATATTTGTTCGTAAGAACATCCCAGCCGGAAAAGCTTCAGAAGGAACTGAAAAAATCCAGGGAATTCCCTCAGTTTTTGCTGTTCGGAAAAACTGAGACAGGAGAGGATGAGCTAATACCTATCAGCACCCAGGATCTTACCTTTCTGCAGAATGTCTGCGGAAATGAGCTTCAGTCTGATATGGGAGTCACAGATATCACCCTTGGAGAGAATAGAACTATATTAGGGGCTTGCGGTGCACTGGAACGATATGTGAATCAGATTGTAAGGCTGGATCTGCATAAACGTTTTGCTGTGGTGGCAGTACCCCTTTTTAATCACAGCCAGACAGTCCAGTTTGGGATTCGGTTAGAACAGGATCGGGATATTGTGGCGTGAGGAAGATGGGGAACTGATAGAAATCGTTAAAGTATAAAAGAGATTACTTTAAATTACTTTTAAAGATCACTTTTGAAGAAAGAATTGAAAAGCACATTTTGTAGAATGCCTGCGGTTGTCGCCGTGGACAGGACGAAAATGGAATATACAAAGGAAGCGGACAGGTTCTGCAGCAGGTTATCCGGGATAATGAGAAAAATCGCGGAGTGGCGAAGTATGTCCATTTTTAGAGGATGTGGTTTTGATTTATGGTTATGAATGTATGATTGCAGAAGGCTGTTTGACGCTTTTTATTTATAGTTTATAGTGCGTTTTATAGTAAATTCTGTCAGTGTTTGATATTTAGTTATTGTTTGGATTCATTAATACCTTGTCATTTTGTCTTCATGTTGTCTCACTAACAATTTTGGTTTTATTGACAAGGAGCACAAGGTAATGAGCATAAGACAAGGAGAAAAATTATGTGGTATGTAATTCAGACAATCACCGGAAAGGAACAGGAACTGGTAAATACCATTAAACAGGTTTTGATTTATGAAAGAAAAAAGTATCAACGCTGTTTTGTGATCTATCAGGAATGTTCCTATAGAGTCCATGGAGTGCCAGAATTTCATATTGAACCACTTTTTCCTTCTTATGTATTTGCTGAGACAGATACACCGGAAGAATTTTTTTTGGAGCTGAAACGGGTGCCGAGAATGTCTAAGCTTTTGGGGACGGAGGGGTGCTTTTGGAGTATTCATGAGAAAGAAGAAGAATTTCTTCTCCATATGATGCAGGAGGGTAAAAGGGAAAATACAGTACTGGAATTGAAACAAAATGAGGTAATGAGGGGCTTTTACCCTAATGAAGAAGGAAAACATCAGGATAAAGAGTACTTAATTCGTCCATCTCTTGTTCAGGTAGATGGAGATGGGAGGATTAAAAAGGCAGATGGAATTTTAGGTTGTTATATAGATAAAATTGTGAAGCAAAGATTGCGGAAACGCAGTGTAGTTATTGAAGTGCCTTTTGGTGGAAAAAAGAGGAGGATCCGATTGGGGATACGATTAGAAGGAGATAGTGTAGAATGATGGATTATTTTAGAAGAAGGATGCAGCTATGGAGGTGCCAATGAAAAATAGATGAAAAATTATGAACAGTATAAGCGAATCGTTAAATTTATTTTTGGAATTATAGTGCTCTTTTTGGAGATGAGTGCATTCTGGTATGTTTGGTTGAATTTTTACAATCAAATGATGGAGAAGCCTTATAATCGTACCGGACATTGGCTTATGATTGCTGTTTACGGGATTTTGCTGGTCATATTTAATATTTTATATGGCGGGTTAAAAATCGGTTATTTGCGTACAGGTAGTATTATATATTCGCAAATATTGGCTAGTATTTGTGCTAATGTTATGATTTACCTTCAAATCACACTTTTAACAAAACATTTTCAAACGATAGTTCCTCTGATTGTAATAACTGGAGTAGAATTTTTGATCATATGTATTTGGAGTTTTTTGTCGGTTAAAGCTTATCGTTATTTGTATCCACCCCGTAAAGTTCTTTTGATATATGGAGAACGTCCAATAATTAGTTTAATGGGGAAGATACATACCAGAAACGACCGATTTATTATTGGGGCTACAGTTCCTATTTCTGTTGGATTAGATGAAATTAAGAAAAAAATCGGTGAGTATGAAGGTGTTGTGATTTGCGATATTCCAGCCAATATGCGAAATCTTATATTGAAGTATTGTTACGGCAAATCTATACGTACTTATACTATACCTAAAATCTCAGATATACTGCTTCGTAGTGCAGAAAGTCTTCATCTATTTGATACCCCTTTGCTGCTTTCGCGGAATACAGGATTATCTTTTGAACAACGGTTTGTAAAGAGGACGATGGATATTATGCTGTCACTAGCAGCATTAATCATTCTTTCCCCCATTTTTATTATTACTGCAATTTCAATAAAATTATATGACGGCGGTCCAGTGTTTTATTTTCAGGATCGTTGTACGTTAAATAGCCGTGTTTTTTCTATTTATAAATTTCGCAGCATGATTGTGGATGCTGAAAAGGCAGGTCATTCTATTCCAGCTACAGATAAAGACCCTAGAATTACGCCCATTGGCAGAATTATTCGGGCAACACGAATTGACGAGCTGCCCCAAATTTTAAATATTTTAAAGGGAGATATGAGCATTGTTGGTCCCAGACCAGAACGTATTGAGCATGTGGAATTATATACAAAACAGATTCCAGAATTTGAATATCGGATGAAAGTGAGAGGTGGGTTAACTGGATATGCCCAGGTATATGGCAAATATAATACCACTGCCTATGACAAACTGAAGTTGGATTTGATGTATATTCAGAATTATTCTCTTTTACTGGATATTGAGATTATTTTTAAGACAGTAAAAATCTTGTTTGTAAAGGAAAGTACAGAAGGGTTTTCAGAATGTGAATCAAAATCCATTCACGAAACGGCTTGCGGAGAAATATCAACGTATGTAGAGAGTAGTAAAAAATGAAGAAAGTAATGTTAATTGGTAATAGTGAGATTGTAATTTATAATTTTCGTCTTGAATTTATTGAAGCATTAATAAAACAAGGATATGAAGTTTATTTAGCATTTCCTTATGGGACACGAGCTGACGAATTGATAAAAATGGGCTGTCGATATTATGATATTTCTATTGATCGGCATGGAAAGAATGTACTTAAAGATTTAAAACTTTTGAACCAATATCATAAATTAATTAAGAAGATATTACCAGATATTGTATTTACTTTTACAATTAAGCCTACGATTTATGGTGCCATAGCATGCCGGCAATGTCATATTCCATGTATTCCAACGATTACAGGTTTAGGAAGCTCATTAAATAACGGAGTGTTGCTTTCAAAATTAATCTCAAAATTATATAGGTTTTCATTGAAGAAAGTTCCTTTAATTTTCTTCCAAAATAAAGAAAACCAAAAATATTTTTGGAGACAAAATATTTGGAGGGGAAATAGTCAACGGGTTATGGGATCTGGAGTAAATCTGGAAAAGTTTCCGCTTTACGATTTTCCTCCAATATCTCCCAAAATACATTTTTTGTTCATTGGAAGGATAATGCGTGAGAAAGGTATCAACGAATTATTGGATGCAATTAAAATATTACGCAGCAGGTATTCCAATATTGAGTTACATTTATGTGGATTTTTAGAGGAAGACTATGCTAACCAAATAAAAAAAATGGAAAGAGACAGGATGCTCATTTATCATGGTATGGTAGATGATATAAGGTATCTCATAAAGCAAGCACATTGTATTGTTTTGCCGTCATATCATGAAGGAATGTCTAATGCATTATTAGAAGCTGCTTCTTGTGGTCGTCCTCTAATAGCCTCAGATGTTCCAGGATGTAAAGAGATTATTATAGAAAGTGAAAATGGATTTTTAGTATCACCAGCAGATAGCATTTCTCTTAAGAAAGCAATGGAAAAGTTTATTCTACTAGATTATGGATCTATGAAGGCTATGGGAATTAATTCCCGGCATTTTGTAGAAAAACATTTTGATCGCAAAGATATTGTGTCTGCATATATGAAACAAATAAAACTACTAAACGAGGAGTGATAAAAATTGTTACTTTATAAAAAAATAGTTGAAAAAGAAGAAAAAATCAGTTTGATCGGACTTGGATATGTAGGAATGCCTATTGCTGTTGCTTTTTCTAAAAAAGTAAATGTAATTGGTTTTGATATCAACGAACATAAGGTTAATCTATATAAATCTGGTATTGATCCGACAAGAGAAGTTGGAAATGAAGCAATTTCTGCCTGCAGTGTAGATTTTACTTCTGATGAAAAACGGTTAAGAGAAGCAAAATTTCATATTGTAGCGGTTCCGACTCCGGTTAACTCGGATCATACTCCAAACCTTTCGCCAGTGGAAGGAGCCAGCCATGTTTTAGGGCGGAATCTTACAAAAGGTTCCGTTGTTGTTTATGAATCTACAGTTTACCCTGGAGTAACGGAAGATATTTGTGTCCCAATTTTGGAAAAAGAGTCAGGGCTGAAATGTGGTGTGGATTTTAAAATCGGTTATTCTCCCGAAAGAATTAATCCTGGTGATAAGGTACACAGGTTAGAGACTATTACAAAAATTGTATCTGGAATGGATGAAGAAACTTTAGATACAATTGCAAAAGTTTATGAGCTTGTAGTAGACGCTGGGGTACATCGGGCAGAAAGTATTAAAGTAGCTGAGGCTGCAAAAGTTATCGAAAATAGTCAGCGTGATATTAATATTGCATTTATGAATGAATTGTCCATTATATTCAATAAATTGGGAATTGACACAAAGTCTGTACTGGAAGCAGCAGGAACTAAATGGAATTTTTTGAAATTTGCTCCTGGTTTAGTTGGCGGACACTGTATAGGTGTGGATCCTTACTATTTAACTTATAAGGCAGAACAGTTGGGGTATCATAGCCAGATTATTCTTTCCGGACGACGTATTAACGATGATATGGGCAAACATGTGGCAGAAAGCTTGATCAAAAATTTAATTAAGACTGATGTGGCGATTAAAAACGCTCGTGTCGCTATATTGGGATTCACATTTAAAGAAAATTGTCCAGATACCAGAAATACACGAGTAATAGATATTGTACATGAACTTCAGGAATATGGAATTACTCCTGTCATTGCAGATCCAACCGCAGATATCGAAGAAGCAAAGCAAGAATATGGTATTAATTTTGTGCCAATGGGAACAATCAATGATATGGACGTAATTATTTTAGCGGTTGCACATGATGAGTTTACAAAATTACAGATTGATGATTTGGACAGTATGTACCGGACAACTAAAAACTCTAATAAGGTTTTGATGGATATTAAAGGGTTGCTTAACCGTAAGGAATATGAACAGGCCGGATATGTATATTGGAGATTATAAAGAGGAGTTAAAAAATTATGGGATATAAAAGTTTAAAATTCGAAAAAGATTCTCTGTTTTTAGTAGCTGGGGGAGCTGGCTTTATCGGTTCAAATTTATGTGAGGCTATTTTGAATATGGGATATCATGTACGGTGCCTTGATAATCTTTCCACAGGAAAACAGGAAAATATCGATTTGTTTATGAATAACCCTCATTATTCCTTTATAAAAGGAGACATTACAGATTTGGAAATTTGTATGAAGGCCTGTGAAGGGGTGGATTATGTTTTGAACCAGGCAGCATGGGGTAGTGTGCCAAGAAGTATCGAAATGCCGCTCTATTATGAAGAAGTTAACATTCGGGGAACCCTTAATATGATGGAAGCCGCCAGACAGCAGGGGGTGAAAAAGTTTGTATATGCTTCAAGTTCATCTGTTTATGGTGATCACCCAATACTTCCAAAAGTTGAAGGTCAGGAAGGAAATGTTTTGTCACCATATGCTTTGACAAAACGGGTAGATGAAGAATATGGAAAGCTGTATACAAAATTATATGGTCTGGATACTTATGGGTTAAGGTATTTTAATGTATTTGGAAGGCGGCAGGATCCAGAGGGCGCATATGCCGCAGTAATCCCTAAATTTATCAAGTTATTATTGAATGATGAACAACCAACAATCAATGGAGATGGAAAACAAAGCAGGGACTTTACTTATATAGAAAATGCTATTGAAGCGAATTTGAAAGCATGTCAGGCATCTCACGAGGCAGCAGGACAGGCTTATAACATTGCTTATGGTGGAAGGGAATATTTAATTGATATTTATTACTATTTAACAAGGGCTTTAGGAAAGGATATTAAACCTAAATTCGGTCCAGACAGAGCTGGTGATATTAAACATAGTAATGCAGATATTACAAAGGCAAAGAAATGGTTGGGGTTTGATGGGGAATGGAGTTTTGAAATGGGGATAAAGGAGTGTATTGAGTGGTATAAATTAAACCTGGGAACGGGAGATTAAAATGAAGTTAGTTTACGTAGCGGATAATGGCTTTTCATCAAATAAAGGGCTCAACTATTATTCTACCCCCAATTATATTCACGTCTCTTATATGAAAAAGTATTTTGAAGAAATAGTATTTTTTGCTAGAAGAGATAAATATGATCATTCATATCGCCCTATAGATAAAAGATATTCTGTTTATTTATTTGGAAAATATGATTTTTTGAATATGTCAAAAAAGATGATTGAACAAATTAGAGGGGCTGATATTGTTATTGTTTATGGTGTTAATGGATATATTGCACAATTTATTGCTCATAGAATGAAGAAAAAGGTTATTGCATATATTGGCGGTGATTCAAAAGAAGCATTAATGGTAACTAAAAATATAAAGAAAATATTAATAGCACCTATCATTGGCAAACTAGATAAGTGGAAATGCTCAACAGCAGATTATGTTCATTATTGTGCCGAGTTTCTTTATAAACGGTATCCGACAAAAAAGGAACGGCTAATTTGTTCTGGCGCGAATATAATTATAGACAATAACTGTTTAAAAAATCGATATAATAGAATTTCAAAAGATTTATTAATTTTAGGTTTGATTGGATATACGCATAATAATATTAAGGGAATTGACATAGCAATACGTGCCTTGTCTTTGGTTAAAGACACGTTAAATGTTGAACTTCAGATTGTAGGGCGTGGTGATACATCTTTTTTAATGCAACTTGCAACGGAATTAGGTGTGGAAAATAATGTGAAATTTTTAGGAACAAAGAAAGCCGGTGATGAAATATATTCTTGGCTAGATAATGTTGATATTTATTTGCAACCGAGCCGCAGTGAAGGACTGCCTCGTGCGACCGTAGAGGCAATGTCTAGAGGCTGCCCTGTTATAGCATCAAATGCAGGGGCTTTACCTGAATTAATAGATAATGAATATATTATAAAGAGAGATGATTATCAAAAGCTGGCATGTAGTATAGAGAAGTTAGCTCGTGATCCCATTGAAATGAAGAAACAATCTTACCGAAATTTTGAACAAGCAAAAGAATTTAAACCGGAAATAAGAGAAAAAAAATATAATGCTTTTTATGAGAAAATACGGCAAGAGAATATAATGCCGGGAAGGATGTAATTAGATAATGAATTCTGAAATACGAGTTTTACGAGTATTAGGGAATCTAAACCGAGGTGGAATAGAAACAAATATCATGAATTTATATCGAAAAACTGATCGAAAAAAAGTCCAATTTGATTTTGTTATCCACACTGCCGAACCATGTTCATATGAAAAAGAGATACAAGAATTGGGAGGAAAAATATATAGGATTCCCAAGTTTACAGGAACTAATTTTCTCCAATACAAAAAAGCATGGGAAGAATTATTTGAAAATCATAAAGAATATAAGATAATACATTGCCATGTTAGAAGTACTGCGTCTATTTATATGCCAATAGCAAAAAGATATGGCCTTATAACAATTGCTCATAGTCATAATACATCATCTGGATCGGGTTTACAAGCCATAATAAAAGATACATTTCAAATTCCTATTAGATATCAAGCAGATTATATGTTAGCTTGTTCAGAAGATGCGGGAAAATGGCTATTTGGAAAGAAGGCTCTTAAAAAAGATACGTTTAAAGTAGTATACAATTCGATTGATACAAAAAAATATATTTTCTCTGCTATAGCTAGAAAAGATGAAAGAGAAAGACTGGGAATTAAAAGTAATGCCTTTGTAATAGGAAATGTAGGGCGTTTTCATCCGCAAAAGAATCATAGATATTTGCTTGAAATATTTGAAAAGATTAGCCACAATAATAAAGATGCAGTTCTTTTGTTAGTAGGAGATGGCATTTTAAGAGAGGAAATAGAGAATATAATCTCAGAAAAAAAA
This sequence comes from bacterium D16-56, assembly GCA_003611875.1. Lineage (GTDB taxonomy): Bacteria > Bacillota > Clostridia > Lachnospirales > Lachnospiraceae > Brotaphodocola. The sequence goes on along the minus strand of RAYY01000011.1, from coordinate 5,495 downwards.
TTAAGTGAAAAGGTGATTTTAACAGGCGAAACATCCAAAGTTTTTAATCTTCTTCAGGCAATGGATGTCTTTGTTTTTCCATCCTTATTTGAAGGATTTGGGAACGTGCTTTTAGAGGCTCAAAGCAATGGTTTGCCATGTGTTATATCAGATAATATACCAAAATCTACACATATTATTCCTTCTCTTATACATCCGCTGTCATTAAATGATAATATAGATTTATGGGTTAAAACAATTTGTTGCAGTAAAAGAGAATGTCACACTCCATGTGATAAACTTGTTGCTGAAGCCGGATTTGATGTTAACAAAACAGCTAAATGGTATCAGAATTTCTATTTGGAAATTTATAAAGGTGGAAAGAATATATCCATAAAAGATACGATTTGAGTAGGAGATATGTTAATAATTAGGAGACAAATAACATGTGCGGTATTTGCGGATATATTTTAAAGGAAGAATTGCCTAATGTAAACTTGGAAATAATGAACAATACAATGATAAAAAGGGGACCAGACGATAAAGGTATTTACACTACTAGGCTAAATGACGGCAATTTTTTAGGATTAGCCCAAAGGCGGTTATCGATTTTAGATCTTACTGAATTAGGACATCAACCAATGTTTTCAAGTAATCGTCAAATCATTGTTGTTTTTAATGGGGAGATATATAATTTTCAGGAGATAAGGAAAGAACTGAAAAATAAAGGGTATAGATTCATATCTAATTGTGATACAGAAGTTATTGTAAATGGGTACTTAGAATATGGGGAAGATATATTAAATAAGCTAAATGGTATGTTTGCGATTGCTTTATACGATTTTAGTAAACAACAATTATTATTAGCTAGAGATCGTATGGGAAAGAAACCTCTTTATTATTATTGGAAGAATGGAAATTTGATTTTTGCATCGGAATTGAAACCATTTATGAAATGTCCAATTTTTAAAAAAGAAATTAATTGCGAGTGTATATCAGGCTATTTAACAAATAGGTACATTGCGGCTCCCAATACAATATTTAAAGAAACCTTTAAGGTAGAACCTGGCCAATATATAATATGGAAAAATAATCAACTTGAAAAACACACATTTTGGAATATACTTGATGCATATAGAGAAGGAAATAATAAACAAATTTACGATTACAATGAATGTATTAGGACTTTAAAAGGATTGGTATTTGATTCTGTTGAAAAACGATTAATATCGGACGTTCCTGTAGGGTTATTTTTAAGTAGAGGAATAGATTCTGTTCTTCTTGCAGCAGTTGCCAAAGAAATCAGAGAAAAAATTCAGACATATACAATAGGATTTTTTGATCAAGAACAAAATGAAGCCGTGGAGGCGAAAAAAATTGCAGAATATTTGGGAACACAACATAAAGAAATGTATGTTAGTGATTTGCAATTACAAAAGGTAATACCTGATTTACCAAAAGCATTTGATGAACCTTTAGGAGATCCATCTGCTGTTGCCCAAATGTTAGTTGCAGAAATGGCAAAGGAAGATATAACAGTTGCACTTTCAGGTACTGGCGGTGATGAAGTATTTTGTGGATATAAAATGTATGATTGGCTTTATACTATACAACGATGGAGATGGGTAATAAATATTATCCGTAATGCTGCAGATTTACCTGGAATAAGACAATTTCCATTACTAGAAAAATGTTCGCCTAGAGTTCGAGCGATTTTAAATAGTTCAAAAACCACTTGCCATACTCAGTTTTTTAATACGTATCGTGAAGAATGTGCGCAGAAAATGGTGCTCCAGGAAGGAACTTCATCTATTAACATGTTTGAGAATAAAATACCGGAAACCAACTGGCAATTGAGGAGGATGATTCTCGATTTGAGGACATATGTTCCGGATGAGATACTAGCTGTTGCAGACAGATCCTCTATGTGGTATTCAATGGAAGTTAGAGCACCTTTATTAGATTATAGAATTGTGGAATATTCGTTCCATATTCCGCACAAATATAAATATAGACAAGGAGAAAAAAAATATATCTTAAAAGATTGGCTATATACTATGGTACCGCAGGATTATTTAAATGGACCGAAACATGGCTTTTCAGCACCCATAGCTTATTGGTTAAATGGCCCTTTAAAACAAGATTTATTACGGGTATCTACTGAACATGTATTAAATAGACAAGGCATTTTTTCTTATAAATATATTTGTGATATGATAAATAAGCTTGAGAGATCAAATGATTCAATATATTCTAGCCTCTTGTGGTGTTACTATGTTTTTCAATTGTGGTATGGGACATATATTGAAGAATTAATATAATTTTAGAGATTAGTTTAAACAGATGTAAGCTTAAAATTATTAGATAATGAAAGTATTGGATGGAAATATAAGTCAATGTTTAAGATATGTAAAAAAATTGCAAATTGTATAATTGGAAATGAATATTTGTTTTCTATTGGTAGTAAATTTTCAGGTGTATTAATCGGCTTGATTTATATTATCTTATTGAATAGATATTTAGGTGCCACACTAAAAGGTGAGTATGCAGTTATTACAAATTACCTGAATATTTTTGCGATTGTAGCACGATTTGGAATGGATGAAGCATACCCTTTTTTTAGAAATCGTGAGCACCATCGTCTTGAAACATATTTAGGCAATATAAAAAGTGTATTTTTATATTGGTGCTTTTTATCAATTTTACTAGCAAATACCTTACGCCTTGATTTAGACAAAAAGATAGTGCTATACTTGTTGCCAGTAGGGATTGTAGCACCATGTGTTAATTACACAGTCCAGGTGGAATATCCAAAAAGAAAAAATATATCTTATATTATTCTTAACGTAATAGATCTTTTATTTGTTTCATGTCTTTTTTGTTTTTCAAAAGCTAACATATTTTTTGTTATAGCAATAATATCATTAAGAAATATAATGACATTGTTATTAGCATGCAAAAATATTAATATTAATTTTTTAAGATTAAAATGTCGTACAGCGGATATTAAATCATATATTGTATATGGTTTTTTTCCAATGCTGACAGTTTTATTAATGACGATTAATTATAGAGTTGATATTATTATGCTTGAAGGAAAAGTTCCTTTAGAAAAAATAGGTATATATTCATTAGCCGTAAGTTTGGCCGATAAGGTTTGGTTAATACCAGATGCTTTGAAAGAAATATTGCTTTCTAAATTAACAAAAGGAAAGGATGCACATGAAGTTGCTAAGGTAATTCGCATTAGTATTTTTTGTACGTTCATGGCTTGTTTGATGTTTGTAATTTTTGGTAAAATAATGGTTGCTATTTTGTTTGGAAAGCAATTTGTATCAGCCTATGGAATAATGTTGATTTTATTATTGGGAGTGTTTCCCATGATTTTTTATAAAATGATATATGCATATAATGTAGTCTATGGATATAAAATGGCAAACTTTTCTATCTTACTAATTGCTGCAGTATTAAATATTATGCTAAATATAATATTAATTCCTTATATGGGGGTATTGGGTGCGGCATGGGCATCCGTTTTTTCATATGTTTTAAGTGGTTTTTTATTTGTTTTCTATTTTAAAAGAAAGGTGGAATTACAATATATTGATATTATCCTTATAAAGAAACAGGATTTGATTAATATATGGAGTAAAATATTTAAATGACTAGTAAAAGGATTAAGAAACAAATTGTATATAACTATTTTTCTCTTTTATCTGTTATAATAATTACAGGTATTATTATTTATGCTACAACAAATATCAAATTACAGATATTAGCCTTTGGAAGCCTGGCTTTGTTTGGTGCTATTCTGGTTAGATTTGATGTGTTACACCCTTATTGTTGGTTTAGTGGTATGTTTTTATTATATTCTTTAAGTTACCCTATTTTATACTGTACAGGTAATCTTGATCCATGGCTTTTAGAAAAAGCTGGCATACCTAATAATTTGATATTTTTGGAGTGGGCAGCTTTCAGCACATTTCTTTTAACAGTATCGCCCAAACAAGTGCCATTTTTTAATAAAAAGGAGAAAAATTCATTATTTACAAATGCTAATAAATTATTATATGTAATTATGTATGTAGTGATACTTATTGCAATTGCGAGTATCAGCCAAGGAGGATTTAAGCATAAAAGAGAAATATATGCAGTTGGTAATCCCCTTTATAAGATTTCCTTTATTATAATCTATATGTTATTAGTTATATATGTTTATGCATGCTTGTATTATGTTAATAATCTTCGATATAGAAATCGTTTGATAATTTTTACATTTATATTGACATTTCTCATTACAATGTATTCCGGAGAACGAGATATTTTATTTATGTTTTTATTGGTAACCATTTATATATTGTACTTATCAGGAAATCTAAAGAGAGAACATTTTTTATTTCTAATTCCTATAGGTATAATTGCACTTCCGTTATCAAGTATATACAAAGGGTTTTTCCTGACTGGCAGGGTAAATGGAGGGTTAAATAATCAAAATTTCATAAAACAGTTTTTTAATTCTGAATTTAGATCAGCTTCGGCAAATATGCAGATATTACTGAATCATGAAGAAGAAGTGAAAAGTATTTTTTCATATAATCAAATAATAAAAGATATAAAAAGGGTTTTTGTAGGCAATACAGATAGCACTTTAGGATGGTTTAATGATAAGTTCTTTTCATATACAAAAACAAAATATGGTTTTACGCTAGTAGGAGAAGGATATGTAATAGGCGGAATTTTAGGAATCATTGTGATTTTTTTGATAATAGGAATATTTACCCGTTGTCTATACAATATGTCATCAAATAATATATATTTTAAAACTTTATACATTTGCTCAATTCCGAGAATTATATATGCAATACGTGCTGATTTAACAAACATATTTTCGCCAATTTTAAAACACATAATATTAACATTATTGATTGTTTTTATTGTACAAAAATTGTTTATATATACATCGTATACTTTTTCCAAAAAACAATTAATAAGTGAGGAGATAAAATAGGTTATGCTTTTTAACTCTTATATATTTATCCTATTCTTTTTTCCATTGTGTATAATAGGGTATTTTTATTTAAATGCACTAAACAAAAATAATTATGCACAAATATTTTTGCTAGGGATGTCCTTGTGGTTTTATGGATATTTTAATATCAGGTATCTGCCAATTATTATATGTAGTATTTTGCTTAATTACGGGACATTTTTATTGTTAGGATATTTACAAAAGCAAGGTGCCCGAAAGCTCGTATTAAGTATCAGTATACTGTTTAATATTGGAATTTTGTTTTATTTTAAATATTATGATTTCTTCATTGAAAACATAAATTTTTTATTTCATACAGATTTTACTCTACAGAAGCTGATTTTGCCATTAGGAATTAGCTTTTTTTCTTTTCAACGTAAGTAGGTAATCATCTGTACCTTGACAAAATAAGAAAGCCCCCAGTGCTTACCGGGGGAAGACCTGTTTTACTTTTTTAGTTTGTTGCGGCAATTATCAGGAAGACTGG
>RAYY01000120.1 GCA_003611875.1 bacterium D16-56 | reverse complement strand
CACCCGTCTGCCATCCGGTAAAAGTCCGGCAGCCTCTCTGACGGATATCTCCCATGAAATGTCACTTTATCCTGTATCTTCAGTTCCTTTGCCAGCCTTCTGCTTGCCTCCAGCTCCGACCCGTCTCCCACGATATGTACATGAAACATAAGCCCTTTTTCTATTCCCGCTATCCCGTGAAGAAGACAGGGCATATCCTGCGCCTTTCCCACATTTCCGCAAAATAAAAGCTGTACCTCCTCCCCTTCCAGATGGGACAAATCCATCTCCAGATAGGTCTCCTCCGCATGCTGCGGCAGATACAGCATCTCTATCTTCAGTTGATGAACTCTTTGCAGATACTCCACAAACGGCATAGACGTCACGGCTATCCTGTCACACTGACGATACAGAAAACCGCTCACCCTCCTCATAATCCGATACAGCATCTGCCCCTCCCCAACCTCATATGCCTTTAACGACTCCGGCCAAAGGTCACAGCAATATAAAAGGATGGGGATCCCGCTCCTTTTCTTTATAATCCATGCCGGTATCAGGGAAAACACCGGCGATGGCTGGTACACAAATATTACGTCATACCCCTTTTTCATCCAGAGCGCTTCCCAGGACGATGACAAGGCCAGGCTTCCATAGTTCACCGCCAGTCCCAGCTTTCCCGGCCTCCTCCCCACTTCCCAGGTCCGAATCACCTCTGCTCCCTCATAGGAATCCCGGTGCTTCCGGTTTCTTCGGTATTCTTTAGGGATATTCCCGCTTGGATAATTGGGCAGCCCTGTCAGTACAGTCACACGATGCCCTTCCTTTACCAACTCCTTACAGATATCATTGATCCGGAATGCCTCCGGATAAAACCTCTGGCTGATCACCAATATCCTCATTCCTGTTTCCCTGCCTTGTATCCTTCTGCCATTGACGCCGCATCCTCCAGCTCAAACCCTTCCGTGCTTTCCTTCATAAACAGAATCTTTACAGTCTTAAAGATAATCTCTATATCCAGCAGCAGCGAATAATTCTGGATGTACATCAAATCCAGCTTCAGCTTGTCATATGCCGTGGTGTTGTACTTTCCATACACCTGCGCATACCCGGTCAGGCCTCCCTTCACCTTCATCCGGTAGCCAAACTCCGGAATCTGCTTTGTGTAAAGCTCCACATGCTCCACCCGCTCCGGACGGGGGCCTACAATGCTCATATCCCCCTTTAATATATTTAATATCTGGGGCAGCTCATCCATCCTGGTGGCCCGGATTATCCTTCCAACCGGGGTGATCCTGGGATCCCGGTCCGTTGCCGGAATCCAATTCCCCTCCTTTTCCGCATCCTCCACCATACTGCGGAACTTGCAGATACGAAATACTTTCCCATCCTTGGTACAGCGTTCCTGAAAATAAAAAACAGGCCCTCCGTCATACAACTTGATTGCCGCAGCCGTAACCAGAAAAACCGGACACAACAAAAGAAGCGCTGTCAAAGACAACGCCAAATCCATCCCTCGTTTCACTGCCCGCTGGTCAAAAGAAAGCCCTTTATTTCTTGACAGCAAAAGAGGCGTGTCAAACAGATGCAGGCTCTCTGCACTCCGTAGAATCACGTCGGATATTTTGGGGGTTGTGTAGGTTCGAACCCCCTTCTCATAGCAATGCTTTAAAATCACATTTCGCATATGGGAAGGAAGGTCACAGATCACCACTCCCTCATATCCCCTGATTTTCTCCATGATCATGGAAATTCCCTGGGAAATATGAACGGCCTCCCCAATGACAAAACGGTCATTCCGGGTATGGATCTTCCCCATCAGTCCCGCTACCGGATGCTCCCCATAGATCAGCAGCACACTCCTTGGGGGATACAGAAAACGGTACAGCCTGGTGGAAAGAAAACTCCAAATCCCAATCAGCAGCAGCTCTGCCCCCGTCATGACAAAAAGCGGCAGCATATTCTGAAAGGACTTGGTCAGCAGCGTAATCTGGAGATACGCCATAAGATTGGCGCAAAAGGCTGCAAGAAACTGGGAATAGATCATATTTCCGGTCCGCAGATATCCTACCTTTAAGCCCCCGTAAAGCGTATTAAACAGCATCAGGAAAATCCCATACACCGCTACCATCAGCCAATGTCCGCTCCGGTTATAGGGCGTCTCCATCTTCTGGTTATAAAAATGGAGCCATATATACCAAAAAACAGCCATCTCCAGAGAAAGTACCACCACGCTGAAGATAAATTTGACGATCCGCTTATATTGTTCCTTGTCCTTTCCCATAGTATTGCCTGTGGTGTCATTCATGATATTACCTGTGGTCTTTCCCATGATATTTCCTCGTGGTCTTGTCCATGATTTTTCCCGTAGTCTATCCCATGATATTCCTCGCAGTCTTGTCCATGATTTTTCCCGCAGTCTTGTCTATGACTTTCCTCGTGGTCTTGTCCATGATATTTCTCATGGTCTTGTCCATAACCTTCCCTAATTGAAAATGCTTCCAGAAAAGCCGACTGATTCCTCGCTTCCCGATCCTCCTTCAGCATGATTCCCAGCACAATCGCCCTCTCCTCACCCCATAACTTATGGCGAACCATCGCATACCTTTTTTT
>RAYY01000119.1 GCA_003611875.1 bacterium D16-56 | reverse complement strand
GTAAACGGTAGATAGTGGGTACCTATACAAAACTGGAGCAAACCTGTATGATAGAAACAGATTTGCTCCAGTCTTATTATTTCACTTCATCGTTACCGGGCTTACGGCAATTCACAGGGAGGCCTGGTGACCAGGGGAGCAGATTATCCAGAAAACTGCGGTCTGTATCATCCAGATGTTTCGGGATCTCGGTAAGCAGATACTCAAAGTAATCATACGGTTTCAGGTTGTTTGCTTTTGCGGTTTCCGCAATGCTGTAAATGATGGCACTGGACTTTGCACCGGCAATGGTATCGATCATCACCCAGTTTTTCTTGCCGATGCAGAATCCGCGGATGGACTGTTCCGCAGCGTTATTGTCCATTGGTACTTCGCCGTCGTCCAGGAACACTTTCAGGTATTTTTCCTGGTTCAGGGAATAATTGAAACCTTCCCACGTCTTGCTTTTCTGCGGCACTTTCGGGAGGGTTTCACGCACCCACACGAAATAAGCCTCCACCAGGGGCCTTACACTCAGCTGGCGGCGGATCATACGTTCCCCGGCCGGAAGATCCTTAAGCAGTTTTTCCTCCCGGTAGATGGCCTGTATCATGGTCAGCGCAAGATATGCGCGGCTGTCCTTCTGCTTTGCTTTCGGCAGCGCTTTTACTGCTTCATCAAACCTGCGCCTCGCATGGGACCAGCACCCGGCAATCTTCAGATCTTCCCGTTCTTCTTCGATCGTATGATAAACCTGATAGCCGTCCGTGACGCATACCCCGCTGAAATCCTTTAGGAATTCTCTTGGATGGCTGGCGTTGCGCGTCCTTTGGTATTCATACAGGACGATCTGACATTCCGTATACATCCGTCCGGTGCGGTATACCCACATATAACTTTTGCTCCCGGCAGGGCGGCCGTCCTTATTCACCAACACGGGCGTCTCGTCTGCCTGCAGGACATGGTAGCCGTACAGCTTTTCGTGGAGGTAATCATAAAGAACCGCAAGGTAACGGTCTGCGCACTGGATCGTCCAGTTCGCCATGTTCTGTCTTGAAATGTGCAGGCCATAACGTTCAAACTCCTGTTCCTGCCGGTAAAGCGGGACGGCATTGACATATTTGGCGTTCATTACCGCTGCCTCCAGCGAAGGGGAAATAAGGCTCCCCCTTAATAAAGCCTGCGGATGCGGTGCCTTTATGACATCTTCCGTTTTCTTTCCTGCGTACACCTTTACATGGTGTTCCTCCACCTCGATCTTCGCCGGGGTAAAGCTGTACCTGCGGTATACCTCATCCGGGAGCTGTTTCCAGCCGTCTTTTCCAAATTTATCTTCCAGTTCCTCATCCGTCATGGAATGCTCCACCACAACTACCGGAAGCCCCTCCAGATCTTCTTCCCGTTTCCCCTGCTTTTTCTTCGGTTTTGTGCGGGAAACACTTTCTGTCTCCTCCTGTGTGTTTCCCTCTTCAACGACAGCTTCAGATTCGTTAAAGAATACAATCTTCCCATCCACTTCCATAAAGGAGAGCTGGTCTTTGGTCTCGTGTTTCTCAGAAGACCTGCCAAAGCGGTGTCTTTTTAAGTCTGCCATCTGTTCCAATACCAGCTGGAGGTTATGGTCGATGTTTTCAAGCTGCTCCTGCTGCGACAGGAACAGCTTGGTAAGCGTTTCCCTGTCAAGGCTGTTGAGTTGTTCTTCCGTATATTTTAATGCCATGCTGTTTTCTCCCGGTATACTGATAGCCTTATGATACCATGGATACGGGATTTTTGCGAACCTGGCGCTGCCGGATGCCCGTCATAATGCCTATGGTTAAAACAGCGGATGCTGCCTTTGTACGATGCTGTTTCCGGAACCCTTTTTCAGGAAGGAACAGCATGTCTGCGTCTATTCCGAGCCCTTTTATGGCGTGCAGCGTGGTTCTGCCGGAATAAGGCAGGACATTTTTTTCAGCAGGAAAACCGTCTGAAAATTTCTCCGTTTTGCACAAAGTTATCCCATGTATTCCGGCGGTTCCACCGGCCTGACCGATTTCTTCGGGGTGATTGTCAGCCCTTCCATCAGCCACCGGAACTGCTGCGGCGTTAATTCACGCACCTCATCCGGGGTGCGCGGCCACTGGAACCGGCTTTCCGAGAGCCGCTTGTATAGCAAGAGCCAGCCGTCCCCTTCCCATACAAGCCCCTTGATGCGGTCTGTGCGCCTCCCGCAGAAAAGATAAAGTGTATCCGGGATATATGGCCGCTTACCGGTTTGTGTTTCCACAAGTGCCGCCAGCCGGTCCATCCCGGCGCGCAGATCGGTGTAGCCGCAGACAATGTAAACAGCTTTAAAGCTGGTGGCGTCATTCAGCATGCTGCACCACCTTAAGGACTGCCGCAAGAAGCGTCATGGGTGTGGATTCCGTTATGTGGATGGAAAAACCATTTACAGAAACAGAAAGCCCCTGCTGTATACCGCTGCCACCTTGTGTTTCTTCCTGCAGGAGGCCTGGGTTTACCGGGACAATCTGATGCACCGGAGCCTCTGGCGCAAGGGATTCCAGACACACTTCCCTTACGCGGCGCAGTCTGTAATAATAGTTTGCTTTCGTAATGCCGTGGCCGGCACACCAATCGGCGACACTCATTCCTGTGGGACGGTTCTGGCATTCCCTGATCTGTGCGGCCCATTCTTGTAAACGGTACTGTACAGCTACTGCAGTTGTTTCTGAACTCATAGACTTACCTCCGTATAGCGGTATCAAAAGTTGAGACTTAACTTTTAATACCCATGATAGAAATATAGTCTATTGTCACACATTTTGCCGC
>RAYY01000118.1 GCA_003611875.1 bacterium D16-56 | reverse complement strand
CCGGGCTGGCGGGAGGGCTGCGAAGCTGCCGAACCTGCGGGGCTTGCGTCAGGTAATACCCAGTACGAGTTGACGCAGGCATCAACTCTAGCTGGGCAAGGCGTTTCACCCTTGACCCGATAAGGACTGCCGCCCTTAACCCGCCAATGGGCGTTGCCCCTTGACCCCAACAGGGCTGCTGCGCCCCTGTACCCCGCATAAAAGGTTGCCGCCAACGTGAGTGCGCTGCGCCCGCCCACGTCAAAGACGGCTCCCTTTTTCCGTATCAGAAAATCAGAACGCGCCGCGCTCGTTCTGATTTCCTACAGAAACCCAAGCCATGCCCCATGACAGCCGGAAAAACACGCCCAAAACAGGCATTTCCGCTGTCCGGGGCTTCCCTGATGTCTGATACCTCTACCGTGAACCACGGGGAAAATACCGGCTCCGCACCCGTTGTTTTGACCGTAAAACGCCCCCAAATCAGGCAATATCCTTCCCGCCTGGCAAGGGCTTGAAGCCGTGTTCTCTGGCGTATGCCCTCGCCGCCGCCCGCCGTTCCTCACTGTAAGGCGGAACCAGCCGGATAGACAGCCGGGACTTATCCAGAACATAAGTCACGCTCCCCTCCGGCGTAGACTTCTCCAAACGGCACAGGAGCGGATATTTTTTGCTGAACTCCGCCAGCCGCCGCTTCAAGTCCGCATTGAATGTGTAAATACTGGCTTCCTTCTCACCCTCGTTGAAGTTGACAATCGTTTCCTTTTCATACTTAGACGGCTTTCCCATAAAATCCCTCCCAGTCTGTGCTTTTTTCCACCATGCGGATATGCTTCTTTGCTTCAAAATATCCTTCCATTTCCAAACGGAGATGGCGGTAAAAACAGGGATACCATTCCCCGGCTCCGCCGTCATCCAGCTTCCTTGCCAGGCACAGCACCCGGCGTTTCACTTTTTCATCCACCGTCAGGGCAGTGACCCATTTCAGCCTGCGGACGGTGTTCTCATGGCTCCCGCACCCGAAGGCATATAAAATCTTCTTTTCCTCAATGCTTAACTTCATGTTCCTTCCTCCATAATTGATAGTTTGTTTTCCTGCCGTTTTGCCTGCAATCCGTTCCTGCCCGGAATCACCCCAGCGTTTTCCGTTCCTTTGGTATGCTCCTGTCATGGCACTACTTCTCCGGGAACGGTATCACTTGCAGCCGGTCATTCTGTTTTCAATGTCCTGTGACACTGAAATCTTATCAAAATAAACCGGCTTCCCCCGTATGTCCGAAAGGCTGGAAAAATTCCCGAAAAACCAAAATTTCCACGCTTTCGGAAATGCCCTGTGCTATAATGGTCATGAACCCTGTTTTGAGAGGAGGGGCGCAATGTATATAAAACTGACGCTTCAGGAGAAATTGAAAGACGAGAGAACCAGCCGCCGCATGACCCTTGCGGAACTGGAAAAGGCAACGGGCATAGCAAGAGCCACGCTGGGAAAATATGAATCCGACAAATGCACGGATATAAGCCCGTTCAACCTTGCAAAGCTGGCGGAATACTACGGTCTTTCCATGGATTACCTCATGGGGCTGACCGAAAATAAGAACCACCCGAACACCGCCCTGCATGAGCTGCACTTGAATGATTCCACAGTTGATTTGTTAAAAAGCGGCGCACTGAACAACCGGCTCCTCTGTGAGTTTGTCTGCCATCCCGGATTCCTGCGCCTGCTGACGGATATGGAAGTCTGCATTGACCGGATTGCGGATATGCGTATCCATGACATGAACTTAGTTCTGGAAAAAGCAAGGCAGTCCGTCATAGAACAGCGGCAGCCCCCTGAAAACGACCTCTATATGCGTACTTTAGAATTAGGGCAGGTCAGCGAGGAACTGTTTTTCAGCCATGTTATCCATGATGACCTTGACCGGATTGTAAAAGACCTCCGCACCCGGCACGAATCCGACAAGACCACTGCCGAGCCGGAAACCCCCGCAGCGGATTTTGCCAGAAACATTCCGGTGATACTGCTGGATGCCCTCATGCACAAAGGCACGGCAGACGAAAAACGGGCGTTTACCATCTGCCGGGTATTTGGTATAGATTACACGAGCCTTCCGGAAGATGAGCGCATCACCCTTGCCCGTGTATTTAAAAAATCCCCGCTGCTGCCCGTGTCCGCAAGCCAGCGTGGCAAATCAAAGCTGCTGTCCCTGTTTGGCAAGAAAAAAGCGAAAGAATAACGCAAAAAGGGCTGCCATTCCCGCAAAATCCGGGTTAGCAGTCCTCTTTACCATATCGTGTGTCCCATGTTCAATTTTCCGGCTTTAGAGCCACTTTTTCCAGACAGGAGCCAGCCGCATTACGTATAGACCAGTTCCGCATAAATAATTTCTTCCGCCCGGCTGCGTATGCTGTTCATATGCTGCACCCACGCAAGCTGGTTCCGGGCTTTCAGTTCCTCCGTCACGCCCTCGGCGGCTTTCATCTGCTCCATGATAAGGTCAAGCCGCTCCTGTGCCTGCTCGTCCACGTCGGCAAGGTGCGTCCAGAGTTTCCCGGACAACAGCAGGCTGCAATAAAGGGCGGGGCGGGCTTCTTCCAGATAGGCTTTACGCCTGCGCCCCCAATGCCCGATTGGGCGGGATTCCTCCGTCAGCCGCAGGGCGGGAATGTAATAATCACCCACAAGAACGTAGTCAAGACCGTTGGTATCGTCATGGATTCTTTCTGGCAGTTCTTTCATTTGTGACCTCCTGTATTCAGTTTTCCAGAATCCAGTTGTTCGTGTCCCTGTTCATGCGAATTTATAAGGCAACTGAACTCTTCACGAACAAGTATGGCATATCTTTTCCG
>RAYY01000117.1 GCA_003611875.1 bacterium D16-56 | reverse complement strand
GATGACCACTGCCCTTTTATTATAGAGGGTTGGTGGTTATTTTTCTATCCACTATCTTATTTGACGCTTACTTTTTTCAGGAGTGAAAAACAAAAAAGAGCCTTTGAACAGCCCCTTCTCTCCTGTTATCATTTATTCATTTAGTTTTTACCATTTTACTCATATACAAACACGAAAACCCTTTACACTATCACGGAAACCCCTATATTATCACGAAAACTCCCATTCTGTTTCCGTGATAATACAGGCAGTTTCCGTGTTTGTATGAGGGTTTTGCCTGCGAGTATCGACTTTTGCGTGATAGTATCGAGTTTTGCCTGATAGTATCCGAGTTTCCGTGATAATAGCCGACTTTTGCCTACGAGTATATACTATCAGGCAAAACAACCCCGGAACAACCGTTCGCACCCTCTCTAATGTGAAAATGCCCCTAAAAGCACACGGAAATAATGTAACTCTGAAAGCTATGTAGTGCCGAAAGTACCGTGGTTACGGGCTTTCCCGGCTTTCCGTGTCCGTATCTGCCGAGGAAGGAGACACCTTTGGATGCCCTAGTTATTACATCCGGATTCGGAATATATCCCTTATTCAGACTGACTATTAATCCAATAACTGTTCCACAAAATACAAATATGAATTAATAAAGCGTTTTTTACAACAATACAAAATACAGCAAAGATTACCAATCCATTTTCTATCAAACAAATTGTTTATCACCCATCCTTTTCAGAAAGATTCAAATCACTTAGGGAATAGAAGCATCACAAAATAACACTATCCATTCATATCCATCTTCAATCTTTGCTAATGGATAAAGAAAAATATTACCAACAATTTTTTGTAAATTGACCAAATACGTTAGAATCACAAAATTAGTCTCTTGTTTAACAATATTATCTATTTTATATAAATCCACTATTCCTCTAAATTCATAACTCTCAAATATATTCTGATATTTTTTTTGTCTTGACTGATGCTAAATCCCTGTATCTTTAGAATTTTAATCATTATTGGATTATTGGTTATAATACCAATATATTTATAATTGATAATGCATCTAACTAATTGGGTCGCCAGACCATTATTTCTAAATTCCTTTGCAATTACAATCTGCTTAATCCATATTAAATCGCTTGTCATTTTTTCAGCAATCATATAGCCAATTAAGTAATTGCTAGTATATAAGCAGAATATTAGGCTATTACTATTTATATATTTTTTCATTCTACTTGGAAAAATCTTAATGACTTTCCCATTCATCGCTTTATCAAAATTAAAATTAAACAAATCACAACATTCTTTTATCAAATCATCGGTAACCAAATCTGGCATCAATGATAGTAACCTAGTCTTAATCATATTCAAACTCCACATTTGAACCAAAAACATCATATTTTGACTCAGATAAATCTCTAAATATTTGTCGTCCAGTCATTCTTTTATTTTTAATTCTAAGAATCATTGCCCCAAAAGAAATGTCACGAGGATCTTTGACCACACAACTAATTATTAAATATCCATCATATATATTGCCCTCAAATGTCATATCTGTTTCTTTTTTTTGGGCATCTGGATTGTTTGATTTTGCTGTTAATTCTCCTGAAACCTTACTACCCTTTTGTTTTATTACTAATTTCATGCCCCATTTAACTGCACCAATCTGCATAAACCCATTCCAACATCCTTCAAGTAATACGCCTTTATATACTTTTACCTGAAACCAAGGGAGAATCATATTCTTGTATATAATATTTGTAGCGCCAATTATCATTGCAGATAATACACCTGTAAATACCCCAATTATTATAGATACACCTATTTCCATGTTAATATTTGTTCCCCCTTCTCCTATTTCTCTTTAATAGGAAGTTGCATTTAATTAGATTGGACAGCCTTTCTGTAAAAATACGGCTCATCTATCACTTTTAGTAACACTTAATACACGTAGAAATTGCTAAATATCACGACAATGAAAAATCACATTATATTGAATTCCTGTCAGTCTTTCAGTCCTCATGTATTCAATAATCTTTGCATTCCATCAAGGTTCTATTCGTCATAACAATATAATATTATTTTTCAATCTAAATATTGTTCAATCATTTCTAATAAACTTTTTTGATATATTGGAATATGATTACTTATTCCGTACATCTTATCTATAAATTCCAAACCCTTTTCAAACTCGCTCCCTACTACTTTATAATTCAATTTACATTCAGACCATACAAATTTTTCATCATCATTAACCTTTCTCAATATTTGAAAAATTGTATCGACAAAATATATTAAATACGAAACAGTTACTACTATAAAATAGTTACAAGATATAGCATTTCCATTTGACAAAAATTCTTCTGGCATAAACAATTCATCAACTTCCAAATTATAAACTTGAAATAAAGGCTCATTCTCATTATTAAAAATCATGCAAGAAGCACCTTCATGTACCAATTTATTTCTAACTTTTCTGAATTCATCAAACCATTCTAAGTATATTTGCTCGCTACAATATTTTACAATTAACTTTCTAATATACTCCAATTTTACATTAGTTCTTTCAAATACACCTATATGTTTTTTAGAATTATTTTTTTTATAAGCATTTTCATCCATATATATCGCTTCATCTATTATTCTTACAACATATTCAACGATAACACGATATTTATAAATGAAATATTCCATGTAAATCTGTATGGAATCTTTTTCTTCATCATAAAACCACTCCGCCTCCCCATTTTCATTTTCAATAAACAAAGGGTTGCCCTGATAGCCAATAGAATAATCATTGACTTTTTTTGCTGCTAATAACATCTTCTTTATGTCTTGGCTTATCGCTTTTTCAATGTTATCTAACTTAACCATTTTATTCTTGTTTTCAATTAATTCAATTGACGCTAAAAAGCCGCTTACTCTCATTTTTATTAAACCAGCAATATTTTTATCAAAAAATGGTTGATTATCTCAAAAAAGACTTGATTTACGGGCATACAAGCAGGATTTCAAGCTGAATTTACTACCAATTTACTACTTTTGAGGGAAAGA
>RAYY01000116.1 GCA_003611875.1 bacterium D16-56 | reverse complement strand
AAAGGAATGCCCGGACCATGGGCTGAATGCGGAAAAAAGAAAACAGACCATGTGCTAAAAAATAAGGATTGCGGGAAAACCTGGCTTATTATATAATAAAATCAGGCAGATTCCTGCGCATAGGAGGAAAGCATGACAGACAAAGAGAAGTTTCTTGCAGGGCAATTTAAACCAGTTGCAACAGTGTACAAAGGGATGATGTGAAGTTATAGAAAAAATTCACGAAAAATTCAGTTTTCAAAAAAGTGTGTTTTATGTATAATAAAATTAGTAAAAGAAGGTGACATTTTTGAATGCAACAGAGCAGATGCACCAACAAGATTTAGTGCGTCTGAAATCACTCTGATATATGGACGATGATTTTATGACTGTCTGCCTTGCAGATAATTTTGAGGGTGTGGAACTGATACTGCGGATTGTTTTAGACCGGGAGGACATAAAAATCAAATCCATTAGGACACAAGACCCGTTAAAGAATTTGCAGGGGCGTTCTGCCATTTTAGACGTTCATGCGGTTGACAGCACCCATAAGGAATTTGATATTGAAATTCAGAGAAAGGACGCAGGAGCAGGTGCGAAAAGGGCAAGGCACAATAGCAGCCTGTTGGACGCACACATATTAAAGTCGGGCGATGATACAGAGGATATTCCCGACAGCTATGTTATTTTCATTACGGAAAATGATGTAATGAAAGGAAACCAACCCATATATCCCGTAGAGAGATATGTTACTATCGGGGAAAATAAGGTATTGTTTGGCGACGGTTCACATATTCTATATGTTAATGGAAAATATAGGGGCAATGATGAAATCGGAAAGCTAATGCACGATTTTTCATGCACGAATCCCGATGATATAAATTACGAAGCACTTGCTAAAAAGGCACGATTTTTTAAGCAAGATGAGAAAGGAGTTTCTATCATGTGCAAAATTATGGAAGATATGAGGAATGAAGCAGAGTTAAATAAAGCAAAAAAAATGGCTGTCCGCATGATTAAAGCAGGTAAAATGCCACTGGAAGATATCGCTGACTATACAGAATTATCTCTTGACACGATAAAAGAGTTAGCGGGCCAATCCATGCAGTTTGCATAATCAATCGCATCAATTAAAATCAAATATAGTAACCGCGTTAGAGCATATAGTAACTGAAATCTATATGCTCTATTTTTCTGCCATTAAGGGAGGTTATGAAAAGGCTGAAACCATTGGCGGTCTTCCTTTTATCCCTGCCGTGTATTCTGGCAGTCATTTGGGTGACAGGTGAGATGTATCGTAAGCGCTTACCATTAAAACGGCGGGTAAAAATCATTTTCCGAACAAATCGCTGTGGGACCCGGTCCGGGACAGGGTCAACACCAGAACATCACCCTCAATACGGTAGATAAGCAGCCAATCAGACAGCACATGGCACTCACGGTGTCCGGCCCAGTTCCCGGACAGGGGATGGTCTCTGTTCTTCTCCGGGAGGGGGATTCCCATGGCAAGGTCGGCAATCACGCTCTCCAACAGCCCTATGTCCAGCCCACGTTTCATTGCCAGCTTGTAATCTTTCTTAAATTGTGTGGTGGGCTTGACGGTATATTTTGCCTTTCTCATGCCTTCAGGTCTGCGAACAGTTCGTCCAGATCCGTATATCCTTTTACTGACGGGTCTTTTGCAATCCTTTCTGCTTCCAGCATGGCGGCAACCGTTTCGCTGCCCGGCTGGTTAAGGGAAATGTCAAAGGGAATCCGCCCTTCACGGAGAGATTGGCGGACAAAAATATTGAATGCCGTTGTCAGGTTCATGCCAAGTTCCCCGAACAGCCTGTCAGCCTGTGCTTTCAGGTCCGAATCCATGCGGATGCTGATGTTTGTAGTAGAGCCAGCCATATAACCATCTCCTTTCATTGTTCCTGCCCATGTTCCCAGGGCATAATCTATACTCTTGGGGTATTTCCTGCTGGTGATTACAGTATATGCTATTTGCACGAAAAATACAATACTTTGCACGAAGAATTAACAGTTAATTCATCTCCTTAATTTGGGGAATGACAAGGGTATGGGATATGATGGTGTACCTGCCCATTGATGGAAAGTGCCAAGGCCATAGGGACAATGGCATTTAAGTTTTCAATGAGTCCCTCCTCTCATTTTCCCCCAAAGAAAGACGCCTCCAAACAGCCTATTCAAAATAAAAAGCACAATGATGTGGAGTTATAGAGAAACTCACGAAAAATTCAGTTTTCAGAAAGGATTGTTAGATGTATAATAAAGGCAGTGGAAGAAGGCAATACTTTTGAGTACAACAGAGCAGACATATCAACAGGACTTATAACGTTTAAAATCACTCCGATATATGGACGATGATTTTATGACTGTCTGCCTTGCAGATAATTTTGAGGGTGTGGAACTGTTACTGCGGATTGTTTTAGGCCGGGAGGACATAAAAATTAAATCCATTAGGACACTTGCTAAAAAGGCACGATTTTTAAGCAAGATGAGAAAGGAGTTTCTATGTGCAAAATTATGGAAGATATGAGGAATGAAGCGGCACAGCAGGCAGAACAAAATAAAGCAAAAAAAATGGCTGTCCGCATGATTAAAGCAGGTAAAATGCCACTGGAAGATATCGCTGACTATACAGAATTATCTCTTGACACGATAAAAGAGTTAGCAGGCCAATCCGTGCAGTTTGCATAATCAATCGCATTAATCAAAATCAAATATAGTAACCGCGTTAGAGCATATAGTAACTGAAATCTATATGTTCTATTTTTCTGCCATTAAGGAGGGAGGTTATGAAAAGGCTGAAACCATTGGCAGTCTTCCTTTTATCCCTGCTGTGTATTCTGGCAGTCATTTGGGTGACAGGTGAGATGTATCGTAAACGCTTAATTGGTTCTTTCCAATGTTTGTTGAATTTATCAGAGGAAAGTGAAATGTTACCCTGCAAATTAGCAATAAAAAGTAAAGATAATTATGGAATACTACTTTAAAATCACTTAAATTTACAAATAATTCTTTACCACTTATACTTTATAAGGCAAAGTCACCTAACAGTGGAAAGAACCAATTAAGCGCTTACGATAAAAAAATGAAAAATGACACTTGAAGAGAATGTTGGCTACTTCAAAACAAGCCAGCCCATCGGTGCAGGCGTGTATGTCCTGGCGGAGTTAAAACCG
>RAYY01000115.1 GCA_003611875.1 bacterium D16-56 | reverse complement strand
GATATATCAGAACTTATATCCCTTGTATGCGACAAATTAATCGAATACGGTGTCCAGCCGCATACCGTCTGGTCGGATTATAGCTATAACTACCGGCCCATCTTGCATTTTTTCCAGGAACATGGCTGTTCCCATTATGACGAAGGGCTGCTGATGCAGTACCGACAGGAACAGCAGGAACGTTACGAAAGGGAAGATCTGCTACGGAAGAACTACTTAAATAAAACCAGGGCTGTTTCACGCCTGCAGGAATTTTACAGAAGAGGGGACTTATCCCACGTTGTGGCAGGAGGACACGCAAAAAAGCATATCAATAATGCCAACGAAAGCCTGCTGAGGGAATTTATTGCATGGAGCGGGCCTGCCAATCCCAAGACTCTGTTAGATATGGAATGGGCAGTGCGCAAATATCTTTTCTGGCTGGAAACCCAGGGTGTAGATGACGCCCTTGATGTGAATGCACACAGTTTTTCAGGATTTATGACACTGGCATCCAGAAAGTATGCGGAAGGGAGCCTGCATGACCTCCAGCTTTTCTTAAAAAAGTTCCACCAGTTCCTTAATACAGAGAAAGGCCTGGATATCCCTTATGAATTCGTCCTGTCGCTGCCTGTCATCCGAAAAAAGCGAGTTTTCCCTCCGCTTACAAAAGATGAGATACAGCGCACAGTTGCGCAGGTTGACCGGTCAACTGTCATGGGGAAGCGGGATTACGCGATCATTCTCCTGAGCGCAAGGAATGGCCTGCGCGGCAGTGACATCATCCACCTGAAACTGACAGATATTGACTGGAGGGGCGGGGAGATCAGGCTGATCCAGAAGAAAACCGGGAACCCGCTTGTGCTGCCTTTACTGCCGGATGTGGGAGAAGCATTGAAGGAATATATATTGAACGGAAGGCCTGATTCACGTTCTGAGTTTATTTTTCTGCGGGCACTCCATCCATACCTGCCATTCAACAGAACGATGGCGTTGTCGCATCTCTGGTCAGGTTACCAGAAAAAAGCAGGGATAGAACGCTATGCCCATGACGGCAAGGGGTTCCATGCATTAAGGCGCACGCTTGGGAAAGAACTCACGCTTGCAGAAATCCCTATCATGACAACGGCACAGATCCTTGGACACCGGAGTGTGGATTCTTCAAAGCAATATATCTCCCTGGACAGTGCGCATCTAAAGGAATGTGCCCTGGATTTTTCCGGGATTGAAGTGGCAGGGGAGGGATATGGCAATGAATAATAATTATACCAGCTGTTTTGCGGAGTATATCCAGGGGATGATATCGGCGAGGGCTGCCCTTGGATATGAGAAGGAACAGTATGCGGCAGCGCTGCATAGCTTTGACCGGTATTGCTCAGATTCCTATCCAGAGTGTAATGAACTTACGGAACGTCTGGTTATGTCGTGGGTACTGAAAGATAATGACGATACAAAGGGAGTCCAGGGCAGGGCACGCGCCATCCGCCTGCTTGCGCAATACATGAACCTCAGTGGCCAAGAAGCCTATGTCCTCCCTGACAGGTACTTTGGCAATCCCAAGCCAAAGGAAGTGTATATGTTCACAGATGCCGAGCTTTCCAGGCTGTTTTCTGCGATTGACGCATTGCCTGAGAGCAGCAGGGTTCCGCATTCCCATCTTATGCTTCCCGTGATGTTCCGCCTGATCTATACCTGCGGCCTACGCCCACAGGAGGGAAGGGAGCTGCACAGGCGGAATATCAATTTTCAGACGGGTGAAATACTTATTACGAATACCAAAAAGAAAAAAGAGCGGTTTGTTGTTATGTCTGATGACATGTTTGCGCTCTGCAGACGTTACGATAAGATGCGCCAGTTTTTTTATGAAGATAACCGATACTTTTTCCCTGGCTCTGCAGACGGGCCGATAGACGGGGCATGGCTGAACCGTCAGTTCCAGAAATGCTGGAAGTCCGCAAATCCGGATATCCCAAAAGAGAATCTCCCACATGTAAGGATTTACAGCCTCCGGCACAGGTTCGCCTCAGCAAACCTGAACCGTTGGATGGATGGACAGAAAGACCTTACGGCTATACTCCCGCGGCTCAGGGCTTATATGGGCCATTATACCTTGGCGGAAACAGCGTACTACATCCATCTCCTTCCAGAAAACCTGGTAAAAAACAAGGGGGTTGACTGGGACGCTTTTTCCGGCATTATCCCGGAGGTGGAGCCATGGCAAGACTGAAAGAGAACCTTCTATATATGATGATCCATGATTTCCTGACAGACTACCTGACCAAAAAGAGGAACTGCAGCAGCCATACGGTCAAGGCCTACCGTACAGCGTTGAACCAGCTGCTTGATTTTACAAAAGAGCAAAAACAGATCCGGCTGGTAGACATTACGTTTGACATACTGAATGACGGAATGGCTGAAAAATACCTTGATTTTTTGGAGGAAACTAAAAAATGCAGTATAAAAACCCGGAATTACCGGCTGAACTGTCTGCGGGCTTTTTACAGCTATGCCGCAATGAGGGATGCCTCACTTGTGGTCTATCAGTCCACACTGTTCCAGATCCCGTTTAAGAAAACAGAAAAAGTAGAAACCGTCGATTACCTGAGCAAGGGAGCTGTCCAGGCTTTGCTGGCACAGCCGGACGCCGGCAGCAAAAAAGGAACACGGGATCTGTTTCTTATGTCTCTGATGTATGATACAGCAGCCCGGGTTCAGGAGATCATAGATTTAAAAATCTGTGATATACGGCTGGGAGATACGCCGCAGGTAAAGCTGCACGGGAAAGGCAACAAGTCCCGTTCCATCCCCCTTATGAAAGATACGGTTTCCCATTATCATAGGTATATGCGGGTGTTTCATCCCGGCGAGCCAGAGTACTCCCGGAAACAGTTATTTTATACAATACGGAAGAATGTATGCAGCCCAATCTCTGATGACACGGTTAGGGCCTTTATGAATGGATATGCAAAGACTGCCCATGTGGCATTCCCTGAAGTGCCGGAGAAAATCCACCCTCATATTTTCCGGCATAGCCGTGCCATGCATTTATACCAGCATGGAATGGATCTGACAATGGTATCCCAGTGGCTCGGCCATGCAGATATCTCTACGACATTAATCTACGCACATGCAGATACAGAGATGAAGCGTAAAGCTATGGAAGAAGCAACAGGTGACTATTTCCCAAAAGTATCGGCAGAGGAATCACCTTATGATGTCAATGATGATGCTGTCCTGAAACGATTGTATGGGTTGAAATAAAAAAATCTTATCCCGAATTTTTTAGAAGAACATTGACAACAAGCTGGAAAATCTTATCCCGAATTTATATATGAGAAAGCTCAATTTATAAGGCTCTATTAAAGAATTCGGGATAAGATACTTTTCGGTATAACTCT
>RAYY01000114.1 GCA_003611875.1 bacterium D16-56 | reverse complement strand
TGACAGATAATCGGGCATTTTCCCTGTTTTTCTCGGCGTTTTCCTCTACGTCTATTCGTCTGGTCGTCAGATGAAACATTTCTTTCATACAGCAGCAATGATGCTTCTTGCTGTAATGCTGTCAGCCTGTTGAGAACAATCAAAGGAAGCACTGGCCGGACAGACAGAAAACATAAGGACAACAGAAACTCCATTGGACAAGCTCTCCGCCCTCTGCCTCCTGTTGGGATATCAGTAATGGCTGACCCCATAAGTCTTCCGGGGAAATGAAATCCTTGCCACATTGTCAAGTGAAGAATTCATTTTTTGCCCTTTCATACATGGAATTACGTAGACAAAACCTATATAATGCCAGAAAAACTTATCTGAATTGAATAACCAAGAACATTTACGAGAATTACAAGATAAAACGCAAAAAATGATAATGTTTATCTTGACAATTCCGATATACGACCGTATAATGTGTTATACAGCTGTATAAAAGGAGGCATTAATACATGAAAAATACGCTAAAAAAATTAGGGGAGGCAGAACTGGAAATCATGCAGGTAGTTTGGAACAGTGGAAATCCTGTAACTTCAAATTATATTTTAAAAGAATTACAGGAGCGGAGGAACTGGCAGCTTTCCACGTTAATGACATCATTAGCAAGGCTGGTTGATAAAGGATTTATCAGTTGTGACCGTTCAACGGGAAGAAATCTGTATACTTCGATTATTTCAGAAAATGAATACAAGGCTGGAGCGAGTAAACATTTTCTCGAAAAGCTGTATAATAATTCAATACAGAATATGATAACTGCGCTATATAGTAATAAAGAAATCAAAAGCTCTGATATTCAAGAACTCAGGGAATTTTTGGATAAATTGGAGGATGAATAATGGGAAATATATTTTTATCCATTTTGGGAATTTCAGTATCTATTGGATTGATTGTTATTGGATTGATTTTCCTGACACCATTTTTAAACAAAAGGTATGCCGCAAAATGGAAATACCTGATTTGGATTTTTCTTGCGTTACGGCTGCTTATTCCTTTTAGCGGAGCGAATGGGCAGGATGTTATGGATAGAATGTCACAACTAAAAGTTGGAACGAATTCTGAATCAGAAGAAAATGATGCAAACAATCCAACTGACACAGCAATGCCGTATCGAGGAATTGTTGTTGAGATACCGGCGCAGATGACTACTCCAATCAAAGCCTCGTCTGAAAAAAGCACCGCAGATATAACCATGCTTGATATAGTGACTCTTGTCTGGATAATTGGCAGCCTGATTTTTATATTTGTACATCTTATCAGTTATTCCCATTATAAACGGCAGGTGCTAAAAAATGGGAAAATGATAAAAGAAACACGTATTTTAAGCCAGATATTTCGGCTCAAACGTGAATTACATATCAGCCGTACAGTATGCGTGATGGAATATGATGAAGCTGAAAGCCCTATGATAATAGGCTTTATAAAACCTGTTTTAGTTTTACCAAAAGAACAGTATAATTCAGAGGATTTGTTTTTTATTTTAAAACATGAGTTGGTTCATTTTAAACGGGGCGATGTATATCTTAAACTGCTTTTTGTAACAGCAAATGCTGTTCACTGGTTCAATCCAATAATCTGGATTATGCAGAAGGAAGCTGTTATTGATATGGAGCTGTCCTGTGATGAAAGAGTTACACAAGGCACAAGTTTTGAATTGCGGAAAGCATATACAGAAACATTGTTATCCATGCTTCATAAGCAATGTGTCAGGAAAACTGTTTTATCAACGCAATTTTATGGAGGAAAAAAGATTATGAAAAAACGATTTAAAAATATATTGATAAGAAATAGAAAGAAAAATGGAATATCTATATTGATATGTGCGGTTGTTCTATCAATCACTTTGGGAATGCTGGTAGGCTGTTCTGTTACAAAAGAGAATACGGAAAAAGAAAATATCGAAAACGAAGACACAGCAAATGAAGATATGGGAAATGTGTCCGAACCGTCCGAGCTGGAAGCTGCTCAAACTGCTCCGACACCTGTTGACAATTCCTCTACTGAAAATAATGCATTGGAAAATACAATTACACTTACCTTTTCGAAAGAAGGAGAACAGGAACAAAAACAGGCTACCCTTGCGATAGGTAATGGCTATTCCTTCTATCTGCCTGATGATGAGAAGTGGCATCTATCTGCCCCTGACTTATGGACAACTGATATCAATGAACAGATCGCACTCTGGGTTACACATTTTGAAGGCGAATCAGTGGATTCTGTGAATCAGAAACTTGAAGACGATGGCTATACAGAGGATGATTCCTATAAGTGGTGGAAACAGGAAGGTGATTTATTATATCATGCCGAACAGAAAGTGTTTGAAAATAACATATGGGTAATATTCTATTCTTATCCCGTAGATTTCCAAGAGGGATGGGGGAGAGAATTTCCTGTGATTGTGAATACATTTGCGTTATCAGATGGAGCAGAAAATGGAGAGATGAATAATGCCGTAGGAACAGGCGAATATCTAGGAGTTGAAGATTGTCAGAAAATCAGAACCGTTTTAGAGGCGTTTGCGGAATCATATTTTAATGGAGATGTTGGTGCTATTCAGAAGTTTCTGGCAAGTACATATGAAGGGGAGGTTGATATATATGAAGGTACAGGAATGATAAGCGATTTAACTGTGAAGGGATTGTCAGATACTGATGAAAAAAAGATTGAAAATGGAAAATGTAATGCTTCCATAGAATTCAGGGACAGTAACTATGAAGATATGTTTCTGTACCTAACATTTATACTTGTCAAGGAGCAGGGTGAATGGAAAATACAGTTTTATGGTATGGAAGGATAAACAAATTTATAATGGCCCTGCTTGATTAAAAAAACAGCCCTTTTCTTTTTAGAGAAGGGCTGCTGCCATTATTCTGTTACCGCCGGTATCTCCCCGACAAAGTTATAAATGATTTTGATTTCCTGAAATTTCTCCCCATCAATCTTTTTCACCTCCCCCACCAGAATCCGGCTGATAAGGCGGTTTAAGATACCCTCGTCCAGTTCCTGTATCGTGGCGTACTGCCGGATTTCCCGGATAAAAGTGCGGACATCGTTTTCCTGCTCATTGGAGCGGCGCAGGGAGAGTGTCAACTCTTTTAGCTGCTTCTGGTTTTCCTCCTGTTCCCGCTCCATTGCCGCCGTCAGCTTCAAAAACCGCTGCTCTGACAGGATTCCCTTTGCCTTGTCGGTATACAGGTTCAGGAACATATCATCAATCTCCCGGTTCCTTGTTTCCAGCCGTTCCCGTTCCTTCTCCATCTCCGAAGCGTCCGCCAGATACCGCCGTTCCATCCGGCTGCAAATCCGCTGATAGAACGATTCCACGTCTTTCAGTGCCATTGCCGCAAGTTCCTGAATATCCTTCAACACAAGATTGTACAAATCCCTTGCTTCCACTTTGTGGCTGGTGCAGGAGTTTTTCCCCAGCCGGTTATAGGTCTGGCAGATATAATACGCCTTGTCTATCGGCTCCCGTTCCTCGCCGGTAAAGCGGTTCTTCCCGGTTCT
>RAYY01000113.1 GCA_003611875.1 bacterium D16-56 | reverse complement strand
GTTATAGGAAAATTATTTTTATCGGAAAAGCTTAAAATAGGCTCGAAATTAAAAGAAAAAGCTTTAAAAATTTTCCGATAAAAAATTTCATTTTATCAGGCCAAGAAAAAACTATGTACATAAACTCATATAAAATTTTCCGATAAAAATGAATCACAGCTGGGGTATAAGGTAAGCTATAGTAAGCAGGTTTTCCTGACTATACTATAAGGAGGTAGACATTTATGTTTACACAGACAAATGTACCAATCCCAGGACTGCTGGATGGATACGAGAGCGCCCTGACTGAAATGGGGTATAGCATGACAACAAAATTGCTGTTTATCCGGCGTGCGGATCTGATCATCAGGCAGCATATGAACAAAGGCCTTGAATATCTTGACAGGGATACCATCTGTGCCTACACAAGAGAGATTGACGGGAAGTATTTTAACGGGGGCATGCAGCGACGCCATTATGAGAGGACGAGGCGGGAGATTGACCGCTTTGTCGCCTATGCCTTTTCCGGTATTCAGACTCTGCTTCCCAGTCCCCTCCGCGGCGCAAGGCAGGGACTGTCGCCGGAGTTTGAGGGGATTGTGGCTGAGTTCCTGTCTGGAAACTCCCACCCGAACACGCGATGTGACATGCGCTGGACGGCCACTAAATATTTTGCATGGCTGGAAAACCAGGGCTTTAAAAATCTGGAGGGTGTCGGCGCTATCCAGATACAGAAGTTCCTTTTGGATTGTTCGGAGAAATATGCTCCGGGCACTATCCATGACCTCCAGTTGTATTTAAAAAAACTGTATGCGTTCCTGCATGCATCCGGGCGGTCGGAAGAAGATTTCCGGGAACTGCTCTCTTTCAAAGTAAACCGTGACAAAAAAGTGTACCCGCCCCTCCCAAAATCAGATATTGCAAAGCTGCTGGACACCATTGACCGTACAAGCATAACGGGGAAACGTGATTATGCAGCCATGATGCTTGGGACGGTTCTTGGCCTGCGTGCATGTGACATTATTTCCTTAAAGCTCAAAGACATCGACTGGATGCGTGGGGAGATCCGGATTATGCAGTCAAAGACATCGAGTCCCGTTGCGCTCCCGCTTACGCAGGATGTCGGGGAAGCGCTGCGGGATTATATACTGAACGCCCGCCCAAACTCAGCAGCCAGGCAGGTGTTCCTCCGGATCAAAGCGCCGCACACGCCCCTTGCGGCTGCGGTAACAGTCGGGGAAATCTACGCAAAATGCTGCGCGGCAGCCGGCCTGCCGGTGAACAAGCGTTTCCATGACCTGCGCCGTTCTCTTGGCACATCCATGGCATCAAACGGCGTGCCAGTACATGATGTCGCACAGGTATTTGGCCACACAAATGATGAATCTGTAAAGCCGTACATTGCCACGGACATTGAGCATCTGAAAATGTGTTCGCTGCCTTTCGACGGCATCGCCCCGAAAGGAGGTGACACGGTATGAATGATGAATTTATAAGTGCATTCAGCGGGAGGATCGGGGCTTTCCTGGACTACCGCACAGCACGCGGCTTTAAGCGCGAAACATATATCCGGCATTTTATCAGGTTTGACCGATGGTGTGCGGAAAAACAGCCGGGGCAGGATCTGCTTTCCAGGGAAATTGTCCATGGGTGGATAGATGATGATAAGGCACCCTGCCATGAACTTTCCCACAGGGCCGCCGCGATGAGGCTGTTTGGGAGATACCTCTGCTCCCTCGGCGAGGACGCGTATGTACTTCCTGATAAGTATACGCCAATCAAAAGCCATGCTGCCGTGTTCGTTTTCACGGATGCAGAACTTTCCGCCCTTTTTGAATCCATTGACTTTCTTGTGCCAACAAAGAAAGAGCCTTTCCTTAATGAAATTGTTTCTGTGTTGTTCCGTCTGATCTACACCTGCGGCCTACGCCCGAACGAGGGGCGCGAGCTTCTGGCAGAGAATGTCTTCCTTGATACGGGCGCTGTACTCATCACGCATACAAAACGCAATAAGGAACGGTTTGTCGTCATGTCCGATGACATGGTGGCCCTTGCCCGCAGATATGACCAGAGGCGCAGGATTTTCGGAGGCGGGAGCCCTTATTTTTTCCCGTCAGCCGGAGGCGGCCCGCTGTCAGCGGAAACTATCCATTCCGCGCTCAACATGGCCTGGTCGCATGCGGACATTGATGGGAAGCACCCTGGGAAAATACGGGTATACAGCCTCCGCCACCAGTTCGCCTCTGCCTGCCTGAACCGCTGGCTGGACAATGGAGAGAACCTTATGGCAATGCTCCCGTTCCTGCGGGAATACATGGGTCATAAGAACCTGTCGGAAACCGCCTATTACATCCATATACTGCCTGAAAATCTCATAAAGTCCCCTGCCATTGACTGGGACAAATTCAACGCGATGTTCCAGGAGGTGGAAAAATGAAAAAAACAGACGGTGACAACCTTTTTAAATTCGTACATGACTACCTTAAAGTTTACCTGCCGAAACAGCGCAAGGCAAGCCCGAACACAATCCGCTCCTACCGCAAAGCACTGGATGAGCTTTTTGACTACATAAAAGAAAAGGAAGACATCCCGTTGTGGAACGTGGCGCTTGGACACTTGGACGCCGATACGATACTGTCTTTTATAGAACACCTGGGGACAGACTGTGGATGCTCAGATGCCACATTAAACAGCCGGCTTGCGGCAATACGGGCATTTATGGATTATGCAGCTGACCGGGATGTGACGCTGGTGGACACTCTCAATGCTTTGAAGAAAGTATCCTATAAAAAACCACGTAATGCGGACATCATTGACTACATGAGCATGGAAGCGGTCACCGCCCTTGCGAGACAAGCGGACACGCATACTGCCAAGGGCAGGCGCGACGGATTCTTCATTATGCTGATGTATGATACCGGGGCCAGAGTCTCGGAGGTGCTTGATATCCGGCTTTGCGATTTCCAGCTGGGAAGCGTGCCAAAAGTCACGCTGCATGGGAAGGGGAAGAAAACCCGATCCATCCCGCTTATGGAAAAGACGGTTCAGCACTTGGAAAAATACCTTTCAGAATTCCACAGCGGACTGCCAATATCATCAGATGAGCCGTTATTTTATTCAACAATGCATGGGGAAAGACATAAGCTGACAGCCAGGAACATGCGGTATGTACTCAGAGCATATGGTGAAAAGGCTGGGCTGGAATGCCCAGAAGTGCCCGAGAAAATTTTTCCGCATCTTCTCAGGCATAGCCGTGCCATGCACTTATACCAGGAAGGGATGGATTTGACGCTTGTATCCCAATGGCTGGGGCATTCGCAGCTGGAAACCACACAGATCTATGCACATGCAGACACAGAGCAGAAGCGGAAGGCGATTGCAGCCGCAACGCCGCCCGATAACCCGCTTTATTCGAAACTAAACTCTGCAAGGTATACGGTCACGGATGAGGAAACATTGAAAAAACTTATGGGACTCCGGTAAGATCATTTTTATCGGAAAATTTTATAATTAGCACTATAGTATATTTGATGGGTGCATAGTCAAACAGCTTTTTTTATCGGAAAATTTTGGCTGAAAATCCTTTTAAATAAGGCATTTCTGTCAAGATTTCCGATAAAAATAATTTTCCTATAACC
>RAYY01000112.1 GCA_003611875.1 bacterium D16-56 | reverse complement strand
TCCGCTTCATGTTCCGCTAAAAATTTCTTGGAATATCCCGCCTTGCGGTAGGCCGCATAGACCTCGCGGGTCTTGGCGTAATTGATGATGTGGGTCCGCAGTGTGGCAATCTCCGCCATGTGGGTTTCCGCCGCCTTGATCTGCGCCGACAGCTCATTGTGGCGGGTGGTAGCAGCAGCCGCTTTTTCTTCCAAGACTGCATATTCCAGCAGGCCATGCTCGGTGAGGTAGTTCATTGTCTGCGCCATCTGTTTGAGGTTGAATACCTTTGCCCAACGCGTATAGCCAGCGCCTTTTCCCGCCTGCAATTTTGCCTGAATATCCACCAGAAGATTGACCTTGGGCGGCTCTGATTGAACAGCCGGTTTCTTTCTTGGGGTATGCTCTTTTTCCCCAGCCAATATTGCCCGGATTTCATCTTCGCTGTACCCTTGTCCCAGCCTTTCATCCATGCGGGCGACATTCTTCCAGCCGGGGGCTTTGAGCCGGATCGCCTGTCCCCGGCGCGACACCTCACAGCCCATTTCCGCAAGCAGCTTTAACAGCGCGTCAAAGTCCGCCGGTTTTTGTTCCAATGCCTGGTCAATCATCATGCGGAGCTGTTCCCGGTGGGAGGGCTTTGCCCGGTCCCCCAGCCATTTGTTGTAGCTTTTTCCATGCGGTTTTGGGTCCTCTACAATGGAATAGCCGTTCTCAACGCAGATGGTATCATTCAGCCGCCGGACCGCGCGGGTGCTGCCCCAGAAGTTTCGGAATTTCCGGTCACAGTTCAGATTGACTGCATTCCAGATGATGTGGTTATGGATATGGGACTTGTCGATATGGGTGCAGACCACAAAGGCGTTATTTCCCTTGGTGAACCGTTTGGCAAACTCCACGCCCAGCCGGTTGGCTTCTTCCGGGGTAATCTCGCCGGGGACAAAGGACTGCCGGACATGGTAGGCCAGCACATCGTCCGCGCCCCGTACCCGTCCGGTGGTGGAAATGTACTCCCGTTTCGCCAGTAGAAACTCGGCGTCGGCTATCCGGCTGTCACACGCAAAGCCGGTGACGAGCCTGCCGTTATCTGTCTTTTGTGGGTTGGATACATAGTCGATAATGTCACTGACTGCCTGGCTTTCGGTGCGGCCCTTGCCGATGTGCAGCGGCATGATGCGTGTGGTTGCCATGATGGAATCCTCCCTTCATAACAAAACGGCCTGCATACGCAGACCGCCTGTTTCTTTTATTCGCCATTTTTATATCGGATTACCGGAATCTGTCTGACCTTTTTTCCAATGGTCCGGCGTTCTAACGCAAAGACCATATCGCTGGTGCGCTCAAAAAATCCGATGTCCTTTTTCCAGCTTATCCCGCATTTATAATGCTGTAAGCCGATAAACTGCTGTTTCATTTTCCTGCCGCAGCCGGGGCAGACTTTATTACTGGTTCCCATCGTTTTTGTCATGCCATTTTTTCAGGACTGCCTCTACCTGTGCGACCAGCTGCTCCTTGTCTGGCATATAGAGGACATAGCGGGATGCAAAGATATTGTTGGACAGACCGCCCAGCGCATACTCCGCCGCAACACCGTCTTTATCGGTACAGAGGATAATGCCGATAGGCGGGTTATCATCATGGTCATTGACTTCCGCCGCATAGTAGTTGAGGTACATATTCAGCTGTCCGGCAGCCTCCGGCGTCAGCTTTTTTGCTTTTAGTTCAATCAGCACATAGGCCCGCAGGATTTTATTATAAAAAACCATATCCACATAGTAGTGGGTATTATTTAAGGTGATCCGTTGCTGGGTTCCTACAAACATGAATCCCCGGCCAAGTTCCAGCAGGAATTTTTCAATCTGCATCACAAGCGCCTGTTCCAGATCGCTTTCCAGATAAGGCTTATTTTCTGGAATCCCTAAAAACTCGAATACATAGGGATCGCGAATAATATCGGCTGGCTGTGCGATTTCAATTCCCTTTTGAGCCAGCGAGAGAACCTTTTCTTTGTTGGCGTCGCCGCTGGATAATAAGAGGCGTTCATACAAGGAGCTTTCAATCTGCCGCTTCAGCTCCCGTACCGACCAGCCGGAATTGACAGCCTCTTTTTCATAAAAACTGCGCTTGCACTCATCGGAGATCGTCAAAAGCTCGCAATAATGGGACCAGGCCAATTTGCCAGACGGTGTCTGGCATTTCTCATAGGCCAGATAGAACGCCCTCATATTTTGAAGATTGGAGCGCGAAAAGCCTTTTCCAAACTCCCTTGTCAG
Organism: bacterium D16-56; assembly: GCA_003611875.1. Classification (GTDB taxonomy): domain Bacteria; phylum Bacillota; class Clostridia; order Lachnospirales; family Lachnospiraceae; genus Brotaphodocola. The sequence continues at coordinate 1,606 of RAYY01000112.1, read as the reverse complement.
TTCTTTGGAAAGTTCTTTTAAGGTCTGCTTTCCATACTCTGCGCGAAGCTGGCTTTGCTGCTCATACTCCACAATAATCCGGCCAATGTTCCAGTAGGTTGTAAGCAGCTCGGTGTTGACCTGCTGTGCGATATTTTTTCTTGACTTTTCCAGCAATTCTCTGATTTCCAAAATCATCGGATTGTCCGATGATAGCTGATGATTTTCCATATACCCACTCCTCTATGAAAAGACCCGCCCGTTTGCGGGACTGTCTGCGCTTTGACCTTTATCAGTATATCCTATTTCATGCCGAAAGTAAATCGCCAAAGTTATCTGGCGTTTCCTTTTTCCCACCTCTCCAAACGGGATTGGCACAGTGCAGCAATTTCGTTTTTATCTTCTTCCGTCACATTTCGGTGTCCCTTTGTCAGCTTGATTTCCAGATGGCTTTCATAATCGGAAAGAAGAAGGTCAAAAAGCTCCTTTGGGGTACGGCAGACCATGCCGCTGCAATAGCCGGGTAATTCCCCTGTCCCGTGAAACTCCACCCGGATATACACCAATGGCACGAATCCTCCAAATATGGCAGTGCAGGATACGGAAGATACGCAGGGACAGGATAAACAAGAGAGCATCACAGAGCCGCCGGACAATGAATTGATTGATTTTGACGCATTTTAATATGTTTATGGGGTAAGGCTACGGTAATCGGATTTATCGTAGCCTTATTTTTATGGAATGAAACGTAAATGCAGCTGCATTTTTACAGTAACAGGAAGAAGTGTAGTCGAAAGGCTACAAAACAAGGACAAAGGGCAGCCATAAAATGGCGCAAAACAACGCTGCGCTTATGTTTGATAAAGGGCGGGCATTTAAGCCCGCAAAATAAGGGAAAAGAGCAGCCGAAAGGCTGCAAATAAGGGAGTAAATGTAGCCGCTTGTTTTGGGACTGATATATCCAGTTTCAGACAGGTGGCTTTTTCATGTTCTGAAAAGATCTGTTCAGGTGACAGTTTCGGAGGATTCCGGGGAGTGTCAGCGGGTAATTTCCGGGGAGGGCATAAGCCCTTCCCTAAGCCCTCGGCGTTTGAGAGCGAAATACACCCTACGCACAAAACTTCGTTTTGTACTCCGGGGATTTCGCCCTTGCAGGGGGCAAATTTGCGCCTGCGCAAATTTACAGTCCGAAAGAGCCGGACTGTATTTATCCATACCGCCCAGAGGACGGGCGCAGGAATGGCGCTGCTGCTTACGGCTACATTTCAGGGCAGATGTGCAGTTCGTCGTCATAGGGACTTCATAAAACGAAGCCCCTATGCGGCTGTCAGAAAGCGACAGCCGTAAACTGCCCGTATCCGGACATCGGTTCGCAGACAGACGTCTGATAATGACTGCTCACAAAAATCTGTGGCGGCAGATTATCTGCCAAAAGAAAGGAAAATCGCATATGAGGAGAAATTCATTTATAGAAATGGCAAAGCTGCATGACTTATCAGGGCGCATCACTTATATTTCAAGCCACGCCAAACAGGAGCATCTGTATGAAGCCTATGCAACAGAACCGGACAGGGCATTCTGGCGGGAACTTGCCAAGTGCAATCAGGAAGAATTTGAAAAAAGCGGG
>RAYY01000111.1 GCA_003611875.1 bacterium D16-56 | reverse complement strand
ACAAGTACATCTATAAATTTGGATGCCGTATTAAAGCAGGAAGCGATGATAAATATCAGGTTGTTGCAGTTCTTCCGAATACAGGTAATGCCACAGACATTCATGCTAGAGGCGTTTGGGTAGAAAAGTTTGATTCTGCGGATCTCAAATCAGTTGCTAATGGTACATTTACTAACGATAAAGACGAAACAGTAAACTATTTAGATGTCTCAGACCTGCAGAACACTCTGGGAAATGGAATAAAATTATATCTGGTAAATACCAGCGGTAATGTCCAGAAATCCAAGGTTGCAGCAAAGGATGGAGATGACTGGTACTTCTATGTGAAGAACAGAGCCGTTAAGCTGTACACCAACAACAAGAATCTGGATGACAGAGCAACAACAGATACTGAGAAATGGGAGAATTATGTAGAGTATCCAGATGTTGCTAACTAAAGTTATTTGTAAAGATAACATTTTAATGCTTCATCAATAAATAAAAGAAAGAACAGGCTTTTGACCAAGATTGATTGGACAGGAGCCTGTTTTTATGCAAATTTATTAAATAGAAAATAATGCCAGATCAAAAGGTGAATCAAACCCAAATTATTTTAATTGTGGTAGAATTGATTTAAAAATCGCTTTCAAATAATTGAAAAACATATCCAAATAGCATACACAATTCTTTTTGTTAAAAACGAAATTAGATAAGATCAAATATCAACAAAAAAGCGAATAGAAATAAAACAGATTCCTGACCAGTAAACTTCGACCAGAAATCTGTTGGTCATCAAAAAACTGAGAGCATTTTTTCAGGTAAACTTAGTTGGCGCTATTCGGATATGTTACATATTTTTCGTTTCCAGGTGATAAAGATGTTGTACCACTGGTTAAACCAAAAAAGCCAGAAGAAAAGTTACAGCTGGTAAGGATACAATGAAATGTTAAAGGTGTACCCAATCGTTCCTGCAAGAATTTATGTTAGTGTGTATACTTGATAAGGGTGAATACTCAGTTTTACAAGGAGCTGGATGCGGGAAAGCTGCATGTCCGGATTCTGTGAGGGGTTAGCCCTGTAAGGGGCTTAACTACTCGACAGAGTTAGGAATTAATTAAGTAAAGATAGTTATTGTCGGATTATGGAAGATGTGCTACAATTTGAATACGGAAAGTCAGAGAGCAAAAGGCGGCTTACCCTCTTAACGGAGGGGCTAACCCTCCGGACGAAAGAAAGGAGGGATTGCCAATGTATGTTACATACGGGGAGTTAATCCAAGTTGGAATATTCATTTGCACCCTTGTGGGATTATGTTACATGATCTTCAAGGAAAAGAAATAGCCGCCACTACTCACAATAGTGACGGCTGACCTCGCAAGAGGTTAAGCAGTTGTTTTTGAGGGTAGGCCGCATCTCTGGCTTTCCCCTTCTGTTTCCAATATACCATATCCAAAACTGGATTTCAAGCATTTTTATTATCCGGATCGGGTGTTTGACAGTTTGAAAGTTACTGTTCACGGGCAATGTCATTAACTTAAGGAAGATTTCTGTTTTAAGCAGAAGTCTTCTTTTTTATCCCTAACTCAAAGTTTTTTCCTATCTAAAAAATCAAAAAAATATCTAAAAAACTCTTGACATATCTCCTGCATTGTGCGGCTTTTTTCTGGTTAATCAAAAAAGCCGATTAATCAAGAAATTATACACTATTTACTTGATTCTGGAGGTATCATACGAAATTTTCTGATTATGTCAAAGTTTTGCTTATGGACTCAATTCGTAACCTGGCCGCAGATCCCACCAAATATGCATGTAGTCCTGGCAGGGATTTCTCCCGCAACCGTAAGCTGGGATTCAAGCATTTCCTTCTTATGTTTCTCTCTATGGAAGCAGACTCCATCAAAGAGGAACTTTACCGCTATTTTGGACGCTTCACCAGCGCTCCTTCCAAAGCCGCCTTTTATAAACAACGGCAGAAGCTCCGACAGGATGCCCTCCGTTCCCTCCTTCTTGGATTTAACAAAAAGTGCGACACAAAGTTGTGGAATGGACGCTTTTCTCTTGTTGCCTGTGATGGTTCTGCGGTTGATATTTTCAGAAATCCACATGACACGGAGACTTTCTTTGAACCGAATGGTAAATCAACCAGAGGATTTAATCAGATACATATCAATTCCCTTTATTCCATACTGGATAAAAAATTTCTTGACCTCATTGTACAGCCTGCACGTAAACGCAACGAATACTCCGCATTCTGCCAGTTAGTTGACCGGGACGATTCCCTTAACCCTGTCCTTTATATCTGTGACCGGGGATATGCTTTTTATAATACTTTTGCCCATGTGATCGAAAATGGCCAGTTTTTTCTCATCCGCTGTACGGATGCCAAAACGGAAAAATTACTGGGATTTTCCCTGGATACCATAAAAGCATTAGATTACCGTGTTGACCGCATTTTATCCAGATCTCAGTCCAGAAAAAAACGGCTCCACCCGGAATACGCGGACCAGTACCGCTACATCTGTCCGGATGTCCCCTTGGATTATATTTCTGCCAGCTGCCCGAAGTACCACATGTCCCTGCGAGTGATCCGGTTCCAGCTGCCGGGAGGGTCTTTTGAAAATCTCATTACTAACCCTCCCGACCAGGAATTCAGCCTGGAGGGTTTCATGGAATTATACCATCTTAGATGGAACCAGGAAACTGCTTACCGCGACCTGAAATATCCCTTATGCCTGAAAACCTTTCATTCCAAAAAATATGAATATATTGTCCAGGAAGTATGGGCAAGGGCAATCCTGCATAACTTCTGTATGGAGATAGCCACACATGTGGATATTCCCAGAAAAGATACAAAACATGTGTACCAGGTCAACTATTCCGAAGCAATAAAAATATGCAGGGACCATCTGAGAATCCATGACGGGGTTACGGTGATCGATGTAGAAGGCCTGATCGCCCAAAATATTGAGCCGGTCAGGCCTGGCAGGACCTTTGCGCGACAAGCCAGGTTTAAACTGCCTATGAGTTTCTGCTATCGCCATTAGCACGAAGCCCATTTCAACCATATCCAGTATACACGATAACCAGACGGATGAAAGTATTTTTTTTAAATATTTTTCGGTTCGTCTTATTGTCATGTCCATTTACTGTCCTGTATAACCGTTCGTTTTTTTATATGGGTATTTATGATAACTTCCAGGCTTTAAAAAGTAGTTTTTTATGCCAATATATCCTTTTTTCATCTTAAATGAATTGTAATATGACAATATTTGGCTTGGAATCCTATTGTTTAGCGTTAAGTTAATGACATTGGGCGTGAACAGTAACACCTTCGGATGTTAATGGTCAGAAAGCACCTCATATGGTTACTTTAACCCTTATCTCTTAGTTTGCTAATTTTCTGCTTCTTTCTCAATTCTTTTTTTATTCATATATTGCTCCTATACTACGTTTTTGCATGATAAAAATAAACTAAGGCTGGAAAGAACCTATTTACTATTTACTCTTAAAAAATCAACTCTTGAGATATTCATAACATTTTTAAGTTCAATCCATTACAAATGAAAACAAAGATCCTACCAAATATTGGTGGGATCTCATTTTCTGTACAGATATATTCATCACTTTCTTTGTTATTTTTTTTTCTGTTTGAGACTTTCTATTTGATCTATAGGTAAGCCTGTGCTCTTAACGATTATGTCCATAGGAAGATTGAGTTCCAGCATATTTCGAGCAATGCCAAATGCTTTTCTTGCTTCGCCTCTTGTCTCACCTCTTTCCTCACCTCTCGCCTCCGCTTCAACTATTAACTGATTATAATCCCGAAGCGCCTTTTCCCTTGCCTCATATTCCAGTCTCTTTTCCTTATCCTGGCTAATTACCTGAAGCTGACG
>RAYY01000010.1 GCA_003611875.1 bacterium D16-56 | reverse complement strand
AATCTTCCCGAACCACTTAATATCGTTCTTTGTTCCCATAAGCCTGACTTTTAACATCAATCCCGTCCTCCAAGCATGGCGTACAAGTTGTGGTTATATGTTACATATTCCGGATAACGAATCTGTACCGCCTGCCAAAAATAAGGCGCATAGGCACAGCAGAACAGTTCTTCCACTGTGTACCGTCTGCACTCGTCCACCTGTTCCTCCGCATCATCGTAATCAAAGACACTTGGCGTACCATTGCAGTAAAGGTTAAACGCCATCCTGACTACTTTTAAGCTCCCGCTGGTCTGCCAGCCTTCGTGCAGGCACTCCGTTTTCACGCAGCCTGTCTTAAAATCATAGATACTGTAAATGTTCCTTCTCGTGTCATCGCTGATACCAAGACAATATACAAGTGCTTTATGGTACACGTCCTGATACCTGACCTCTTTCAATTTCTCGTAGTAGAATTTTTCATGTGCATCGCTGATAAAAATAATCGCTTTCTCTGCTCCTAACGCTGTACTACTCATGTTCATTTCCTCCATTTCCTATTTCGTTTTTTGACCATAACAAAAGGACACTTCCCTAAAATTTTCTTTTAGAAAAGTGTCCTTATCGTACAAAATATTGAATTGGATTTATGAGTACAACTATTCATTAACGCTCATTATTCTTCATTATGCGTTGTAAAATTGTTGTAAATTTGTTGTAGTTTACAAGTTCAAGTACCGCAAACCCTTGATTTTACTGGTCTTTTCCGCCAAGCGTTTTCATCGTCGGAAACAACAAAACATCCCTAATCGCCGGCGAATTGGTAAGCAGCATCACCAGCCGATCAATCCCATACCCAATCCCCCCAGTAGGCGGCATTCCAATTTCCAGAGCATTCATAAAATCCTCATCCGTTGTATTGGCCTCCTCATCTCCGGCTGCCAGAGCGGCTTCCTGGGCCTTAAACCGCTCTCTCTGATCAATCGGATCATTCAGCTCCGAATAGGCATTGCACATCTCCCGGCCATAGATAAACAGCTCAAACCGCTCCACCAATTCCGGTTTATCCGGCTTTCTCTTGGTCAGCGGCGACACTTCCACAGGATGATCCATGATAAAGGTGGGCTGAATCAGATGGTCTTCCACAAACTCCTCAAAGAACAGGTTAATGATATCTCCTCGAGCATGGCGGGCCTCATAATGAACTTCCTTTTCGTCTGCCAGCTTCTTGGCTTCTTCAGTAGTCTGAATATCTTCAAAATCAATTCCTGTATATTTCTTGATAGCGTCAATCATGGTCAACCGCTCAAAGGGCTTACCCAGATCAATGATCTCCTCTGCATAGGGAATACTGGTAGTGCCGCAAACCTCCTGCGCCACATGACGGAACATATTTTCGGTCAGATCCATCATGCCGTTATAGTCTGTATATGCCTGATACAGCTCCATCAGCGTAAACTCGGGATTATGACGGGTATCCAATCCCTCGTTCCGGAACACCCTGCCGATCTCATACACCCGCTCCATGCCGCCTACAATCAGTCTCTTCAAATACAGCTCCAGGGAAATGCGCAGCTTTACATCCTCATCCAGCGCATTGTAATGGGTTTCAAAGGGCCGTGCTGCAGCTCCGCCTGCATTGCTTACCAGCATGGGAGTCTCCACCTCAAGAAAGCCCTGATCGTCCAAATAACGGCGAATACTGCTGATGATCTTTGAACGCATGACAAAGGTCTTCTTCACATCCTCGTTCATAATCAGATCCGTATACCGCTGACGATAACGCATATCGGTGTTGGTCAGTCCATGGTATTTCTCCGGCAGAATCTGAAGACTCTTGGATAACAGCGTCATGGATTTGGCATGAACGGAGATCTCACCCATCTTTGTGGTGAACACAATTCCTTTCACTCCTACAAGATCGCCGATATCCGTCTTTTTAAATGCCTTATATTCTTCCTCCCCCAAATCATCACGGGCTACATAGCATTGAATATTCCCTTTTAAATCCTGCACATTACAAAAGGAAGCTTTGCCCATAACACGTTTGGACATCATCCGTCCGGCAATCGATACTTCTTTGCCTTCCCATTCCTCATATTGTTCTTTTATGTCTGCGCTGTGTACTGACACATCATATTTTGTGATCCGAAAGGGATCTTTTCCTGCTGCCTGAAGCTCTGCCAGTTTTTCCCGGCGCACCTTTAAAAGCTGGTTTAAATCCGGCTCCTGGTTCTGTTTTTTCTGCTGACTCTGCTGTTCTCCCATCCTATGCTCCTCTTTTCACGGAAAGCTCAAGAAAACACATAAACGATGTATCCTCCTGAATGTCCGTATTCTATATTGCTGGCTTCCATAAAGGTTCTGCCCCCAAAAGCGCAGTCAGTTCCCAATAAAACCGTGCAGTCCTTTCGGCGTATGGACAACTCCTTATGATACTCTCTGTATCTCCAGCACTTTATATTGAATAATGCCTGCCTGTGTTTCCACCTCCACAACATCGCCCACCTTTTTTCCAAGCAATGCCTGGCCTACCGGAGATTCATTGGAAATTTTGTTTTTCAGACTGTTGGCCTCTGTGGATCCTACAATTCTGAATTCCATTTCCTCATCAAAATCTGCATCATAAACCTTTACCTTACAGCCAACGCTGATCTTATTTATGTCAATCTCATCTTCGTCAATGACTTCTGCATTTTTTAAAAGCTTTTCCAGCTCCTCAATCCTAAGCTCAATATCCCGCTGTTCGTCCTTTGCTGCATCATACTCTGCATTTTCAGACAAGTCTCCCTGTTCTCGGGCTTCCTTAATTTTCTGAGCTACCTCCCGTCTCCGGTTGACCTTTAAATCCTGCAGTTCATCTTCATATTGCTTTAGTCCTGCATAGGTTAAAATGTTTTTCTTTTCCGCCATGCTGATCATTTCCTTCCTTTTTTACTGCTGGACGCAGGATCCGAACTCTCCTTATCATCGGATCCCCGGCCTTCATGAAAACCATGAATCCATAGCTTTCATTTGTTGCATGCCATGTCCCGGTATGGTCTATGCCATCCTGATCCCTTAGCAGTCGCCAAACCCACGAAAACATGGCTCTGGCTCGTTGCATTCCATGTATTATATCCCAAACCCCAGTGCTTGTCAAGAATCGGGAAAACCAAATTTATTGCCGCATAGTCGGCTTACCAGCTCCTGCAGCTCCCTGAGGCTTTCCACATGATTACACTCCCGTCTTACTGCCGCTGAATGAGGCAAACCTGCCGTATACCAGGCAACATGTTTTCGCATCTCTTTTATTCCCAGGCATTCCCCTTTCAGCTCTGCCTGCATCCGGGCATGACGAAGAATCATTTTGCAGATTTCCTGCCTGTCAGGCCCTGGCAGCATCTGGCCGGTTTTCAGATAGTGGGAAATCTGGCGGAAAATCCAGGGATTTCCCTGAGCCCCCCGCCCTATCATTATCCCGTCGCATCCTGTCTCCTCCATCATCTTCCCTGCATCCTCCGGTGTAAATATATCTCCGTTTCCAATAACCGGGATTCTTACTGCCTCCTTTACCTGACGGATTATTTCCCAGTCTGCCCTGCCGGAATAAAGCTGCTGACGGGTTCTTCCGTGAACTGCCACTGCCGCGATACCGCACTGCTCTGCGATCCTGGCAATCTCTACTGCATTTACATGTTCCTCGTCAAACCCCTTCCGAATCTTTACGGTCACTGGTTTGTTTACCTTTTTCACCAGCGCGGAAAAAATCCTTTCTGCCAATTTCGGATTTTTCATCAATGCAGAACCTTCTCCATTATTTACCACCTTGGGAACCGGACATCCCATATTCAAGTCAATCAGATCATAGGGACCATCCTGAATCTGTGCTGCCATGTCGCTGACAATATCGGGATCTGATCCAAAAAGCTGCACAGCAACAGGACGCTCCTCCTGGTCTACGTGCAAAAGCTCCTTTGTATTTCGATTATGATACAGGATCGCCTTTGCACTGACCATCTCTGTGTAAAGAAGACCACAGCCCTGTTCCCGGCACAGCCGCCGGAAAGGCTGGTCCGTCACGCCGGCCATCGGCGCCAATATCAGATTATTCTCTAATTCCACATCTCCTATTCTCATCCTTTGCCACCCCTTCCCTGCCCTGCTGATCCGTATTTGGACAATCATGATTCAGATACCCTAGCACATCGTTTTGCAGATAACCACACCAATCGCTTGCCTGTTTTCCCGATTGTACAGGCCAAAAAGCCTCAGCGCAGCCCCAATGCGAGCGTCACGTTCCGTCCTTCGTCAAAAACATTGCCTGATAATATAGCTCCAGCTTCTCCAAAAGCTCTTTTCTCTCATCCCTGTACTGTTTAATCTTTAAGTCCGCCCCAATCTCATCATAATACCCGTCATACTCCGATGTGATATGTTTAAATTCCAGCCTTCCCTCCTCATCAAATTCCATGGTCAGGATTCCGCCGCATTCTTCTGTAAACCAGACGCACATTACCTGCAGCTCCTGTCTCACTGCCTCCGGCAGATTAGCAAACACTTCATTAAAATAATATTTGCGTTCATATCCATTAGAACCACAAAGTACCATATTTTCCTCCACACTGTGTACGCCTCACAGCACATCGTACTCTGTGAGTATTGTACGCCTTTTTATCAGGTACAAAATAGTATAGGGTGAAACGTTTTTCTTTCCCCTTTCCCCCACAAGCATTGACTGCTGCTATACGATTTCTATGATTTTATCGATCAATCTGTCCTGCCTTCTGAATTTCCAAAGCCTTCCTTATCATACCTGCATCTATCCTTTCCGTCAACCACAAAATCCACCTCTTTCTGTCTCCAAAAGCTTTTACTCCCCATTTTATATAGGACCTGTCCTGGATTTTGTCTCTAAATCATTGGTATCGTTTTATGCGCAGCGACATTTCTTAAAAATCTGTTTTTGCATCAGCCCTTTTTTATTCAATTCAATCATTCGAATCCGTTATCCAAACCATAAATAAACACGACAATAAAAAGCAGGGAATCAACCTCATTTCCTGCTTTTTACAAAAACCATATCCTTTATTCATTTCTCGTCCGCCAGGATTGGGAAAGCGTATTTAAAAAATCATCCCTGCCGTCTCACGCACATCCTGCACATGTCCTGCTTTGTGGCACACCCTGACACCCTTGCCTATATTCCGGGAAATACATTCCCTGCTGTCAGCGTCCTCTGCATACCTGCAAAGTATCTCTTACCGAACCAGCAGCTTGCAGATCTCATACTGATCCTCCGGAATATCCTTCTTCATCTGAAGGGCCTCCTGAATATCAAAATCCACATATTCTCCGTCCTTGTATGCCACTACCCGGTTGCTCTTGCCCTCGGAGAGAAGCATGGCCGCCTTGGCTCCCATAATGGACGCATATACCCTGTCCTTACAAGTAGGAGTGCCGCCCCGCTGCATGTGGCCTAAGATCGTAGCCCGGGTCTCGACTCCTGTAGCAGCCTCAATCCGTCTTGCCATGGAGGTGGAGTGGCCGATTCCCTCTGCATTAATAATAATATTATGCTTCTTTCCCTGCTTCCGGTTAGCGATAACCCGGTTGATCAGTACCTGCTCATTGCCGTCATAGCGCTCCGGCAGCAATACATCCTCTGCGCCGTTGGCAAAGCCGCACCACAAGGCAATATAGCCTGCGTTCCGTCCCATAACCTCAATAATGCTGCACCGCTCATGGGAAGTGGAAGTATCCCTCACCCGGTCTATGGCCTCCATAGCCGTATTCACGGCCGTATCAAATCCAATGGTGTAATCACTGCATGCCACATCCAGATCAATGGTTCCCGGAACGCCAATGGTATTGATCCCTAATGCCGCCAGCTTTCCGGCGCCTCGAAAAGAGCCGTCACCGCCGATCACCACAATCCCGTCTATCCCGTGCTTATGGCAGATCTCTGCTCCCTGCTCCTGTCCCTCCGGCGTCATAAATTCCATACACCGCGCCGTGTAGAGGATCGTGCCTCCACGATAAATAATATTGGACACGTTGGAACTTTTCAGATCAATAATCTCCTCCTGCAACAGTCCCGCGTACCCGCGCATGATTCCCTTGACATTCATCCCCAGATTCAAAGCGGTCCGGACTACTGCACGGATGGCAGCATTCATGCCCGGCGCATCTCCTCCGCTGGTAAGAACGCCAATTGTTTTAATCTGCTTTGCCATAACCTCTCTCCTCCTAATTTATCATGCGCCTTTATGGCGTTGATTTCCCTCAAAGCCTGTACTGCTTTTGGAATTAACTCCATTTTAAATCATTTTCTTTATCTTTTCAATCCCTTTTCCACAAGTTTGACATTATTTTCACCAACCACCGGATACAGCCGCTGCGCCATTGTTCTATTTGCACATATCTTCCAGTTGGCGGGAAGAATTTTCTTTGCCCGCTCCTTTTCCAAATAAATGATCACCGTATCCTGGCCCTCCTCCATCTTGAGAATCTCCATAACCTGCTTTTGCTTTTCATCATACTCTGCCTTGTCGGCAAACTTCAGCCACAGCTCCTTCGGCAGGGAGTCAAAGGGAATCACCTGTTCTAAAATCAATTTTCCCGCCGCATCGTCTCCCATGGACACCCTTCCCCGGACAAACACCTTGGAATCCTGAATCAGCAGCTCCCGTTTTTTCTCATAATCCTTGGGAAATACCAGCGCCTCCACGGTTCCCACCAGATCCTCAATAGTCACAAAAGCCATCATTTTCCCCGTCTTGGTAGTTTTCAGAACCTTGTTGGTGATCATCCCGCCAACCGTTACACGGGCGCCGTCTGTGAGGATCGCCTTGCCGGTCTCCTCGTCCGGCATAAAGTCCGTGGTCCGGGCCGTAATATTTGTCTTCCACAGATCCATGTATTCATCCAGAGGATGACCGCTGACATAGACTCCTAAAATGTCTTTCTCAAAAGCAAGCAGCTCCTCCTTGGGAAATTCTGCCACATCCGGCATGGCGATTTGATACTGCTTCTTTTCCTCCTCACCGGCAAAGTCAAACAGGCTCATCTGACCTGTCAGGGTATTCTTGCGTTCCTTGATCTTCTGATCCAAAAGCTCCGGCGCGATCATGGCCTTTTGACGCCGGTTTCCGGGCAGGCTGTCTAAGGCTCCTGATTTGATGAAATTCTCCACGGTCCGCCGATTCACCTCTTTGCCGTTCATCCGCTCCACAAAATCGTCCAGAGAAGTATAAGCGCCGTTGGTTTCCCGCTCCTCAATAATCGCATCCACCACGGTCCGCCCCACGCTCTTGATCGCTGACAGACCATAACGGATTCCGTCTCCTGCCACCGAAAACCCGCTCTGCCCTTCATTAATATCCGGAGGCGAAATAGGAATCCCCATCTGTCGGCAGCTTAAAATATACTCTGCCACTTTATTGTTGTTATCCATTACCGAGGTCATGAGCGCTGCCATAAATTCCTTTGGATAATAATACTTAAGATACGCTGTCTGTACTGCCACTACCGCGTAGCAGGCTGCGTGAGATTTATTAAAGGCATATCTGGCAAAATCGATCATTTCATCGTAAATATGATTGGCTGTCTTTTCGTCAATGCCATTGGCAATACATCCTGCCACCCCTTCCTCTGGATTGCCATAGACGAAATTCTTCCGCTCCTTTTCCATCACCGAAGCCTTTTTCTTTGACATGGCCCGGCGAACCAGATCACTGCGTCCCATAGTATACCCTGCCAAGTCCCGCACGATCTGCATCACCTGCTCCTGGTACACAATACACCCATAAGTAGGCTTTAAGATTGGCTCCAAGGCCGGGCAGTCATATAGAATGCCGGAGCTTCCGTTCTTTCCTTTTAAGTACTTGGGGATAAAATCCATGGGGCCAGGCCGGTACAATGCTACCCCGGCAATGATATCTTCCAGACCCTGCGGCTTTAATTCCTTCATAAAGTTCTTCATCCCCGAGCTTTCAAGCTGGAAAACCCCGTCGCACTTTCCTGTCCCAATGGATGCCATAACCTCTTTGTCATTATAATCGATCTTTCCCATATCCAGATGAATGCCATAATTCTCCTCCACCTGCCGGGCAGCGTTCTGAATCACAGTGAGAGTACGAAGCCCCAAAAAGTCCATTTTTAAAAGCCCCAGCTCCTCTAAAGTGGTCATGGTAAACTGGGTAGTAACCGTCCCGTCCTGAGCGCGGGACAAAGGCACAAACTCATCCATGGCACGCTGGCCGATCACAACCCCTGCAGCATGCATGGACGTATGCCGGGGCAGGCCCTCCAGCCTTTTTGCCATATCTATCAGGTATTTTACATCATCGTCCTCCTGATATACCTCCCGCAGCTCCGGATTCTGCCGCAGCGCCTTATCCAGGGTCATTCCTAAATCCCCTGGAATCATCTTGGCAATGGCATCACAGCGGGCATAAGGCATGTCCAGCACCCGTCCCACATCCCGAACCACACCCTTTGCCGCCAAGGTACCAAAGGTGACAATCTGAACCACCTGGTCCTTTCCATACTTTTCCATCACATAATCAATCACCTCCTGCCTTCTCTCAAAGCAGAAGTCAATATCAATATCCGGCATGGACACCCGCTCCGGATTTAAGAATCGCTCAAAAAGCAGACTGTAGCGAATCGGGTCAATATCCGTAATCTCCAGACAATAAGCCACAATACTGCCTGCCGCGGACCCTCGTCCCGGCCCTACCATAATATCATGAGATCTGGCAAAATGGATAAAATCCCACACAATCAGAAAATAATCCACATAACCCATATTGCGGATTACCTCCAGCTCATAGGTCAGACGTTCTCCTAAGGTTCCGTCATCCTCCGGATAGCGCTTTGCCATACCGTCTCTGCAAAGCTTATTTAAATACTCCCAGGAATCATACCCCTTTGGCACATCATACCGAGGCAGCTTGAGTACGCCGAACTCAATCTCCACATTGCAGCGCTCCGCTATCTTGTGTGTATTGTCTATGGCCTCCTGGGCATACGAAAACAGCTCTCTCATCTCCTGCTCGGACTTGCAGTAATACTGACCGCCCTCATACCGCATCCGGTTCTCATCTGCAACCTTTTTCCCAGTCTGGATACAAAGCAGGATATCATGGGCCGGGGCATCCTTGTCATACGTGTAATGGATATCATTGGTGGCTACCAAATCTATTCCCAGCTCCCTGCTCATCCGCACAAGTCCCTGATCTACCGTCCTCTGAGCAGGAATCCCGTGATCCTGCAGCTCTAAAAAGAAATTCCCCTTTCCGAAGATCTCCTGATAATGGAGAGCAGCCCTTTTGGCCTCCTCATACATTCCCCGGGCCAGATACCGCTGCACCTCTCCTGCCAGACAGGCGCTTAGGGCAATGATTCCCTCATGATAAGTCTGAAGTATCTCATAATCCACCCTGGGCTTATAGTAAAACCCGTCCAAAAAGCCCTTGGACACGATCTTCATCAAATTGTGGTAGCCCTGATCATTCTCTGCTAACAGCACCAGGTGATAATAGCGGTCCTCTCCGCTTCCGCTTTCCCGGTCAAAGCGGGAACCAGGCGCCACATAGACCTCACAGCCAATAATCGGTTTAATCCCCACCTCTTTGGCTGCCCGGTAAAAATCAATCACTCCATACATGACCCCATGGTCCGTTACAGCCATGCTGTCCATTCCCAAATCCTTTGCACACTGAACCAGCTCATGGATCTTACAAGAACCATCCAGCAAGCTGTATTCCGTATGGACGTGTAAATGTGTAAATGCCACGATTCCCTCCTTTTTCGTAAGTTTAATCCCTTGTCTTCAATCCTTCTCCTTGGTCAGATCATAGCTCTCCTGAATCATTCTGTGGATCTCCTTATCCGGTACACTCCCATCCAGTATAACCGAATTCCAATGCTTCTTGTTCAAATGATAGGCCGGAAGCACAGAGGCAAATGCATTTCTCCAGAAATCCCTCCACTCCGGATCACATTTTACATTGATCCAGACATGCCCCTCCCTGTCAAAAATCCAGGCAAACACCTTATGATTTCCCCTGTGACGGATCACGCACCAGTTTGGGTCATGAAACGGATAATCCTCATAAGAATCCTTTAAGGTAAGACAATATGCAATCGCCTCTTTTTTCTCTGTCATCTGTCTGTCTCCTTCCAAGGTCCCTGCCCGGCAGCAGCGCCCTGGCTGCTCATCCCCGGCGATTCACAGCACTCGGTCCTTTGTCCCGGCCATGGCCGCAGTGTTCTATGCCTGCTTTAAAAAAGCGCTGAGCTTTTTATCCTCAACCCGGATATGATTGAGCAGCACCGCCACATGCCCGTTTAATTTCCCCAGATTTGTCACGGAAGGACCTTCTGTGGAAATATGATTGGCAATCTGCCTAAGCTCCTTTTTATAGCTGGTGTGAAACGCCTTATGGGCTGCCATGCCCGGATAGTTCTTACTCTGCTGAAGCCTTTCCTCATTGGCAAAATGTTTATCCACATAATTGACTAAGAATTGAATCGCCCCATCCATAGCCGCGCGGCCCTGTCCCTTCGAACAGGCATCCAGCAATCGGTTGACCGCATCAAACAGCTCCTTGTGCTCTTTATCAATGATCGCGTTCCCGGTCTCCAGATCCTTTGTCATCTCATATCTCATTGCTTCCATCCTCTTTTCCTTTTTAATAAAATAGACAAAACGAAGGTTCTCCCTCTTCTGAAATTATACGTTCTCCTCCATTTTCAGTCAAGCCAAAACTTTCCGTATGAACCAAATGAAATAAAACAAAAACAGGGCGGCCTTTGTCCTTCTTTCGAAAAGCACCAGACTGCCCTGCTTCTATATTTTCAGACGTCATCCCCCATCACAGCCCAACACCCCAGGCCGAACGGACGTCAAGCCGTACCCAACAGATAACTTTCAATCCCCTCCATAGCCGCCATTTCATCGGCGCCATCCGCTGAAACGGTAATCTGCTCACCAGTTCCCATACCAAGAGTCATCATGCCCATAATACTCTTTGCGTTGACACGGGTATTCTGTCTCTCAACATAGATTACGCTCTCATACTGGCTGGCAATCTGTACCAGCATTGCCACCGGCCTGGCTTCAAGCCCTGACGAAAGTCCGATGGTGATGGTTTTTTTTAACATAATAATCCTCCTCACTTCTTCAGGCGCAACCTCACGCCTCTGTAGCTGGTCTGCCGTCCCGAAGCTTCTCGGCCAGATTGGCCAATCTGCGCAGCCGATGATTCACTCCGGATTTTCCCACTGGCGGGTCAAGGGCTTCTCCAAGCTCTTTTAATGTTGCTTCTGGTCTTGCCAGGCGAAGCTGTGCGATCTGACGCAGATTGTCCGGCAATCCCTCAAAACCTGTGCTGTCCCGGATGAGCATAATGTCCTCTGCCTGCCTGACTGCTGCGGATACCGTCTTGTTGATATTCGCTGTCTCACAGTTTACCTGCCGGTTGACACTGCCCCGCATCTCCTTTAGAATCCGGATATTCTCCAGTTCCATCAGGGAAACCGTGGCCTCCATCACGTTCAGGATATCTACAATCTGGCTGCCCTCCTTGATATACACCACATAATACTTCTTTCGCTGTATGATTCGTGCATCCAGATCAAAGGAGCGGATCAGCCCCTGAAGCTGAACTGCCTTCCCTTCCGTGGCACAGACAATCTCAAAATGATAAAACCTTTCCGGGTCACTGATAGAACCAGCTGCCAAAAACGCTCCCCGAATAAAAGCCCGTCTGCAGCAATTCTGCTGAATGACCACATTGTTCGCCAGAGAAAGATTCTCCTCGATCTCCCCATGCCGGTCCAAAAGCTTTGCCGCACGCAAGACCCGCAGTGCATCCTCATGCCTGCGGATCCCCACCGTATAATTCCGGCCGGTCCGAGAACCAATCCCCTGACGAATGGACACATCCATATTTATATTAAATGTTTTTTTCAATAATGTAAAGTACTTTCTTGCAACAGCCGCATTTTCCGTATGGATTTTTATGCAGAACCGATCATGCTCCGAGATCTGAATCCTGCCGCAAAGGCTGATGATAGCGGCAATTTCCGCGATCTGACAGTGTCTGGCAAAGCTTAGCTGCCTGGAAAGTTCTTCTTTTACATTTGAAGAAAATGACATGTCTCATCCCATCTCCTTCCGAACCCGATCTTTATCAATATCCCGATGCTCGATCTTCAGACCAAATTCTTCATGGCGGCTTAAATACTGATAAAGGGCTCCTGCCACGGTTACAGACCGATGCTTTCCCCCCGTGCAGCCCACCCCGATTACAAGCTGATTCTTTCCCTCCAGCACATAGTTTGGAATCAGAAATTCCAGCATGTCATACAATTTTTTCATAAACACGTCGGCTGTGCCTCCCTGACGGACATAAGCCTGAACCTCCGCCTCCTCTCCTGTATGATAGCGCAGATTTTCAACGTAATAAGGATTGGGCAGAAAGCGCACGTCAAAGACCAGATCTGCATCGGATGGAATCCCATATTTAAATCCAAAGGACAGCACCGTAATAAAAAGATTTCCATAGCTCTGATCCTCTGTAAAGATCTTCTCCAGCTCCTGCCTTAGCTCTCTTGTCAAAAGGTGGCTGGTATCAATAATAAAATCCGCCTTCTGCTTTAAAAAGCCAAGCCTTTCCCTCTCCTGGCCAATCCCGGTATCCACCCGCCCCCGGCCAGCCAAGGGATGTGAGCGCCTGGTCTCCTTATACCGCTTTACCAGAGTCTCGTCTCCTGCATCCAGAAACAAAATCTGATAGGGCATCTCATTCTGCTTCCAGTCCTTCATCACATGAAGAAGCTCCGGCAGATTTTCGCCGCTGCGGATATCGATTCCCAAAGCCACCCGCTCATGGTTTACCGGTTTTTGCATCGCCAGCTGAGCAAACGGTTCCATCAGCGGAATCGGCAGATTATCCACACAATAAAACCCCATATCCTCCAGCATTTTCAAGGCAATCGTTTTTCCTGCTCCTGACATTCCTGTCACAATCACCAGCTTCATGTGTTCTTCCTCCCACCACGTATTGCAGCACAGCTTCCTTATCCTCCGTCTAAAAAACCTTCTGTCCCGGAGCATGTCACATGCTCTAGAAATCGCCTAAAAGCTTTACCTCCAATTCCAGCTCCACCCCGGAATACTCCAAAACCCTGCTCTGCACCTCCCGGCACACCATAAGAATATCGGAAGCTGCAGCCTCTCCCCGGTTTATCACAAACCCACAATGCTTTTCCGATACCTGGGCATCCCCCACGGAAAAGCCTGAAAGCCCTGCCTCCTGAATCAGCTTCCCGGCAAAATATCCTGGCGGGCGCTTAAAAGTACTTCCTGCACTGGGATACTCCAAAGGCTGTCTGGCCCTTCGCCTGGCTGCCAGCTCCTCCATCCGCTGACGGATCGCTGCCCCCTCCCCCACAGACAGGATAAACTCCGCCTCCAGCACCACATACCTCCGGCTGCAGACACAGCTGGTCCGGTAGCCCAGCTCCAGCTCCGCAGACGAAAACCGCTGTACCTGCCCTTCCGGCGTCAGAGCCATAACCTGCCCCAGAACGTCTGACAGCTCCGAACCATAAGCGCCTGCATTCATCACCACGGCTCCCCCCACAGTTCCCGGAATCCCGGAAGCAAATTCCATTCCTGTCAGGTTCTCCTTCAGAGCAAGCCTTGCGGCTGCCGACAAAAGAGCTCCTGCGCCGGCCCGGATTTTGCAGCCCTCTGCCTCCACCTCCGCCCAAGGCTTTCCCAAAGCCACCATAACTCCCCGGTAGCCCTTATCCCCCACCAAAAGATTGCTTCCATTTCCCAAAATGTAGTAGGGCATTCCCCATTGCCGGCACAAGTCCAGCACAGCCGCCAGCTCCTGCCTTGTCTCCGGCTCCACATAATAATCTGCCGGTCCGCCTGCCCGAAACGTAGTATGGCGGCTCATAGGCTCACGAACCCGAATCTGCTCTGCCCTCAGAACCTGACCTAATGTCTGAAAAAAATCACTCATCCAACCCTCCGTCACACAAGATTCCGTCCCAGGTTGGCCTGCACCCGGTTATACAGCTCTCGTGCCGCATTATATCCCATCTTCTTCTGACGGAAATTCACTGCCGCTGACTCTACAATAATGGCAAGATTCCGTCCCGGGCGAATGGGAATATTGTGACAAACCACCCGGTTTCCCAAAAATTCTGTATACTGGTCTTCCATGCCCAGACGGTCATACTCCTTATCCCGGTTCCAGTCCTCCAGCTTAATCACCATGTTGATCGACTGGGTCTCTTTGACACTCTCCACCCCGAACAATGCCTTCACATCAATGATTCCGATTCCCCGCAGCTCTATAAAATGCTTGGTAATATCCGGAGCGCTGCCGATCAGGGTATCGTCGCTGACCCGTCGGATCTCCACCACATCGTCTGTCACCAGACGATGCCCCCGCTTAATCAGCTCCAAGGCCGCCTCGCTTTTTCCGATCCCGCTTTCGCCCATGATGAGCACACCCTCGCCGAACACATCCACCAGCACCCCGTGAATGCTGATACACGGAGCCAGCTTCACATTCAGCCACCGGATGATCTCCGCCATCAGATCCGATGTGGTCTTATCCGACACCATACAGGGGACCTGATAATGGCGGCACAGATCCTGCATATCCTCATCCGGCATCTGACTGCGGCTGTATACCAGGCAGGGAATCTCACTGGACAACAGCTTCTCATAAACACTCACCTTCCGCTCACGCGTCAGGGTCTTAATGTACTCCTGCTCCACAAATCCGATGATCTGGACCCGCTCCTTGTCAAAATGATCAAAAAATCCGGTTAACTGCAGCGCCGGACGATTTACATCCGGATGCGACAGCACCACCTTATCGGTATCGATCTCCGGGATAATATTCTGCAGCCTCATCTTCTGAATCAATTCTGTAATCGTAACACCATACATATTCTCTCCGGCTCCTTTATCTGTTTATCCTCTGATGTTGCCTTTCCTCTGCTATCTGTCTGTAACAGCCTTCCTTTGTCCATATTATTCTATGTTCCCTGTTGTTTATTCGTACTATCTGTATTGCAGCTTACTGCACAATGCCATCTCTGTAAATCCGCTGACAGCAGCCTCCTTTCGGATATCCCCAAAGGACACACCTGCATACTCCCTGCCGTCTTTCTCTCTTACATACTAACACATCCGGCTGTAATTGTCATTATGATTCATCACCAAACTTTTTCCAGGTCTTTACACTTTGTCTGCTTACCTTGAAAATCCCATCGCCGGAGGCGATTCTAATCAGGTATTCCAAATGCGCCCGCCAGACTTTTATGATTGGTGATGCATCCACCGCCGGGCGCATGAAGGTTTACCTTGAAAACCCCATCGCCGGAGGCGATTCTAATCAGGTATTCCAACAAGTGAAAAAGAACTCAACTGTTATCTGCCGGACCAATCGGAGCTAAGGCTCTGTATCCTTTCTGAAAAATCCATACACGCTCTCTGCCGCCGCCCGGTTCATGCCCGGCGCCCTCTGAAGCTCCTCCACCCCGGCATCCCGTATGGCCTCCATGGTCTTAAAATGCTTCATCAGCGCCTTTCTCCTTGTATCTCCGATCCCCGGAATATCATCCAGAATCGACCTGACCTGAGTTTTCCCTCTAAGACTTCGATGGTACTCAATGGCAAAGCGGTGAGCCTCATCCTGAATCCGGGTAATCAGCCGAAACCCCTCCGAATGCCGGTCAATGGGAATTTCTACATTGTCATAATACAGGCCCCTGGTCCGATGGTTATCATCCTTCACCATTCCGCATACTGGAATCGAAAGCCCCAGCTCTCGGATCACTTTCAGGGCAATGTTCACCTGTCCCTTTCCTCCGTCCATCATCAAAAGATCCGGGAACCGGGTAAAACTCCCAAATTCCTCGTCCACCCCGTTTTCCCTCATCCGGCTTTTCTCCTCCAGTCCATGGGAAAACCGCCTTGTAAGCACCTCCTCCATGGATGCATAATCATTGGCCCCCATAACGGTCCGAATCTTAAATTTCCGGTAATCATTTCTCTTTGGCTTTCCGTCCTCATATACTACCATGGATCCAACCGACTCATATCCGGAAATATTGGAGATATCAAATGCCTCCACCCGGCGCACCCGATCCAGTCCCAGCCACTGAGCCACCTGGTTCATGGCGCCAATGGTCCGAACCTCCTCCCGTTTTATTTTCTCCTTATCCTGAGAAAGCACCAGGGCTGCGTTCTTCTCTGCCAGCTCCACCAAACGCTCCTTGTCCCCCTTTTTGGGAACCATCACACGAACCTTCTGTCCCTTTCTGGCACTGAGCCAGCGGCAAAGGATCTCTGAATCCTCCAGCTCAGCCTGAACCCAAAGCTCCTTGGGCAAAAACGGCGTTCCTGCATAAAACTGCTTCACAAAGCTGGTAAGAATCTGCCCTGTATCCTCTGCCGTAGCCACAGACATATGAAAATGCTCCCGTCCGATCAGCTTTCCCTCCCGCACAAAAAACACCTGTACTACTGCATCCTTTTCGTCCCGCGCTAAAGCAATAATATCCCTGTCCTGGGTACTGCTGCTGGTGATCTTCTGCTTCTGGGCCACCTTTTTCACACTGGAAAGCAGCTCCCGGTACTCTATGGCCTTCTCAAAATCCATCTCCTCGGAAGCCCTCATCATCCGCTCCTCCAAGAAAGACAGCACCTTCTCATAATGTCCGTTTAAAAAATCCAGGGCCTGGGTAATATTGTCCCGGTAAGCCTCCTTGCCCACATACCCCTGACAGGGAGCGTGGCATTGCTTTATATGATAATTCAGGCAGGGACGGTCCTTTCCCACGTCCCGAGGAAGCACCCGGCTGCAGGTACGTATCTTATAAATCTTTTGGATCAGATCAATGGTATCCTTCACTGCTCCTGCACTGGTGTAGGGGCCGAAATATTTATTCTTATCCTTTTTCATCGTGCGTGCAAACAATACCCTGGGAAAATCCTCTGTCACAGTTACCTTTATATAAGGATAAGCTTTATCATCCTTCAGCATCGTGTTGTACCGCGGACGGTGTTCCTTGATCAGATTGCACTCCAGCACCAGAGCCTCCAGCTCTGAGTCCGTAACAATATACTCAAACCGGGCAATCCGGGAAACCATCTGCTCGATCTTTGCCGTCTTATTACGGCTGCTCTGAAAATACTGCCTTACCCGGTTTTTTAAGCTGATGGCCTTTCCCACATAGATGATCTCATCCCGTTTGTCATGCATCAGATATACCCCCGGCTGGGCAGGAAGTTTCTTTAATTCTTCCTCAATATCAAACACAATCTTATCCCCTTTCCCTATCCCTTATGGCACAAAGTGCCCCTGCTCCGAAGGGGCATGCATTCAGGTTCCTTTTGGGTATTCCAAATAGCATGAACCCCCTCGAAGGAGCATGCATTCAGGGATACCCTTTTGGGTATCCCTTGCAGCACGGAATCTCAGCGCAGTCTTCCCCCTTCATACCGCTTCTGCATGGCAAGCAATCCAATAATCCCCTCAAGCTGCTCCTCAATGGTTCCGGGCTGAGGCTTTATATCCAAAACCACATAGATACTCTCCAGATCCGACTGGGACGCAGACCCTTTCATCCTTCGCAGGCATGCAATCTTTTCTTCCGCATCTTCTGCGTCCAAAAATGCCATCAGCTCTCCGTTAGGCTCCTCCTCATCCTCCTCCCGAATTTCCACACTGCTTGAGAACGTTTCCTTTCCCTTCTCTTTTATGATCTGCGCCTTCTCAAAACGGTACTGCTGAGCAGCGTCCGGATATTTTTCCCTGTCCACCTGACTGACAAACATCTCAAAAGGTCTCACATACACCCCAAAATCCCCATAGAGAGCCTGATACACCACCATGGCCTCCCCGGTCTCCGAGTGCCTGGCCACTGTCACAATCTGATACAAATTCCCCTTAAAATGCCGGTAAATCTCCCCCGGACATACCTTTCTCTCCATCTATCTCTCCCTTTCCTTTGCTGCTTTCCCTATCCTGCACATCAAAACATACCCAAAGGGCACCCTTAACTCATTCCTCTAACGAGGAGGGTGTGCTTCGCACATCAAAGTATACTCTCCGAGCACCCCTTAACTCATTCCTCTAACGAGGAGGGTGTGCTTCGCACATCAAAGTATACAAAAAGTGCGGCGCTTTTTCAAGTCCCGCACTTTGACTTTCCTCAATCCCCGATATAAGCTCCCACCGTAGGACCTGCTGACCCGGTAGGCACTGGCCCCTCCTCTATCCTGGGAACCCTGGCTCCCTCAGAAGGCACTGCAGTCGCTGTAGGCGCTGCCGCAGCCGTATCCGGCACAATCTCAGCATCCGGCAAGGCTGCCCTTGACTGCGCGATCCAATCTGCCTCCGCCTTTGCATCCTCCGGCGTCAAAAGCCCGTCCCAATCATATCGGCACGAAGCATCCCACAAAAGCCACTCGTCATACCCTGCATCATAGGTGGCCTGAATCTGCTCCCGAACCTGATCTGGCCCATAGGGAATATAATGCTTCAGCCAGGACGCGGTAAAATCCTGCAGCCAGGGCCGCACAATGGCCATATGCTCCTGCCCCTCCCGGGCAAAATGCAGTTCTCGGCGGGAATCCTGCAGCGCCGCTGTGATCACCTTATATGGATGCATATCCGGATAATCAATTCCATAATATCCGTCCCCGTAATGGGAAGGATAAATCATAGGGCTGATATAATCCACATGCTTTGCCAATTCACCGTAAATCTGTCCCACTGCATTGGCATTTACGCCGCTGTTGATAATCGAACCATACACATCCGCAGACACAAAAAGACCCTGGGCTTTCAGCTTCCGGTAAGCATATTCCATAAACTCACAGATCACGTCTGTCCGGGAACGTCCCTGGGTATCCGCCTCGTCAAATACCACATCCTTCATGGAAGTCTCTGTGCAAAATCTCAGATAGTCAAACTGCACCTCCTGAAATCCCAGCTTTTTAGCCTGGATTCCAATCTCCACCAGATAGTCCCACGCCTCCCTTTTGTAAGGATTCACCCATGCATTCCCGTCTTTGTCCGTAAATAAAGTACCGTCCGAATACTGAACACACCACTCCGGACGCACTTTTCCAAGATGGGCATCACGAAAAGCAGGAATCCGGGCAATGGCATAGATATTCCGCTGCTGCAGCTTCTCCATCAATCCCTCCATATCCCGGATATGGACTTTCACGGAACCCAGCTCCTCCACCAGCGGCGAATTCATCTCACAGGCCACCCGTCCAAAATCATCCTTTAAATCAATGACCAAGGTATTGATCTCTGTCTTCTCAATCTCTGCCAGCAGGCTGTCCACCATACTGGGAGTGCCTGCCACATAAGCAGAAATATAAATCCCCTTCACCTTGACCGGCGCCCGCTCCTGAGTCGTATCAATCACGATCTCTCCAATCTGCAGCTCCGGCTCTGTCTCATCATCATCCTGCTCCTGTCCGTTGTCTCCCGCCACGGTTTCCCCCCGTGCTACCACCACGGGCGCCGGCGTAGTGGCAGACCGGTCTATCTCATCCAGCCTGCCGCATCCTGCCAAAATACCCGTCAGAAGAAACAGACACATCAAAAGCAGTAAAATTATTCTTCTCATAATTTTCCTGTCCTCGATCCTGTCTTTAGGTACCCATCTGTTCTCTGTTTTCAGCCGTTTAGGCAATTCAAACCACTGTCCAGCTTTTTAAGCTCGTACAAAACCTCGCTAAGTGTTCTCATTATACCACATATTCCCAAAAAAAGCAAAATTTTAACCATATTTCTCCCACTTTACCGGAAAAAATATGGTTTTTTTCTCTCCTGACCGCTTAAATTCTGGTTTTTCTTCCACTTTTCGACAAAATGACACAATAAAACTCGTTTAAAATCTCCTATGCTTTTGTGTCGTTTGTAGACTCCTTCTCCACAAGCTCATATCCCATCTTGATCTCTCTTGCCGAACTTTCCCCTTTCTCCAATATCTCCAAAAGCATGGACGCAGCGAAACGTCCGCTCTCCTCATAGGAATATCGTATGGTGGTAAGGGTCGGGGTCACCACCTTGGAAAGAAGCGAATCCCCGTGTCCGGTCACCATAACATCCTCAGGGATCTTCATCCCCTGCTCCTTTAAATACTGCATCACCCCAATGGCAATGGAATCCGTAGCACAGAGAATCCCGTCCAGGCTTCCGAATTTCTTCCACATCTCTCTCCCTTTTTCGTATCCCGACTCCATTGTAAAATCCGCAATAACATACTGGTTCTCCAGATTTTCCAGCCCAAATTCCCTCACCGCATCACAAAATCCCCGATACCGCTCCAGCCCGGCTGCCCTGTCCTGGTGAAGAACACTGACAAAGCCCAGCCGGTTTCTCCCCCTTTCCAGAACCAGCCGGGTCATGTCATAAACCGCATGGTAATCATCATGATAAACACAGTGAAATCCCGGCAAAAGCTGCCCTGCCAAGACTGCCGGAACCTGCATATTTTTCAGCGCCTTCTTGTGGGCATTGGAAAACACTGTGGCAATAAAAATCACCCCATCCACCTGCTTCTCATTAAAAACTGACAGATATTCCAGCTCCTTTTCCGGGTTGTTCTGGGTATCTGCCAGCAAAAGCTGATATCCCTTTTCATTCAGCACGGAAAGGATTCCTGCCACCATATTGCCGATGGCCACCGCAGAGTCGATCTTAGGCAGAATCACCCCGATCAGCTTTGTCTTTCTGGTCCGCAAAGTCTGGGCCTGAAGAGACGGCCTGTATCCGGTCTCCTCCACCACCAACCGGATTTTCTCCCGCTTCTCCTCTGATATATACCCATGATTGAAATAGCGGGACACGGCTGCACTGGACACCCCCGCCCGCCTGGCAATCTCTGCAATATTCATAAGCTCTCCATCTCCTGCTTCCACACAGCCAAATACTTTTTCTTAGTTCCTTCTGCCTTGTCAGATCGAATCGTCAGTCTCTTTTAATATCTCTGTCAAAAGCTCCATCAGCTTCGGTATGTCAATAGGCTTGGCAATATGGCCGTTCATCCCTGCTGCAAAGGCTGCCTTTTTATCCTCATCAAAGGCATTGGCAGTCATGGCAATAATGGGAATATCCGAAACTCCAGGCTTATTCAGCGCCCGAATCTGTTTTGTGGCCTCGTATCCGTTGAGAATCGGCATCTGGATATCCATCAGGATCAGATCATACCGGCCAGGCTCAGACTCCTTGATCTTCTCTACTGCCACCGCCCCATCGTCTGCCACATCCATAATAAAGCCTGTTTCCTGAAGAATTTCCACAGCAATCTCCTGGTTCAGCTCATTGTCCTCCACCAGAAGAATCTTCCTTCCTTCAAAAGACAAAACCCTCTGGTCCTCGCTGCTCATACCCTGAATCGCAAACGGCGATTCTAAGATCTCCCTCAGCTCAGACATGAAAATAGGCTTTGAGCAGAATGCAGTCACTCCTGCCTTTCTGGCCTCCTCCTCAATATCCGACCAGTCATAGGCAGTAAGAATAATAATGGGAGCCTCATCCCCGATCATCCCACGTATACGTCTGACCACCTCAATCCCGTTCATGTCCGGCATCAGCCAGTCAATTATGTAAGCCCTATAGCTGTCATTCTGCTCCCTGGCAAGCTTGGTCCGAAGCACAGCCTCCTTGCCTGAGGTAGTCCAGTCCGGCCTCATACCGATGGTGGAAAGCATCTTGGTAACACTGGAACAAGTGTTGAAATCATCATCCGCTACCAGAGCCCGAAATCCCTTTAGCTCCGGAATCTCATCCTGCCTAACCGGGCCGGAGCAGACACGGAATTGCAGATCCACCGTAAAGGTACTGCCCTTTCCCTCCTCACTGACCACCGTAATGACGCCGCCCATCATGTCCACAATATTCTTGGTGATCGCCATTCCCAGACCCGTTCCCTGAATCCCGCTGACGGTACTGGTCTTTTCCCGCTCAAAGGGTTCAAAAACATGCTCTAAAAATTCTTTGCTCATGCCCATTCCCGTATCCTTCACCTGAAATTCATAGGATGCAAATCCATCCGGCGCATTTCCCTTCTGCAGGATACGGACGCTGACCATGCCTCCGGGCTTGGTAAATTTCATGGCATTGCTCAAAAGATTCAAAAGCACCTGATTCAGCCTGAGCTTATCGCATAAAATATGTTCGTTCACCACATCTGCCGTATCAATATAAAATTCCAACTGACGGGAGGTGATATCCGCCTGCACAATCGTCTTTAAATCATGCATCACCTCCGGAAGATATGTCTCCTTTTCCTCGATTTTTACCTTTCCGCTTTCTATGCGGCTCATATCCAGCACATCATTGATCAGGCTTAAAAGATGGTTGCTGGATGTGGTGATCTTGGACAAATAATCCTGAACCTGCTCCCTGTTGTCAATGTGAGCTGCTGCAAGAGAGGTAAAACCAATGATCGCATTCATGGGAGTGCGGATATCATGGGACATATTATTGAGAAAGGTGGTCTTTGCCTTGTTGGCATGCTGAGCCGCTGCAAGTACATCCTCCAGATCAATCTTCTGCCGCTCAAGCTGCTGCTTCATCTGCTTTTCATCATTAATATCCACAAAAAGACCCACAAAGGTAACAGGTGAACCATCCTCACGCCTGGACAAACGGCCGGCTGCATGAAACCACCTCCATCCGGCATGTCTGGTCAAAAGACGATACTCTACATCATATGTTTTCTCATTGGTATAATCATTTACGGTATTCCAATACTCCTTCAGTATGTTCTCCCTTTCTTCTTGATGCAGCAGATCAGACCAGGATTCGATACGGTTAGGGAAATCCTTCTCACTCTCATACCCTACCATTTTCCGGAAAACATCGGACCAGGTACAGGAAACCATCTCCCCCTTGGCATTAAATTCCATGCTCCACGAGCCGGATCCCATGGCTGCATGAATATTATCCATCGCTGTCTGTTCTCTCGCAATTTGGGCATAAGCAGACCGGATCCGGTTGCTGTCCGCCTTTTCCTGTTCCAGAAGAAAGTCTGCGCTCCTTCGGTACTGATAGATCAAAAGAGAAAATACCACCAGCATCGCAAACACGGTGACAGCGATCTGTATAATGCTGCGTCTCATCATAGCAGAGCTGATAGAGCCAATCTGGCTGCTGACCACATTATTCTGGATCAAAATAGTCAGCATCCAATCCGTCCCCTCTACCGGAACATAGCACAGCTCCTCATCTTCCCCTTGATATTGGAAAGAGACCTGTCCTCCCCTTCCCTTGTCAAAATCCTCCTTCAGCCGCTCATAGCTGGAACCAGCCTTCATCTCTGCCTTCTTTAGTTCGGAAAGCAGATTCTTTCCAGCCGAAAGATAACCAAAATTGTCATTGGTCAGACTCTCCCCATTGCGGTAATAGAGATTACAATAAGTTTCATTGTTATTGGTCTGCAGGGTCAAGGAGCTTAACATTTCGCTGATATTGATCTGGGTAAAGCATGTCTTGATCCGTACTCCCTGAAAAAAACATCCTCCACCGGAATGGCAAGGATAACCTGCTTCTTGGCTTCATAAAGATTCTGCGTTTGAATGACAGGCTCTGTCAGCTCCTGAGAAAGAAAATCATACTGATCCGCGCCGGAGGCTGATTCTCGCCTTATTCGATGCCCAGACTGTGGTAATCAGAAGAATCGCCGCAATTATTGCCCCACCCAAAAGGGCAAAGGCAATCGTCTGATTCCTCTGTTGTACTTCGTTTCTGCCATGCTTTTGTGATTCATCCATTTTCTGCTCCTGCCATTCTTGATCCGTTTCAATCCGTGCTGTCATTTAATTCCAACTGCTGCCTTTTTCTTTCCCATTCTACCATCTTACTGTTTTTTTTTCAACCAATCCTGAAAGCTTATTGCGGATTATAAACCAGCAAAAGGAACTGCGCACCAAATTCCTTCGTGCGGCAGCTCCTTTTGCTGGTCTCTTTTTTGTTGTCTGCTTTTCTTTTGCCGGATCTTCTTTTCCTGATTTCTATGCTCTGATTTTCTGAGTGTTATTTTTCCAGCACCACAATTTTGTCCAGCAGCTCTGACTTTCCTGTCTTTTCCACCCTGCAGGCAGAGAACTGATAAGTATTTGCCACCAAAACCGCCGTGGTAGTACTGTAGCCGCCGGCCTTGATCTTTTCAATATCAAAGGTCAGAAGCTTTTGTCCTGTCTTTACCTTATCCCCCATTTTCACAAACAGCTCAAAGCCATCCCCTTTCATATTGACCGTATCCACCCCTACATGGATCAGAAGCTCCAGACCTCCGGCACCAACCATCCCAATGGCATGTCGGGTATCGGTAAGCGATGCGATCTCCCCATCACATGGCGCCACCACAACCCCTGCCTCCGGCTCAATTCCCACGCCGTCTCCTAACATACCCGATGCAAAGGTCTCATCAGGAATCGCATCTCGGCTGATAACATTTCCCTTTACCGGAGCATACAATGTATTTGCCTCTGGATCAATCTGCGGCATTGCAGCCAGAAGCTGATCTATGATCAAATTCTCCCCTTGATGATCCCTTTCCTGACCATCCGTTTTCTGATCCTCATCTTTTTCTGCCGTCCCAGGCTCCCCCTGAGACCTTGCCTTCTTCTCGGTTTTCCCCTCATCTTCCCCGTCCTCTCTCCACAAAGCCCAAGTCAGGACAAAGGAAACAATAAAAGATACAACCAGAACCATGGCGTACTGGACCGTATAATCCAATGTGATCAAAAATCCCGGAAGGCCAGTCACCCCATAAGAAGTTGCTCCGATGCGGAATATTGCCCCTAGCACCGCTCCACAGGCACCGCCTGCCATGCCGCACAGCAAAGGCTTCATAAACCGCAGGTTCACGCCGAAAATAGCCGGCTCTGTAATGCCCAGTGCAGCAGACAAGGATGACGGAATCGCCACTGCCTTCGTCCTGTGATTTTTCGATTTCAATCCTACTGCCAGACAGGCTGCTCCCTGTGCGAAGTTTGCCGCCGAGGCAATGGGCATCCAGGTATTTAATCCGCCGGCCGCAGACAGCATTCCAGCCTCAATCACATTATACATATGATGGATTCCGCACACCACCGTAAAGGGGTACAGAGCTCCCATAATCATAGCCCCGATTCCGTGTCCCACCGTAATGATCCACTGAGCAAAGCTTAATATGTAATTCTCCGCTGTGGAAAACACCGGCCCGATCAGTCCCAATGTCAGAAATGCCGTGATCATTACCGTACATAACGGCGTTACGAACAGATCAATCATCTCCGGCACATGCTTGTGAAGCCACCTCTCCAACTGACACATGATCCACACAGCAATAATCACCGGAATCACATGTCCCTGATACCCCACCTGCCGAATAGAAAAGCCTAACAGATGCCATACCGGAATCTGAGACGGATCCAGGCTCCCTACAGACCAGGCATTAATCAGATTCGGATGAATCATGATCATGCCAATAACCCCGCCCAGAAAAATGTTTCCGCCAAAAACCCTGGCTGCAGACACGGCAATCAGCACCGGGAGAAATACAAAAGCCGTGTTGGCCAAAAGATCCAGAATCCCGTACCAGTCACTTCCCGCAAAGGCAGGAAGGGCTTTTCCCAACGCTTCCACCAACCCCATCATCAGGCCCGAAGCTACGATCGCCGGCAGAATCGGAACAAACACATCCCCCATTGCTTTTACCATCTGCTTGGGAATGGGCTGCTTTGCCGCCGCGGCAGCCTTTACATCTTCCTTGGTGGCTGCTGTCATACCGCTGACCTTTAAAAACTCATCATACACCTTGTTTACCGTCCCTGTGCCAATAATAAGCTGAAGCTGTCCGTTATTGCTGAATACCCCCTTAATCCCTTCAATATTTTCCAGCTTCTTCATATCGATCTTCCCATTGTCTACTGTTACCAGACGGAGCCTGGTAGCACAGTGAGCCGCACTGACCAGATTCTCCCTTCCGCCTAAATTCTCGAAAATCTCCCTTGCACACTTGCCATAATCCATAGCCATTGTTTTTGCTCTCCTTTTTCTCCTTTTATCATATCCATCCGTGTGTCAGAGCACGCCGCTTCGGCGGATTCACCAATCCTGCTGGCTTTGCTTCGCCGAAACAGGTTCTCATCGAGAAACCAAAATAATGAAATCGATTACATTTGATAATAGGATTATATATCTTTTCAATCACCATGTAAACTGTCATAATAAATAATATTTTAAGACATATTTTGTGCAGTATACTGTAATCGATTTCATGTAGATCAGGCTTTCCCCCTTATTGATATCTTCCTTCTGACAGCCTGGCTTAACAAAGCCCATGCTTCAAAAAGCCCTGATACAGTCCATCCTGTCCCACTGCCGGACACACATCGTCTGCCAGCTCCTTTATTTTGCTGCTTCCATTGGCCATGCAGACACTTACCCCCACTGCCTCAAGCATCTCCTTATCATTCATACTGTCGCCAAATCCCACCGTATCCTCCAAAGGGATCTGCAAAAATTCGCATACCTTTCTTACCCCTTTCCCCTTATCAAACTTTCTGTTGATCACCTCGCCATTAATAAAGCCATACCGGTCCGGCTCCTGAATACACAGATGAAATTCTGCCCCCAAAACCTGCTCCGGCTCCTGAAGCTGCGCAGCGTTCCCCGCCATGATCACAATCTTATAGACAGGCTGCCCCTTGTATTCTGCCATAGGGCGGATATTCAGGGAATGCTCCAGCTGTCTTCTCCATCGGAGAAGCTCACTGTTATTTCCCTGCTCCCCATGGCTTGCCAGAAACTCCTTCAGCCCCTCGTCCGTATAAGAACCATCCATACACTCTACGGTTCTGAAAACCCCGTTTTCCTTTAAGACCTTCATGGCTCTATCCTTCTGATCTGCTGTCATGGGGCAGTTATAGATAACCTGATTTTCAAACTGGATATACCCTCCGCAGCTTGCCACTACCCCGTCAAATCCAAAAGGCAGCAAGGGCGACAGCATATCATAGTTGCGCCCTGTACATAGAAACACATAGTTTCCTTTTTTCTGTGCCTCTCTCACAGCCAGTATGGCTGAGTGAGGAGGCACATTGCTGCCTGGCTCTGTTAAGGTTCCGTCAATATCCAAAAATATGATCTTTCTTCCCATCTCATCCTCCTGAAATATTCAACCGCGACTGTAATCGATTTCACATAGATTCTACCACATTCTCCCTTACCTGACAACCCTCTTTTTCGCATCAGCTTTCACAAATCCCTGTCTTCTAAAAATCCCTCGTAATATTCTTCAGCCACCGATAGCTTTTATAATGCCCAAAAACAAAGGGCATTTTTACAAATTCATCCAGACAGATCAGAAAATACACGGTCAGCGGCGGCAGCCTCAGCACAAATGCACTGAAAAATCCCAGAGGCACAGAAAACAGCCACATATCGATCACATCACAGACAAAGCCCCACCGGGAGTCTCCGCCGGAACGGAATATGCCGCAGATCATGGTAGTATTCATGGCCTGTCCCAAAACATAATACATATTCATAAACAGCATCCCGCTTAGATATCCTCTGGCTGCAGCTGTCAGATCAGCCATATTCATAAAAAGAGGACGCAGTAGGAAAATCAGAATCCCGCCTGCAATCCCACTGAAAAAGGTCAGCCTGCAGAACCGGGAAGCATCTGCCTTTACTGTCTCCCTTTGCCCTTCCCCGATGGCCTTCCCCAAAAGAATCGCCCCTGCATTGGCAATGCCAAAGCAGACAACCGTCCCTAAGTTTCTTGCCACAATCACCACCGCATTGGCTGCCACCATATCACTCCCTAAATGCCCCATAATCACGGAATACATGGAAAAGGCCAGTCCCCAGCACACTTCATTGCCAAAAGCCGGAAGGGAATATTTCATAAAATCCTGAAAAAGCAGCCGATTGTGCTGAAAAAGCAGCCTGGGCCGAAAGCGGAGCACCGGGAAACGAAAGGCATCTGTAAGGCAGATCACCAGCTCCACTCCCCGTGCAGCAGAGGTTGCCAGCGCCACCCCTAAAATCCCCATCTGCGGCATCCCAAACAACCCAAAAATCAGAACCCCATTAAGAAAAATATTCAACAGCAGCGCCGAGGCATTGGTAAATGTGGCAAAGACCACCCGCTCAATGGAGCGCATGGTACACAGGTATACCTGGGAAACGCTCATAAAAAGATAGGAAATGCCCACAATCCGCAGGTACGGCATCCCGGCTTCTATCAGCTCCGGCTCAGAGGTAAAGACCATCATCAGAAGCCTAGGAAAGAAACAGGCCAGAACAAAAAAAACAAAGGATACCGGGATGGACAGCTTCATGCCGATCCCCATGATTTCTTCAATGGTACGGGTATCCTTTTTGCCCCAATACTGAGCTGCCAGCATGCCGATTCCAGAGGAAATACCTGCATATACCAGGTTCAGTATAAACATGATCTGGCTGGCCAGAGACCCGGCGGAAAGAGCCGTCTGGCTTACCCATCCAAGCATAATGACATCTGCCGAGCTGACTGCCGCAGTGATCAGATTCTGGATCACAATAGGAAACGCCAGACGAAACATGTTTTTATAAAAAGCAGAAGAACTTGACTTTGCAGCGATCATTGTTTTCTACCACTCCTTTTTTATTTCTTCTTTCTTTACCCCATACCGTTTCAAAAAGGTCTGAAGATCCTTCTCCTCCCGAATTACCATCAGATCTTCAAACCTTCCTGTCTTTGCCTCCTTAAATCCTGCCACCTTCTCCCCTGTGCAGATACTGGCCCGGATCACCGGGATCTTCCCTGTCCTATCATAATCCTCTGCCTGCTTTCCGTTCCTTTTCCAAAACATTTTGTTCTCCCCTTTCTATAACATCCTGCTCTAAACGGCTGCCTGCTGCGATTTCCTCTGAAGCCAGAAATAAAAAGACACTTCTGCCATCAGCATTACTCTCCACCCCCAGTCCATTGACCGCCCCCTGGATCAGCAGCTTTCCCACAGGCTGACAGGACTGCTGCAGCGCTGTCACAAAACCATACTGAAGTGTATCCTTTAACAGCCTCCGATCCATGCCCAGCTCCCTTTTGCCAAGCCGAAGCATTGGCACCCGGCTGTACACATACCAGACAGACAAGCCTGCTGACACTGCCTCTGCCGCCACGGTCGTCACTGCCGCCATATCTCCATCCCCCTGTCTTTCCATTGGCCTTTTATCCTTTTCTAAGGAAACTGTATCAGAAGCCGTCAAAAAATGCAAGCCTCTCTGTCAACAGCAGCTTGCATTTTCCCTTTACCCCCACTATAATAGATGAAAAACCACACGAAAAGAGGGATTTTCCACATGGCTAAAAAACGTATTGTTATAGCTTTAGGCCACCGGGCTCTTGGAACCAACCTTCCGGAACAGAAAGCTGCTGTTGTCACCACAGCCCGAACCGTAGCTGACTTTATTCAAAAAGGCTGGCAGGTAGCTATTGTTCACAGCAACGCCCCCCAGGTAGGCATGATCCACACTGCCATGAACGAATTTTCCAGACAGCATCCTGGCTACACCCCGGCTCCCATGTCTGTCTGTTCCGCTATGAGCCAGGGCTATATTGGATACGATTTGCAGAACGGCATTCGCTCCGAGCTTATCTGCCGCGGCATCTATAAGCCCGTATCCACCATCTTAACGCAGGTCACGGTCAGCCCATACGACGATGCCTTCTACACCCCGGTCAAAAAGGTCGGACGCTACATGACCAGAGAAGAAGCAGACCAGGAAGAAGTAAGAGGCAATTATGTAACCCAGGTTCCCGGTAAGGGGTGGCAGAGGATCGTGTCCTCTCCCAAGCCCATGTCTATTGTGGAGATCGACGCCATCCGCAAACTTCTGGATGCAGACCAGATCGTAATCTGCTGCGGAGGAGGGGGCATTCCGGTATTGGAACAGGGTTCCCACTTAAAAGGAGCCGGCGCAGTGATTGAAAAAGATCTTGCCGCCGGGCTTCTGGCCATGGAAACAAGCGCAGACGTGCTCCTGATCGCCACCAGTGTCCCCAACGTAACCTTAGATCACGGCTCCCCCGAGGAAAGGCCCATTCACCGCATGTCTGCGGAAGAAGCCCGGGAATATATCCGCCAGGGGCATTTTGAATTTGCCTCCATGCTTCCCAAGGTGGAAGCCGCCCTGTCCTTTATCAAAGCCGGAAGCGGGCGCAGAGCCGTCATTACCACACTAGAAAAGGCCCTGGACAGCATAGACGGCAAGGCCGGCACCATAATCAGCTCAAAATGACGAAACCACAGCAGTCCGGCGCTTTCACCGAAATAAAACAGCTTTAAAAAAGTCTTTGCCTTTTGTTCTGTCACAAGGCAAAGACTTTTTATATTTTAATTCTTCATTTATAATTCTACCTTCCTCTGTTCTGTCATCCCAGTACCAGCTCCGCAGCAATCTTCTGAAGCTTCCCGGCCAGCTCACCGTCCAGATCCCCGATATACGTACAGTTCTCAGGAGACTGCTGGTACACAACCGCATATGCGGTACATGCTGCCAGATAAGTCCCGGCCGGCGATGGATGCTGTCCGTCTGCATCCCACAGCTCAATCTCCGGATACTGCTCCATACACCGCATAAACCCAATGCCTGCCGGAATCACCAGATCATCCAGCTCACTGGAGATCTCCATATAGTTCTCTGCCAGCACGGATTGAAGCTGCTCCCGGCTCTGCTTTTTAAATCCGTCCTTCATCCCATCCTTTGGCGCCCAGGTCATCAAAAATGCTGTCTGCCCGCCTGCCGACTTGACCTTTTCATCCAGTGTTCTGGCATAGGGATACATATCCTCATCCACAGAAGCAGATAAAACGATTCCTGTACTTTCCTGCAGAACCACAAAATCCCATTTTGTGCCGGTTACCGTTTTATCAAACAGAGCTCCCAGTTCATCCTCTGGATTTGCATACCGTTTCAAGGTATAATATCCCTTTGAAAGCTCATACACATCGCTTCTGTGTCCAAAGGCGTCTGCAATTCTCACAAACGTCCCGGAAAGATCATTATAAAACATATGGCTGTTTCCCACAAACAAAATCTTGGGCCGCTCTCCTACTGCCGGCTTCGGCGCCTTCCATTCCATCTCTGCATGGAAATCCATCTGTTCTATCTGATCGTTCCCTTCTTTAGCAGAACATCCTGCCATGATTGCTGCAATCCCAATCACCGCTACAATCTTTAAGCCCCTTTTCATATACTTCTCCTCTCTGACTATTTTGTGCTCACAATGACTCACAGCGGCTCTCCCAGACAACACCACCTTTATAACTTACTTATAATAACTTACTTATATTTTACTCTATTTCTTAACGTTTTGTAAACACCTAAAATAAAAATTTTCTATTTTTTTGTGTAAAATATCTTTATGCACTTCACATTCTTCATTTTTTTTGTTAAAATATACTCTAAACTAGCTCTTATACATCTGCTGCATGAATCCGGTCATAACATATAGGAAGACGAATTAAAAAAGCTGTACAAGTGCGGTGACATGTTCACTTTCAGCCACATGCCGCACAAACATCGTGCCCGGCCGGGTGCACACAAAGATAAAGACCGGTAAACCGGTTAGGGAAATGGGGTATTTTATGACACACAAAGAAAAAGCTGAGCAGCTTTTAAAACATCAATATCACTGCTCACAGGCACTGTTCGGAGCCTTTGCCGAAGATTTCGACATAGATCTGAAGACTGCATTTAAGATCAGCACCTGCTTTGGCGGCGGCATGCGCCAGGGAGGATTGTGCGGGTGCATTACTGGTTCTCTGCTGGTGTTGGGCATGGCCATGGGCTTTTACGATGCCCAGGATAAAGAACTGGAGATCTACGGAAACAAAAAAACCGATGAATTTATCCGCCGTTTCACGCAGCAGATGAACGGCCTGACCAACTGCAGACAGATTTTGGGCAGGGACATTTCCAAGCCCCATGAGATGGCTGCCATCCGCCAGGAAGGGCTGATTTTACAGCATTGCCCTCATGCCATTAACATCAGCATTGATATTTTAGAGTCCATGCTGGCTGATTACCTGAAGGATATTGCTGAGACCAGTATTGACCTAAAGGACATCCCTGACAATGAACATCTGCGCGGTGCCCTGAGAAACATCAGCAAGCTCCATGATTTTCGAAAAAACGTAAACAATCTTATTTACGCCTCATCAAAAAACATTGGCTTTATCCAGTTTGACATCAGTAAGTTTAAGATTGTCAATGATCTGTATGGGGAAAAGTTCGGAGACCAGGTATTGGAATTTATCATAGAGCAGCTTAAAATTATCTGCCAAAAGGACCAGTTCTTTGTCAATCTCCGGGGAGACATATTCATGGTAGTCACAGAATATGACAAGGAAGAAGATTTAGTGGATTTTATCCGTCAGATTGACAGCCGGATCCGCTGCTTTAAGGAAGTAAATCTGCGTTTGTCCTACGGCGTATATTCGGCCAGCGATAAGACTATGGAGCTGCGTCAGATGGAGGACAGGGCCACCATGGCAAGGCGGGCTGCCAAGAAGAATATTCTCACGAATATCTTGTTTTATAAAGAACAGTTTAAAGACTCCTTATATAACCGTAAGTTTATTGAGGAAAATATGCAGGCTGCCATTTCCCAAAGGCAGTTTATGATGTATCTTCAGCCCAAATACAGCATCACAATGGAGCGGATCGTGGGCGCTGAGGCTTTGGTCCGGTGGCATCACCCGGAGCGGGGAATGATTTATCCTGATAATTTCATTCCCATTATTGAGGAAAATGGTTTCATCAAAAAAGTAGACTACTACATATGGGCCGAAGCCTGCCGCTTTATCAAGCGATGCTTAGATGCCGGGCTTACCCCTTGTCCGGTGTCTGTCAATGTATCCAGGGTCCATCTGCGGGACGATGCCTGTATTGGAGTTCTCTTGGATATGATAAACAGCAGCGGTATCCCCAAATGGCTTTTAGAGCTGGAGATCACAGAGACAGCCGATGACCAGCAGATCAGCAAAAAGGCCCTTCAGCTCAAGGAAGAAGGCTTTACCCTTTTGATGGATGATTTCGGAAGCGGCTATTCGTCTCTGAATATCCTTTTAGAGACTCCCTTTGACGTGATCAAGCTGGACAAAAAATTCATCGAAAACATGATGGTTTCCGCAAAGGGAAAGCTTATCTTAGAACAGGTCATTTCCATGGCCAACAAGCTGGATCTGGGACTTTTGGCAGAAGGCGTGGAGACGGAGGAACAGATAGCCCTTTTAAAGAGTATCGGCTGCGATCATGTTCAGGGCTATTACTATGCCAAGCCCATGCCTGAAGATGAATTTTTCGCCCTTCTCCAAAAAGACGGCAGCCGTTCTTCAGAAGCCGTCAGGCTGTTATAAAGTAAAAAAGAGAGACCCAAAAGCGGCTGGAATGCGCTTTTGGATCTCTCTTTTCCGTTCTTATTCTTCCTGATCCATAATTCACTTACACACAATATTAATAATCCGCCCCGGAACATAGATCTCCTTGACAATGGTTCCGGTAATCTTGTCTGCCACGGCCGCCTTCCCTGCCGCAATAGCATCCTCCTTTGACACATCCATGGGAAGAGACACCACCCCTCTGGCCTTTCCGTTTACCTGGACGCCGATCTGGATCTCGTCATCCTTCATGGCATCTTCATCCCACTCCGGCCACTGGGCATGGAACACACTGTCCGTCCCCCCAAGCTGCTGCCAGATCTCCTCGCCGATATGAGGGGCAAAGGGAGCCAAAAGAACCGTAAAGGTGCGCAAAGTCTCCTTGTCAATGCCCCCTGTTTTCTTGGCCAGCTCCATCAGCTTGTTGTTGTACTCCATAAAGCCGGAGATGACTGTGTTCAAGCTGAACTGGTTAAACCGCTGCTCAATGTCAAAGACCAGCTTATGGCGCAGCCGCACCATCTCCTTTGTCTCAGCCACATCCTTGTCCTTACTGGACTGCACCAGGTTCCAGAAACGGTTCAGGAACCGGGAAACTCCCTCGATTCCCCTTTCATCCCACTCCGCATCCAGCTCCGGCGGCCCGACAAAAAGCTCATACATCCGCAGAGAATCACAGCCGTAATCCCGGACCAAATCATCCGGAGAAACCACATTTCCCTTGGACTTGCTCATCTTAATGCCGTTCTTTCCGGTGATCATGCCCTGGTTAAACAACTTGGTAAACGGCTCGTCAAAGTCAATCGCACCGATATCACAGAGGAACTTGGTGTAGAACCGGGAGTACAGAAGATGCAGCACTGCATGCTCCACACCGCCGATATACATGTCCACAGGCAGGTACTTATCCGCCTTTTCCCTGGAAACCAGCTCCTTGTCATTGTGGCTGTCCACATAGCGGAGGAAATACCAGGAGGAACCGGCCCACTGAGGCATGGTGTTGGTCTCTCTCTTGGCCGGACCGCCGCACTGGGGACAGGTGCAGTTCACCCACTCGTCAATGGCAGCCAGAGGAGATTCTCCGGTGCCTGTAGGCTGGTAGCTCTCCACCTCCGGAAGCCTTAAAGGCAGCTCCTCCTCCGGCACTGCCACATTGCCGCACTTGGGACAGTGGATGATCGGGATAGGCTCGCCCCAGTACCGCTGTCTGGAAAACACCCAGTCACGAAGCTTGTAGTTGACCGTCTTTTTCCCCAATCCCCGGGCCTCGATCATGGCCGGAGCTTCCATTTTAAGCACTGCAGACTCCATGCCGTTCCACTCTCCGGAGTTGATCATGGTGCCGTTTGCCTCGGTGTAGGCCTCGGTCATATCCTCAATCTCCTTCCCGTCCTTGGCGATTACCTGAATGATGGGAATATTGAACTTTTTCGCAAACTCAAAGTCCCGGTCATCATGAGCCGGCACACACATGATGGCTCCGGTGCCATAGTCCGCCAAAACGTAATCCGACAGCCAGATGGGAACCTTTGCCCCGTTTAAAGGATTGACGGCATAGCTTCCTGTGAATACACCGGTTTTCTCCTTGTCCTGCATACGGTCCACATTGGACTTCATGGAAGCATCGTAAATATATTTTTCCACTGCATCCCTGGTTTCATCGGTTGCCAAGTCTTTGGCCAGCTTATGCTCCGGCGCCAGCACCATAAAGGTGGCCCCGTACAGGGTATCCGGTCTGGTGGTATAGACGGTAATCTTCTCATCCTTTCCATCCACCGCAAAATCTACCTCAGCACCGTAAGACTTGCCGATCCACTCGGTCTGCATCTTCTTAACCTTCTCCGGCCAGTTCAGCTTGTCCAGATCCTTAAGCAGACGCTCTGCATAGGCTGTAATCTTTAACATCCACTGACGCAGGTTTTTCTTTGTCACTGTGGCGCCGCACC
Organism: bacterium D16-56; assembly: GCA_003611875.1. Taxonomy (GTDB): domain Bacteria; phylum Bacillota; class Clostridia; order Lachnospirales; family Lachnospiraceae; genus Brotaphodocola. The sequence continues at coordinate 81,166 of RAYY01000010.1, read as the reverse complement.
GCTCACAGCAGCCATTGACCACTTCCTCGTTGGCCAGACCGGTCTTACAAGACGGGCACCAGTTAATAGGAAACTCCTTCTCATAGGCCAGTCCCTTTTTAAACATCTGAACAAAGATCCACTGCGTCCATTTATAAAAATCAGGATCCGTGGTATTGACCTCCATATCCCAGTCATAGATAGAAGCGATCTGATTGATCTGTCTCTTAATGTTCTTTACATTCTCCGCCGTTGAGATAGCCGGATGAATCCCCATCTTGATGGCATAGTTCTCTGCCGGCAGGCCAAAAGCATCCCATCCCATGGGATGGATCACATAATGACCCTTTAAAATCTGATAGCGGCTCCACACATCCGAAATCACGTAGCCTCTCCAGTGTCCCACATGAAGCCCGCTTCCGGACGGATAGGGAAACATATCCAGACAGTAATACTTGGACTTTTTGCCGTCATCTACATTGATGGGATTTTTCTCCCAATTCTCACGCCACTTTTTTTCAATGGCGCTGAAATTATAGCTTGCCATGATTTTTCTTCCTCCTGCATAAACTTTGTTTCGTAAGAGCCAAAAAAGCAAAGGGAAAACACACAAAAAAACTGCGCCCCGGAATCCTCCAGAGACGCAGGCTCAATCTGCGCGGTACCACTCTGCTTCATGTTCACACATGCCCTCAGCCGGCCTTTTCTCAATCTGGCCGCCTCCCTTGTAACGGTGGGAATCCGTCCGCGCCTACCCAGAGCTTTTTAGTTCCTGTCCTGCACCTAAAAAGTCCTTCAGCCGGCTGCTCCGGGACCAGTTCCGCCCTCTCTCCCGTCCGCCTTACACCATCCGGCGGCTCTCTGCGCGGGTTTTCAAAGACGTACTCCTTCCCTTCCCTGCATTTTTACTGAATCTAAATTTAACACAATTAGAATAGCGTGTCAAGACTTTCCCCAAAGCCACAACAAAATATCTTAAAAATCCCATAAAGTAATATACATTTTCCAATCCATATGATAAAATGATACCAGTTAAAGATCAATACTTAACCCATTAGGAGTACATACTTATGGAGGAATTCAGCGTCAGATCCAGTTCTGTCCGGCAGGCCAGCCAGTACCTTGATTCATTTCAGGGCTTTCTGTCAGACAGAAGCAGCGAGATTGATACCATTCGAAGACAGCTTCGCGGTAAGATATCTCAGCATGAAGCCATTGGTTCCAGGCTGCGGACCATAGCAGATACCGTCGATAGCCTTCAGGACACCATGCGAATGATGGGCCATTGCCTGGAACGGGTCGATTATTACTACCAGCGGGCGGAAGACCGGATAACCGGCCAGAGCAATCCTTTCTCGGAAATCATGGATCTTCTTTCTACCGGCTCAGAAGAAAAGAAGGTTTTTTCGTTTTTCGGGATGGATGGTTCCATAACCAACAGCCAAAAATTTATGAACGGCGAACAGCATCATGATGATATTCCCGGAGGCAAAAGCGGAGGCGGAAGCGGCTCTGTCTTTACCGGAAACCAGTCGGTAAAATACGGGGACTTTGAAGGAAATTCTACAGAAAAGACATTTTCTGGAGAATATAATTATTATGCCTATGCACAAGGCAACAAAGACAATTTTGGAGCAGCCATAGGAGGCAATACAGAGGGCAGCGTTTACAATGTAAATGCAGAAGGCAGTTTTCTTGACGGCCTTTTTAAAAATCAAACCGAGATATCCTTTATGACAGGCGCAGCCGCCGGACGGGCCGGCATACATTTATTTAAAAACCGCGATCCCCGGTACTCCGGAATCTATGCCAAAGGAGAAGCCGGCGGTTCGGTGCTCCATGGTTCCAACCGTACACAAATCGGCACAGAGAAAAATTATAGATACTATGAGGTTGAGGGGGATTTGCTGACAGCAGGCGCCCAAGCAGGCGCAGGCTTTGGATATTTAGGAACAGACAGCGACGGCAGTGAAGTATACGGTCTTGAGTTCGGGGCCGGAGCCGAGGCTTATCTGGCAAAAGGAACCGTCCACTCAGGCTTCTCTGTTTTTGGAATCGAGGTAGATATAGGCGTTACAGGCAAGGTCGGGGGCGCAGGTGTGGATGTAGGAGGAGGCGTGACCAATCAGGGTATAGACTTAAATGCCGGTTTGGGACTAGGTTTTGGCGGTGATCTTGAGCTGTCCGTTGACTGGACCAAAGCCTCCTGGCCATCCTGGCTCCCCAGGCCATAACATACAATGCAACTTAATCCCAAGGAGGAATATTCAGAATGAAAGATTTATTGCCAATCGGATCCGTAGTGTTACTAAAAAATGCGAAGAAGAAGCTCATGGTCTGCGGAAGGATCCAGGTAGACTTAAATTCCGGAGAAGAAAAAATATACCACTACAGCGGCTGCCTATATCCGGAAGGACTGATAGATCCTGACAAGCTTTTTCTCTTTAACAACGAAGACATTGAGCGGGTCTATTACATTGGTATGCAGGATGAAGAGGAGTTTCGCTTCCGGAACTATGTTATCCAAAAGGTACAGGAAAACGAAGCCCATAAGAATACGGAAAATCTATAATCCGGAAAGGTTATCATGCAGGTGAAATTTGTTTTAAGTTCTCTGTTTGGAATCATAGGCACTGTTTTTGTTCTGTTAGGCTGTATTTTCTGGCGAATCCAGGCCGTGAAAAATTCTTACACCGGCTTGGGTGAAGCCAGGGTTGTCAGCATCGAAAGAAGATATAACAGCTCCAGCCACAGCAGCTATTATTTTCCCCAACTGGAGTTTATGGTGGAAGGAAAGCAGTATTTCCTCAAATCCTCTGTGGGGACCTCTGATGCCAAATACCAGGAAGGCCAGCAGGTAATGGTCCGGTATAACCCGGATAACCCGCAGCAGTTCCAGATAGAGGGAGATAATGCATGGAAAATTTTAAAAATAGTTTTCCTCTCATTGGGCAGCCTGTTTGTTGTCCTTGCCGCTGTTCTCTTTTTGGTACTGTAGAGCGTGTATCTGGCCTCACTGCCCGCAGAAGTCAAATCTAATTTCATATCAAGACAGGCAAAAGGGACTGCCCCCTGTCACTTGGTGCACAGTCCCTTTTTATTTACTCATACGCAATCTTCATAAGCTCCTCCGGCGTGCTGATTCCCTCTCTTACCAGCCGGATTCCATTCTCCTTTAAAGTCCGCATCCCCTGATGCTTCCTGGCATACTCCACGATCTCATCCATAGCGGCATGATTGCTGATCATGCGGCGCAGCGTACTGTCAATGGCAAGGATCTCATGAATGGCAATCCTGCCCCGGTAGCCTGTATGGCTGCACTGGGCGCATCCCATTCCCCTCCGTATTTTCTTAATGTCCTTCCCTAAAAGCTTTTGCTCCTCCGGGGTGGTATCCATCTCCTGCCCGCAGCCGGTGCACACCTTGCGCATCAGACGCTGGGCCACCAGCCCTACCAGGGAATTGGCCACCAGATAGTTTTCCACCCCCATATCCTCCAGACGGACAATGCTGGAGGCCGCGTCGTTGGTATGCAGGGTGCTGAACACCACATGGCCGGTAATAGCCGCCCGGACAGAGATCTCTGCCGTCTCCCCGTCTCTGGTCTCTCCCACCATAATAATGTCCGGGTCCTGACGCAGAAGGGCCCGAAGCCCTGCCTCAAATGTCAATCCTGCCACCGGGTTGACCTGGGTCTGGTTAATGCCTGGCACATTTTTCTCCACCGGGTCCTCGATTGTAGAAATGTTCACCCGCCTTTTGGCCAAATACTCTAAAATCATGTACAAAGTAGTAGACTTTCCGCTTCCTGTAGGCCCTGTTATATAAATGATTCCGTTGGAACAATTCAAAAGAGGAAGAAAACGCTCATAGCTCTCCTTTTCCATGCCAAACTGTCCGCCATAATCCAGATGACCTGTGGGAATTAAAAGACGCATCACTGCCTTTTCCCCAAACACAGTCGGCATCAGGGAGACACGGATATTCACAGGGCCATTCTCTGTCCTGACCCGGAAATGCCCGTCCTGGGGAATCCTCTTTTCCGCAATATCCAGATTAGCCATAATCTTAATCCGGGCAATCAACGGCTGATGGACATTTCTCTGCAGGGTAACATATTCTAAAAGCACCCCGTCTATCCTCATCCGCACTTTCGTCTCTCTCTCAAAAGGCTCAATATGGATGTCACTGGCATTGCTCTTTACTGCCCTTTGAACCAGGCTGTTGAGAAGATGGATAATGGGAGCCTCGGATTCTGTTGAATCCAAATCAGCCAGATCCAAATCGTCAAAATCATCTGCCCCAAATCCTGCGTTAGCATCTGTGGCCGCCTGTCTGGCTCCAACTTCAGCGAAATAATAGGAAATGGCCTGGCGCAGAGGCTTTTCCTCACCTAAAAGAATCTTTAAATAGCACCCGGTCTGCTGGCGTACTTCTTCCAGGGCAAAATAATTCAGAGGATCATTGGTCACCATCACCATGGTTCCATTGCTGACACTTAAAGGAAGAAACAGATTCTTCTCTGCCAGCTCTTTATTTACCATGGCCACAGCCTCTAAGTCCACAGTCTGAAGGGATACATCCACAATCTCCAGATCCAGGCGGCTGGCAAGAGCTTCCAGCACCTGCTGCTCTGTGACAAACTGAAGCTCTATAAGAATCTGCCCTACCCGCCTGTCCCTGTGGCCTTTCTGATATGCAAGAGCTTCCTCCATCTGCTGCTCATTTACATATCCTCTCTCTGTCAGAATCTCCCCAATCCGCAAATTTGCACCCAAACCATTTTCCTCCTTCTCTGCTTGTGCGGCAATTCATTTTGATAATCACTCATACGCATGATATTGGGATCAAAAGGTATTTTGACCGCATTTCATGTTCCCCCAAGCTCCGGTTGTGACAAGCTTTCCCAGTCATACATATAGATTGCCAGTTCACAGGTCATCTCTGCCTGAAAAGCTGTCTCCAGCTCCTTGTTCAGATAAATATTCCTGCTCACACTTAAGGATCTGACCTTGATGGCCGGATAATGACTTTCCACATCATCCACAAAAGCCAGAAGCTTATCCTCATCCCCCTGCAGCATCAGCCTTGCGGTTCCGATCTGCATGTAGGTATCGGATACCGGCTCCTCGTTGGTCTGCTCCGGGGCATACCGGTAAGGATCCGCGATCCCGGGCGCTGCCTGCTCCAAAGTCAATGACACGGGAAAAAGCCCGTGCTTTAAGGCAAGTCCGGTTATAATCCCATCCATCTCCCGATTTTCCATGATCTCATAATAATCCTTTGACGCCTGACGAAGCTCCTCAAGCTTTTCCTCTGCCAGCTTTGTCTTCTCCGGCGTCTTATCAATGGCATCCTGCATTTCTGCCATAATCTCCCGAAGTTCCTGACGCTTCAGAATATTTTCCTGATAACGGCTGATTCCCGGCATAACCGCAAACCGGATCGTAAAGAAAATAATCAGCACACTAAGGGACAGCTTCAGCAAAAAAAGATCCTTCTGGGTCAGCTCCAGCTTCATGATACACCTCCCTCCAGCGTACAGGACAAGGACAATACGTACCACTCGTCCTCAAAAGCGTAGCCTTTGTAATCCACACTGTGAAAAATCCCCGTCTCCTGAAGTTTCAGAATATAGTGGGGAATGTCTATGACCTCCTGGCTGCGAGCGTCAAAGGTCAGAATGCCGGAACCTGTATCATAGCTCTGAATGAGAAATTCAATTCTGCCTGTTCCGGCCTCATTGATCTTCTGAAACACATGGCTGGTAAAATCAGGATATCCGGAAATGTTTTTGTCTGACAGCCCTATTGCTCCCATCCCTTCCCGGATAGCCTCCAGCTTTGCTTCCAGCCTTAAAGCCTTTTGATACCTTTCCTGAACCTGCTCATCCTCAATCCACTCCTGCCGCACCTCATTTTCCTTATCTGCCAGATAATTCATAACAGCCAAAACCCCTGCAGGAATCATACACAAGCCAAACACAAGCGCAGGAACCAGAAAAAAGTTCCCAAGCTGCTGTACTTTCTTGTCTCCCTTTTCTTTTGGAAGGGAAAAGTAAAGATCCACAAGCTTTTCCTTTTTCCCGTTAAAGATCATCGGGCCAAGACAGGCAAGCCAGTCTGTGCTCATCTCTCCATGAGGCATAATAACCCTCTCATCCGTCCGAAACGGAATAACGCCCAACCCCAAAGCCTCGATCCCCTCCATGCTCACCTCAAAATCCTCCAAAAGACATCCTGCATAATACACATGGGTAATGGGATTCTCATCCCTGCCTGTATAGAACTGAAGAATTCCCGAAATATTCCGGACGATCTCTGTGCCAAAGTCCAAAGTCCCCCGTTCACTGAAAATACGGCTGCGGCTGGAATACAGATACCGCCCGTTCTGGCACAGGATGCTGGTCATGCCCTCCTCCTCAAAAAAGAGATAAACAGAGGTAGTATTCCAGTAGCTCTCCTGCTGCCGCAGGATCTGCAGATACCCCTCCAGAGGAATCGTAATACCGCTTATGGCAATGTCTGCCTCCCTGCAGATCTCTATAAAACGCTCCAAGGTCTGCTTGTCCACCCCGGCCCCGCAGATATCCATGCCTGCATTCTTATCCGCACAGACAACGGAATAATCCACAAGCTCCATGCGCAGGCTTTCCCTTACCTCCGCCAAAGCCATCCTGCCAAGCTGCTTTCCCTTCCCATAAGGAATCTGCAGAACACGGGAGGAACACAAATTATCCGGCAGCACCAGACGCACCGGTTCTGCCTTTTTCTCTGGTTCCAGGTCTATAAGCGCCTGCTTCCACCGGTCAAACCCATCTCCCTGGCCTGAGACGGGAATCTTTTCCACCCAGGAAAGCGCCGGATATTTTCCCTCCTTTCCTCCTGCAGCAAGGATGCAGTCCTCCTGAAATACAATGACTGTCCGACTCATGTTACTCTCCTTTTCCTCTGAATTTCTCTAAACCCAAAACCACTCCCATACCGCCTGATCCACAGCAAAATTCTCGTCTATGCCGCTCCCTCAATGGTTGCATAAGATTCATAGATGGGAAGCATTACAGCGATAATAATAAATCCTACCAAAATTGCCATAAAACAGATCAGCACCGGCTCTAACAGTGTCACCAGCCTCTTTGTGGCAGCCTCAGCCTCCTCCTCCATGGTAATGGCAGTAGACTCCAGCATGGAATCCAGCCTTCCGCTCTCCTCCCCCACCAGAATGGCAGAAGACAGCTTTAACACAAACCCGTCTACCTCTCTCAATGCCTGGGACAGCGGCACTCCGCTTCTGACGGTTGTGCCCACCTGCTGAAACTGCTCCTCCACATATACATTTCCCACCGTAGCCCCTGCAGTCTCAAGGGCTGCTACAATGGGCATACCGCTGGAGTACAGGCTGCTTAAAGTCCTGGCAAACCGGGCCGTGTAAATCACCTTATTCAGCTTTCCCGCCACCGGCATATGTATCTTCCCATAGTCAAGAATCCTGCGGACCTGATATATCTTTGACACAATCCTCAGAAAAACACCACCTACAAACAGGACAAACAGCGCCACATACCAATCCTGAATCAAGAAGTCCGAAGCAGCCATCAGAATCATAGTAGGCATGGGAAGGGTTTCCATGGCTAAAAACAGCTCCTCAAACTGAGGAAGAATGAACGTCATGATCAGGATCACCACCAAGGCACACATGACCAGAAGCACCACCGGATAGGTCATGGCAGACTGGACCTGCCGGTTTAAGCGGCTCTCCCTATCATAATGCTTTGCCAGCCGGTTCATCACCATATCAATGGTTCCGCTCCCCTCACCGGAACGAACCATACCCAGCATCAGATCGGGAAAGCATCCTCTGGCCTCCATGGCTTCTGACAGGCTGACCCCTCTTTTTAAATCCTTAAGAATATCTGTATAGACCTCTTTCTGTGCCTTTGAGATCCCTTCCTCCTCTGAAATGATCTCCAAAGCCCGAACCATACTGATGCCAGATACCAAAAGAGCTGACATTTCCCTGCACAACCCGGCTAACTGAGCTGACACAAATTTTTTATACTTTTTTGTATTGTCCTTGTCCTTAGCCTCAACCAGAAACAGCCCCTGTTCTTTTAGCTGCTGCAAAAGGCTGCTTTCCCCTGATGCTTCCATGGTGCCTCGGACTGTTTTCCCGTCCATGCTCTTTGCCACATACCGAAAATTTGCCATGTGCGCCTGTATCCTCCTTCTGTACTATTTTCTTTTATCTGTAAGAGGGTGTCTTAAAATTGCTTTCCGTCAGACACGCTCTAATCTGCTACCGCAAAAGAGCCAGATACCAGTCTGCGATCCTGTCCCCATAAAAAAAGGCCAGACTAAGCCCAAAAGCCAGAAAAGGGCCAAAAGCAAAAGAATCCTTCCGCCCCAGCCTTCCTGCTGCCATCATGGGAATACAGTAAATCCCCCCTGCAAGCAGTCCCAGAAACATTCCGCAGACAACAGCCTTCCATCCCAAAAGAAAACCGCTGCATGCCATCAGCTTAATATCCCCTCCCCCAAAAGCCCCCTCAATACATAATGCCAAAGCAAGCATAGGAAATGATACAATCACTGCTCCGATCATGCGATCCCATAACCCGTGCTCCGGAAATACCCAAAAGGAAACCACTCCCAGCAGAAAAATCATTATATGAAAACGATCATAAATGATCCTTGTATTCCAATCAATCACTGCAGCAACCGTCAAAACAGACAAATAAGCAAATGCCGCAGCAGCCTTCCAGGATAAAATCCCCCAGCTCCCCCAGCCAAACATGGCACCGCTCCAAAGAAAACAGACACCGCCCCAGACTTCCAGAATCAAATAACCAGGGGGTATCGAAGCTTTACATGCTCTGCATTTTCCCTTCTGCAGAACATAGCTCAAACAAGGTATCAATTCAAAACCAGTTAAAATCTTCCCACATTCAGGACAATGGCTGCGCCCGCATACCACCGGCTCCCCTGCCGGAAGACGGCATGTCACCACATGAAGAAAACTAAAGATACTGGCTCCGGCAAAAAACCGGAAAAGCCCTAAACATACTTCCAGGAAAACAATCGCTGCCATCAAATTCCCTGTCCTTTCCATTTATCGATTTTCCCAAACCCCATACAGGCAAAGCCTGCTATTCAGACAAAGCGCGGCTTGTCTGCGGATAATGGGTTTTAATAAAAGGCTGGTTATAAAAAACCTGATAGCTTTGAGGCTCCTTCTGATAAAGAACCGTAAAGTCCCCCTCCTGATAAAGAAACATCAAAACCTCATAGCCCCCCTTATCGGTCTGGAGAACCCAAAAGTCTCCCGGCGTCTTTGTATCCTTCAAAACCTTGTCCCGAACCCGCTCTGTCACTCCTCCCGGCTCTGACGCTGACCAAAAAGGCAGAGAAGCGGCATATGCCTCCTTGGAAGTCAGCTGAAGGGATAACCGGACTGTCTTCGCATTCCCCAAAGCCACCTGGGCGTCCGCCCGCCGCATCATAGTCAGCGCCGGAGGAATCCCGGCCAAAAGGACGGTTGTCAAAATAATCAAAAACGTCATAACCCGAAGGGGCCAGGGAGAAGAAGCGGCATCCTGCTTATGGTCAGGGGGAAGCTCCGTTATATTTGTGTTTGTCATAATATAATACTTTCTGTCTCCACATGTATAAAAGTAAGTTTCTTTTTATGCAGCCTTTCCAGAGATAGCAGGGGATAGCAGGGCCAGCCCCTGCTATCTATTCCCTGATACCCCCCTGAGATAGCTTGCAAAAGTCTGTGTATCTCTCAAAAATATTCCTAAGTAATATCATAATGAAAGTACAACTATTGCCTGGCATTTATTTCAAGCATTTCCATTAAGTATTAGTTAACCTCATACATTTCTTCATCTGCTGCAGGTTCTGCTCTATAAGTACATGTTTTCCCATTTTTTGTATAAACCAGTGTATCAATCTTGTTATTTTCCAGTGTAATATCTTCAATACAACTTTCTGTAACTTCCCCTAATGTTGCTATTTCAGTCTTTTTGCCCTGAATCTCTGTATCTTCAACATCGGTTCCATCACTTCTCGCTCCATACATCTCATCCACTACTGTCTGTGCTGCCATCACAGCTTGTCTAGTTTCTGCTATAATCTGCTTCTTCTTTGCCTTATCAATATACCCGGTCAAAGCTGGTACCAGCAGCGCTGCCAAAATCGCCAAAATAACCAAAACCACAATCAATTCCACCAACGTAAATCCCTTTTTCCCATCTCTTTTGAATCTCTTTAACATTTTCATTCTCCTTTTTTTATTTTTCCTCTCTTTTCTTCGGAACCATCTCCTTCTTCCTCTTGGCCAGGGAGAAAAAAGAAGCCCATTCCATCTATCTACAAATGCAGAAACTGCATCTGTATTCCTAATTTACAATTCCCAAATTCCCGCAGCCCTGTTTATCCGTCTTCCCCTATTTCCTTAACCGCCGTGACCTCATCTTTCCGCTGAACCTTATACCGGAAATCCAAGACCGTGCTGTCCTTTAATACCAGCCGTCTGCTCAGAACCCCTGTTTCATCTTCCTTCTCCAATTCATAAAAGCTTAACTCTGCATTCAAATACCCCACATCCTGTCCATTGTCGATCCCATCGGGAAAAGAAAACTCAATCTCCAGATAATTCCCCATATAATATCCGTCTGCAAATACCTTTGCCGCAGCCCGGGCCACAGCCCCTTCTGCATTTTCATAAACATACTTTTTCTGAATCGAATCACTGCTTGTATAATACCTGGTGAGCAAGGTTCCTGCCTTTATATCCTCTGCTGCTACCGTCCCAATCTTTGTTGTCCCCAGGTAGAGAGTGGTCTCCGGACAGCTATCTGCTGAAACCAGCGCCACATAGCCCTGCGTATTCATAAATTCCAGAATCCCGCCCCTGTCAGCCCCCTCTTTATCTGCAACCGGATTCTCTGTCTCTGACGCCGCAGGAGCATATACTTTTACATAGCCAACCGCCTGCCTGGTTATAGCCTGCAGCTGGGATATAGTATTATCCATAATCAACTGAGCAAACTGCTGCTTTTGGATCCGTACAAACATCTTTGCCGCCGGACTCATAATGCCTGCAATCATGGCCATCATCATTCCAGACAAAAGCATGGTAACAACCATTTCCACCAGGGTGGTTCCGGATCTTCCTTTCCTTTTCAAATACTGCCATCTTTTCATGGCGCTTCACCTCCCGGCCCAGGCGTTTCCGGCATCCCTCCAGCATCCGGAGGCCCGAACATATAAAAGGAAACCGTGTCTGTCCCGCTCAAAACCTCCTTTCTGCCCAGCCTGACTTCTACCTGAAACAGCTTGGTAGTTCCCACCTGAGACTCGTCCGGAGAGATGGCCACAAAAGTATATGCGGCCGTCTCACTGCTGTCTGTCCACGGAGTTTCCCGCAGCATTCTGCAAATCTTGGCATTTTCCTTACGAATGGATTCACTTTTCGTTTTTGCTCTGTTTCCAAAGGCTACAGCCCCTTGAAGGACTGCTGCCATCATTAGAAAAAGAAGGCCACTGACCATGACTTCAGGTAGGGATTCTCCGGAATGAAGGTTTTGTTTCTTTAATTTCCGTAGTATCATGTTCAATGACCCCCTTCTTCAGCAAATATATGATCAAAAGTACATCTTGTAATCTTTTTATTGTCAAATTCATAGCGGACTTTCTCGTTCTCACCAATTATGTATTCCTGGTCTGTTCCTGTCCGGCACCAGTGATTATCCTTCCATGTGATTCCCACGCCGTTGCAGCTAAAGGATACATCATAGGCCGCGCTCTGACTGTACTCTGTACTGTAACTGTAGGATATATCGTTTAATGTGGCAGTTACCTCCACCGTGAAAATATATCTTTGAAAGGTCATATTAAAAATTTCCTGGGGGTTATTGTCTTCCCGCATTATTTCTCCGGTCAGGCTGTCATCATCCTCCCGACTTGTTTCTTTATACAATACCACCCTGATTTTTCCGTATTCCTCGGTTCCCGTTGTGTCATTAGATGACGTATAATGAAAAATTGTCTCGTCAGGATGTTCCGGATCATACTCTCCGTAAGCTCCCTCTAAAAATTTGTAGACATACCGGTAAAAGCTGTCGTCCGGAGCTGCGGTAAGGGCATTCTCAACCTCATTATACTTCTTCAGCTCAAAATCCAGTACTTTGGCAAAGCTCTGTGCCGCTTGATAGCTTCGCTCCTGTTCCAGACGCCGGTTGGCGCGGGAGAGCAGAAGTCCTGAGGTATAGACCATTGCCAGGGAAAAAGCCGCTAAAAAAGCAGATACGCAAGCTACCATTACAAGGGCAGCTCCCTTTTTTGAATTGTCTTTCACAGGCCTTTTGCCCTCCCTTCTGTAATTACAAGTATTTTTTCTTCTTTTCTGCTATAAAAAACTCTGACGCTGTATTCTTAGAATCCGGACTTTCTGCCGGCTCATTGCTTTGACCGGATTTGGAAGCTTTATCTTGTGATAAAGCTTCTTCCTCCTGAGCCCTGTCTTGTTCTCCGGTCTTTATGGATGTGCCTTCCGGCCGGCTTTCTTCTGTCTTGAATTTCAATCTGCCGCCCTCCGGCTGGTTTTCTTCTGCCTTAGATTCCATACTTTCCTCCTTCGGTTGGCTCTCTCCTCCCTTGGATTCCATACTTTCTTCCTCTGGCTGACTTTCTTCCTTCTTACTCTCCGTACTTCCGGTCTGCGGCTGACTTTCTTCCTTCTTAGATTCTGCACTCCCGGTTTCCGGCTGACTTTCTTCTTTACTCTCCGTACTTTCTTCCTCCGGCTGGCTCTCTCCCTCCTCAGATTCCGCACTTTCGTCTTCCGGCTGGCTTTCCCCTTCCTCAGACTCCGTACTTCCCTCCTCCGGCTGGCTTTCCCCTTCCTCAGACTCCGTACTTCCTTCCTCCGGCTGGCTCTCTCCCTCCTCAGACTCCGTACTTCCTTCCTCCGGCTGGCTCTCTCCCTCCTCAGACTCCGTACTTCCTTCCTCCGGCTGGCTCTCTCCCTCCTCAGACTCCGTACTTCCTTCCTCCGGCTGGCTCTCTCCCTCCTCAGATTCCGTACTTCCTTCCTCCGGCTGGCTCTCTCCCTCCTCAGATTCCGTACTTCCTTCCTCCGGCTGGCTTTCCCCTTCCTCAGATTCTGTACTGTCTTCCTCAGGCCGGCTTTCTTCTGTCTTATCTTCCAAATCCTCCTTCGGCAGCTCCTCCTTTTCTTCAGGGGTCACATCATCCTCTAACAAAAGTCCATCCCCTTCAAAATCATTGGATGCCTCCAAAAGAATCGTCTCCTCATCCGAATCCACAAAAGCATCGCTGTCTTCCTCTGCTGCCGCCCATACGGTTACTTCCTGGGTCGGGCGCAGGATGCTGTCCCGGATAACCACATCATCCTTTGGCTTTAACCGGTCTGCATCAGGCAGGATCAGCTGATAGGTAAAGCCATCTCCTTTTTTCTTCACCTGTAGGCTGGCCGAAAGCTCTGCCTCATAGGTATAGGGAAGCTGTGCCTCCTCATACTGTCCGTCAATGATCACCGTATAGTCTGACAGATCTCCTTCTATCCAGGCATCTGTACTCTCGTCCTTTTCATAGACTGCCACCCGGTCTCCATCCTCGACAAGCTTGTAGGTGCGGCTCTGCCCGTCTTTTCCGGTCAGGGTCACTCCGTAGGCTTTGGCAGGCTCCTCACTGTCCCATGTCAGGACAATGGCATCTGCTGTCCATTCTTCCTCCTCTCCGTCCAGATCCGGATTGGCCTTCACTGTCACGGTAACTTTTCTTTCCTGGTTTTCCAAAAGCACTTCAGGAGTCTCAAGCTTTATATAAGGAAGCTGCCAGATATCCGGGTTTAATACCCACTTCGAGCTGACCTGACCGTCTCCGGCTGAGATTCTGGTACTGCACAGGATGTATTTTCCTGCATATTCTGCCGGAATACCTGTAAGAATGTGGCTGTACTCTGTGCTGCTGTCTGTCTCCATCATAACCGGAGATGACGGCTTTTCCCCGTCAGCGCCAGGGTAATAAGCCAGCAGTCCCTCCGGCTTTTCTCCGTCAGCGTCAGGGCTTGTCAAGGTATCCATAGCTTCTCTTGCATGATCCTCTGTATCAAACACATAAGCCTTCAGCAGATATCCGCTGTCTCCGGACGGAATGCTCTGAGCGTCATTGGCAGTCACCATAACCTTCAGCTTTTCCTCCATAAACTGCTTCATGGATAAGGGCTTTTCCTTCTCATACACCCAATCTGCGTCCTTGCTCCAGCTCACAGAAGGCTCTGCAACTCTTGCCGGTATGGGAATCTCTGTGGTAATGCCGTCCACACTTCTGACATATTGTGTGTTTTCCTCTGAATCTGACGGCCGGGCAACCACAAAGATCAATCCCTTTCTGCCTGCATAAGCTTCCAGATTAACTGTCTTTTTATACTTTTCATCCTCCTTGTTTTCCTCGCCGGCCTCTAAGCCGTCCACAATCAGAACCGCTTCCTCTAAGCTGGTTCCGTCCTCCTCATAGGGCTGGAAATATACATCATAATAGCTGCATCCATCCTCTGGCCGTACTGGATCCCACTGAATCTCATAAAACAGCTCATCAATATCCGGATTCGTCACCTTAGGCTGGGACGGCCTGGGCAGACGCTTTCTGACCAGGTATGTTTTGACGGAGGATCGCCCAAGCTCTCCCCTGCCTTCCTCCCCCTTGCGGGTTACGGTCAGCTCCACCTCATCATAATCCCAATCCTCTGCGTCGATTGTCAGCCTGCAGTCCTCCACCTCCTTGCCGCTCAGCAAAACAATCTGATCCGCGCTCCCCCCTTCCTCCTTTTTCCGGATTCCGGTAAGAGAGACAAGATAAATATCGCCCTGCTGATATGTGTCCTCATCCCAGGAAAACGTATATTCCAACCGTTTATCCTGATTTTCTTCATAAGCAACATCCTCTGCCAGCACCGGATAAGGAAGCCAGACAATCAGGTTTTGAGATACCCACCGGCATTCCTCAAAGGTATATTGATTATCAAAAATCCTTTCTTCCAGCACCGGGCTGTAGGCATAAGTCCAGGCATTGGTATCCTCACCCGTATAGGTGAAAATATTCGCCTTTTCCTTTTCCTCCAAATCTACCGGATAATAGGTATAGACCGGGCCTAAGCCGGGCTCCGCATACCATACCCGCACATGCAGATCCTCCACATCTGCCAGATAAGAGGGCAGATCCGTAAATACTGCCGATGCCTTGCCGTTGGATGCGGTCAGAATATCCCTGCTCATAAATACTGCTGTTCTTTCCACATTCCCATCCTTCCAGGTTCCTATAAGTTCAGCCCGATAGACAGGAGGCGTGGTAACATTGCCTGACCCGGAAGCATCCAGTGCAGCGGTAATTCTTATGTCGGAAAAATTCGTTCCGGACACCTGGCATCCGGGCACTGCCTTTTTCAGCCCTGCCCTTTCCCCTAAGGTGATCTCCGGTGTGTAAGCAGGCAGATACGTGGGTACCGATATCTGAGAAGAATCGTCCACATCTGCATCCTGGCTGACAGCCTGAACCCGAAGCTGCTGAAGGGAATTTTTGCTTGCCAAAAGATAATTTCCCATAAGCCCGCCGTATCCGTCCGGACTCATCTGCAGGGAAGCCGTTCCATCCATAAAATCTACGGCAATGTGCCATTTGTCCCCATAATTTAAATAGCTTTCCTGATTTGCCAAACTAAACCGGTACAAAAGTTCGTCATTTTCGTTTTTGTCCAGCTCGATCCGAAGCTCCGGTTCCGGAAGTGTGGGCAGATTATCCGCACTGTCCTCGGAATCTCTCCACTCAGACGGCTCCACATCTTCAAACATACTGCATGACCTTACCTGGACACTCAGCGCATCTCCATAAGACGCCGCGGATTTAGGAAGCTTCAGTGTATATGTATCCGAATAAAATTCAAAATCCATAATCTTTTTGCTTCCTGCATACAAAGAAGCTTCATATTTGAAAGGATCGCTTCCTGGCCATGGCTCTACCTGGATGGCAAGCTGACTTCCGTTTTTTTCCACATCTACCCGTTTAGGCAGCATCATTTCCCCGGCAATCATGTCCTCCTGAATGATATTGTTGCTGCTTTCTGTCTTATGGTAAGCATAGCGTACCTGTTCGTCAAAACTGCTTTCTTTCCTTAACACAGCCCCTAAGCCTCCATATTTTGAGGAAAGCTTAAACAGGACCGTTCCTACCGCCAATTTTCTGTCTGTTCCCCGGTAAACCTTATCTTTTTCAATCTGGAGATTGGTCACTTTGGTTCCTGGGTTTAAAGCCACTGCATAGTCCTCACTATTATAAGAAATCAGGTATGCACAGCCTGTTCCCGCTCTTTTAAGAGTATCTGAAATTGCCGTTGTCCCAGGAGGGCTGAAGCTGTTGATTCCTCCTGTCGGCTCATCACTGAAAAAGTAATTTCCCTCTGCCTGAAGCTTTCCCACATTCTGGCTATTGGTGTCATAAGACACAATAGGATATCCCTTTTTCCTGTAATAATACCCGCTGTTGTTGCTGCTGTCATATTGAGGATGAACAGAATAGCAGTTTTTTAAAACCGTGTTGGCTGCTCCGTCCGCCCCATACCGCTCTCCGAAAATGCCTCCCACAAAAAGGTTTCCGCCGCCTCCTGTCAGCACGGCCGCAAAATTGCGGCACCTTTCTATATGCAGCTTAATGTTTCCGGTGGCTCTGCCGATCTGCTCCTGGCTTCTGGGATTATCGCAGGAGAAAAATCCTACAATCCCGGACGCCATGGAATTGGAATAAATCTCCACTCCGGAACCGTTTACACAGTCCATCACCTGAATGGTATAATTCTGCGCTCCCTTGGCGCTGCCGGACTCATATGCTGTCACGTTTCCTAAAATACCTGCACTGTCATTGGCACAATTTCCATTGCTTCTGCCTGTCTGTCCGAAAATATTGCCGTAATTCCCGCAGCTTATGATGTTGTATTCATTTCCCTCATAGGCATGGTAAAGCTGGGCCACAATGCCTCCTGACGCGCCTACCCATCCGGTTCCGTAAGTAGTCTGCAGATTGCCGTAATTATAGCACTGCTCTAAGGTTCCTCCGGTACCGGTCCACTGCCCTAAGACGCCTCCTGAGTAATGAGTCCGCAGGCAGTATACCGTACCGTAGTTGACACAGCCCTTCAGCTTCCATCCATCCCTGGTAGTATTGTTCTGGTTGCCGATGATTCCTCCGGCAAACCGGTTGGTGTCATTAGACGAAAGCTGTCTTCCCACAAATGCCTGGTTCAGCAAGAAGGAAAGATCCTCCTCCGATTCATTCATGCCGATGATTCCTCCGGTACCCACTCCTATGGCATCCGACTTATTATTCAGATACCAGTCTCCCGTGGCACAATAATCCACCTTTCCTTCAGGACCATTGTAGGCAGTAATGCCTCCCAGATTGCCGTTTACGGACAAGATCAGAACCAGGCTCCGCCCGCTGCTCACACTGCGATTTGATCCATCATAGACAAAGTTTTCCAACGGAGCCCTGTTGGCTCCGTTCCAAGTCACATAGCTGTCGTCCGCAGCGATTCCGTAAAGTTCTGCCCTGTCTGCCAGCTCTTTTCCTGTCAGGCCCTGAATGTCTCCGGCTGCGCCTTCTGCCATCAGCTCCTCTGTCACCGCATCCCCGGACAGCCTCAGGCTTCCCTTATTGTATCCTACAATTCCTCCGGCCATCCCGCTTTCTGCCTCAATCCTGCTGGTTTTGCTGCCCTTTTCAATCAGACATCCCAGAATCTCCCCTGTGCTGTCATTTTTCCCAGCCACGCCCCCTGCATGGGAGGATAAAGCCTCCTTCTGGGCTGCCGTACTGGTGCTGGTAGCCGTATACACCCCGTCAATGGTCATGGTAATGCCTTTAACCCTGCACTCTGTAATCTCTCCTTTGTTGTCCCCGGCTATGCCTCCATAACACGCGCCTGTTGTGCCTCCCTTATCCTCTGTAATGGTTCCGGAAAAGGTGCAGCCCTCCACCCTAGCGCCTTCCTGGTTTCTTCCTGCAATGCCGCCTAAGTATTGATAATTCCTTTCTGCGGTGAGATCGATTCCCTTGGAGCCAACGGTAATGTTCTCTATCAGCCAGTTCTCCTCCTGATCTCCTTTTTCCTCCTCCCCGTTCTCTCCGGCTACTCCGCCCACACTTACGTCTCCGGAGCTTAAATCCAGCTCCGGCATATAAGACAGATTAACCTCCACTGTCTTCATGTCATCAAGCTCAGCCTCGCCGGAAATATATCCCAAATTTCTTCCGGCCACTCCGCCTGCTGCACCTGCGTCTCCCGATATACGGATTCCGCCAAGAGGCACACTGGCCAGCACTCGTCCGCTTTCATAATTCACGGCACAGACAGCTCCTAAGGCATCGCTTCCCTCGCTGCGGATCTCAAGACTTCCTGCCTTTCCTTCCTCTCCCACAAAGCACTGGATCAGCTCACCGTAGTTTTCTGCTGCGATTCCGCCGGCATAGCCCTGATCGCTGCTGACGGAACCTGTATTTTCACATTCCCTCAGCACGGCATTTTTCAGGTTCACTGCCACAATGCCTCCTGCCGAGCCCCGGTCTGCTGTCACAGAATCCGATTGATTTCTGGCCCGGATGATTTCTGCCTGGACGTCTCCAATGAGATCTTCACCAAAGCCTTCATCAGAGCCAAAGCCATCCTCCTCATTTGATGTCAGTGATCCTGCGATCCCTCCTGTATATCCTTCTCGGGTACGAACCAAAGCTGCCCTGCAGGTCAGATATGTCCCCTCGTCAGCTTTCAGTATCCCCTCGTGGATTCCCACGATTCCGCCGGCTTTCTTAAAGCCCGTAACGCTTACATGGCTTCCCACAGCCACCACCTCGTCACCGGCCGTCCCATGGCCGTCCACAGCAATCACGCCGCCTTTTTTATTCCAGCCTGCGATTCCTCCGATTCCGATTCCTTCCATTCCCTGGATAAAGCGGCCGCTCACGCTGGTATCCTCTGACACCTGCACCACTCCGCTGTTTCCTCCGGCGATTCCTCCGGCATAATTTCCATAAGCCGTCACATTGGCCTGGTTTTCATTATCCTTTAAGATTCCGCCCTTTAAGTTCCAGCCGGCAATCCCGCCTACATAACTATGCCCCGAGATCGTCCTTCCCGGCCGGGTGCTGCATTTGGCAATCGTACCAGAAGAATAAGACCATTCCCTGCCTGTAAAATCCCGATAAGTTTTGTTCTGCTCCCCGCTGTGGCTTGAATCCACATGAATGTTCAGCCCTACAATCCCGCCGATATAGTTTAAGGATGCATTGCCGAAATTGTCCGAGAGTTCACAGTTAAACACGCCCCCTGCATTAAATCCCACAATTCCGCCCAGTCCTGCCACCCCGCTGATGCTGCCGGTGTTGGAGCAGTGGTCAATGACCTGATTGTCTAAGTTGGAGCTGATCATGCCGCCGGTCATGTATATCTCAACATCCTCCTCACCGGCAAGCTCTGATATATCGATTTCTTGATGCTCTAAATATTCCTTCAGGGAAACTCCCTTTGGATCTGCATCTATGCTCCTCTCAATACTGCCCCCGTTCCTGCAGTTTTTAAGGATTAGAAGGCTGTTTTTCTCACAGTACCCCACAATGCCGCCTGCATAATAATCAGAACGGATGGGAATATTGTTGTTCATATTCTCTAAGCTGCCTGCCGCGTCATTTATATCGTTGGAAAGGGTCAGGCTATAGCTGTTGTTTGACTTTAACACATTTGCAGGAGTCCTGTTTTCCTCCAGCTCAGGAAGAAGCCTCGGCAGTTTTCCC
Source organism: bacterium D16-56 (assembly GCA_003611875.1). Lineage (GTDB taxonomy): Bacteria > Bacillota > Clostridia > Lachnospirales > Lachnospiraceae > Brotaphodocola. The sequence goes on along the minus strand of RAYY01000010.1, from coordinate 61,325 downwards.
TCCAGCAGATAATCCCTTACAGACTGTCCGCCCAACTGGCCTGAGGTGTAGGTTCTCTGATACCCGATCACGCCGCCGGTAAATGCTTTTCCGGAAATACTTCCCAACACATTGTCCGCCCTAAGCCGATCCATCTTTACATCCTCTGAAAGCTCCACCACATTGGCGCCGATACAGCCGCCTACGCAGTACTGTCCCCGCACGCCGGATGGCCGGATGGTAAGATTCTTTGTCAGAATATCCTCCGACGCATTCAGGCCGATACAGCCGCCTGCCCCGTCGCCGAACCCATACACCTGCCCTCCGATCAGGCTGTAGCTTACATCAAGGCTTCCTTCCCTGTCATTAAAGCCGATAATGCCTCCCACATAATCCTTTCCCACCACCACGCTGGAAACCGACTTTACGGTAATGGACTCGCTTTCTGCCTCAAACACAACCTTTCCGTTATTATATCCTGCCAGTCCTCCCACACAGCTTCCCGCTGCCTGCCATTTATGGACAATCTGGTTAAAGATGGAGTGATCATAATCAGACAAATAGCTGGCACAGTTTTTAAGCTCTCCCGTTTTCCCGTTGTAGCCTGCAATGCCGCCGATATAGCGTCCGTAACCTGCTGCCACCCCGTTGTTGATACAGTCTATAATTGTAGTGGAAATGTCGTCCTCACCGTCGCCGCCGTTTTTGCCTACAATGCCGCCCACATAGCTGTTGCCGATCACATAGCTGGCATTGATTGTCACGGTCACTCCGTCCATTCCCATAATAGCCTCACGGGCATCATTGGATAAACCGCCTGCAATACCTCCCACATAGTCCGATCCAAGGATATAGCCTCCTTTGCTGGTACTGCATCCGGAAAGGCAGCTATTGCTTCCATAGCCCAAAATACCTCCCACATACTGGCCCACCAGGCTTACATCCTTTTTGTCAAAAGAAAACTCATAGCCGCTGGAACGACCGGAAATACTGGTGGAAGTCTCCACCCGGGCCCGATGGGCAAAGCCTAAAATCCCGCCAAAATATCTTCCCTCCAGCCTTGCCTCTGCCTCCTCATGGCTCCCGTCCTGGCTGCACAAAATCAGCCCGTCATTAAAGCAATCCTTTATGACAGGAGCCTTGGCGCTCTCTCCTGCCGAAACCCCGCCGTCATAAATACCGGTCAGACGTCCTCCGATCCCTCCGGCAAACAGATTTCCCGTAACATCTGCGTGATTCTGGCAGTAGGTAAGGGTTACTCCCTCTCCTGTCCAGCCATATCCAAAGATTCCTCCTACTCCCAAAGCTGTGCCCGCAGCCTTTTCCTGAAGCTCTTTATTCTCCCTTGCAGCAAACTGCGGTTCAGGAAGATTGGCAGTGACTGATCCTTCCATCACAAGCTCCCAGGCCGGCTGCCCGGCTCCTTCTGTTATATCCAGGGCCTTTAATGTTTTGTCACTGTCCTCTGCAGCTGCCAGAATCCCTGCAATGCCTCCTACTCCAAGAGGTTCATTCTCTGCTCTCGTCTGCCCCTTTGGATACAGAACCTTTACCGTATCCTGACCTTTTTTATCCTTGCTCACCAGCACGGATATCTCACTGAGAGCTCCTTGGCTTCTGCCGCACAAAATGCCTGCGCCCCACAGATAATCAAAAGAAACTCCCTCCTCCGGCAAAATCTCCAGAGACAGAACCGGATTTTGAAAAGTCACCTTGCTGACCCTTCCCTCGATCTCTCCGAACAGCCCCACATATCTGGTATAGCGGCGGTTCAGTTTGTTCTCTTCCTTATCCGCTCCATAAAGCTTTTCTGTTATCTCATCCTTTGGCATGGAATCAGCTCCCAGACAAAGGTTTGCCAGAGACGTAGATGATGCCTTCCCGGTCAGGCTGTGACGGGCGCTTAAAAGCCGGATGGACGGGAAATCAAGAGCTGCCTCCTCTGTGCCGTTAGCTCCCCACAAAAGCTCCATCTTGCCGCTGCCGTCGTCTGCTTCCTTTAATTCATACATTCCCACGCCTGACAAAGTCCAGTCCATGTTCCGGCCGGCCAGCACAAAGTCCGCTTCCTTGTCTTGATCATAATACCGGATATTGGACAGATGCCGGAACCGGGTAATATCAGCCTCTAAAACATCCTCCTTTATCCTGGCGTTTGCAAACAGTGTATTTTCCTCATTGGAGCGAAGGGGGCTGCTTTCCCGGTACTCTCTAAAGTCTCCCTCTGTCTCCGCATAAGTAGGCCGGACAGTGATCACTGCATACAGATCCAAAGGTTCTGCCAAAGCCTTCATGCTCTCACTGCCTGACGCGGCCAGACGGGTAATGCTGGTACTGTATTTTCTTGTAATATCTGCTCCTTCCGCCCCGGTCTTTGCATTCAAGACTTCCATAAGCTCGGACGACATCATTCCGTCCAACACCAGGGAAAATCTGCCGCTGTCCTCCTGATATGTCAGAGGAAAGTTCCAATCTCCCACCTCTGTTTTTTCCGCGTCCACAAGCGTCAAAGAAGCAATCTCATTATTCTTGATCCATTTCCCCTGACCCAGCTTATACAGATCCACCTCTGTGGAAAACAGCTCCTGGTCAGTTCCTTTATTATAGAAAGAAATGTCATAGGCCACATCCAAGCTTTTATGTCTGGAGTTGCCGGACCAGTTTAAGGAAAGGGTCTCTCCATTGACTAAGTTAATGGTAGTCACCTTCAGGCGAATAGGCTTTAACTCCACCACATTGACCACATCCTCCACTGAGTAGTAGCCTAAAAGCTTGCTGCGCCTGTTGTCATATCCCCGGTAAGATTCTCCGGCATTTATATTCCATACCCCTGTGCCTCCCTCTGCCCCGTCATAAGCCAGACCGCGGCAATGGGTCCCATAAAAGGCAGAATACACCTGCCCGGTTTCCACATCAATCTCAATACCAATGGAACCACTTAAAAATTCCTGGTCATAAATACTGCTTCCAAGCAGCTTTCGCACCTGATTTTCCGATTTTGACGGCTCCGGAGCATTGCTGCCGTTCATGGTGATCAGATAAATGCGTTTATGTTCCGGATCTGCCTCCGTAAAGGTACTGTTGCACGTTCCGTAATAAATCACCTCCCGGCGGAATTCATCCCACTCGCCGGAGGTACGATACCAGGTCAGAGATGCTTCCGCCGCTAAGTATGCGGTTTTCGCATTAGATTCATTTTTTCGGAATTCTGCCAGCTTAATATAATGGATGGCAGAGGGTATGGCCGCTGCCGCCAAAATACTGATGATGACCAACACCACCACCAATTCAGTTAAAGTAAATCCTTTGTTGGAATTTCTGTTCATAGCTTTCCTTCCTGGTTTAACCGTCCTGCATTGATCCTATGGCAAAACCCGCTCCATAGAATCCCTGTCCTGTGCAAACGACAGCGCCATTTGAGGGGTAATCTTCCGGTCCCGGACCAGTTGGATAATCGCTTCATCCATGGTCATCATCCCCTGCCGCCGTCCGGTCTGCATAATGCTGGGAAGCTGATGAGTTTTGCCTTCCCGAATCAGGTTGCGTACTGCCAGATTCACGTGAAGAACCTCAAAGGCCCCCACCCTTCCCCGGCCGTCAGCCTTAGGGATCAGCTGCTGGGAAATGATCCCCTCCAGCACATTCGCAAGCTGAACCCGGATCTGCTGCTGCTGATGAGGCGGGAATACATCAATAATCCTGTCTACCGTACTGGCCGCCCCAATGGTGTGAAGGGTGGAAAGAACCAAATGCCCGGTCTCTGCTGCGGTCACTGCCACACTGATAGTCTCATAGTCCCGCATCTCTCCTACCAGGATCACATCCGGATCCTCACGAAGCGCCGCCTTCAGCCCATTGGCATAGCTTTGGGTATCCGAACCGATCTCCCTCTGGTTTACCATGGACATTTTATGGGTATGGACATACTCAATCGGATCCTCTAAAGTAATAATATGGGCGTCCCGACAAAGGTTCACCTTATGGATAATGGATGCCAGGGTGGTAGACTTACCGCTTCCTGTAGGCCCTGTCACCAGAATCAGCCCTCTTTTTCTATTATAAAGATCAATGACTGAAGACGGGATTCCCAGTTCCTCCGGAGAAGGAATCTCAGACCGTACCAGACGAAAGGCCAAAGCTGCCGCCCCCTGCTGTCGGAACACATTCACACGGTATCTTCCTGCCTCTTTTAAGGAAAGAGACATATCATATTCTCCCTTTTCCATAAAATGATCAAACTGTTCCTGACTCATAATTTCCTTAGCCGCCGCCATGGTATCCTCCCCCGTCAGGCTTTCATACGGCATGGATACCAGACTTCCGCTCAGCCGCATCTTCGGAGGCAGCCCTGCTGTAAAATGGACGTCACTGGCGCCTTCTTCAGACGCTCTTTTTAACACTTCCTTTATTTTCATTATGTTTCTACCATTCCTTTCCAAGACACAAACAATTTTTGAAAAATCCAGCAAATTCTACTGTTAAAGCTCCGTAAACTCTGCCTTTTCCCTAGAAATGTTCAGCAAAACCCGAATAAAAAAGCTTTGATTTTTTATGGTAAAATCCGTCTCCCCTTTATAACGTGACGCGGTTTTTATAATACTGGACACTCCCAGCCCTTCCCTTTTCCTGCCTTTCGGCACACCATTATACAGGCTGATATCCGAAGCACAGGTATTCTGACACTGAATCACCAGTTTATGCCCCTTATGCACCGCCGAGAGACGGATAAACGGATCTTTTACCTGCGAATCCACACAACCATGAATCGCATTTTCAAAAATATTGGCAAGAATGGCCACCAAGTCAATATCCCGGATCGGCAGATCCTGTTGGATTTCCACCTTTACATCTACCTGAATGCCTCGGTTTCTGGCATAGCCTCCATAAACAGATAAAATGCCGTTGACTGCATTATTCTTGCATATCGGCTCTGGCCGGGTACTCCCCACATCCTCTCCATACTGTTCCAGGTAATCCAAAAGCCCATCCTCATCCTTGGCCTTTACAAACTCCCGAATCAGAAGACAATGATGGCGTACATCATGACGAATCCTGGCCGCATCCTCTTCTGCCTGCCTGCCCAGCTCCAACTGGCGGCGCAAAAGCTGCTCATTCATTTTCAGAAGCTGCTTTTCTGTCTCATAGCAATGCTCCCGGCCCAGATGAATATACAGGTGAAACACCAAATACTGAATCATCCCTGTCATAAACATAATCACCAAAATCCGGAGCATATTCAAAATGGAAAAGTCTCGGTCTGAGGGCCAGTAAGCTACAAAAGCAGCTATGATGAAACACACTACCAAGGCTACAATACTAAGCAGATCCATTTCTTCCCTGAGAAATTCTAAATTGTCAAAAAAGCATTTTCGAAATTTATTCTGTAAAAAGAAAAGGATCACCGCCATAAGAATCATCCGTATCAGAATGTCTATCCATATGCTTTCTCCAAACCACCATCGTGATATATCCACACCCAGAAAAACACACAGCGAAAGCAGATAAAAGCTGAGAGATATCTTGTAAAGCGACAGATACAGACTGTCTCCGCTCATCATACAGCAGAACACCCCAATAACCGGAAGGCTGAAAAACCCCGCAAAGCGGACAAATACATAGGGTCTGAGATAATACCAAATACTGAAGCCCCAAACTACTGCCGCCCAAAAGACAATGTAGCAGATTATGGCATTTTTCATTGATATCCTGGGACGGTCCAGCAAAAAAAACACTGCCATCATCATAGCCCCTCCCATGCCGTTGCGCAGAAGTGCAACCCAAAACGATCCACCTAACATGTTCAATCCTTCTTTTTTAATAAAACACAACAATCCAAACAACAAAAGCTGCTGACAGAAATCTTTTTGACAGACTTTTATGACAAGGAAAGATTTCCGATTGACCATATGATAACAGAAAAAGAAAAGGCATAAAAGAGGTTTGGAATGAATCGCATTTTTTTGGGAATGAATCGCAGATAGTCTGCCTACAGGACATTCCTGAACTGAAATATCCTAAAGAACTGTAGAAATCCGATATTATTGATTTTTTATCAGGAGAAGATTACATGCTCCTTTGGGAATCCAACAGGCGTTTGGAGGAAAGTAACGGAAAACCCGCCCTTTCCTTCCAATCTGTTCCGGAGGGGTTAGGGCTCAGCGAAGCAGATCCCGAAGAAACGGAGGACATACAGACCAATGACTTGGCTGATTGAATTGCAGAGAAAAATATACCTTGTAGTGCAGCGGGTCTTCTTCTGATAGGTCAGATCTGAAAATCAATGATAAGGAACAATAACCCTGCTGGTAAACCACCCGTCCTCACTTGCAAAATCCACGTCTCCGCCATATCGCTCCACACTTTTTCCAATACTGGATATGCCCACTCCCTTCCTTCCCTTGGATACCGGCAGCCCGTTTTTAAAAAGGATCTTCTCTCCACAGGTATTTTCCACAACTATGGACATCCTGCCTGCCCTTGTCTCCATCCACACCAAAATCTGCCTCTGTTCCTTTCCCGAATCTGCACAGCCATGAATAGCATTTTCCAACAGATTCGCCAAGATCGCCACCAGATCCACATCCTGAATCCCTATATCCTTTTCCACCTCTGCAGAAAGGTTCACATCAATCCCCTCCTGCTCGGCCTGCGCCAGATAAACTGACAGCACATTGTCAATAACAGGATTTACACACAGCCGTTTTCTTGCCGAGGTATCCACCATAGAGCTGTATTCACCTAAATAATCCAAGAGCTTCTGCATCTCCCCCTTTTGAGCATACGCTGCTAAATTCAGCATATGATGTCGAAGATCATGGCGGACGCGGCGGGCATTCTCCTCTGCCCTTTCCATGATTTTAAGCTTCTGAAGAAGGATTTCCTGATGCTGTTCGATCTGACTGCTTAACACAGCCTCCAGCATATAATGAATCGTGTGATAGATCACCCCATAGCCCAGGCATATCGCGGCCATCAAGAGAGAAAAAAATATAATCTGAATGTAGCCAAATTCACCGATATAAACCACTGCCAGCAAATAACTCAGGCAAATAGTATACAGAACAGCAAGAAGGCACATAGGCCACCATCCGGTTGTAAGCTCTCCCCTGATCTGGTCAAATCTTTTCCTCAGTCTTTTCTGATAAAAAAGGAGAGCTCCTCCATGCAGCAAGGTACGGATATATCCGGATGCCCTTACATTTCCGTTAAAAAACCAATCTGTCAATAACTTTGACGTAATCGTTACCGCAAGAAAAACCTGCGAATAAGTCAGAAACACAAACATGGTTTTGGGGAAATTTTCGTCAGACAAAAAGAGAACCTCCGCTATGGTTCCGAAAAACGAAAGTAAAAATAATCCCAAAAACCAAACAGCCTGCCCTTCCATGAAATAAGAACCGATTGTAATTCCAATCTCCAGAGCCGTCACTCCCATACAAATACGCTTAGTTAGCCTTTTATGAAACCGGGAACGGCAAAACATGATAACAGCAATCCCATGAAGCAGATATAAAAGGCTGACTGCTTCGATTGTCATTTTCTTTTACCCCCTCCCAATCTTGATTCACATTTTACCCCCCCCCGCACAGAAATAGCTGAAATACTGTTCCCGCAGAGGATGATAAGCTCCTCTTGGCAAATAAATATTTTTTCCTGTATCCATACATGCCTCTTGTCCGCTCAGGCTGTCAATATGCTCCAGATTCACAATATAGGAAGCTCCAACCCTTTTAAATTCCTGCCATTCTGACAGCATTTCATAGATCTCTGAAATCGTCATGCGCAGACGGACAAAGCTGCCGTCAGCTAGATGCAGCCGCTGGCTTTTCCCCTGGGCTTCACAATATACAATATCCTTTAAAGCCACCTTGCAGCTCCGTCCCTCGCTTCGAAAAAGCACATGCTGCGCCTTTCTCTCTTGATTCTCCATCATCCGGTCCAAGACCGAAAACAGCATTTTCTCCTCCACAGGCTTAACCAAATATTGAGCGGCATCCACCCCAAATGCATCCAGTGCATGCTCCTTTGAAGTAGTTAGAAATACAATCTTTCCTTTGTTTTCCAGCATTCGAAGCTCTCTTGCCACCGTGATCCCGGTTTTGCCTGGCATATAAATATCAAGCAGAAGCAAATCAGGTATATATGCTCCATCCCTGACCCGCCCCAAAAATTCCTCTGGGTCCTCAAACCGATCAAGGACAATGTTGTCCTCCTCATGACTTTTGCCCCACGAAAGGACAAGCCTCTCTGTCTTATCCAATTCCTTTGTCTCATCATCACAGATCGCGATCCGATACATCTTTTGTAATCTCCTTATTGTCATTTGATAATCTGCTGTATCCTATGCAAAGTTCATTCTTAACATTTTTTTAGTTTAACATAAACATTACCACGCATATTACCAAAAATGCAACTACGCCTGGAGCCGTCAGCACGGTCCTCCAGAATCCCTTTTTCGGGATAGGCGCCCAGCCATGAAACCAGGGCAGTCTCCAGCTATAGATACAAGTCAGTACAATGGCCCCGATTATGCTGCCAATCATCAAAAGCCCCAGAAGTACAATCCCAAGAAGCGTAAAGACTGTGGCTGCTGAAAATCCATCCATTCCCTGCAGAAGTACCACTGGCACCACTCCGCCTGTCAAATTGATCATCATATGAAGCAGGATCGTGTATCGAATTTTCCCCGTGCTGCTATATAGATATGCAAAAATCATGCCCAGAATACAAGCGTAAAAAAACTGATAAAAATTACCATGGAACAGGCCGAATGCAACCCCGGACACCACCACAGCCGCCCTCTGGCCAAAGGGAACGATCCGGTCAATCAGGATTTTTCTGAACATGATTTCTTCCATCACAGGAGCAATGACCGCTGTAGAGAAAAACACAGTCCAAGGATTCATCTCATCAATCAAGTCCAGCACCGGATTCTCCGGAACACTTCCTATGACTGTCTCCACTGCTCCCATCATGATCTGCCCGGCAAGGTTCCCGATATAAGTAAAGCCAAAGCACACTACTGCCCACAATAAAAACGCGCCTATGCTGATTGTCTCCCCATCCTTCTTTTTCCAGGAAGGAACCCTTCGAATCATCAGCCAGAAGATCGGAAATGCACACAAATACATGGAAGCCTGTGCCAGCATCAGATAGTCCACATCCGGCATCCCCTTCCCTCCATACGCGATCCAGAGTCCAAGTCCCACTCCCATCAAAAGCTGTATCCCTATATCAACCAGAAAAAACACTACAAACGCCCATCCGATTCTGGAAAACTGTCTCCTTGTTTCCATTCTGCTCTCTTGTCACGCCTTTCTTATTACTAAAAAAGTCCCGCCGCCGATCAGGCGGCATAAATTCAGGTATGCCCCATGCACCCGCCGGACTTTCATGGGACGGTGGCTCGTCCGCTGGCCGGGCGCATGAAGGTTTGCTAAGGAACAGAACAGTTCCTTAGCCTGTCATAACAGGGGAGCCGGCCTATGGCCAGCTCCCCTGCAAATTTGAGCCTGCTATGACAAATTCCTCACAAATCCCTTATGAGACCTATACATCCAGCTTGTCAATCTTCGCTGCCCTTGCTTCCACTTCCTTCTTCTGAATATCACCGGGCGCCTGCTCATAACGGGCAAACTCATATTCATAAAGCCCGATTCCTCCGGTCATGGAACGCAGATCCGTGTTGTAGCCGAACATCTCGGACATGGGAACATCCGCCTCGATGATCTGCTTGCCGTGATGATCGGAATTCATTCCCAGAACACGGCCTCTTCTCCGGTTTAAATCCCCCATTACATCCCCTGTAAACTTATCGGGAACCGTCACCTTCACAGAGGCAATCGGCTCTAAAAGTACCGGATTGGCATCCATAAAGCCTTTCTTAAATGCCATGGAGGCTGCTGTCTTAAATGCCATCTCAGAAGAATCCACAGGATGATAAGAGCCGTCGATCAGGGTTGCCTTCACGCCCACTACCGGATAGGCTGCCAAGGGGCCTTTCACGCAGCTTTCCTGAACGCCCTTCTCTACTGCAGGGAAATAATTCCTGGGAACCGCTCCGCCGAATACATTTTCCTCAAACACATAAGGAATCTCCAAATCTCCTGACGGTTCAAAGATCATCTTCACATCACCATACTGACCATGTCCGCCGGTCTGCTTCTTGTATTTGCCCTGAACCTCCACCTTCTTTCGGATGGTCTCACGGAAGGCAAATTTAGGCTTGCTCAGCTCAATCTCTACTTTATAGCGATTTAGCAGCTTGCTGACCACCACCTCAAGCTGCTGATCTCCGATGCCGTACAGAAGAAGCTGCCGGTTTTCCTTGTCATTGACTGCCTTTAAGGTCAGATCCTCCTCTGTCAGCTTGGCCAGAGCGCTGCTCACCTTATCCTCGTCGCCCTTGGTGACAGTCTTGTAGCGCATATAGGTATAAGGAGTAGAGATCTGCGGCTTATGATAAACAATCGGCGCAGTGCGCACGGCAATGGTATCTCCGGTCTGGGTCACATTCAGCTTTGCCACTGCGCCGATATCTCCGGCCTTCAGCTCCGGCACCTCAATGGACTCCTTGCCCCGCAGCAAATAGACCTTGCCCACCTTCTCCTCTGCGTCCTTATTTACATTATAAATAACCGAATCCGGCTTCAAGGTTCCGGTACAAATCTTCATCAGGGAGTATTTTCCGATAAACGGGTCCACAATGGTCTTAAATACCCGTGCAGATAAGGATACCTGATCATTATACTTTGCCGTAAAACGCTCTCCGGTAGACACATCCACACCAATACACTCAAACTTATCCGGGGTCGGCAGATACCGGTCAATGGCCTGAAGAAGCGTCTTAAAGCCCTGGCAGTTGATCCCTGACCCCATAAGAACCGGCACAATGCTGCCGTCAATCACATGAGACCGAAGCGCTGAGGCGATCTCCTCCTGTGTAAACTCCTCCCCGGAGAAATACCGCTCCATATACTCCTCACTGGTCTCCGCCACAGCCTCCATCAGGGCCTCTCTGGCAATCCCTAGGTTCTTCTGGGAATATTCCGGAATCTCGCACTCCTCATAATCACTCATATTGGTAAAGCGGCGTCCTGCCATCTTCACCACATTCACATAACCCACAAACTTCTCGTTCTCACGAATCGGAAGCTGGAACGGGGCGATCTTTCTGCCGAACCGCTTCTCCAGCTTTAATACCAGCTCCCGGTAGCTTGCATGGTCGTCGTCCATATTGGTCACAAAAATAATCCGGGGCAGGCCAAGCTTCTCACACAGCTCCCAGGCTTTCTCCGTCCCCACTTCAATGCCTGCCTTGCAGTTCACTACAATAATCGCTGCGTCTGCCACACTGACAGCCTCTTCAGCCTCTCCCACAAAGTCAAAATATCCGGGAGTATCCAGAAGGTTAATCTTGATCGGCCCGTCTTCTCCCTTGTACTCTAACGGGATCAGAGATGTGGAAATGGAGAACTGACGCTTGATCTCTTCTTTATCATAATCGCTGATCGTATTTCCGTCGGTTACCTTTCCCATGCGCTTGGTGACGCCGGTGAGCAGTGCCAGTGCTTCTGCCACTGTCGTCTTACCGGCTCCTCCATGGCCAAGAAGCACGACGTTGCGGATTTGCTGTGTCCCATATACGTTCATAAAATTCCCTCCTGTATCTCAATTTTTGTCCATGATGATATTCTACTAAAAAAGCTTGCAAATTACAAGCCAAAGAGAAGATTTGCACAAAATATTTTGTTCATGAAAATTTTTATCACTTTAAAGCGTTGAAGTTTAAAGCAATAGAGCGTTGACAATCCGGACGGAATGGGTTAGAATAGCGGAAGGCATCTGTTATCCAACCATTAAACTATTTATTCTGTGAGGATGAAACCATGATTATTATTATGAAACCAAATGCTTCAAAAGAAGCAATCCGAAATATTACCTGCCAGATTGAACAAAGAGGGCTTCAGGTCCACCTCTCGGAAGGACATGAGGTTACGATCGTAGGCGTTGTGGGTGATAAAACCAAGCTTCGAGACATTAATTTTGAGATTGCCAACGGGGTGGACAAGGTAGTGTCAGTCACAGAATCCTATAAGCTTGCCAACCGGAAGTTCCATCCCGATGCGTCCGTGATTCCCGTGGGCAGCACTGCCATCGGCCCCCATACCCTGACGATCATGGCAGGTCCCTGCGCAGTGGAAAGCCGGGAGCAGCTTTTGGAAACTGCCTTTGCAGTAAAAAAAGCAGGAGCCACCTTTTTAAGAGGCGGCGCGTATAAGCCCCGAACCTCACCCTACTCCTTTCAGGGACTGGAGGAAGAAGGACTAAAATATATGAAGGAGGCCAGGCAGGCCACCGGACTTTCGGTCATCTGTGAAGTCACCAGCCACCACGCCATTGAGGCTGCCGTCAAATACGTAGATATGCTCCAGATCGGAGCACGAAACATGCAGAACTTTGAGCTTTTAAAGGAAGCCGGAAAGGCCGGAATTCCTGTGCTCTTAAAGAGAGGCCTGTCCGCCACCATCGACGAATGGCTCAACGCTGCGGAATACATTATGTCAGAGGGAAATGAACAGGTAGTCTTATGTGAAAGAGGTATCCGCACCTATGAAACCTCTACCAGAAATACCCTGGATATCAGTGCTGTGCCGGTTCTGAAAGGCAAGACCCACTTGCCGGTTATTGTAGACCCCAGCCACGCCACCGGCGTCCGGGCCTATGTGCCGCCCCTTGCCAAATGCGCGATTGCAGCAGGGGCTGACGGGCTGATGATCGAGGTTCATCCCAATCCGGCACAGGCACTCTCTGACGGACCCCAGTCCTTGACCTTTGAACAATTCCAGGAGCTGACCGCATCCCTGCGGCCTTATGCCCGGCTGGAAGAAAGGAGCTTCTGATGTCAGACAAGGTAATCGGCTTTATCGGTTTTGGGCTTATCGGCGGCTCCATTGCCAAAGGAATCAAACGAACCTGTCCTGACATCCAGATCATGGCTTACATGAGAACCCGTTCCAAATTAGAACAGGCACATAAGGACGGCATTGTGGATGTGATTTTAGACGGGGTTGGGGAAGCCTTAAGGGAATGCGGCATGATCTTTTTATGCACTCCTGTGGAATATAATGCACGCTATCTGTCCGAGCTGCGCCCCTTTCTAAAAAAAGGCGCAGTTGTGACAGATGTAGGCAGCACAAAAACCAGTATCCATCACGCTGTCCGGGAGCTTGGCATGGAAGAATGCTTTGTAGGAGGACATCCCATGGCCGGCTCCGAGAAAACCGGTTATGAAAATGCCTCTGACCATCTTCTGGAAAATGCCTATTATGTTATTACACCTACTCCCCATTCCAGGCAGGCGGATGTAGACAGGCTGGTGGACCTTGCCAGGCTGATCGGGGCCATTCCCATTGTGCTGGATTTTGCCCGGCATGATCAGATCGTGGCAGCCATCAGCCATCTGCCCCACATTATTGCCTCCAGCCTGGTAAATCTGGTCCAGGACCACGACGATTCCCAGGAACAGATGAAAAAGCTTGCAGCAGGAGGATTTAAGGATATCACCAGGATCGCATCCTCCTCCCCGGAGATGTGGCAGCAGATCTGTATGACCAACACAGAACCGATCTGCCGGATTCTGCAGGCATATATTGATTCCCTGACCCAAATTCTGGAAGGGGTGCGCGGCCATGACAGCAAAGCGGTTTTTGATCTGTTTGCACGTTCCCGCACCTACCGAGGCTCCATTCCTGACGGTCCAAAGGGACCGGTGCCTCCTGAGTATTCCTTTACCGTGGATATTGTAGACGAGCCAGGTTCCATCTCCACCTTATCTGTAATCCTAAGCGCCCGGGGAATCAATATCAAAAATATCGGAATCAATCACAACCGGGAACAGGGCGAAGGCGCTCTCAGAATCAGCTTTTATAAAGAGGATGCCATGAACGCCGCCTGGGAACAGCTCAAAAAATATAACTATACCCTGAGCTGACTGCATTTATCCCATGTTTAAGAAGCCTTCCCATACCTGCGCCCAGCAAATGCGAAAAGGCGTTACCCTAAACCAGGAGGAAACCTTATGAAATTTTATCCATGCCGCCGCCTCAAAGGCCAAATCACCATTCCGGGAGACAAATCCATCTCCCACCGGGCCGTCATGTTCGGCTCTATTGCCAGAGGAACCACGGAGATCCACCATTTCCTTCAAGGGGCAGACTGTCTGTCCACCATCTCCTGCTTTCGTCAGATGGGAATCCAGATTGAGAACAATGGTTCCTCTGTTCTTGTTCACGGCAAGGGACTGCGGGGATTAATGCCGCCGGAGAACATATTGGACTGCGGAAACAGCGGCACCACCATCCGCCTGATCTCCGGCATCTTGGCTGCCCAGCCCTTTACCAGCACCCTGACCGGAGACGCCTCCATACAAAAGCGTCCCATGAAACGGATCATTGCCCCTCTCTCCCAAATGGGAGCTCAGATCCGCAGCCTTCATGACAATGGCTGCGCTCCCTTAGAAATTATAGGCTCAAAGCTTCACGCTGCCCACTACCTGTCCCCCGTGGCATCCGCCCAGGTAAAATCCGCTGTTCTCTTGGCCGGACTTTACGGAGACGGAGAAACCCGGGTCACAGAGCCTTATGTGTCCAGAAACCACACAGAGCTGATGCTTGGCCGTTTTGGAGCTGACATCCGCACAAAAGACACTACTGCCATTCTTCTTCCTGCCAAAGAGCTGTATGGCCAGAAAATCCTGGTGCCCGGCGATATCTCCTCTGCAGCGTTTTTCATTGCCGCAGGTTTACTTGTGCCAAACTCAGAGATTCTGATTCAAAATGTTGGGGTGAACCCTACCCGAAGCGGTATCCTAAAGGTCTGCAGGGACATGGGCGCTGACCTGACCCTGCTCAATGAAAACCTGGAATCCGGAGAACCTGCTGCCGATATTCTGGTAAAAAGCAGCAGCCTTCATGGAACGGTCATCCAGGGCGCCCTGATCCCCACCTTGATCGACGAGCTTCCTGTCATTGCTGCTATGGCATGCTTTGCAGAAGGCCAGACCATAATCCGTGACGCCGCAGAGCTGAAGATCAAAGAATCCAATCGAATCGAGACCATGGTCCGCAATCTTTCCGCCATGGGGGCAGATGTAGAGGAAACAGAGGACGGCATGATCATCCGCGGCGGAAAGCATCTTCACGGGGCGCTTATCGACAGCAGAGCTGACCACAGGATCGCTATGACCTTTGCCGTGATCTCCTGCCTGGCAGACGGTGAGACCGAAATCGCAGACGCGGAATGTGTTCAGATCTCCTATCCCGGGTTTTATGAGGATCTGCGGCGGCTTGCGACGATGTAGCTGTCGCCTTGAGAAGATTTTCGGCTGCTTAATGATCTTAATTATAATATTTCTCCGGCCACACATACAAAGAAATGCCGCCGAGCTCCACATGCTCAATAAGCTGGGGCGCCAGGGCTTTTATATTGTACCTCCGTGCCACCTGGGTATCCAGATAAAGACAGCTAAGACGCTTCATGGCAGACAGCCTGTATCATCCTCCCCAAATACCACTGCTGCTCTGCAGGCGCCCTTAGCTGAACCAGCTTGGGACTATAGCGCTGCATCAATATCAGCTTGTCCATCACTCTCTGAATTTGTTCCCTATCCTTTGTATCATCCATCAGTGTGACCCCTTTCCCGCTCTCACCTTTGGCCCTTCCAAGGTTTTCCGCTTTTTGTATTTTTCTTTTGCAAAGCTCACATATCCCAATCATCCATTCCGGCACACTACAATTATATGTGGAGATTTGGACAATGGCAAGTGTCTAAGCCCGCATAAAATTTATTTTTCGTGATGCGGACCCTTAATAAAGAAATGGAGATAAATTATATGAGACTATCCTGAAAGAATGAAATTTTTATAAAACCTATTCCATCTGAAAAACCGCTGCGTTATAATAAAATCAACAAGCAGGCTGCTGCTTAGAGATGCCGTCAGAATTCAAATTCGCCAAAAGCGAAAAATCCGGAGTAGAGGAAGGAATTTTTATGAAGTTGTTAAAAGGATTTGGGATTACGCTTTTATCTTTGCCGATTATACTAATTGTTATTTTTGTGTTGTATGAAATCTTTGGCATGTGCGTAAATCATATGACAACCAAAAAGCAAACCACTACATTACAGATGCATTTAGAAAGTGAAATTCCTGATATTAAGATTATAAGTGTTTATTCGGAAACCGGGAATACATCAGGAACCGGAAACCATGTTGATTGTCTGTCTTCTATCATATTTTCAACAGAAATGCAGGATAGGGAAATAGAGGATAGCCTGTCGAAATACTATGTTTTTGATGAATGGAATTGTTACGTGAATAAAACCGACGACGGGTATTACACAATGTATGTCAATACGTCGGCACCGTTTGCAGACAATATAGAGGGACACTGACAGCACAAAAACAGGAGGTCAAAAAACGTATGGATAATACAAAGCCAACAAAAACCGAATCATATATCCGCCAAACAATCAATGCCATTCTATTAGCCGGAATTATTATTTTTTTCATAGGCGCCTATTATTTCATAATTAAAGCAGGTATCCCCTATCAAGACCCGCCATTAGAGCTGCAGATACAATATACCATCCATATGGGGATTGGCAAAATATTGGTAAAGAATGGCTTTCTGATTTCCCTATGTGGCGGAATTGCCCGTTTGCTTTTTAAATTGGCATGGAAGAAAGGGTGAAAAAGCATTTCATTACCAGAGAAAAAGGAAGCACCTGCCTCTTGGCTCTCCCATGTGCTTCCCTTTCGTGAATGGATTTTGTTTCCATGGGCTAAACAAGGGTCAGGAAAATCCAAAGTCTGCCAGCATCTCCCCCAATCCATAATACACCTGCCCGTCAATCCCCGCCGTCCGTCCGGCGCATACCATGGAATTTAATATAGCCTCATGAGCCGCCTCTGCAGCCCCCTGAAACCCATGGTTAATCAAGGATTCATGAATCACAGACTGAACCTCCGGTTCCTCCCCTGCAGCCATAGGAATCCGGTTGGCCGTACTGAATCCGATCATCACCTCGCCGCTCCCATGACCAGTATAAGCGCCCGTGCGGGCAATGCCCACTGCTGTCCGGCGCAGAATCCGCCTTAGCTGCCGGTCTGACACCGGAAGATCCGTTGCCAGGATCGTCATAATCGAGCCCTTGTCTGATTCAGAGACTGCCATAGGGCCGGCGCTGTCCAAAATCCTGCCGCCTTCCCTTTCTGCCTTCCACTCAAGGATCCTCTCCCCCATCCATACATCATCCAGCACAAAATCCCTTGTAGCGCCAAAATTCGACTGAACCAGCACCCCGATCGTATACTCCCTCCCATAAAGCTCTACCACTCTGGAAGCTGACCCGATACCACCCTTCAGTCCATAACAGATGGTTCCGGCCCCGGCCCCCACGTCTCCCTCTGCAAAATCCACCGATGCACACGCAATCGCTTCCCACACATGCTCCTCCCTCACCCCCCGCTTCTCAATATGGTTGATCTGGCTGTCATTACACTCACCTACTACAGGATTCAAGCTTTTTGCCGGAATCTGCTCCTTCTCACACTGTCGGATCACATATTCCGCCAAAGCATCCCACACCACCCCCACATTCAAGGTATTGGTAAGGGCAATGGGCGTCTCCAAAGTTCCCAGCTCATCAATCTGAACCAGGCCGCAGCTTTTCCCAAAGCCATTGTGGACATAGGAAGCCGCCACGTACTTCTTGGCAAAAGCATTATCCCCTCCCGGAAGAATCACCGTGACCCCTGTATGGTTTTCCTGGTTCTTAATGGTACAATGCCCCACCAGCACCCCAGGAACATCTGTAATCTTATTCCCCTTTCCCGGCTTCATCCGCCCAGGCACGATCCCAAAATCCCGAATCCGCTTCTGACTCATAACACCCTCCTTATCCTATCCGGCCATCTCGTCTTCCTGCTGCCCCTCAAAAGCCTGCTGCCCGCAGCACTCCTGCCAATCCTTCCCAGGACCGCATACCCCAAAGCGTGTGTTAAAATTCATTTCCGCCATCTCCACAAAGAGCTGCTTCCGCGTCCCGCAAGCTGGGGCTCACTGCCTCCGGAAAGCAATTTTCAGACACGCTCTGGGAAGCCTCTCAGAGCATTCAGTGCCATCCCTTACTTAATCCGAAAGACCCGGCTCTCGTCTCCTGCCTTAAAGACCAGGAAAACATGCTCGTCCTCCTCAAGAATATTCTCTCCGATATGGAAAATCAGCCCTCCGTTCCTCACCTCACCTGGCTCCAACGAAACACTTGACAAATCCGCCATCCCAATCAGATCGACCGGTATATAACGATGCCCGCCTGAGCTTACCAGATGAATCAGCAGATCCTCCTTGGTCACAATCGTCTCGAGAAAACGCGCCTTCTCTGTCCTCAGATTCTCCACATCCATATCCATACGGGCAAAAATCTTATCCTCATCCGCCTCAAAATACATGTTGCTGGTTTCCAGCCGCTTCTTTTCCTCCACCTGATTTAACGTGATCCGCCAGCCTGCAATCTCTACCGTTTCCCCCATTGGCTTCACATCCGAGCGAAGAAGATACCCGTCCGCTTCCTCCTGAATCTCCTGGACTCGCTCCTGCGCCTTCTGCAGCTTCAGGCCGGCTTCAATCTCCACACCTGCAATCTGCTCCAGGATATCTGCCGAAATACTGGCCTTCTCTCCGGAAAAATCCGATCTGGCAGGTGTTCTGTCCTCCTCACCCTCCTTTGACCAGTAGACCACCGGCTCCCGGTCAGAAGCATGGCCCAGGGGCTGCCAGCTTCCCGAATACTTGTATTTCGCCCGGTCTCCTTTGTCCTCCTTCTCCTCAAACACCAGCTCAAACCGGTACTTATCCTCGCCCCTGGCAATGGTAAAGACATTCCCGTCTGCCTCTGGCTCCCAGCCCTCCTTCTGAGCCAGACGATATACCTGGGCAAAAAAAAGCTCATTCGATTCCAGCTCCGGATATTCTCTGGTCTCGTCTCCGGAGATGAGGGTGATCCCTCTGGTCTCTCCCCGCAGCTCCTGTAATGCCTCCTCAGGCACATCCGCCGGGATCTCTCCCAGATAATACCGTTCCAGAAAAGTCAGGTAATTGGTTTCCAGATACTCCTGCATCTCCTCCCTCTCATGAAACCCGGTAACACTGTCCGGAATCCGGATCACCCCCGGCTCATAGCCCTCTGGCTCAAAATCCCGGATATGCACCCGGACATTGGCACTGTTCCATCCATCTCCCACGGTGCCCCTGGTAAATTGAGCCGGCAGCCCGGCCTCCTGGTAGGCATCTGCCATATCTGCCAGCTTCTCTGCCAGCTCCCCGATCTCCCCATAGCTGCCCACGGTAACGATCAGCTCCTTCTCTCCTTCCCCAGGCTCCAACGCTAAACCAGCCTCCCTGGCCTTTTTCATCACAAAAGCCACTGGCAGCGTATCATCAAAGCCCTTATTGGTGTACTCCTCCCCTACCGGATACACCAAAAACTCCAGCTTCTCCCCATCCTTTTGCACCACTTGATACGAGACCTCCGTCCCCTCCCCCGGCGCCTCTTCGATCTGAAATTTGCCTCCGTACCGACTTTTCAGATACTGCTCCACCTCCGGATAAGGGGACTTTCCTCCTATGGCAGAACAGCCGGACAGGCAAAGCATCAGACCCAAAAAACCAAACAACACAATTATTTTCTTCATTTTTACCTCCCAGATCCTCCCGCTTACAGTCAGCAGACTTCCGGCTCCTTACCGCAATCCTTGCAGATCTCCTCCCGATACCTCTCTCTCAGCTTCTCCACAATCTCCGGGTTCTTCATCCCCACAGCCTTTCCGTCCAGCTCCATGGCCCGCATACTAGGATGGCTGGTACTGGAAACAATGATCTCGTCCGCCTCTGCCATCTCCTTGAGGGTAAACGCCCGCTCCTCCACCAAAATCCCCAATTCCTCACAATACGCCAGCATATGCTTCCGCTCCGTCCCCGGAAGAATCAGATTGTCCAGAGGATGGGTAACAAACACCCCGTCCTTAATCAGGGAAATATTCGAATGGGAGCCTTCCGTCACATATCCGTCCCGGACAAACACCGCCTCACTGCACCCGGCCTCCTTGGCCTTCTGAGCCGCCATCACATTGGGAAGCAGGTTCAGGGTCTTGATGTTGCAATGAAGGAAACGGGTATCCTCCACACTGATCAGACGGTACTCATCCGACATCTCCACCCCCTTCCAGGGCTTGCTGTATACATAGAGATTGCTGGCAACTGCCTTTGTATCCGGAAAGAGATGGTTCCTGGGAGAGGTTCCCCGGGTGATCTGCCAGTACAAAAACTGATGAGGGCTCTCTACCCTCTCTGCCAGCTCTGACAGAAGCCGGCCGATTTCCTCCTTTGCCGCCGGAAGCTCAATCCTTACCAGGGCCGCGCTGCTGGCCATTCTTTCCAGATGATCCTCCAGAGCAAAGATTTTGTGGTTATATACCATGGCCACCTCATAAATACCGTCGCCGAAATAAAAGCCCCGGTCATTGGCCGGTATCATCATATCTTCAATCGGCGTGATCCTCCCATTGTAATAAGCCAGATTTTTCATTCGTTCCATAGTAAATTCTTTCTCCCCTCTTGCTGGTATACCCAGCATTATTTTATTCATTTTTCCTTCATACGGTACAGGCTTTACAGCACATTGTACTCTGTTAGGAGCTGCCTCAAAATAATATGCGCAAATTGCGCCTGATTTTTCTCCGAGAGCGCAGGAAAAAATCAGGCGAATCGTGGACTAAATAACTGATTTTTGTCCTGTGCTGTCGGAGAAAAAGGCAAGCATTTATAAAAAACAGGCTTCGGCTCCACTTCAGTATACGATTTCCATTTTCGTTTGTAAAGAGAAAATACAAATGCTTTTTCCTGCAGCATGTGATAGAATGATTCTTAATGCTCATCCAGACAAAACATATCGGCTAATTCACCCTCACGCTTCTAAAAACATCCGTCACAGGCTTTCATCCGATGCATCC
The DNA here is from genome assembly GCA_003611875.1 of bacterium D16-56. GTDB lineage: Bacteria > Bacillota > Clostridia > Lachnospirales > Lachnospiraceae > Brotaphodocola. Next base: position 40,275 of record RAYY01000010.1, on the reverse strand, counting down.
GCCCGGACAATCAGGGCGGATGCACCTGGTTAACATTTTTGATACTTTCCCATACATAACCATCTTTTCAAAAGTCCTCCTTTCGCTATAATAAAACTACACAAAAACAATGACGCAGACAACACTGGCAGGCACTTCACACGAAATGACACAAAGCAGCACTCTAAAAGGCAGCCGCCAGACACACAGGGCTGTCCAAGGCATCACCGCCAGAGTGCAATCTGACAAAAACGGAGGTATATCACATGGCAATTCTTTTTCATGAAGCTGCAAGGGAGTTCCACCTTTACAATGAAACCATCAGCTATATTATAAAAATCCTGGACAACGGCCACTTAGGCCAGCTTTACTTTGGAGCCAGAATCAGCGACCGGCCGGATTTTGACCATTTGCTTGAGACCTGTTACCGCCCCATGGCATCCTATCAGTCCGAGGGCTATTCCTTCTCCTTAGAGCACATCAAACAGGAATACCCGGTCTACGGCACCACAGACTTTAAGCTTCCCGCCATGGAGATCCTTCAGGACAACGGCAGCCGTATCACCAACTTTACCTACCAGTCCCACCGCATCTATTCCGGCAAGCCGGCGCTGGAGGGGCTGCCTGCCACCTACACCGAGGCAGATGAAGAAGCCGACACCCTGGAGATTACCTTAAAGGACGATTTGCTGGGCCTGCGGCTGATCCTTCTCTACACCATTTTCAACAATGAGGGAGCCATCGCCAGAAGCGCCCGATTTGAGAATCCCACAGAGGATTCCTTTGAGATCACCAGAGCCATGAGCCTCAGCCTGGATCTGCCGGACTGCGATTATGACTGGATCCAGTTCTCCGGCGCCTGGTCCAGAGAGCGCCAGGTAAAGATCCGCCGTTTAGAGCAGGGCATCCAGGCTGTCAGCAGCACCCGGGGACACTCCAGCAACACCCATAATCCCTTTATCGTGCTGAAGCGCCCCACTGCAGACGAATTTCAGGGGGAGGTGATGGGCTTTTCCCTGGTATACAGCGGCAACTTCTTAGCTCAGGCAGAGGTGGACACCTACCATGTGACCCGGGTGATGCTGGGGATCAATCCCTTTGGCTTTACCTGGCACTTAGGGCCCGGTGAGAAATTCCAGACTCCGGAGGCCGTGACCGTGTACTCCCAAAACGGATTAAACGGCATGAGCCAGACCCTCCACCGCCTGTACCGCAGCCGCCTGGCCAGAGGAGAATGGAGAGACAAGGTCCGCCCGATTCTCCTTAACAACTGGGAAGCCACCTACTTTGATTTTGATGAGGACAAGCTGGTGGAAATCGCTCGGGCCGCCAAGGCAGACGGCGTGGAGCTGTTTGTTCTGGATGACGGCTGGTTCGGCGCCCGCAACGACGACTATGCGGGGCTGGGAGACTGGTATGCCAACACAGAGCGCCTGCCCAACGGCATCAAAGGCTTGTCGGAAAAGATCGAAGCCCTGGGCATGAAATTCGGTCTTTGGGTGGAGCTGGAGATGGCCAACATGGACAGTGATCTCTACCGCGCTCACCCGGACTGGCTGATTCAGACCCCCGGACGCTCCCTTTCCCACGGCAGACACCAGTATGTGCTGGACTTTTCCCGGGCAGAGGTGGTGGATCACATCTATGAGATGATTGCCAAAATCCTGTCTGAGTCCAAGGTCTCCTATATTAAATGGGACATGAACCGTTCCATTACGGAATGTTACTCCCTGGCTCTGGCACCTGAGCGGCAGGGTGAGGTATTCCACCGCTATGTGCTGGGACTGTACTCCCTGTATGAGCGGCTGACCAAGAACTTCCCCCACATCCTGTTTGAGTCCTGCGCCTCCGGCGGCGCCCGGTTCGATGCAGGAATGCTCTACTACGCTCCCCAGTGCTGGACCAGCGATGATTCCGATGCAGCAGAGCGGATCAAGATCCAGTACGGCACCAGCTTCGGCTACCCGGTGGTCAGCATGGGCGCCCATGTATCCGCTGTGCCGAACCACCAGCTTAACCGCATCACTCCCCTGTCCACCCGGGGCAATGTGGCCTTCTTCGGAGCCTTTGGCTATGAGCTGGATCTTCAGAAGCTGACCCATAAGGAGCGGGAGCTTATCCAGGAGCAGATCCGTTTCATGAAGCGCTACCGCTCTGTGATCCAGTTCGGCACCTTCTACCGGCTGCAGAGCCCCTTTGAACACAATATCGCTGCCTGGATGGTGGTGTCTGAGGATCAGCGGACTGCTATTGTAGGCTATTACAAGATTCTCAATGACGTGAACTGCGAGTACCGCCGGCTCCGCTTAAAGGGCTTGGACCCGGAAAGGGTCTATCATGTAGACCAGACCGGCACCTGCCATGGCGGCGATGAGCTGATGAACCTAGGTCTGATCACCACCGACTCCTCTGCCGGCCAGCCCCAAAGCGGCCAGCCGGAGGAAGGCTTTGAGGTGTGTTCTGACTTTTGGTCCAAGCTTTATGTTCTGACCAGTGACAACCAATAATCTCTGTAAAATAAAGCAAAAAAGACTTGCCCTGCTTCTCAAGCTGTTAAAGCAGGGCAAGTCTTTTCTTTATCTCTTTTCCCGGCTGCCTTTCTGATCCGTTCCTCTTCCTTTTCCATTACCTGACCCATATCCGTACATCCATCCAAGATCATTCCTAGGAAAGGTTTTCTCATCATCCGCTGCACAGGCTCTGAAGCTCCTTCTGCAGCCGTTCCCGATAAGCTGTTGTAACCGAACTTCGATATTTCGTCGGCGTCATTCCCATCCTTTTCTTAAAAATAGCCGAAAACGCCGCCGGATTTTTAAAACCGCAGCTTTCTGCCACCTCCTCCACCGGCTGTTGGCTCAGGGTAAGCAGCTCTGTGGCCCGGGTAATGCAGAAATTGGTCAGGTATTCCTTTGGTGACACCCCCAGAGTCTCATTAAAAATCTGATATAAATACACCCGGCTCACCGCCACCTGGCTGGCAATATCCGCCACCTGAAGCCCCTCTGAAAAATGCTGCTGGATATAGGCCACTGCTTCCCGCAGATAGCGGTTGGTATTCTCCTGGTGATGATCCGGGTCATACTGCTGCTCTGGCTGTTCCTCCTCTGCCACACAGGACAAAAATTCGTAAAACAGCCCGTGAAGATAAAATTCATTTCGCAGACTGTTTTTATTGTGCTTGAGCATCTCCATGACCAGGCCTCGAATCCTCTCCCTGTCCTTGCTTTTAAATACCAGATGATTGTGATTCAAGCCCATCCGATACAGATATTCCGGCGCACGAGGACCCGAAAAGCCCACCCACACATAGGTCCAGGGATTGTCCGGGCATGCGTAATAAAAGGTCACGGTATTAGGCTCAATGAGAAAGCCCTGCCCGGCTTTTACATGATAGCGGCTGTCCCCCACTACATAGTCCCCCTCCCCCTCCAGGACATAGTGAACCACATAGTTGGGACGCACTGCAGGTCCAAAACGATGCAAAGGGTCACATTTTTCATATCCGCAGAAGCATAGATAAAAATCCTGAATCTGACGATTGGTCAGCTGCAGCACGATCGATTGTTCCATAAATATTCTCCATATCTGCCCATGCACACATAAGGAACTGCTGCAAAAGGGCGTATTTCTGCACTATACATCATCACGCAATCGGCGGCTGCTTCTCCGTGAAACGATCCATGGTCTCTTTATGGCTCCTGTAATTTTTAGGACTTAATTCAAATTTCTTTTTAAATGCTTTGGAAAATGCGAGAGAATCTTCATATCCCACCGCGGCAGAAACCTCTGTCACCGGCAGCTCTGTAGAAATCAAAAGATTAGCCGCCTTATGGAGCCTGAAATCCATCAGAAACTTTTGGGCCGACAGCCCCAGCTCCTTCTGAAACACATGATTCAGATAGGTACGGCTGATTCCTACATAGTCGGCTATATCTGACACATTGATCCCATAGCTGTGCTTCCACTTTACATAATCAATGGCCTGCTCCACATAGACGTTGCTGCTGTAGTCGTAACGTCCCGAGCCGCTTTTCTGGTTCAAATAATCATGGCTGTAATTCTCTACCAGCAAAGCTAAAAGCATCATCAAAGAAGAATTGCGCTTCAGGTCATTGGAAAAGGAGAGCTGGACAGAACTCAAAATCTCGTTGACCTGCTCTACCACCTGATCCCGATTTTTAAAGGGCAGCACATATGCCTGCTTGGAAAAACCGCAGTTTTTTAAAATTGCCTCTGCACGGATGCCGTCAAAGCCTACCCAGGCATAGGTCCAGGGATCCTCCGGGTCAGCCCCATAACGGTTCTCCTCCCCGGGACGAATCAAAAACATCTGGTTTGCCGTCAGAAAATATGTAATTCCATTTGCCGTGTAGGACCCCTTTCCTTCCAGAACAAAATGAATAATATACTCTTCTCGTATGGACCGTGCGATGGAATGGGTAGGCAGGCAGTGCTCCAATCCACAGTGAATCAGGTAAAGGTCCATATATGTCCCGCGCAGATGCTCCAGACAGCGAAATTGGGCAGAATCCGTATACTTGATATTTCTCATAAAATTCATTCCTCCAGTTTTTTAGTAATTTTCAACAATGATCTATGGCGCTAACACTGGAAAACCATTTTTACATTTAATCATATTATACACCAAACCAATTCATTTTTCCATATCCTTATTCATTTTTCCATGTTAAATTTCTAACTTTTATTGTCAGTTATCCATAGACAATATTGTTATCTTTTCATATAATTAAGTCAAGAAATTAAGTCAATATGACGAACACGGGAGGTAATTATCATGAAGAAACGCAGCAGATTTCTAGCTATGGGCCTTTGTGCGGCTCTGACAGCAACCACTTTAGCCGGATGCGGCGGCAGTGCAGGAGGCGGCGGAAACGCAGGCGGAGACAGCGCCGGCGGCGGCAATGGGGGGGGCGATGCCGGCGGCAAGCTGACTGTAGCCATCTGGGATAACGGACAGCAGCCCGGACTTCAGAAAATCCTGGATGAGTTTACTGCTTCCACAGGGATCCAGACCCAGCTTCAGGTTATTGAGTGGAACAGCTACTGGACGCTTTTGGAGGCAGGCGCTTCCGGCGGTGACATGCCTGACGTATTCTGGATGCACTCCAACGAGGCAGTCCGCTACATGTCCAACGGTATTCTGCTGGACCTCACCGACAAGGTCAATGCCAGCGAAACCCTGGAACTGGACAAGTTCCCGGAGGATTTAAAGAACATGTACACCTATGACGGCAAGATCTATGCACTTCCCAAGGACATGGACACGGTTGCTATCTGGTATAACAAGGATATGTTTGACGAGGCCGGTATCCCCTATCCGGACGGAAGCTGGACCTGGGATGAGTTCTATGATATTGCCAAACAGCTCACCAAAGAAGACGGCAGCCAGTTTGGATTCTGCGCTAATCCGTCCAATGAGCAGGATACCTGGATGAACACCGTGTATACCTTAGGCGGATGCGTGTTAAACGCAGAAGGCAAGTCCGGATTTGACGATCCCAAGACCGTTGCCGCTATGGAATTTGTTGACAAGCTGGTAAAAGAGACCATGCCTCCGGCATCCACCATGTCTGAGACCGGCACGGATGTATTATTCGGTTCCGGCAAGGTTGCCATGATCAGCCAGGGTTCCTGGATGGTAGCTGCATTCAAGGACAATGAATACATTGCCCAGCACGCAGACGTAGCCAGACTTCCCAAAGATCCGGAAACCGGAAGAAGCATTTCCCTGTACAACGGCCTTGGCTGGTCTGCTTCTGCAGGCACCAAGAATCCGGAAGGCGCTTACAAGCTGATCGAGTGGTTTGCCTCCAAAGATATGCAGCAGAAACAGGCAGAGCTGGGCGTGACCATGTCTGCTTATGCGGGCGTATCTGATGCATGGGTCAACAACACCGATTTGTTCAATCTGCAGCCCTATCTGGATGCTATGGATGACGTAGTGTTCCGTCCTGCTACCAAGTCTACCCTGGCCTGGTGGAACCCCATGGTTGAGGAGCTGAAAAAGCCCTGGAACGGTGAGGAGGATATGGCTACTGCCTGCGCCAACATCACAAAGATTATGAACGAAAAGATTGCAGAAGAAAACTAAAAGGCCGCATGCTTTGGTTCTTTGCAGGCAGTCCGAATACCATTGTTTTCTATTTATTATAGAAGGAATCCGGACTGCCCGCGGCAGAACTGCAGCACTAAATCAAGAGAAGGGGTGAACTTGTGAGCAACATCAAAAAAGGAACCAGCCGGGAGCGCAATGAATTTATGTGGGGATGGCTCTTTATCCTTCCCACCATGTTCGGACTTATTATCCTGAATATTATTCCGATTTTCCAGACCATCTGGCAAAGCTTTTTCAAAACCGGCGACTTTGGCAAAGGCAACATTTTCATCGGAGCAGAGAACTATATTCGTCTGTTCGGAGACACTGAGGTATGGCAGTCTGTACTGAACACCTTTAAGTATGCGATTGTGGAAGTTCCGTTCTCCATCGCAATCTCTCTGGTTCTGGCAGTTTTGCTGAACAGGAAAATGAAAGGCGTTTCTACTTACCGTACTATCTTCTTCCTTCCCATGGTTGCAGCTCCCGCTGCAGTGGCAATGGTATGGAGATGGCTGTTCAACACTGAATTTGGTCTTCTGAATCATGTGTTCGGCGGCAATGTTCAGTGGATTTCCGATCCGAAGATCGCTGTATTCAGTATTGCTGTCATTGGTATCTGGTCCATCATCGGTTATAACATGGTTCTGTTCCTTGCCGGACTTCAGGAGATTCCGAGAGACTATTATGAGGCCGCTGACATTGACGGAGCCAATGGGATTGAGCAGTTCTTCAATATCACCGTTCCGCTGCTTTCTCCCACTATCTTCTTCGTCAGCATCACCAGAATCATCGGCGGACTACAGGTATTTGACCTGATCTTCATGGTTATGGATAAGAACAACCCTGCTCTTTACAAAACACAGTCCATCGTGTATTTGTTCTATCAGAACTCTTTCGTGGAAAATAACAAAGGCTATGGTTCCACTATTGTTGTACTTTTGATCGCCATCATTATGGTTATCACCGTATTCCAGATGATTGCACAGAAAAAATGGGTTTACTACAATTAGGATTAGGAGGAGGAAATTGTTATGGAACAAAGAGCAAAAATCATGTCAATGGTCATTCATCTCATCCTGATTCTGGTATCCATCACCATGCTGGTTCCGTTTCTTTGGATGGCATTGACAGCATTTAAGTCAATGACAGAAGCTACATCTGTAAATCCTTTCGTCATTTTCCCAAGTGTATGGCGGACGGAGAATTTCAGTACTGTTATCAACAACATGGATTTTCCGATCCTGTACTGGAATACCCTGCTTTTGATTGCAGGACGTGTAATTGCAGCAGTTCTGACTGCTACCCTGGCCGGCTATGCTTTTGCCAGACTTGAATTTAGAGGCAAGAACTTTATGTTCTCCCTGATTCTGTTCCAGATGATGGTTCCCGCACAGATTTACATCATCCCCCAGTATTTGATGGTCAGCAAAATGGGAATGCTGAACACTATCTTTGCTCTGGTATTCCCGGGTCTGGTTACTGCATTTGGTACATTCCTGCTGCGTCAGGCTTACATGGGACTGCCAAGAGATCTGGAAGAAGCGGCTCGCTTGGACGGATGCAACATCGGTCAGACCTTCCTGTGGATCATGGCTCCTTTGACTCAGTCTTCTATGGTAGCCCTGGGTATCTTCACCGCAGTGTTTGCCTACAAGGATCTGATGTGGCCTCTTATCTGTAACCGTGACGTAATGCCCCTGTCTGCTGCTTTGGCAAAAATGCAGGGTCAGTACACCAACAACTATCCGCAGCTGATGGCTGCTTCTCTGCTGGCTTGTGTCCCGATGATCGTGCTGTATCTGATCTTCCAGAAACAGTTCGTAGAAGGTATCGCAACTTCCGGCGGTAAGCTGTAAAAAACTTTTCACACAAAACACAGGCTTTAAACCTAGAAAAGCCCGCCAAGTCCCAAGGTACTCCTTGCGGTGCGGCGGGCTTTTCCTTTATACCGGCTGAAGGAAAGGGGAACTTATGAATTTTTTCAATGAGGATAATTTCCTGCACCAATTCTTTTTGTTTTTAGGAAAGCTGATTGCGCTGAATCTTCTTTGGATGATATGCAGCATTCCTGTTATCACCATCGGCGCTTCCACTACTGCTATGTATTATTGTACCTTAAAGCTTCACAAGGACAAGGATATTGATGCCATTAAATCCTTTTTCAAAAGCTTTAGAAGGAATTTTCTTCAATCCACCATCATCTGGGTTTTTCTGCTCGTGGCTGCTTTCATTCTGTGGCTGGAACACATTGCCGTCAAAACCATGCCGTCCGGAGCCAGACAGATATTTACCTATGTGCTTGCCGCTGTGGGAATCCTCCTGCTTTTGCTCACTCTTTATATCTTTCCCACTGTGGCCTCTTTTGACAACAAGATTAAAAAGCTGATCATCCACAGCATATACTTTATTTTCCGTCAACCTGTATATGCCGTTTCTGTCACTGCCATTACATGCCTGCCTATGTATTTTACCATGGTAGATGCAGAGCTGTTTCCTGTGTATTTGTTTGTGTGGCTGATGTGCGGCTTTTCCCTGACAGCTTATGCCAACTCATGGTTTTTGTGGCGGCTTTACCGCCCGTTTTTTGAAGAAAAATCCCCTTGACAGTCCTTGCTTCTTCTGCTTTAATAGAGGGACTGAACATAGCATTCGAATACTTCACATATGGAGGACATAACTATGGACCCAATCAAATTCAATCCGCAAACTCGTGTATTTACCCTGCGCACCCGCTCCACCATGTATCAAATGCAGATTGAGCGCTACGATACCCTGGTTCATTTGTATTATGGAGCCAACCTAGGCGACGCTGAGATTGTTCATCGAATCGTAAATCTGGACCGTGGCTTTTCCGGCAATCCTTATGAGGCTGAGGACGACCGGCGCTTTTCCTTGGATGTACTTCCACAGGAGTATACTGCGGAGGGCAACGGCGATTATCGTATCCAGGGTATTGAAATCCGCCATCCTGATGGCAGCAACTGTCTGCAGCTTAAATACCGCTCCCATAAAATCCTTCCCGGCAAATACAGCCTTCCTGGCCTGCCTGCTCTCTTTGCCAGGGACAGCTCAGATGCCTCTACCTTGGAGATCCTTCTGGCAGACAGTGTCAGCGGCGTGGAGGTAAAGCTGCTCTACGGTGTATTTCCCCAATGTGATGTCATTACCCGTGCCGTGGAGGTGATAAACAACGGCTCCTCCCGGATTGCACTGAAAAAGGCCATGTCCTTAGAGCTGGACATTCCCAAACGCTCCCTGGACATGATCCATTTCTATGGGCGCCATAACATGGAACGCCAGACAGAGCGGCGCCCTGTATGTCATGGCATCCAGACCATAGAAAGCAAGCGCGGCATGTCCAGCCACCATCATAATCCGGCTGTTATTCTCTGTGACCGGACTGCCACAGAGGACTATGGCGAATGCTGCGGCGTTGTCTTTGTGTACAGCGGCAACTTCCAGTGCCAGGTAGAATTAGATCAGGCAGAGCAAACCCGTCTGACCATGGGAATCCATCACAGCAATTTTTCCTTCCGGCTCAATCCCGGAGAAAGCTTTATTGCGCCGGAAGCCGTCCTGACCTGGTCCGGCAAAGGGCTTGAACAGATTTCCCATCATTTCCACGACGCATTCCGAAAGCACCTGATTCGCAGTAGCTATGTAAACCGCCACCGCCCGGTGCTGGTGAACAACTGGGAAGCCACCTATTTCCAGTTTGACGAGAAAAAGCTTTATGGCATTGCCAAGGCAGCCAAGGATATCGGCATTGAGCTGTTTGTCCTGGACGACGGATGGTTCGGCAAACGGGACGACGATATTTCCGGTCTGGGGGACTGGTACGTAAACGAAAAGAAGATCCACGGCGGTCTTCCTGCTCTTGTACAGAGGATTCACGACCTGGGCATGAAGTTCGGAATCTGGATCGAGCCGGAAATGATTTCCGAGGACAGTGATCTTTACCGCGCTCATCCTGACTGGTGCTTAAAGGTGCCTGGCCGCAATCCTATGACCAGCCGCGGCCAGTTAAATCTGGATGTATCGCGGAAGGAGGTTCGTGACTATGTAATGGGACAGATCTTCCAGGTTCTGGATGCCTGCCAAGTAGAATATGTAAAATGGGATGTAAACCGGGCTGTAAGCAATGTATACTCCTTAAGTCTTCCCGATGACCGGCAGGGAGAGGTGCTGCACCGCCATATGCTGGGAGTCTATGATATGATGGAACAGTTAGTAAGCCGGTATCCGGATCTGCTTTTAGAGACCTGTGCAGGCGGCGGCGGACGATTCGATGCAGGCATGCTCTACTACTCTCCTCAGATCTGGTGCAGCGACAACACGGATGCCATTGACCGGCTGGAGGTTCAGTACGGCACCTCCTTCCTTTATCCTGTCAGCACTATGGGAGCCCATGTCAGCGTCTGTCCCAATCACCAGACCGGACGTACCACCTCCATGGATACCAGGGCAGCCGTAGCCATGTCTGGTACCTTTGGATATGAATTGGACCTGGAGCATATGGCAGATGAAGATAAAAAGCTGGCTGCAGCTCAAATCAAGGAATTTAAACGGATTGAGCCCTTGATTCAGTCAGGGGATTACTACCGAATCACAGCGCCTGGAGATGACCACAACGCGGTAGTATGGTCCTTTGTAGCAAAGGATAAGAGAAAGGCATTGGTGTTGGGGGTAACTCTTAGAAAGTATGCCAACCCACCTATTACATTGATTCATTTGAGAGGCTTGGAAGCAGATGCTCAGTATAAGGAGACAGGAAGCGGACATGTGTATACAGGAGCTGTGCTGATGTACGCAGGGATTCCTCTTCCGGTGCCGGAGACGGATTATCAGGCGGTGCGGTTTGAATTTGTCATGCTTTCATGCCTTGATACTTTGATGCTTTGATCCTTTCATAAAAACATATATCTGCATAAAAACGCACGCACATCCGGCTCTCCGCCTTCTGTGCGTGCATCCATTTTTCAGTCTCTATTCCAATTACATCTCGCCTAATCCGCTCTCAATGGCCTGGCTAATCGTCTCCATGGCTGCTGCTTCATCTTCTCCGTCGCAGATGAGGGTAATCTCGGTACCTGATTTAATCCCTGCCGCCATAACATTCAGCACACTCTTGGCAATGATTCTTTTCTCGCCACACTCAATCAAAACATCACACTTAAACTTCATTGCGGTCTGGGACAGAACCCCCGCAGGTCTTAAATGTAATCCGGACGGATTCACAACAGTCAATGTCTTACTAAGCATGTCACATCTCTCCTTTTTAATTAAATTATAATCCCTCCAATCCATACCTTCCGGTATAGACCTCTCATTAAAATTTTATTACAAATCCCGATATGTGTCAAGCACAAACACCAGATTTCACAGCAATTTTCACAAGCCTTGTTACCATGAAAATTCCATCGCCGGAGGCGATTCTAATCAGGTATTCCAAGTGCGCCCGCCGGACTTTCATGGGACGGTGGTGCGTCCGCTGCCGGGCGCATGGAGGTTTACCATGAAAATTCCATCGCCGGAGGCAGTCTATCGTTCCCGCCTGGAAAATATACAGCCGCAATAATCCTGCCGGTACAGCCCATATTCTCCTGACAGCTCTACGGACCTTCGATATCCATCCCTTTTCTTAAAATCCGACGGAAGATGCTTTACAGGATAAACCGCCTCTAAAAGCTCCCCGATCTCATTCAGCTTTTCGGCCTTCTTCAAGGGACTTATGGTCAGAGTGGTGGTAAAATAATCATAATGGCCCTCTGCTGCCAGCCTTGCCGCCTCCTCCATTCTCATCCTGTAGCAGCCGAAGCAGCGCTCTCCGCCCTCCGGCTCCTGCTCCAGCCCTTTGGCCATCTCATAGAACCGCTGCGGTTCATAGGGTCCCAGCTTCAGATGAATCGGGTATTTTGCAGGCAGGGCATCCACCAGCCGTCTCTGCTCCTCTGCCCGCTTCTCGTACTCTTCCTTGGGCGATATGTTGGGATTATAATAAAAGACCGTGATCTCAAAATACTGAGACAGATACTCCAGCACATAGCTGCTGCAGGGTGCACAGCAGCTATGCAGAAAGAGCCGGGGAACCCGGCTCCTGCTCTCATTCTGCTTTATGATGGCTTCCAGTTCTTTTTGATAATTTCTGCGGTTCATCTCTTTCTCTCTCTGAAAAGCTCCTGCCTGCTAAACAGCAGTGACCCATACTGTACAATTAAAAGCACACAGGCTTATTCGTGCGGCAAAACGGCGGCCTGTAAGCTGTCTGCAGCGCCTACAGAAAATCCCGAATCCGTTTGCTTCTCACCGGATTGCGCAGCTTCCGCAGCGCCTTGGCCTCAATCTGGCGAATTCTTTCGCGGGTAACATTAAACTCCTTGCCCACTTCCTCCAAGGTTCTGGGATGGCCGTCCTCAAGACCGAACCGAAGCACGATCACCTGCCGTTCACGCTCCTTTAAATCCCCTAACAGGGCGTCAATATGCTCTCTAAGCATCACAGACTCCACATTGCCCTCCGGAGTGACCACATTATTGTCCGCCACAAAATCGCCTAAGTTGGAGTCGTCCTCCTCACCAATAGGCGTCTCCAAAGAAGCCGGCTCCCTGGCGATCTGCATGATCTCCATCACCTTCTCCTCTGACATCTCCAGAGCGTCTGCCAGCTCTGCCACTGACGGCTCATATCCTAACTCCAGGGTAAGCTTTCTCTGCATCTTGGACATCTTATTGATGGTCTCCACCATATGCACCGGTACACGGATGGTGCGCGCCTGGTCTGCAAGAGCCCTGGTCACGGACTGCCGAATCCACCAAGTAGCATATGTACTCAGCTTATATCCCTTTGTATAATCGAATTTCTCCACGCCCTTGATCAGTCCCAGATTGCCCTCCTGAACCAGATCCAGAAAGCTCATGCCTCTGCCCGTATAACGCTTGGCAATGCTGACCACAAGGCGCAAATTGGCCTCAATCAGCCGGTCCTTTGCACGCTCGTCACCTTCTGCTTTCCTTTTGGCCAGCACCAGCTCCTCATCTGCACTGAGCAAAGGCACTGTACCGATTTCCTTTAAATACATCCGTACTGGATCCTCTGTGCCGATCCCTTCCAAAAGGTCCACTGCATCCAGATCAATATCCTCTGCTTCCTTTAAAAAGCTGTCATCCCCAACAAAATCATCATCGTCCAGCAAAAGAGAATCGTCTGCCATAAGACTGTCGTCAATCAGCGGGATCACATCCACCCGGCGTTCTTCCAGATAACTATAGATCTGCTCCATCTGATCCGGAGTCAGGTTATCCCCTCTGAAGAAATCATTGATCTCCGCCACATCCAATGCGTTATGCTTTGTTTTGGCAACTTCCACCAGCTTTTTCAGCTTTTCTAAAAAATTGTCTTTTTCCACAGGTAACGTCCTTTCACTTAAGGGTCACTAAGCCTCTACTCAACTTATCATTATATATTACTAACCCTCAAATTTCAACAATTTTCTTTCTCTATTCTACAAATTTTTTCTTTTTTTCGTTCTTTGGCACATTCCGCCGGATTTCTATTCTTCTGTAAAGATTTTCCAGAGACACTTGGGAACAGCTTCCGCCAAATTCTCCGTCCAAAACCCAATCTACCGGTTCATCGCATTGGAACGTAAGGGACCGGGTCTTAAATTTACACACAAGCTCACTCTTTTCATCTTTTAAAAGCAGGCTGGAAACGATCCCGCTGAGTTCTAACGGAGTCTTGGGCATACGAATCAAAAGAACCTCAAAAAGCCCGTCACACAAGGACACATCCTGATTCACCAGCCCCTTAAAACCGCCTACACTGATGGTATTCGTAACCATGCCAAAAATAAAATCCCCCTCACAGGTGTGATCCTCCCACTCCACCTTCATGGAATAGGTCTTGATCGAGGCAAGGCTTTTCACTCCCTCAAGCACATATGCCTGATGTCCCAAAAGATTTTTCTTATCCTGGGATGTGAGATAGGAAACCTCTGTAAAAGCGCCAAAGCCTGCCACATACACAAAATATTTCTCACCGCAGAAGCTTCCGATATCAATCAGGTAAGACTCGCCATTTACCGCTGCCAGGGCTGCTGCCGTCATCTGCTTGGGAATTTTTAAGCTGGCGGCAAAATCATTGGTAGAACCGGCAGGAATATAACCAAGCTGCGGCATTTTCTCAAGCTCCATCATCCCGGAAATCGTCTCATTCAACGTGCCGTCGCCTCCGCTGCACACAATCAGCTCCATCCCCTCCCCGGCCTGGGATACCACCTGCTTTGCCTCTCCCGGCTGCTGGGTAATGTGTACCTGAACCTGGTAGCCTGCCTGGATAAAAATATTCAAAATCTCCAAAAGCCGATTCTTGATCTGGCCCTTGCCTGACCTGGGATTAATAACCAGCAGCAATTTTCTGGCTTTCTCCATACAAAGCTCACCTCCCTTTCATTATCCTCATTTTATCAGCTTTGTATACCTGCTAAACGCATTGGGAAGGGGATAAATCGTCTTTAATTCTTCTTTTTTCGCTGCAATCAGCCCTTTTGGCAGCCCTTTTCCTACCTTGATCCGATATCCGATCATATGCCATTCCACATGGGAAAAAACATGCTTTGCATCCGGAAGCTGCTCTGCAGAAATCACCTGATCCTCCCTGAAATGAAACACCCTGGAAAGCTGCTCCAAGGACCAATGGCCTTCTACATTGGGAAGCTCATAAAGAGAAGCTAAAAGCCCAGTATCTTCCCGCCTGCACAGGGCCACCTGATCTTCCTGCTCCATAATACACACGGTCCGCTTCTCTATCCGTCTTTTCTTGGGCGGTGCTTTCACCGGAAGCTCCCCGGTCAGGCCCAGCTCTCTGGCAAGGCATTCCTTTTTGACAGGACATTCCTCACATTTAGGGCTTCCGTTCGGCACACAGACCGTCTCTCCCAGCTCCATCAGTCCCTGATTAAAGGCTCCTGCTTCCCCTGCCGGCATGATCCTTCTCAGCATCTCCTCTGCCCTTTTCTTCACAGAAGCTTTTCCGATATCTTCTCTGCTTGCAAGGATTCGGGAAAGGACCCGCAGTACATTTCCGTCCACGGCCGGAACAGCCTCCCCAAAAACTATAGACGCAATTGCGCCTGCAGTATAACAGCCTATTCCCGGTAATTTTTTAAGCTCCAGATATTGGGGCGGCATAACGCCGCCATATTCCCTGACGATCACGTCTGCCGCCTTCTTGAGATTCCTTGCCCGATTGTAATACCCCAAGCCTTCCCACAGCTTCATCAGCCGGTCGTCGTCCACTGCCGCCAGAGCTGCCACATCCGGCAGCTCCTTCATAAACCGGTCAAAATAAGGCTTCACTGCCTCAATCCTGGTCTGCTGCAGCATAATCTCAGAAATCCATACCTTATATGGATTCGGCTCCCTCCTCCACGGCAGATCCCGCCCGTTTTCCTTATACCACGTCAAAAGAGGGTATGCCACCCTCTCTAAACGCTTTACGTCAACCAGAATCTCCCTCTCTCCAGATTCCTTTTTTTCCATTCCCGCACACTCCGCTTTTCTTAATACATTGCCCGGCAATCCATGCTATACTACACATATCCATAAATTCCCCGAACCGAAACCTCCCCCGAAATCACTGTCCGCAGTCCTTCCTCTGTCTCTACCAAAAGCTCCCCCTTCTCATTGATCCCCCGGGAGATCCCTGTATATTCGCCTTCCGGAGCCAGCACCCTTACCTCGCGTCCCATGTTCACCAGGTTTTGGTTATACTCCGCCATAAGAAATCGAAGGTCCCTTGTCTTTGTAAACCGTTCGTAGTAAAGCTCCCATGCCTCAGCCACTGCTGCCGCCAGGGCTGCCCGCTTTACCCTTTTCCCGGTACACAAATACAAGGACGTAGCCATATCCTGGATTTCCTCCGGAAATTCCTCAATCCCCACATTAATGCCGATTCCTACCACAACATAATGGATACATTCCATCTCTGTGCTCATCTCCGTAAGGATCCCGCACACCTTTTTCCCTTCGATCACCACATCATTGGGCCACTTGATCTGACCGGAAATCCCGGTCACCTGGCGAATCCCCTCCTCCACTGCCATGGCTGCCACCAAGGTCAGCATGGAAGCACATTCCGGAGGAAAATCCGGACGCAGCATCAGGCTCATCCATACGCCTGCTCCCTTTATGGAAACCCAAGACCGCCCCCTGCGCCCCTTGCCTGCACTCTGCTCTGCCGCAGCCACCAAGGTTCCGTCCACAGCCCCTTTCTCTGCCTGCCGCTTTGCCTCGTCGTTAGTAGAATCCACCTGCTCCAAAAATACCAGATTACGCCCCACCCATTTTGTCTTCAAAAGGCTGCTGATCTCCGCCCCGGTAAACACGTCTCCGCTTTCCCCTAGACGATAGCCCCGGTTGCGTTTTGCTTCAATCTCATATCCGTCCTCCTGAAGCTGCCGGATCACCTTCCACACTGCAGTTCTGGATACCCCCAGATGTTCGCACAGCTCCTGGCCCGACACATAGTCCGGCGCTGCTTTTAATAGCTTTAATATTTCCGTCTTCACGGCTACCTCCGAATCGTAATGGCGCTGACAATGCCAATCAACACCAACAGCCCTGCCAGCACACACAAGAAAATACCGCTTATCCTTCTCTTTTTATCTCTTCCGCTGTTTTTAAGCCTGTACCAGCCGCTGACGCCGTTTAAAAGCCCTGCCATCCAGAAGATCACCGGAAACAGAATCTGATACCTTTCCGGGTCTAAAAATGCCAAAACCTCACAGACTACCGCCAAAATCCCTACCACAATATGCAGAAGGTCCAGCATCATTGCCTCGCCCCGCAGGTTTCGTCTCTTATCCTGAATCGCCATGCCTTACTCCGAATCCACAAGCGTGGCAGCCATAACCGCTTTGATGGTATGCATCCTGTTCTCTGCCTCATCAAACACTTTGGACTGAGAGGACTCAAATACCTGATCGGTCACTTCCATCTCTGTAATCCCGAACCGCTCCCCCATCTCCTTGCCGATCGCTGTCTTCAGATCATGGAAGGCAGGAAGACAGTGAAGAAAAATAGCCTTGTCCCCTGCGGTCTCCATCACCTCTTTTGTCACCCGGTATGGAGTCAGCTCCCGAATCCGCTCCTCCCAGACCGCATCCGGCTCGCCCATGGACACCCACACATCCGTGTAGACCACATCTGCTCCCTTAACCCCTTCTGCCACGCTCTCTGTCAGGGTAACACTTCCTCCGGACACCTTGGCATACTGTCTGCATTGGGCAGCCAGGCTTTCGTCAGGGAAATATTTCTTCGGCGCACATGCCACAAAATCCATGCCCAGCTTGGCACAGCCTACCATAAGAGAATTTCCCATATTATAGCGGGCGTCCCCCATGTAGACCAGCTTGATCCCCTTAAGCCTTCCGAAGTGTTCCCGGATCGTCAGCATATCGGCCAGAATCTGAGTAGGGTGATACTCATTGGTCAGGCCGTTCCATACCGGAACCCCGGCATGCTTTGCAAGCTCCTCCACGATCTCCTGTCCATATCCCCGATATTCGATCCCGTCATAGATCCGTCCCAGAACCCGGGCTGTGTCTGCAATACTCTCCTTCTTTCCGATCTGGGAGCCTGACGGATCCAAATAAGTGCTTCCCATCCCCAAATCATGAGCCGCCACCTCAAAGGAACACCGGGTCCTGGTGCTGGTCTTTTCAAAAATCAGTGCAATATTCTTCCCTTTACAAAGCTCTGCAGGAACCCCTGCCTTTTTCTTTGCCTTCAAATCCTGCGCAAAATCAAGCAGATATAAGATCTCCTCTGCCGTAAAATCCTTCAATGTCAAAAAATTCCGCCCTTTTAAATTCATCAATGGTTCCTCCATCCTTTACGTCATATTTTTCTGCAGTGCTTCCTGTTTCCCGCTGTATACCGGCTGCTGTATGCCGGCTGCTGTCCGCCGGTCTCAGGCAGGAAATCTTCCTGCTTTATCATCGATAACGGTTCCGTACCCTTGCGGTTACAAGCAGAAATCCATTAAAAACCGCCTGCGGTCATGGGATTTGTGCCTGCTGCTCTGCGTTTTCCTACAGTCAGCGCAGTGAATGGGCAGACCAGCAAAACAGTTATTTATAACTTACTATAATGGACAATCCCTGTCAAGATTAAATAGAAGCAAAAAAGCCATCTCCGCCCGCTGCTGCCAAGCTGGAAATGGCTTATTCCTTTCCTTTTATCTTTCTTTTCCTACCTCAGTCACCGCCTTCACAAGCCCTGCAATCCCCTGAAGCTCGGAAGGGATAATGATCTTGGTAGCTCTGCCGTCAGCCGCTGCCATAAAGGCTTCTAAGCTCTTTAACCGCAGCACCGCCTCGTCGGCTCCCGCCTCCTTCAGATACCGGATACCATTGGCATTGGCCTGCTGTACCTTCATAATGGCCTCTGCCTCACCTTCTGCTTCCTTAATCCGCTTCTCCTTCTCTGCCTCCGCGTGAAGAATCGCTGCCTGCTTATCTGCCTCTGCATCCAGAATGGCAGATTCCTTCTTACCTTCTGCAACCAGAATGGTGGACTTTTTCTCACCTTCCGCTCTGAGAATGGCCTCACGCCGCTCTCTCTCTGCCTTCATCTGCTTCTCCATGGCATCCTGGATGGCGGCCGGAGGAATAATATTCTTAAGCTCCACCCGGTTTACCTTAATGCCCCATGGGTCTGTAGCCACATCAAGAGACGCCCGCATCTTGGTATTGATTGTCTCTCTGGAAGTCAGGGTCTGGTCTAACTCCAGATCACCGATAATATTCCTAAGGGTAGTTGCAGTCAGGTTCTCAATGGCCATAATAGGATTCTCCACGCCATAAGCAAACAGCTTCGGATCCGTGATCTGGAAAAATACTACCGTGTCAATACGCATGGTAACATTATCCTTAGTAATCACCGGCTGAGGCGCAAAATCCACTACCTGCTCCTTTAACACCACCTTTTTGGCCACCCGGTCAATAAAAGGCAGAAGGAAATGGATCCCCACATGCCAGGTTCCAAGGTAAGCGCCTAACCGCTCCACCACCAAAGCATTGGCCTGAGGTACAATCCGAACACAAGATACCAGCACCACCAGAATAATAATCAGCAGAATCAAAAAAATAATGAACATTTCCATATCTTACTTCCTCCTATAACTTCTCAACAATCAGCTTTACACCTTGAATCTCCTTGATCTCCACCATGGTTCCCACCGGATAGGTATCATCAGGCTCCTTGGTCCTTGCGGTCCACTCCTGCCCTGCCACAACCACGCTTCCGATTCCCAGATCATTGTTAATCTGGGCCGTAACCCTGGCTTTGCTTCCTACCAGGCCGTCTGCATTGGTCTTAATCGTCTGGCTGTTCACATACTTAGCCGCCAAGGGCCTGGTAAGAAACAGCAGCAAGAACGACACAATCACAAATGCAGCCAGCTGAACCTCAATACTGGTGTCAAACAAGGAGAACAGAAACGCTACAATCGCTCCCCCGGCAAACCATACCGTAGTCAGCGCCATAGTCGCAATCTCAATCCCTACCAGCGCCACAAATGCAATCAGCCAGTATATGGGAATAGGTATTGATATCATCCTTCCTACCTCCTTTTTGAAAAAACCTCCACCTTAAGATTATTTGTAAAGACTATTATACTATATTTTGAGGAAGGTTACAATGGTGTTAGAAAAATGTAATATTTTCTCATAAATTGTTTAAGACAAGCGCTCCCCCGGAAAGAATCAGCATAACGATCACAATCCTCTTCACTGCCTGCTCGTCCAGCAGGCCAGCGCTTTTGATTCCCGCAAACAGCCCCACAAGCATAACCGGATACAAGACAGCGGCATAAGCGGCAATCCTCCAGGTAAGGATCCCGGTAATAGTATATAAAAAAATGCGGAAAATATTTTCCACAATAAACACGGCACACATATTCGCCTTAAAGGCTTTGCTGTCCTTAGTCACCCTGCTCACATAGGCTGCCATCATTGCCCCGATTCCATACATGCCGCTTAAAATACCAGACAAAATCCCGACCACAGCCAAAATAATCTTGGATTCCTTTGCCTTTTTCGGAAAATATTCCCGCGCCAGGGTCTCCATGCCGATCAGCACGATCACCAATCCGAAAAATATCTTCACGCCTCCTGAGTCTGTATTTTTCAGCAAAAAAATCCCCGGAATATTGCCGGCCAGCATCAGCACGATCAGCGGAATGCAGATGCTCCACTGAACGGATCTCCGCTCTCTCCATGCAATGATCAGATTGGTGGGAAAGCCCAGCAGCAGCTCTACCGGCGTAATGCTCAGATTGCTGCTGCCAAAGCTTAAGATCGTAGAAAACACCAAAGTATTGGCAAAGCCACAAAGCCCTTTTACAAAAAATGCGCACAGCGCCGCAATGATCCACCAGACCATATCTGTCTTTCTCCTGTTCCTGTTTATTTCTGTAGACAATAAGCCAGAAGCTGTCTATCCCTGGTACAGCCTTTGCCTGTTCATCCCATCCTGCGTCTCTGCCTCGCCGCCTCAAACATCAGAACCGCTGCCGCCATGGCAGCATTTAAAGACTCTGCCTTCCCCATCATGGGAATCCGGATCCGGGCGTCTGCCGTTTCCATGGTCTCCTGCCTTAAACCATTGGCCTCATTTCCAATCAAAAAACCTATGCTGCCGGTATAATCCTCTTGATCATAATCCTGGCTGCCCTGAAGACAAGCCGCATAAAGACGGATCCCCTTCTTTTTTAATGTGGCAAGAGCTGCTCCCAGATCCTCCACATACACAAAAGGAACCCGGAGCACCGAACCCATGGTCGCACGAACCACCTTGGGGCTGTACAGATCGGCTGTGCCTGCATCCATCACAAGCCCTGTGATCCCGGCGCACTCC
Source organism: bacterium D16-56 (assembly GCA_003611875.1). Lineage (GTDB taxonomy): Bacteria > Bacillota > Clostridia > Lachnospirales > Lachnospiraceae > Brotaphodocola. Next base: position 19,260 of record RAYY01000010.1, on the reverse strand, counting down.
CCGGCCCGCAGAATCGTCCCCAAATTGCCCGGATCCTGGATCTGCTCCAGAATCATCAAATGGGGCAGAAGCGACGGTTCTGCCACATCCTCCAAGGTATAATGCTCCTGTTCTGCCAAGGCCAAAACTCCCTGAGGCGTGCGGGTATCCGAAAGGGCCTCAAAGACCGTGTCCGTTACCACCTCAATCTGCCCTACGCCTTCTGCCAGCCGGGAAAAATGCTTTCCCCTCCAAAAGCTCTCCGACACATAAAGCGCCCGGATCCGGTCTTTCGGAATCTCCTCGCACATCCGCAGCCCCTCTGCCACAAACAGATTTTCTTCCCGGCGCATCTTCGCCTTTTTGATCAGAGCATTTACATACTTTACTTGTTTGTTGGCCGTGCTGGTGATCATTCTGTTTTCTCCTCCTGAAGCTTTTCCAAATCCTCCGTCCAGATTCTCCTGGCCGCATCACTGGGCATCCGCAGATCTCCTCTGGGAGACACTGCCACAGACCCTACCTTCGGCCCGTCCGGCAGACAAGAGCGCTTAAACTGCTGGGCAAAAAAGCGGCGGTAAAACACCTCCAGCCATTTTCTAATAGTTTCTCCCTCATATTCCCCGGCAAAAGCCCTCACTGCCATGCGGTAGATCTTAGACGGCATATACCCGAACCGCAGCATATGGTAAAGGAAAAAATCATGAAGCTCATAAGGCCCCACCAGATCCTCTGTCTTTTGAGAAATAGCCCCGTCCTGCGGCGGCAGAAGCTCCGGGCTTACCGGGGTATCCAGCACGTCCAGAAGCACTGCTTTCAGCGTCTCCTCCCCGCAGGTATCGGCACAATACCGGACCAAATGACGCACCAGCGTTTTAGGCACCGATGCATTGACCCCATACATGGACATATGGTCTCCGTTGTAGGTAGCCCACCCCAAAGCCAGCTCTGACATATCGCCGGTTCCCACTACCAGCCCGTTTACCTGATTGGCAATATCCATCAGCACCTGAGTTCTTTCCCTGGCCTGGGCATTTTCATAGGTCACATTGCGGTCATCCGGGTCATGGCCAATATCTGCAAAATGCTGCAGCACGGATCGTTTAATATCCACCTCAGACAGGGAAGCCCCCATCTTCCCTGCCATCCTACATGCATTCTGATAAGTCCGGTCCGTGGTTCCAAAGCATGGCATGGTCACGGCATGAATCTGCTCTCTGGCAATACCCAGCATGTCAAAAGCCCTGGCTGTCACCAAAAGCGCTAATGTAGAATCAAGGCCGCCGGAAATTCCCAGAACGGCATGGGTACAGCCTGTATGCTGCAGCCGCTTTTTCAGCCCCATAGCCTGAATGGTAAAAATCTCCTCACACCGGCGGCTCCGCTCCTTTACATCGCCCGGCACAAAGGGACGGCTGTCCATAAACCGAAACAGCTTTTTTTGCTGACAGGCTTCCATCCTGGCTGAATCCAGGGAGAACTTGATGACCAGATGTCCATCCTCCTGCCTGGCCGGATAGGTGTTGGTTCTTCTCCGCTCACTTTCCAGCCTTTCTAAATCCAGGTCCCCGTAAATGCTTTCCGGTGAAAATCTCTTTGACACTGCCAGCATGGTTCCGTTTTCTGCAATGATGTTATGACCGCCAAAGACCAGATCCTGGGTAGACTCTCCTTCTCCTGCATTGGCATACACATATCCGCACATCAGTCTGGCCGACTGGCCCGAGATCAGAGCGTTCCGGTAGCTGTCCTTGCCTACCGTCTCATCACTGGCCGAGCAGTTGACGATCACCGTAGCCCCGGCTAAGGCATGACGGATACTGGGAGGGCAGGGGGCCCACACATCCTCGCAGATCTCCGCCCCTACCACCAGCTCCCGAATCTCCCGGCACTGAAACAGCAGATCCGTACACATAGGCACCTGCATGCCCTCCCACTCTGTCAGAATCAGCTCATCTGTCCCAGGAGCAAAATGCCTTGCCTCATAAAATTCCGAATAATTGGGAAGATGGGTCTTTGGCACAATTCCAAGAACCTGTCCGGAGCATATGGCCGCCGCTGCATTGTACAGCTTCCCCCCATGCTCCCAGGGAAGTCCCACAAACACCAGCATGGATTTCTCCCTGGTATATGCCGCGATTTTAGAAAGCTGTTCTCTGGCCGCTTTAATCAGCGGAGCCTGAAAGAACAGATCTCCGCAGGTATACCCTGTCACACACAGCTCCGGAAATACCATCAAACCCACGCCCAGACGCTCCCCTTCTTCGATCCTCTCACAAATCCGCTCTGCGTTAAACACCGGATCTGCCACCCGTATTTCCGGGGTGACTGCCGCTGCACGAAAAAAACCATCTCTCATATCTGTCTCCAATCTGCCGCCGTCTCCCGGCAGCCAGGTTTTACCAAATTTTTGCAGCACAAAGCTGCTGCAGACCCAGCAGGCCAAAACCGGAATGTCTCCCTGCTTTTACTCATACAATTAGGATAAAACAGCGGATTCCCCTGCCGGAATCCCAAAAGCGGAGGAATACGTGACTCATTATCCCAAGCTTCCCATTATCCCCATTGTATGCTTATGTCTGCTGCTTTTCTTTCCCTCCCTGTCCGTAAAAGGCGCATGCAGCGGGCTTCTTTTGTGGTTCAATGTAGTTCTGCCCACACTGGCTCCCTTTATTATCTGCACCCAAATGATCACTGCCCTTGGCGGAGCAGAGCTTCTCATGGCTCCCTTTGGCCCTCTGTCAAAAAGGCTGTTCCGCTTAAGCCTGTCCGGCTCCTATATCCTGCTGTGCGGCCTTCTGTGCGGTTATCCCTTAGGCGCAAAAATGTGCGCTGATTTTAAAAGGCGAGGCGCTGTCAGTGAGGAAGAAGCTTCCTCGCTCCTGGCCATCTGCAACCACCCCAGTCCCATGTTCCTGTTAGGATATGTGCGTTCCCAGCTTCCTCTTCCCACATCCTCCGCGCTGCTGCTTTTATGCCTTTACCTGCCCATTCTGCCCCTGTCGTTTCTTTCCCGAAGGCTTTATGCCGGCAGAAGGAAACACTCCTCTGCCAAAATCAAGCTCTCTCAGAAAAACCTGCGGACTGTACCATCTGATTCCTGCCTTCAAAAGAATGAACCGAAGGTGACCTTAGAAGACGCCATCTCCTCCACCTGCGAAACCATGGTAATCATCGGCGGTTATATTATGCTGTTTTCCATTCTGGCCCAATGGTTCCAGACGCTTCCTCTGCTATCTCCGTCCTCCCGCGCCCTTCTGACCGGTATTGCAGAGATCACCACCGGGATACACAGTCTTTGTACATCCCTTCCGGCCGCCCATACGGCCCTTCCCGTAATCTGCGCAACCGCCTTTGGAGGACTCTCCGGAATCTTCCAGACCAAAAGCGTCATCAAAGACTCCGGACTTTCCATCTGCCACTATATAGGATGGAAAGCGCTTCACACCTGCTTTTCCTGCCTGACCTGGCTGCTCCTCTTTCGTCTGTTCTGATCCATGCTCCGTCTGACCAGGCCACCCCAACTCCTCTTACTGCACGGCCGTGCCTTCCTCCTCACCGGCTGTCACTCCTGACGACAGTTCGCTGCGGTTGGCCGTGATAATATCATAGGTGGACTGCATGGACGAAAGATATTCTGCAAAACGCCCCTGAGCCCCTTCCATAGAATGGGCGATGATCGTCTGAAGGCTCTTTAGCATCTCATCTGTATAATTAATAGAACCTTGCCGGATACTGTTGGCGTCCTCCACTGCACTGTCAAGAATCGCCTGGGCCTGCATCTGAGCCTCCTCCACAATCTCATTGGCGCGGGCATAAGCCTGCTGCATGATCTCATGTTCATTTACCAGCTCATTGGTCTGTTCCGTAGCCTGGGCCAAAATGGTATCTGCCTGGGTTTTGGCCTCAGAGATAATCGCTTCCTGGTTGCTGATGATCTTCTGGTACTTTTTGATCTCGTCTGGAATCCGAAGCCGCAGTTCCACCAAAAGTTCTTCCAATTCTTCCTTATTTACTTGTATTTTCGTATTGGACAGCGGCGTAAATTTGCAGCTGTCAATATATTCTTCAATCTCACCAATTAATTGTTCAATTCTACTCATTCTTCCCTCTCCTTACTTCTGATGAGTATCTTTCCTTGCAGGTATCCGACTTGTCAGCCTGAAAATCTCTGGCTATGCAGTCCCAGATGGGTCTGATATGCCTTCCCCTTCACATGTCTGATGTCTGATGCAGCTCCTCCACCTTCTGCCTCACCTTTTCCGCCACATTCGGATGAAGAAACGCCTCCAGCTTCCCGTGAAAATAAGCAATCTCCTTCACGGTCGTGGAGCTTAAATAGGAATATCGCAAATTCGTAGTCAAAAAAATCGTATCAATATCAGGCGCCATAACCCGATTGGTCTGGGCCATCTGAAGCTCATATTCAAAATCCGTGATGGCACGAAGCCCACGGACAATCACATTGGCCCGGCATTTGTGTACAAAATCCACCAGCAGGCCGTCAAAAGACCGTACCTCCACATTCTTTATATGGGAAGTAATCTCCTCTAACATCTTAACACGTTCCCCCACAGAAAACAACGGAGTTTTCGAATTATTCTGCAGAATCCCGATGATTACATGATCCATCATCCGGGCTGTCCGCTCTATGATATCCATATGTCCCAAAGTAACCGGATCAAAGCTTCCCGGATAAACTGCTACTGTCATGATTTCCTCCATTCCATGCATACTCTGCTGCACATCCTGCTCTGCCGGGCATTTCACACCCTGCTTTATCGGAGACTGCATGTCCCGCTTTATTGAACATTTTCATATCCCGTTTTATCGGGGACTGCACACACCGTTTTCCTGAACATTCCATACCCGTTTTATCGGATATTGCACACACCGTTTTCCTGAACATTCCATACCCGTTTTATCGGATATTGCGTGTCATCTTCATATTAGGGATTACACGCCCCCCTGATTCACAAAAATGTGTTTATTGGTCTTATAAAGCTTTTCCTTTGTCAAAACGTAACCCAAATCTTTCAGATAAGAAAACTCCTCATCTAACCGTGCCTCCACGATCACCGTGCATCCTGCCTCCATGAGGCTGGAATCTGCCAAGTAAGAAAGCATCTGCTTCTCCAGTCGGCATCCGTAGGGCGGATCCATGAAAATATAATCAAACCGGTACTTTCCCTCCAGCCGCTGAAGGGCTGTAAGAGCGTCACAGTGCATTACCACTGCCCGGTCAGAAAGCCTGGCAGCCTGAAGATTTCCGCGAATACACTCCACTGCTGCCCGATTCTGCTCCACAAACACACACTGGGCCGCCCCCCGGCTTAAAGCCTCGATTCCAATCCCCCCGCTGCCTGCAAACAAATCCAAAAACACACAATCCGCCAAAGCATACTGCAGCATATTAAAAAGAGTCTCCTTGATCCGGTCCGTAGTGGGCCTGGTCTCAAGTCCCTCCAAGGTTTTTAGTGAAATCCGTCTTGCACTTCCGGCAATTACTCTCATAATTCTTCTCCTTATCTGTTTCACGTTTCATTATAGTATTAAATTTTCTGATACACAAGTATTTCTTCCCGAAATGATATAAGTTTTTTTCTTTCCCTTTTTCATGGCTTTTTCTGCTGTTTTATGATAAAATACAGCTATTGCACTGTACTTAAGTTCCCCCAAAACAGACCGCAGCACAAAAGACAAATCAATCCTGGATCTGCTGCCGGCTAGCGCACCATCCGACCAGAAATTGCACTGCCAGTGCCGGATATTTTGTCAGTCTGCAAGGCGGAGGAGGGAGACGATGCGGTGGCATCGTTGACTAACGACAACGCAGCAGATGGCAAAACAGACGGTGCTGAAGGTGCACTTACTGGTCGGATACCAGTACACTTATTACAAAAAAGGAATCCTATGGTCACACTTCATTTAGACGATGATGTCATCCGAAGCTTAAGCGGCAATGAGCTGAATATTTTAAAATACGTCTATACCCATGCAGAAGATATTGTGCACATCAGCATACATGAGATGGCAAAGCAGGTATCCTACTCCACTGCCACCATCCTGCGCTTCTGCAAAAAGCTGGGCTACTCCGGATTTTCAGAATTTAAATATGCCCTGGCTGCGGCCATACGCCGTTCTCCGGCCCCTCCTGCCCCGGCAAAGCCCGCGAATTTGGACACGCAGATGATCTTAGAGCAGATCTGTTCCCACATAGAATCCACCTCTCATCTGATTCTGGACAAACAGCTTGAACAGGTATTTCATATTTTTGACGACAACTGCCGGATCTATCTGTATTCGCCGGGAGGAATCACCGCTACATTAATTGACTATTTCGAGAAAATGCTGTTTTCCATCGGACGGCAGAACGTGTATAAGATTGAGTCTGTCCGAATGGGCGAACATATTTTACGGAATTTTCCGGAAGCCTCCGCATGGATTTTAATCAGCACCACCGGAAGCTTTCCTCACACTGCCCGCTTGGCCCGCCTTGCCAGAATGAACAATGTGCCGGTCATTTCCATCACCCCTTACACCAACAACACCATTGCGGATCTTGCGGATATCAATTTCCGCTTTTTTACCCGGCAGCGGGAATACCAGGATGCAGAGTTTACTTCCCGTCTTCCGATCTTTTATGTAATCAGCACTATTTTCCAGTGTTATTTGGAATACCGCCGGTCCGCCCCATGGCTGGCGCCTGTGGAGGAAAACAAATGATGATTCCCTTGTTAGAAAAAGCCCGCCTGCTTTCCCTTACAGAGACAGAGCAGGAGATCTTAGATTACCTGGAAAAAAATATTACGGCAGTCACATATATCGGACTCAGTGACTTAAGCGCCCGGCTCTACACCTCCAATGCCACCATTGTGCGTTTTTGTCAAAAGCTGGGGCTAAAAGGCTACCATGAATTTAAGTTCCAGATCCGCAGTGAATTAGAACAGCTCTCCAACCCGACTTTGACTGCAGGACGCCTTCTCCCCTTGTCTGCTGCCAGATTCCGGGACAATGCAGAGGCCATGGACACAGAAAAATTAAATCAGATTGCAGAGCTTCTCACCAGCGGAAGGCCGGTCTATATCTATGGTTCTTCCCTGAGCTCAATCCCGGCCAAATACCTACAGATTGTTTTGACCACCCTGGATTATCCATCCATTCTGATCGAATGGCAAAGGCTGCTCAACGGGCTGATCTATGGAATCAGCGGCGGCTCCGTGCTCCTTGCCATTACGGCCCATGGGGATGCTCCCCGGTATCTTCCGGTCTTTAAAAAAGCCAGAGAGCAGGGCATTCTCACCATCCTCCTTACCTGTGACGAGGACAGCCCCCTGATTCCTTACAGCACTGTCAGCCTATGTACCAATGATGAGAACAGGGAATACCGCCATGTGGATGTCAATCCGCGTATCGGCATTCTGACGATTATCCAGATATTAATTGACCTGGCAGCACAAAAAAGGAACAGGGAAAAGGCCGACTAAACCTTTTCCCTATTCCTTTTTATCAAAACTCCCCTTAATATTTCATAACCTGACGCACATTGGCCGCGATTCCCTCTACCTTTGGTCCGTAAACCACCTGGATGTGAGTCTCGGACGGCTTGATAAATCCCATGGCCCCGGTCTTTTTCAACTGTTCCTCACTGACTGAAGACATATCCTTTACATCTACCCGGAGCCTGGTAAGACAGTTGTTGACCACCACAATATTGTCCCGGCCTCCAAGGCCCTCAATGATCCGGGCAGCCTGCATCTGCTGCTTTTCATCTAAGCCTGCGCCCTGGGAATCCTCCTCTGCCTCCTCGTCTGACACTTCAATGGTCAGATTCTTTTTGGTCAGATACCATTTGAACACATGGTAATACACCACGGAAAACCCAATACCCACAATAACCACCCAGTACCAGTTAGAACCTGGCTGGAACACTCCCCAAATCAGATAATCAATCAAACCGCCGCCGGTATTTCCTATGGTTACATGAAATGCCGCCATCAGCATAAAGGATAAACCGCCCATAAATGCATGGAACAAAAACAGCACCGGCGCCACAAACATAAAGGAAAACTCCATAGGCTCCGTGATGCCTGACACCACACTGGCTGCAACACCTGCGATCATCAGCGCCTTTACTTTTGGCTTCTTCTCATCCGGAGAAGTTCTGTAGATGGCAAGCGCCGCTGCAGGCAGGCCAAACATCATCATAGGCATCTTACCCTGCCCTAAAAATACGGTGTAGGGGCGAAGCTCTGTAATGTCCACCTTGTCAATAAACTGCAGAAAGATATTCAGACAGCCCTCTACTCCTTCATACACACCGCCAATGGCCGTGGTACGGAAAATACCGTTGAGAACATGGTGAAGTCCTGTGGGTATTAAAAGCCTTTCCAAAAATCCGAATCCAAATACTCCTGCAAGCCCCGCTGCCGAGATCGCTCCCCCCAGCCCGTTGATCATCATGGAAACCGGATTCCACACAAAGGGTGCGATCAGTCCCACCACAGCCATAGCCATGATCACTGCCAGAGACACAAACCGTTTTCCTCCATAAAAAGCTATGGCTACAGGAAATGTTACTTTGTGGTATTTGCTGTGTAAAGCTGCTGTAATCAGTCCTGTCAGAATCCCTGCCACAGCTCCCATATCCAAGGTCTCCACTCCCAGAATCACGGAAATCTTCATGGCGCCAAAATCCATAAACCCGGCATTGATCACACAGGCTGACGCTACCAAAAAGGTATAATATCCGATAAATCCCGCAAATGCCGCAATCTCCTTTTCCTCTGACACAAGCCCAAAAGAGATCGATATGGCAAACAATACCGGAACCAGCGTGAATACCACGCCGGAAACCTTATTTATGGAAGATATAATAAATAAGGGTAATCCCTGGGCCAGAAAAGGCACTGCCGCCTGTACCTGGGCCTTCATGAGAGCTGAGGTCAAGCCCAAAATAATACCGCAGGCTGCCAAGGCTGCTATCGGCATCAGAAGGCTGCGCCCCAGAGACGAGAAAAAATCCATGATCTTATTTTTGCTCATTTTTGTAGTCCCCCTACACGTTTTTAAGTATTCTCAAATTCTGTTTCACAGGGGCGCCCCTGCAGATTTCCCTTTTGGCGCTGAATGCTTCCTCTCCAAAGAAGCCTTATATATGATGCGCCTTGCGGATTTCCCTTTTGAGCGCCCTGTGTCTTACATCCCATGTGCCGGCTGCGGCAAGCTTACTTCAGCTCCGGCCACATTCCTTTATTGGCCTCGATCAAAGCGTCCAGCACCTTTCTTGCCTTCTTGGCGTCACCGATCAGACGGTTCAGGGTAAATGCTTCCAGAGCCTTCTGATAAGAATGCTCATAATATGCATCCACAATCAGTTTCTCACAAGATACCTGGTTCACCAAAAGTCCCAGATAAAACTGCGGTATATTCCCCACTCTCATTGGTCTCGGTCCATTGATTCCCAGCTCACATACCACCTCAACCATGGCGTCATCCTGCATATTGGCAATGGCGCCGTTGTTTTCCACAATCAGAATATGGCGGGTATTTTTATTGTAGGCAATGGCTTCTGCTACCTTGATCATCATCTCTGCATGGGCATCTGAAATCGCATCAAAGCGATCGCCTAACTCACCGGCCTTAATCACCTCGGCACATTCTGTAAACACTCTCTTTTCCCTTCCTGCCATTACCTCGTCTGCGCGGGTAAAGTCTGGGTTCAAATGGCTTGCCTTGTACTCCGGATACAGATAATACTGGTCATAGGTGTTGGGCAGAAAATCCGGGAAATCATTCATTATGGTCTGTACCATGCCGTAGGTATCCAGCCAGGACTGGTCTCTCTGCTCAGCATCCTGAGGAAGAAATCCTTTTTCTGCAATCATTTTCCGGATCTTGGGAAGCAGGTCCTCCCCGGTATGTACATCATACATATGGGTAAACCAGCCATAGTGATTCAGTCCGAAGTACACCGGATCCAGATCCTCCCAGCTGCATCCTAACAGCCGGCTGCAGGAACGAACCACATTTTCCGGCTGGTCACAGATGTTAAGCAGCCTCTTATCATCCGGAAATTCTCTCCGCAGCGCCTCTGCCACAATGGCGGCCGGATTGGAGTAATTCAGGATCCATGCTTCAGGAGCATAATGGCGGATATCATGCACTGCCTTGATCATATCCACACAGGACCGAAGGCCATATGCCATTCCGCCTGCCCCGCAGGTCTCCTGTCCGATCATTCCCATGCCCAGCGGAATATGCTCATCCTCCCGGCGCATTGGCAGCCCGCCTGCACGCATCTGCATAAACACAAAATCCATGCCCTCATAGGCTTCTTTTATATCTGTGGTGTAGGAAAAGTCCAGCTCTGGAAATCTCTCTCTGAAAAGAATCTCGCCGTACTTTCCAATCGGCGTCTGACGCTCGCTGTCAATGTCAAACAACACCAGCTTTTTTAAAGGAAATTCCTCTTTCAGTCTTACAAAGGATTTTAAGAATCCCAGTGTATAAGTGCTTCCCCCGCCAACGATACAAACATTATAAGTTTTCATGTTTTTCTCCTTCCCGTTTTGTTTGTTTTCTTGATGGGTACATCATAGCTTATTTCGAGCTGAATGTAAATAATTTCTATTCTTATAGGTTGCACCGTCATATTTTGTAATTTATTACTTATATAGTAATATTTTTCATGCACTTATTCACAAAATAATTTAATTAGATAACGTTTTTATGGTTATTATTTCTATAACAGGGAAATAATAAAGACATAATAAAAACACAATAGAGAGACCGAAAAAACAAATCAAACAGGCAGAAGATCGTAATCTCCTGCCTGTTTCCAAAAGAATTGAGATTCCAAGAAGCTGCTTCTTACTTTGAATTGCTGCAAAGTACTCTAAAATTCTGCCTCTTGCTTTAAGACTCTGCATCCAGCTTTAAAGCCGCAAGTATTTCAATCGCATAGTGAGAACCAGAGTCATCATACTCCCCTCTGTCACGACTATCTTCTTACTCCATACTTGTCAATGACACCCATTTCTCCCATTATACATTCCAGCTCCGCTAACCTTGTGCCGCCGTAATCCTGATAGGGTTTTCTTAAGCAGCCGCCAGGAAGACCCAGGACGTTTAAGGCTGCCTTGATCACCACAGGATTGGAGAAGGTGTATAGCTGCTGCAGAAGCGGGAACCACTTAAAATAGCTTTCCCGGCATTCCTCAATGATCTGCATATCCGTCCATGGGCGAGAGTACAGAGAAGCCTCCTCCGGGATGATATTGCCGCCGATATTGGCTGTTCCGGTGCCCCCTACAGCCAAGGTAGGCAGCACGATAGAATATTTGGGAAAATCACAGCACATGATTTTTACCTTTCCCTGGCACAGGCGCTGTACCTGAACAAGCTGCTCCACATTTGGCAGGGCTTCCTTGTCCACCACAAAGTTGGAGTGGGCGTCAGACAGCTTTTTGATGGTTTCCGGCATCACCTGAACGCCCAGACGGGATGGATTGTTATAGATGCCGCAGGGAATATCCACTGAACCCATACAAGTATCCATGTGAGCATAGGCTGCGGTCTGGTTGATAAGCACGTAAGGCGGTACGGTAAAGATTACGCCGTCTGCCCCCTCTTTTTCACAGTACTGCGCAAACTCCACGCTGGCCTCTGTGGTGAGGGCGGCCGCACCGAAAAATACCGGAATCCGGCCTTTTGTCATCTTGATGACTTCATGAACAATCTCCTGCTTCTCCTCTTGAGTCAGCAGGGTGACTTCTCCTGCGGATCCCAAAATAAAAAGCTGGGAGGTGCCATACTTAATCTGACGGTCAATCAGGGTTTCAAATCCCTTGAAATCAATTTTGTTATTTTCTGTAAATGGAGTAGGCATTGCTACCCAGGAGCCTTGTAACTGAATCATGGTTTCTCCTTTCTGCTTTTGCAGGTTTTTTGTTATGATCTAAGGAACCGTTTCAAAATAATTTGCACATCTTGCTTGTCCTTTTCTCCGATAGCACAGAACAAAAATCAATTACATATCCCACTATGCGCCTGATTTTTGTCCTGCACTCTCAAAGAAAAATCCTGCGCAATCTGTACATATTATTTCGCGACAGCTCCTAAACACTTAATACTCTGCCCCAAAGAAATCCAGGGCGATCCCCGCAAGGGTAAGGATTCCCGCGGTAAGAGCCTTGCGGTCACAGTAAAAGGATGGACTGTGAAGTCCGCAGTAGGGTCCGCCTTCACTTCTGGCTCCCAGACGGACAAATACACCAGGAGCCTTTTCCCTTACATAGGCAAAATCCTCAGCGCCCATGCTGGCAGCCGGCAGCTCCACTACATTTCCCTCTCCCAGCACTTTAGTTCCGCAGCGCTTTACCCGGTCTACCCAATCGCTGCTGCTGATAAAGGGCGGAGGGCCAAGCTTTAAGCCGACCTCCGCGTCACCTCGTCCGGCCGCAGCGACGCCCTTGCAGATTTCCGGGATCCGTCTAAGCAGATGATCGCGGATCTTGGGATCCAGAGCCCGCACTGTGCCCTTCATCTCCACCTGATCCGGAACAATATTAGATGCAGCGCCGCCGTGAATGGAACAGATCGATACCACCCCGGCCTCGTCGGCGGCCAGTTCTCGGGAAACGAGCATCTGAAGATTCTGCAGGATCTGGGAAGCAATGAGGATGGGATCCACCACTGTATCAGGGTGTGCCCCGTGACCGCCCTTGCCCTTCACAGTAATGGACAGCTCATCGGCACTCCCTAGAATAGCACCGTAGCGCACGCCTATCTGTCCTGCATTCAGATCCGGTGTTACGTGGCAGGCGGCCACACCGTCGATTTTGTTGAAATCAATCTTAGAGCTTTCTGCAAAGAGCAGGGCGCCTTTCAGGATTTCCTCCGCAGGCTGGAAAAAGAACAGCACCGATCCGGCAATTTGATCCCGGTAATGCTCTAAAACCCGTACAGCTCCCAGAAGAACAGCGGTGTGAACATCATGTCCGCAGGCATGCATGACACCGTCTACTTTACTGCAAAGCTTATGGGTCTCTGACTCACTGACCGGAAGGGCGTCCATATCACCCCTTAGTGCGATACAATGGGCCTCTCCCGTCCTGGTACCCTTTAATTCAACCAGAAGCCCGGTCTCTCCAATGTGCTCAATCCGGTCCACATGGGTTTTCTCGCGCAGCTCCCTCTCCACCAGGGCGCTGGTCTGGTATTCCCTTAAACCCAATTCTGGATTCTCGTGAATCTGTTTGCGGACTGCGTTGATTTCCGGCTCAATAGAAGCCACCAGTTCATGAATGATCATCAGATTCCTCCTTTCAAAGTCCTGTCCACCCAATACTCTGCAGCAGCATCAGTGTGAAAAACGCCAAAACTACCTGAATCAGGATTAAAGGCACCGCTTTCTTCAAATACTTGCCATAGGAAATGCCTGCGAAACCAAGACCGCCCATCAGGGTGCCGATGGTAGGGATCATACAGTTAGTGAAGCCGTCGCCAAACTGGAATGCCTGTACCGCTACTTGTCTGGTAATGCCTGCCAGATCCGCAATAGGCACCATAATAGGCATAACAGCAGCTGCCTGTCCAGATCCTGAGGAGATGAAAAAGTTAATCAGGGCATTGGCAAAAAACATCAGACCGGCGCCTAAGACTGGTCCTGCGTATTCCACTGGTTTTGCCAGGTAGTACACGATGGTATCCATGATTTTGCCGTCGTTCATCAGAACTGTTAAGGCATTTGCGAAGCCTACGATAAAGGCAGCGCTTACTCCGGTGGAACAGCCCTTGATAAACCGGTCAAAGGCCACATTCATATCCCTGCAGCTGACACAGCCGATGAGTAAGCATACCACCAAAAAGGTTGCGGAGATTTTATCTGCTCCCCATTTGAACTTCAAAGCCCCTATGATAATAGCAATCAGACCGCCGCACATACACAGCATGGTAAGAGCCTGAACCCTGGTGATGGAAGAATCACCCATGGAATCCTTACCGCTCTGGCTGCCCATAACCTCAGATATCGCCATGCCTGGCTCATAGTTTAAGCTCATGGTGGGATCTTTGCGCAGCTGACGCAGATACAGAAGGACAAAACCATAGCTTAAGGCAAAGTTGACGGCATGAAAGATTACTCTGGCGCTGAATCCGGAGAACAGAGGCACCTCTGCAATGGACTGAGCTACACCCAAAACCCCGGCATTGGCCCATCCTACATTAAAGCCGGAGAACTGCCCGAAGAAGATCATGAAGAATCCGAGGGTCTTGTCAAAACCCATGGCCTGTGACAGAAAGATACCAATGGGAATCAGCACCAGGGTTGCATTGCCGAATACACCCGTTGCACCACCCATGGACATGAAGAACATGACGCAGAAAATGGCGATTTCTTCCTTCCCCTTCACAGCTCCTGCCAGTTTTGAAAATGTGGTGTTTACAGCCTGGGTTTCTGTCATCATATAAACGGCTGCGCTAACAAAGAGGATCATGTAGATCAGGCTGGACTGATTCTTAAAGCCTGTTACCAGGGCCTGAAAGATCTGCCAGGGTCCCTGGGGACTCTGCTCAATGGTGTGATAGGTTCCGGCCACAACCTTTGTTACGGAACCCTCTGTTACACGCTCATAGCTTCCAGCGGGAATAACCCAGGTCAGAACTGCGGCCGCGATTGCTAATACGAACAATATCGTATACACATTTGGAAACCAGCCCTTTTTACTTTGTTTCTTCATACCATACCTCCTCGTGAGTTTTTGTATTTAAAATTTATCAAATTTGCAGAGCATCAGCAATTTACCAGGTTACAATGATCCTATTTATTAGATGTAAGCTTTCTCTCATCAATTCAGAAATAATTCAAACAAAAATAGCCCATAAAAGAAATATGGACTATTATATCGAAAATATTTATGGATTTCCCAAGAAATATCTGCTGATTTCTGAAAAAGTCTAACGATTATTGCATTTCTATCCTTTGTTTGTACTCAACTGCATTAATTTGTGTATTACGATTTAAAATTCGTATGAAATCTTCGTCGCACAATTCCTTCATCAGCTTACTAGTGGTGATCCGGGCGCCTCCGATGATTGCACTGATCTCCTGCTGGGTATAGTGCACCTTGAGATTGTACCATTTGTCCTCGATCAGAAGGCTGGGGTCTGCTGTGGCACAGAAGAGCCTTTTCAACCGCTCCTTGCAGGAGTTGAAGGTGAGATTTTCGATCTCGTGGCGCAGGATCATGGTCTTTTTGGAGAAGTTTTTCATGACCGCTGTGCGGAATACCTTGTTGGTATCTACAAGCCTCTCATAGTCCAAATAAGGAATGATATAGATGGTGGTTTCCTCCTCGGTCCGGGAGAAAAGCCCTGTAGGTTCCTGCAGGGTTAAGGTGGCCTCACCGTAAAACCAGCCGTCAGAAAGCGCATAGAGTATTTTCTCCGCCCCGTCCAGACCGATCATATAATGGCGCGTCCGACCATGGGCGATATAATAGACGCCCCGCAGAAACTCTCCCGGAACCAGAAAGACCTTCTTTGCAGGATAGACCACCTTCTCGGCATACTGCTCTATGAGCGGTTCCAGTATTGCGTTCTTCTCATTTGGCAATGTATAACTAGATTTATCTAACTGCATTGCTGCTCACCCCATTCCCTTGTTCAGGTTTTGCCAAACCTAATATCTATTATACCAAGCCGCAGTCACGGCGGCTAGAGCGGACTTTTTGATAGCATGCAGCAAAGAACTTTTGGACAGCTTCACCTCCTTCGGCAAGGCACCGCCAGCTGCCGCCCACTCGCCTTTTACCGCAGCTTTTCCTTATAATCCCGCTCCACTTCCCGTCTCTGGTCCTTTTTGGCAATGTCCGCCCGCTTGTCATAAAGCTTCTTCCCCCGTGCCAGTCCGATCTCCACCTTCACCAGGCTTCCCTTAAAATACACCTGAAGCGGCACCAGGGTCAGACCCTTCTCACGAATCTTCCCTTCCAGCTTATTGATCTCTGACCGGTGCATCAAAAGCTTTTTAGCCCGGAGAGGATCCTTATTGAAAATATTCCCCTTTTCATAAGGATTTACATGCATGCCGAATACATACACCTCCCCCTTCTCAATTCTCACAAATGCTTCCTTAATGCTGCATTTGCCTGAACGGATAGACTTGACCTCCGTTCCAAAAAGCTCAATGCCGCACTCAAATTTTTCATCAATAAAATAATCATGATATGCCTTTTTGTTGTTGGCAATCAATTTTATACTGTCCTTCAATGCTCCCTCTAACCTCCCGTCTCTTGTCCTGCAAAATCAGATCTTCCTGTTTTCCTCCACACTGTGTACGCTTCACAGCACGTACCGATATGGAGACCCGTTCCTTTATAAAACCCCAGTCCATATGACAGAGAAGGATTACGCCTGGACCTCAGGCTCTTTGGCCACTGCAAAATCAATGGTCCGGTTCATCCGATCCGTCCCGGCCACTGCCACCCTGACCTTCTGACCAAGACGATATGCCCTTCCGGTGATCTCGCCCCGCAGCTCCATCTGCTCCTCATCAAACACATAATACTCCCCCTGCAGATCATTTACCGAAACCATGCCCTCCACTGTGCTGGGAAGCTCCACGTAAAAGCCATGATTGGTCACGCCGGAAATCACGCCCTCAAACACCTGCCCTATCTGTCTTTCCATATACTCACACTTTTTCAGCTTCACTGTCTCCCGCTCCGCCTCATCTGCACGCCGCTCCATGGCAGAGCTTTGGACTGCCACCCCCATCATGATCTTATGATAATGGGAAATCCGCTCCTCTGTCAAGCTGCCTCTGAGATTTTCCTTAATAATGCGGTGAATCTGCAGATCCGGATACCGGCGAATCGGTGAAGTAAAATGAGTATAATACCGGGCGGCCAGGCCAAAATGCCCGGTACATACAGGCATATATTTTGCCTGTTTCATAGAACGCAGGGTAAGACGGCTGATCAGCGTCTCCTCCTCACTTCCTTCAATCCGCGTCAAAAGCTTCTGCAGTTCTCCCGGATGGATCTCCCCGTTCTGAAAATGAATGGCATATCCGAAATTGTTGATAAACATTCCCAGCCGCTTCATTTTCTCCGGATCCGGATTGTCATGGGTCCTATACAGAAACGGAAGATCCTGCCAGAAATAATCCTCTGCCACAGTTTCATTTGCCATCAGCATAAAATCCTCAATGATCTTAGTGGCGTCATTCCGGTCATAAGGCTTTACCTCCAGAACCGTCCCATTCCTGTCAAGCAGCACCTTGGTCTCCGGAAGATCAAAGTCAATGGACCCTCTGGCCTTGCGCTTCTTCCTGAGAATGTCCGCCAATGCCTTCATCTGGTCAAACATCTCCACAAAATCTGCATATTCCTCCATCACTTCCCGGTTCCGATCCGTAACAATGGCATTTACAGCCGTGTAGGTCATTCTTCGGTCCACATGAATCACTGTCTCGGCAATCTCATGGCCCAGCACCTTTCCCTGCAGATCAATGTCCATGATACAGCTTAAGGCCAGCCGATCTGTCCCTGCATTCAAAGAGCAAATCCCATTGGAAAGCTTATGAGGCAGCATGGGGATCACCCGGTCCACCAGGTACACACTGGTCCCCCGTTTCAATGCCTCCTCATCCATAGGACTCCCTTCCTTAACATAATGGGTAACATCCGCAATATGCACTCCCAGCCGATATCCAAAATCCTCCCTGGAAATGGTAATAGCGTCGTCCAGATCCTTGGCATCCTCCCCGTCAATGGTCACAGTCAAAAGACTCCGCAGATCCTTCCTTCCCGCAAGCTCCTCTGCTGTCACCTCGTCCCTTGTCCTGCCGGCCTCCTCCATCACATCGTCCGGAAACGCCTCCGGCAGATCATAAGCCCGCACCAAGGACAAAATATCCACCCCCGGATCATTGGCATGTCCCAAAATCTCCGTGACCACACCCTCCGGGCTTTTTCCCCTGCCCTGATCCGAACCCTTTGCAGGGCTGCCGTAATCCGTAATCTCCACCACCACCTTGTGTCCGGTCACTGCCCCCATATCCTGTCCCTGAGGAATAAAGATATCCTGTCCCAATTTCCGGTTGTCCGGCATCACAAAGCCGTAATTTCTGCTTTTCTGATAATATCCGACCACAGTCCGGTTAGCCCGCTCAAGCACACGAGTTACAGCGCCTTCTGCCCGCCTGCCCTGCTGTCCCGGCATGGCAGTAATCTGCACCCGGTCCCCATGCATGGCTCCCATGGTCTTATCTGCCGGGATAAACAAGTCCTGGTCCCGCCCCTCTACAGACACAAATCCAAACCCTTTTACATTGCCTGAAAATATTCCTGCCAGCACTGACGCCTCTGGTATGCTGTATTTCCCCCTTTTTGACAGCGTTAGCCTTCCCTCTGCCACCAGCACATCCAATACCTCTTTCAGCTCCTCCCGCTGTTCCTTTGGCACATCAAACAGCATGGCAAGCTCTTTCAGCTTCATGGGCACATACATGGGATCTTTCATGGCTGCCAATAAATGCTCTTTTCTCTCTCTCATCAAATCTTCCATTCCACCGCTTCCTTTCTTTCAATCAAGCAGGAGTGGATTTTCCCCCTGCCCGCCACACGGAGTGCATGCAGCAAAACTACGGATTTCCTTACCCATCCCTGCGCATAAAAAAGAAAAAAGCACCCTTTCACCAAGAGTGCCTTATCCCACCGTAAACTCTCACAGTCCGTAAACCTTCACAGTCTTCCATGTCCGCCTTACAGATACTGTCATAAACCAAGGTTTGAACCAGCCTGACTCTGCATGTTCCCGCATAAGCCAAATGCCCTAATGCAAGCTGCGGGGCATCTAATCCATGCTCCAAAGCTTTACAGTATATTGAGAACAACTGCCAATACCATAAACAGCACAGCAGCAGCCTTGGTAAACTTTTCCAGAGTTCCCTCCATGGACCGTCCCTTATTCTTGCCCCAGTACGTATCAGCCATACCGCTGATAGAGCCAAGACCTGCAGACTTTCCTTCCTGAAGTAAGATAATCACAATCAATGCCAGGCATATCAGCACAAAAATCACAGACAAAATTACTTTGAGCATAATAACGCACCTCCTAATCGTCAAACATCAGTTAGTTTAACATAGATTGCTGGAAATGACAAGCATTTTTTCCGTTCTGCAGTCTTTTCCGGAGTCTTTTGGTTACTTTTCACGGGGTGGGGAAATATAATTAAATATATATATGCACTGTGGCTTTGATAATCGATCAGGC
>RAYY01000110.1 GCA_003611875.1 bacterium D16-56 | reverse complement strand
CTTTTACTTCTACAGACACCTGGCTGCAAATCCTTTCCCTGTTTGTAGTCTTACACTCCGCCTGGGCTTTGACAGATATCGCTTCCGCTGTCTGCAGCTTCTCCCTGGCCCCGGCCACTACACGATATAAAAGCTTCTCCTGCGGCGTTCCTCTCACACTGGTCTGAAACTTCGCAGCCACAGGATAAAAATCCAACCTTCCATAACCATCATAGCCACTGAGCCTTTGGCTCTTATCCAGCTTCCACATGCCGTTTAATGAAAGCTTTGGGATATTCAAACGGGGATAAAAAGCCGATCTCATCCTTATCCTATTTTCATAACATACAGGAACATAAAAAGAATACCCGATTCCTATGGCTTCGATATGAGCGCTCAATTTTTTATACAGATTAATCTTCTGAATCACATCTGCCATATCCAGCTCAACATCATGCTCCTCTGTATTCAATTTAATTCGGAAGGTCCCAGGCTTCCCTCCATACTCATACCACTCCTCTAACTTCCCTTTTCCGGATTTTCCGTCTCCGAAAACCACCTGGATCATTTCTTCCACTGCCGATACTGTCCCACCCTTTAAATGCCATGCCAAAGCATTTTTTACCAGACCACGTTTTACCCCCAGTTCCAGTGTTTCCTCATAATAATGACTTTGCAGCTCAAGAGCCAATAAGTCAAGGATATGCCCCGGCAATTGGTCAATTGCTCCATACAGGGACGCTGCTTTTGAATACTTCAGAAATTTTTCCATGCCCATCTTAAATGCATAGCTGATTGCCTGGACATCTGGATCCTTCTTTACATAAGGCGGAAGAACAGTGATCAACTCCGCATCCTGCAGCTTAATCATCTTCCAGCCCTCCATATACAATAGACTCCTCTGCCAAAAACGCCACTGTTCCCTCTGGAACCACTGTAAACTGCGGTTCTATTATTTCTACCCTTTTTACTCCTGCTGCCATGATCTGTCCTGTCAGCTCACTGGGATTTATATCCCTGCCCATTTTGGATCCCTGCCAGACTTTATAGTTTTCTATAAATCTATTCACATTTTCCTGAATAACATTAGCCCGGTTACTGTCACTTCGATTGATAAAATATTTCACCTCAATCCGATAATCCGCCTGCTCTGGAGCCTGGACCACTACATGATCGGTAACCGGCCTGATAGACGGAGAGGAAAGATATTCCCAAAGCGCATCCAGTGACTCCTGTCCTGGAATCCTCCCTCCATCCAGAAGGTACCGTACAAGAACCTGTCCCGGCTCCGGGCTTGTAATCACCACATCACATATTTCTGAACTGAACTTCTTTACAAAATATTCATATGCATTCTTGGTTCCCGCCGAAGAATACGCAGCCGGGGCCGCATAAATCCGCTCCCTCAAAGACTCATCGCCCTCTACATCTGTACCGTTTTCTGGTATGGTGATATTTTCAGCAGAATCAATAAAGGGTGTCGGATTCACAATGATTTTAATATCTCCCCTATCATACTGATTTCCAACCTTTCCCGGCTGCAGACAAGTTGCCCCTACATCTGTCCAGGTTTCTCCAATAAGGATTTCCGCATATTCATCTGTCGCAAAATAAACCCCATCCCCTGAAGTCAGACGTGTTCCTGCCGGAATGCCGGTAGCCACATTCCTGGGTTCTTTCAAATAAAAGCGGATGGTGACTGTAGCCTTTGCCGCCTCCTTTCGATAGATGTGTTTTAATGCCCCAAGATTTTCCAGATAATCCCCAGAGCTATATTTGAGCAGCCCCATCTTTCCTGCATGATCTGCGTATAAATATCCCTGGCAGATAAAATATGCCCCTGTCTGTAAAAGGATCCGTCTGTCATCTGCCTTTCCCAGCACAAGGTCCTCCCCTGTCAGCTCCTTTCTTTTTTCCTTATACCAATTTACCATATCGTCTTCCAGCCTGGCTGCTGTGTAATCTTCAATAAAGCTCACATCCGGGTAATCCATTACTGCCTTCATTTCTTCATTGATCATCCACTGTCCCCACTTCCTTTTTCTAAAAGAACTATTATCTGAGCTGTCCCACCTTCATAAGAAAAACTGACGTCACGAACGCTAACCCGAGGTTCAAATTCCTCCACTTTCTCTACTACCTCCGTGGCATATTCATTTTCCATATCAGCAGGTATCTGAGACAGATTTGCCCAACTCAGTCCCAACCCTCTGGAAAAAGGAATGGAACCTTCCGGAATATTCAGAATATTGGTCAGGCACCGGGATATGTCCTGAATCTGAGCAGGCGTAAAACCATCCTCATACATAAACTTAAAATTCATCCTGCCCTCCCTGAATGTCATTGCAAAAAAATACTTTCTATTTTCCAGCCGTCCTTATCTGTACTCTGTCATGGTCACATCAATAGACATAGAAAACACCTCTCCTTTCCTTAACACATGCTCATAAGAGCTTCCTAAACTTGTAATCATAGCTTTTCCAAGAATCTTCCTCCCTCCGATAACCAGCGGCGCCGTATAACCGGCATTCATTTTCCGGATAAGCTTTTCCTCCTCTTTCCTTGGCCGGATCCCCAACAATGCGTTTAATTCCATCTTAAATGTAACGGTCTGTAAATCCGGACCAAGAAACTCTAATTTAGGCTTTCCATGGATGATATTGTGTTTTGCCGTCCTTACAGACGCTTTTCTTTTCATATCCATAAATGTCAGGATCCGGCTGTCACTGGTCTGAAACCGGATGCCGCTCCCCCAGTTTCCCACTTTTGCCATGCCTCCCCTCCTTACTGCCTGCACTTTGCTATGATCTGGCTTAACTTAATGGATCCTGATGAATCCTTTAATGTCAGTGTATCTCCTTCCACTGCAATCCCCGCACCACAGGCGCCTTGTGCATACTTCCCCATCACAATCCCTGCCTCACTCCCATTTGATAAATGAAGCACCAGAACAGCATCCCCTTTCTCAAACCCTTGCGTCAGCCCGCAAGGCATAAATACCGGAAGTTCTCCCGTAACATCCTTACATCTGTCCGGATAATAAATCGATGCTGTTCCAGCACTGGCATTATAGGAACTGATAAAACCAATCCGTGGTCCGCCTCTGTCCATACATATCTCCTCACCCGGCCTACAGCCGTCCAAAGATCCGGTACCCAGATACACTCATGGTATATCCGCTGCCCGATATCCGCTGTTTTACTTTATCCACAAAATATTTTCCGTTGCATCTTCCCATACCATAGATCTCGATGTTACATGTGGCAACCACATTGGGATCCCCCATGGCAGTAAAGGAAATAGTCACAGCCTTCTCATTTTCCGAATTGATCTTTGCCTTGGCAATCCGGAACGCCTCCTCCTCACTCTCCGCCTTTTCATTTATGTGAAGGAGACGTGTCCCCTCCCCAACTACAATATCCACAACCTCCGCCTTCTCTCCCTTTTTGGAGCGGGGAACTGTGTAGGATACGGCAGCGCCAGTCCATGTCCCATTTAAGGTAGTATTCCATGACCATTTCCCGTCAAAGTCATTTTCCGTAAACCTGGCCGTAATCCCTCTTGGTTCATAAACAGCTTTATCAAAGATAACCAGCGCTTTCTTATAGATTTTTAAAAACATCCCCTGCTTCTCACACAATTCATACAAAAAACTGCTGTCCGACTGGCTACTCTGTTCCACACTCTCCAGCACCGGCTCTGCCCCCCAATAAAACAGATCCGTCATTGCATACTTTTCCTTCATTTCTTCCGCGATCTGTCGCAACGTGATCTGATTCCAAGTCCTGGAAACCGGATCCGTCTGAAAGGAACTGCCTGCCGGAATCGATACTCCCCGAATTACACACTGACTAGTATATAGTAAATTAAGTTGTGAACAGTTAAGAAATATGGTATAATTAGGGAAGAATCACAAGAAAGGAATCTTTCCCGTTATGTCTAAAAATATTACTAAAATTACTTTGAGTGAAGA
>RAYY01000109.1 GCA_003611875.1 bacterium D16-56 | reverse complement strand
TTTTGTTTGATGGTTTGATGTATGCGTCCTGGAAGTACTAGAAATAGATCACTTCCTAAATCCTAAAAAAAACTCCTCAACTATTCGTTAAAGTATCACTTTCACGAAAGCGGAGCGGTAGTTGCTGGGGCGCGGACATTTTATATCCCGTCGGACGCGCCCCGGTTAGCAACTATTTGTGAAAGTTTATTTTAACGAATTAGTTGCTAATTAGTTGCTACATCATTCTCTAAAAATCAGATTTATTTTACAAACACTACTAATATATTACCAATAATTACCGTTTTGTCAACCTGATATCCCCCATATCGGGCAGATATTTTTTCAGAGCTTCCGCCGCCTATGTACTGCATACCGCCGAAGTTGTTGCGGCGCAGGGATATGTGGCCTTCAAAGTTAAGCTCTGACAGCAGTTTCTTTAATGTCATGAAAAGGCACCTCCTCATTTTCTGTCAAGCGCAAAAAACCGCCTGGCAAAATCTCTACCTTTTTACATGTAATACCAGATTCTGTGAAATGAACTACAGTATTGATGCGACGCATCAGGGCAAGCCAGCTTTCCGGAGAATCGATCTGAAGTTCCGGATACTGTTGAGATAGCGGGATATTAGTTATAATATAAACCTTGGTGTAACAGGCGTATTTATTAAAAAAACGACAAGGCAGTTCTACTGGATGACCGTCTGTATAATTTAATAAATTATTGATCTTGAAATCTGAACGATACTCTTCAAAAACAACCACGTCCTGACCCCGGTAACTGTCAAAAGGATGCCGGTAATCAGTGACACGATACACGTTAGAATAACCATGCTTTTCCAGGACAGAACGAGTTTTCCCCGTACCTGTATCGCCATATACATAACAGACATCAACGTTACGATAAGTATCCTTAAAGTCTTCATAATGGAGCACCTGCCTTACTTTGTCTAGTTTGTCCAGGTTTAAGAGGCTTTCCGGCATTACCTCTAATATCTGGTAGTCCGTATAGCCGTCTTTAATCATGCTATATAGATCGTCCAGGTCATTTCTTCGGCCTTGACGCTCTACAGGCATTTCTCCCCATTCCTCAAAGGTTCCGGGGATACTGGTGTCGGATTTTTTATCATCCTTCCACTTGCCTGTTTTTGAGACATACTCCATGTTTTGTTGGGCAGTCCCACGAGCCATTTCAAAGTGAGCGCCCTCGAAACGTTTTTTCAGAGTGGAGAAACGGATTCCGCTCCGCCCTTGGAGGTAGAGGTGTGTATGGTAGGTTTCATTTTCCCCTACCTCGTCCGACATGCACCAGTAGATTAAGGATTTTATTTCAGACAGGATTTCTTTCAGTCTGATGTGGGTATATCCTTTTTCCGTGGGGTTATTGATGGTAACTTGCCACTTGCGTGACTGGGTGTCTTTTTGTGATTTATTTTCCATGGATTTTTTTATTTCCCCTTGTTGTTGTTTGATTTTGCGACCAACGCGACCGTTGCGACATTGCGACAAAATGGTGTCGCGGCTGGAAAAGCTAAGTTTGTTAAGGGTTTGCTGGCTGTGCGACAGAAGTGCCGGGTAATACTATACCGGCACCCCTGTCAAGGGGCTGAAGTTTTCCCTCCCGCGAAGCTTAAAACCTGGGTTTGCCGCGGCAGAGGGAATCGCCTGGATGCAGACAGTATCCGCGCTTTTAGACATTCTTTATTCGACTATACCAGGCGGGGATAATTTGTTGTGCACATAACAGCGCGGTAAAAAACCTTGTGCGTATCGTTTATCGTCCCGCACTCCTACCCGCCTAGACTCCTGGCATGAGCTTCTCTCTTCCCGGGATAACCGGCGGGACGATAAGCAAAACGATACTAGGATTCTTTGCCGGCTAGAGGGATTGATTTTGACTTGGCGCAGGCGCACTTTATTTGTGGCTGCCCCATCCAGGGATTGACAAAGGGGCAGTATAACCCTGCCTGGAGGAGCCAGCGGACGGGTAATCAAGGAGGTTAATGAGAGAGTGCGCTCATTAACCTCCTTCGGGACAGTCTTTTTTCACTCAGCCCGTAAAGGGACGGGTAGTATTTTTCCGGAAGTGCATCCGGAAAAATCTCCACCCTTAACCCTTGACGGGCGGGGACGTTATTTCTTTGAGGGGGCAGGCGCGGGGGCAGAGGGAACACTGGCAGGAGCACGACCTGGATTGACTTCCAGGGCAGATCGGATTGCTTCTGCTGAATCTGGCGTAGATGGGGTTAAAACCTCTATTCCGCATACATACCCACGGTTATTGTATTCGATGTCCACCCGGGAGCCTGGACGAATGTCTACTACCCCTGGAATGCCGAGGTTGTCACTTATGAATACGTTGGATACTGCGTAGCCGTCAACCTGGGAATCCTTGTGCGACACAAAAAGAGTATAGCCTTTTACGGGTTGATTGCTCTTTTTGCTGACATAGTCTACCAGTTGGGTGCCTAATACGGTTGCTTTCATGTTTTTTTCACCTTCCTTTTTTTTATGTAATTGTCAATGTGCCGTCCACGGAATTTACATCAACGCGAACGAATATCATAGATATAAATGATACCTATATATCACGGATATTTAGCTTGAACTGCCGGATTTCCCAATGGAATACCGGCTAACGAACCGTTTAAACATAGGGGGCAGGCCCCTTCACTCAACTTTTTTACGGGCTTGTGACCGTTCCCGGGGGCAGGAGAGTGATGCAAAGTATATTCCACCCTGGAAGCAGTTTTAAAGGGGAAGCCCCCATGGGGGCTTGTCCCGGGATTCACTTCTATATGCACCGCAAGAACCGGAAGTAGTACCATTTTGGATTCAGGCAGACCTTTTCCTATGTACTGACAACAACCGGACGGACATTTGACTTTCTTTTTCACAGATTTTGTGGTATGATAATGTTGGTATATTAGATATAGATAGTTTACTATCCCCCCTCATATTCACTCTCATTGCTGCTGGCATCCCGTTGGATGCTGGCTCTCATTGCTGTGAATTTAGGGAGGGATATGGAATTGTTGCGTCTAAGGTAAATGCTACCTTAGGGTTATATCTTATCACATTATGCACAATAGTTCTATTGACATCATGCACAATAGTTTTTGTTTTTCTTATTTCATTATGCACAATAGGAGGTTGGAGGATGGCTTTTAATCAATCAAAGTATGCAAATGAATTTGCAAAAGAAAAGTATGATCGATTAAACATTCAAGTCCCAAAAGGCCGGAAAGCCATTATCGAAACACACTGGAAGGAAAAAGGCTATAAATCACTTAATTCTTACATTAACGATTTAATTAACAAAGACATAGATCAAGGAGCAGGAGAGGGTAACGGGCAAAATACCAATGATGAAAAAATCTTAGGGGGGGGGTAAAATGAGAATCGCCGCTTGACGGTTGCTCCCCCGGCGTGATATAGTATTCAAACAAAAATAGGAGAGGAGAGTATAAGTTATGACTGATAATGAAATGTTAGACGCTATAAAAACTTTATTGAAACCAATTAATAACAAACTAGAGGATTTAGACTTAAAATTAGAATCTTTAAGGTTAGAGAACAAAATTGAGCATAGAGCAATAAGAGGAGATATAGAACATCTAAATGATGAAATGGAAACAGTTATAGAAGCTTTGAGAGCGAAAAATATCCTTCCCATGGCAAAATAGTCCCTTTCATTTGGGAAACAATTCTGACAACAGCTGCTCCCAGGCGGGGGATCCGGGGCGGTGTGCCAGGAACTGTATGAAAATAGTTCTAGTTGCTAGCATAATTGCATGACAATGTTGTTAGCAGCTAAAACGATTGTTTGACAATTCTCGCTGCAGCGGGCAAAATTCAAAATACTTTCCCCCCGGTAACGCCGATCCAGAAATTGTATAACAATTCTTGCTGTAATCCATAACATTTTCCTTTCTATCTTTTTACCTGAACAAAAAATACTGTGCCGTTTGAACAATTTTAAAATCAGTTGGGCAGGAAAGATACAACCTTCCAACTGTATG
>RAYY01000108.1 GCA_003611875.1 bacterium D16-56 | reverse complement strand
CTGGAGCAAATCTGTTTCTATCATACAGGTTTGCTCCAGTTTTGTATAGGTACCCACTATCTACCGTTTACTATGGATTTTCTTGAAATCGCAAAAAAGCGTTATTCTGTACGCAATTATTCAGACAGAAAAGTGGAAGCTGAAAAGCTGGATAAGATTTTACAAGCAGCTCATGTAGCTCCAACAGCGGCAAATCTCCAGCCGGTACACTTAATTGCCGTACAGGAAAAAGACGGTCTTGAAAAAATTGGAAAGGGCGCAAATATCTATGGTGCGCCGCTTGCAGTGATTGTCTGTGCCAACCATGATAAGGCATGGGTACGACCATTTGACAATAAACAGACAACCGACATAGACGCTTCCATTTTGACCGACCACATGATGATTGAAGCAACTGAATTAGGTTTAGGTTCTGTTTGGGTATGTTATTTTAAACCCGACATCATACGGAAAGAATTTAATCTGCCGGATAATCTTGAGCCAGTCAACATTTTGGCGATTGGGTATTCAAACGAAGAAGCTGCCGACCCAGAGCGACATTCGCAAACCCGTATTCCGGTAAAGGAATTGGTATCTTACGAAAAACTCTAAAGCTGTTCAATCGTTACAAAAGCAGGAGCGACAGTTCAAATTTCTGTCGCTCCATAACTTTATACAGTTTCTTTATGTAGCTGATATGAATGATATGTTTTGCCCCAATCACATAGCTGCGCTAAAATTGGTTTGAGTGTAACCCCTAATTCGCTTAGTGAGTATTCCACTTTAGGCGGGATTTCCGGGAAAACTTTTCGGACGATAATTCCCTGTTCCTCTAATTCCCGGAGCTGCTGTGTCAATGTTTTTGTCGTGATGTTACCTAAAAGCCGCTGCAATTCATTAAAGCGGATTGTTCCGCTTGATAAATGCCATAATATTTTCAGTTTCCATTTTCCGCTTAATATGTTTAATCCGACCTCAACAGGGCATTGTTCATTAACTGCTTGCGATTTAGCCATAATTTACCATTCCTTTCACAGTGTCAAAAAAGATACTTTATATCAAAAAAGTGCGTACTTAACTTTGGACTTTGTTAGTGCTACTCTTATTATATCAAACGTGTCAAGGAGGCGTAAATATGGTTATTGACAGTCACGAACACATCATGTTTCCAACAAAAGTACAGTTGGACAAAATGGACGCTGCCGGAGTAGACAAGGCAATTTTATTTTGTTCTGCCCCACACCCCGAAAAAGCAAGCAATCTGAATGAGCTTGAAACAGAAATGAACACATTATACAAGATACTTGCAGGGGCAAATAGCAAAGAAGATAACATGAAACGATTAGAAAAATATTTCAGAGATTACCACAACAATAAACGAATATCCTAACCGTTTTTGGGGCTTTGGCTCTGTTCCGTTGGGATTGGGCTTAGAAGAAACACAAAATTGGATAGATTCGCAAATCACAGCTCATTCTCTATGTGGCATAGGCGAATTTATTCCCGGAAATGAGCAACAGATTTTGCAGTTAGATGTAGTATTTCAAGCGATAAGAAACACAAGGTTATATCCTGTTTGGGTGCATACCTTTAACCCGGTTACATTGAACGATATAAAGCTGTTAATGCAATTATGTGTGAGATACCCGGAAGTACCTGTTATCTTCGGACATTTAGGCGGTTCTAACTGGATAGATGTGATTAAGTTTGCAAAGGAACATGATAATATCTATTTAGACCTTTCAGCGGCTTTTGCTTCTATCGCTACAAAAATGGCATTAGTTGAATTGCCGGAAAAATGCTTGTACAGTTCTGACGCTCCGTATGGAGAACCGTATTTGTACAAGCAGCTTATTGAATTTGTAAGTCCCAGTCAATCAATAGCAAAAATGGAATTGGGTGAAAATATTTTAAAATTGCTGAATAGCATGAATTTGATTTAAAACATACCCATTCCATAAAACAGTAACCCATTAACAGTGTTTCTTTTTGGGAGGAAAGGAGGAGTTCTATGCCTTGCACAGAAGCATACAAAGAACATATCATGTATACGTTCAACGGCTTTTGCAAAACCGTTATACGCCACGCAGCTATCAACGCATGGCGTGACAGGAGCAGACAGCGGCAAAGAGAAATATTCCTTGAATACCTCACAGAAGAAAAGTTTTACCCTTTAGGCACAACAGACGAATATTTTGAAGCACCCTATGAAGAATACCCCATTACGATATGCGGTCAGGCAGTTATCCTCACCAATGGGGAGCTTGCCGCTGCCCTGTCATCTCTGCCGGAGAAGAACCGGGAAATCATTTTCCTTTACTTTTTCAGGCATTACACACAGCGGGAAATCGGGGAAATGTACGGACGCTGCCGGAGTACGACCGGGTATCAGATACACAGGACTTTGCAGCTTCTGCACAAAGAAATGGAGGTGCTTTCACATGGGGAATCCTAACTTTTTGTCTTATGAAACGATTGTCCAGGCGACCAGCGGAGATCCGGAAGCCGTAGACGAGGTTTTACGGCATTACAGCAAGCGTATCCGAATTGCCGCCATTGAAAACGGACATATCGATAGAGATACCGAGGACAGTATAAAACAGCGGCTTGTTGCTGCCCTGTTTAAGTTCCGCTTTGACACAAACGGATAAACATTGTATATTAAATTCCGTAATGATTGAAAACCAAAGGAGAAGAACAGTGACTACTTTTTATGTGGTTCGGCATGGAGAAACTTTATTGAATAGTATAGGCAGAGCGCAAGGTTGGAGTGATTCACCACTTACTGATAATGGGAAAAGGACAGCAGCCGAATTAGGAGCTGAATTAAACGGAATCATTTTCAACGCTGCATATACAAGTGATATGATAAGGGCTGAACAAACGGCAAAGCTAATTTTATCAATGAGTGGAAATAATAATATTGAAATACAAAAAGATATTCGTTTAAGAGAATGGTGTTTAGGAAGTATGGAAGCCGAACATAATTCGCTTTTTATTCAAACCGTGTCTGATTGGTTAGGCGTGTCATCATTTGCAGAATTGAATAGGCGGCTTTTGGACGTTGCAACGGCGATTTATGAGCATGACACAACCGGAGCAGCAGAACCATTTGAGGATATATCAAGCCGATTGAAAAATGTATTTATGGATATAGCTCAAAGCAAGCTACGAAATGAAAATAGCAATATACTGATAGTAACTCACGCCTTTGCAATTAAAACCCTAATTTATCTATTTGCGCCGGAAAAATTGTGTGTCATAGATAAAGTGAAAAATGCAACTACTTTAAGACTACTATACAACGGAAGTAGGTTCTATTTCCAAGAATAAAATACCCCATTCCATTTATTGAGCAAATTCATATAAGAAATCTATCACAGGTTGGGAGGTTCAGAAATATGCGGGAAAAAGAAGAAATAATTCGTCTATGGTTTGATATGTGGTTGTGCCAAGAAGATTTAGGAATAGATGATATTTTTACAGATGATATTATCTATACCGAAAGCTGGTGTCCCAAATATGAAAACCGGGAAACGGTAAAACACTGGTTCAATGAATGGAATACCCGTGGAAAAGTTCTTGTGTGGGAAATAAAACAGTTTTTTCATAAAGGTAGTCAAACCGTTGTGGAATGGTATTTCAAAAATGAAATGAAGAACGGCAATATAGAAGAATTTGACGGAATATCGCTTGTTGAATGGACACACGATAACAAAATAAAATCTCTAAAGGAGTTTGGCTGCAATCTACATAATTATAACCCATATCAAAGCAGTGATGAGCCACAATTTAAGGCTGAAAAATCTAATTGGTTTTGAATAGGGCAATCTACATTTGAAAACGGAATATCGCCATACACTGAAACAGGAAATCAAGAAAAGGTTTCCTGTTTTTTTGCGCCCATTTTTGGCATTTTCAAAAATCGTCGGTATTATGCCGTGCAAAGGGATAGAAAGAAATTCCCTCTCCCGTTTGGCAAATTCGCAGACTGTCCGTGGAGGGTGTGCGAAAAGAAATTTTCACAAATTTCTGCAAATCACCGTCATTTTTGCCTTTTGCGGTTTTGTAGGTAGTAGAGGGAGAAATATCGCCGTAGCTTTGGCAAAATCCCCGCTTGCGGCACTAAAGGTATTGAGGGAAGCCCACACGGAGGAAGCCGCCACTTTCTTAGAGTTATACCGAAAAGTATCTTATCCCGATATTTGCAAAACACCCTCTAAACACAAGCCGATTGAAGA
>RAYY01000107.1 GCA_003611875.1 bacterium D16-56 | reverse complement strand
CTGGAGCAAATCTGTTTCTATCATACAGGTTTGCTCCAGTTTTGTATAGGTACCCACTATCTACCGTTTACGGACAGATTAAAGGCAAAGCTGATTGAAGCCATATTGAAATTCCGCTTCGACCGATAGTAGGTAGCAAAGACAGGAAAAGCTGTCAAGGGTAGACTTCGCGCTACGCGCCCTTGACAGCTTTTCCCGCCTTTGCTTGTGGGTAGTCAAGAGGGCGAAATCAGCAGACTGCTTTCGCCCTCAATCTATTATGGGGATTGTTACGCAGTAGGGGTTATTTTGTCCTTGATTTATGCGGATTTGCGGGCATTGAAATGACAGGGTAAGGGGTTTATACGTCTGCCCTCAAAAATGGCGTTCTATTGCGTAACAGAACATAGACAACAGACACTGCTCACTCTGGTTTTTTATTTAGAATAGGAGCAAGATTATTAAAATTATTTATTATCAAAGAGAACTTTAAGCCGTTTTATAATTACTAAAATATTTAAGACAGCTACAATCGCTAAATAGTAGATACTACCGCTGATAATTTGTAAGTAAAGTGATTGCTCAAATTCCCCAATAAATAGCGTAATAAAGGAAATGAAAAGTAGAAGTAAACATATCATTGCTTCAAAAATTGTTGCATTAAATGTTTCCTTTAAAAGTTGTCTATAGGTCAAATTTTTATTATTTTTATCTTCAAACGCACATAATATGCTAAGTGTAGAAAAAAACATAGCAATAAGAATAGATAAGACAATATTTAAGTTATTCAGTATTTCCCTATCTACACAACGTATTCTTACAATTCCAACAGAAAACAAAAAAGGAACGATAAAAATACTTATAAGCTGTAGTGTATTCCCTTTAAATACACTAAAATGGTCCAAAAATATTTTGCGTACATCAAGAAAATTGCTCATTTTTAAGGAAAGGCTAAAAATCAAAATGACAACTCCGATTACAAATAAAATTGTGGATATAATATTCAAAAGCGCCTCCTCCTATCTAACGAATATGTAACACCATTTCCTCCAAATATTCAGTTGCTACCTTTGTGAAGTGTTCAAGGAGCATTGACAGATTGGGGTGTCCATCTGCCATTTTTATTTCATCTGGGATTGCTTCTATAATGCTCAAGTTTTCAAGATTGTGTAAATTTATTTTCCGAGTACGACCGCCAATGTCAACAATAACCTTTAAATTGTCATACGCTACCTGTTCAAATTCAAATAAATTATAGCGACCGCCTGCAACATATCGGATTTTATCCATTAAACGGCTCCACATTTTTTCATTAAAATAAAAATTACCAATTTCTCGAACTTCTGAGCCATATCCTTTACCTATATTATCGGAATTGTCACTTGATTTGATATTTTTAATCATTACTAATTTCTTAATATTGTCTTGCCGTATAACTTTTTTAATGAATAAATCTGGAGAGATAGTATTACATTTTAGCGTAATTTTAAATTCGTTAGAAAAAAATTCTTGCATTAAAGTAGTAGTAATCGTCTTTACACCAAATTGACCTACATTCTGAAATATGAATAAGCCTTTTTGAACCGCAACATTCTCACTATCTTTTGGAAAAATTACCATTAAATAGAATGGTCGTGTATCTATATCAGATGATTTCTTTTTATATTTTATTCTTTGAGTGCTTCCGTCAATAATATCAGATGAACTACCATATACACCAGAGTAAATTTTTGTGTAAAACATGCGGAAATCAGTAGTTTCTAAATAATTCACTTTATTATATTCACATCTAAATGATTGTTGCTTGACATCATCTTTAACAAGAGTTTTATGTTTTTCAAAAAATTGAACAAATATTTCTGATAAATCCTGTAAAGTTTCTTCTGCTCCGTCATCTTTTTGTAGGGTTAAAGGCATATTCAGATTAAAAATTTTTGTGTTTCCCTTCGAGTTGGTTTTTCGTAAATGAAAGCTACAAGCGGTTAAACTAAGATTGAACATTAACGCTCCTCCTCTTTGAGTAGTATAACAATTATAACACAAAAATATCGCCCTGTCGAAAAAATAGAAGTGACAAATGAAACTTCATAATTGTGTACCACTTCTATCCGCTTCCTATATAGCAAGATTATATATGTCAGCTCTCAAAAATAGCATTTTATTATATAACAGCAAAGCAGAGAACTGACCACTAATGAAAGTGATATGTTCTCTGCTCTTACGTGCACCCTGTTTGTCAGCGTTGATGATAAGTTAGTTTCCATACTTCCTTATCACCGTAAAACTAAGGTTTTCCGGGGTTTTCTTATACCCAAACAAGCTGATATAGTTTGACCTGATTTGACACAACGAGAGCCATTTTCACCCAATTTTTAGTGGTTAAAAATAGGACAACCGGCAAAAATGGAGGTAAAAAACGGGCTTAGTGGTTAAAAAATAGGACAACCACAGCCCTGATTTCGGGGTATTTCAGAGGCGATTTTTAAGTCATTTTTAAGCCGCCAGAAGGAAACCTACAAAGCCCCCTATGAAGTCCACCCGAAAGACCATAAACGGCAATGCGTGTTTGCCGGGACTTCCAACACGCTGGATTTCCTGCCCCTTGACCGCACCGGGAACCGGCGTTTTTTACCGGTGCAGGTGCAGGCGGAAGCGGCGGAGGTTCATATTCTGGAAGATGAAGCCGCTTCCAGAGCCTATATCGGGCAGATGTGGGCGGAGGTCATGGAGGTTTACCGGAAAGGTGATGTAAAGCTGAAATTAAGCCCGGCAATGGAGCGGTATCTGAAAGAGCACCAGCGGTCATTTATGCCGGAGGACACCCTCGCCACCCGGATTCTGAACTTCTTGGACGGGTACGGCGGGAGGATGGTCTGCTCCCTGCAAATCTACCATGAAGGGCTGGGGCACCCGGCTTATGAGGAACCAAAACAGTATGATATTCGTGATATTAATTCCATCATGAAGAACTATGCGGCGGGCTGGAAAGCCTTTGAGAATCCCCGGCATTTCCCCTCGCCCTATAACCGGCAGAAGGGTTGGGAACGGGTGGAGCCGCCTGACAACGGAGGACATGGAAAATCAGGTTTCCAGCCTTTGCCCGAAGGGGAAGCCGTCCAGCTTGGGCTGCCGGAGGAATGGCTGGAAGCGGGAAAACCGTAGCCGGTTGTCGGCTGGTTGCCCCTCCCGTTGTCAAGCCCGTTGCCGGGAAGCCGCCTGACAAATGCCGTTTTTCAGGGCTTTTTCTTTCCCTGACAACGAAAGCAACGGAAAAACAGAAAGAAAATCAATCAGAACAGAAAACGGAAAGCCGGGTTTTTTGTGCGGAGTTTTTTAACGTCCGTTGTCAGCCCCCGTTGTCAGGCTCCCACCTGCCCGGCAGTCCACACTATCACACCCGGACGGAAACGCTCCGGGTATCTTTATGGAGGGAAATGCATATGGCAAAACAGGCAGAATATCCGGCGCAGAACCGGAAGGAAAATAAAAAAGTACAGTTTATCGTTTCCCGTGAGTTTGCGGGAAGCCAGACCATGCGAGAAGCCTTTGAGCAGCTTATTGAACGGCAGACCTGTGAACGGTTTGAGGAATGGCAAAAACGGCAAGCCAGCTAAAGGACGGAACCGGAGAAAAAACGGAAATCCGGCATAAAACAGTTGAAAGAATGGCGGGGGCATGGTATTATCATAGTATCGTGTCCCTGTTCATAGAAGGAGAAGCCTATGAGCAGGAAAAATCATCTATCGAATCAGAAAATAACCGCCCTCTATTGCAGGATTTCCCTTGATGACGGCAGCCAGAATGAAAGCATGAGCATCTCGAACCAGAAACTTATGCTCAAAGATTACGCTGAAAAGAACGGTATGCCCCGGTACGAGTATTACGTGGACGACGGGTATACGGGAAGGAATTTCAACCGCCCTTCGTTTAAGCGTCTGATTGCCGACATTGAAGCGGGGAAGGTGGGCTGCGTGATAACCAAAGACCTTTCAAGGCTTGGGAGGAACTATATTGAAGCGGGCAGTTATATCGAAATCTTTTTCCCGAAACACAATGTAAGGTATATAGCGGTCACGGACGGCGTGGACAGCCTGACAAGGCAGGAAATGGACATTACGCCGTTTAAAAATATCCTGAATGATATGTACAGCCGGGATATTTCAAAGAAAGTGCTTGCCGGGCGCATGACACGCTCCCGCCAGGGGAAGTTTGGCGGCGGGCAGCCGCCCCTTGGCTTGATGCGTGACCCGGAGGAAAGGGGACACCTTAT
>RAYY01000106.1 GCA_003611875.1 bacterium D16-56 | reverse complement strand
AGCTACAGGAAGAGTCAGAAGAACACTGGGATTTTCTGGCTTCTTAGTCGTACAAACTTTCAACTGTCAAGTATGATAACTTCCAGGTTTTAAAAAGTAGTTTTTTATGCCAATATATCCTTTTTTCATCTTAAATGAATTGTAATATGACAATATTTGGCTTGGAATCCTATTGTTTAGCGTTAAGTTAATGACATGGCCCGTGAATAGTAACAAATGGGAATTTAATCCTATGAAAAATAATTGATTCAATTGCCATTCCTGTCTATTTGTGATAAGCTAAGTTCATATTCTGAAATCTGTGTGCTTTCGGAATGTTGGTATCGGCTCGACTGTGCTGCTGCCTGCCGGAGCGGCATTTGCGGCATTTCTGGTTATGAGAGAAGGACTGCTGATTTATGTAGGGAAGACTGGGGATAATCAGTCTTTATTGTCTGTGGTAGAGGCAGGGAATTGTCTTGAGCCTGACGCATTGAACGAAACAGTGATTATTAACCAGTCTATGGCTGCTGCATGGATAGTAGATGAGGCGGGGAATACTATAATTTTGACAATCTAAGAGCCCTTGAAGTCCCCTTTAACATTCTGTAATATTTATAGTATATGGGTTAGAAAAGGAGCGGTTATGCTTTCTATATTTTTTGGAGATATGCCGGAGGCAATTTATAATCCAGTAATTTATTTTAAAAATACTTATACGGACGAATGGATTACAGATGAATTATCCAAAAAAATGATAAAGGATGTAGACAGATCAAAAGTCATTGGTCCCAGGATTATTGACAGTCCGGTACTGGGAGGAATTACTCCCAGAGAATTATCCGGAGGGGTTAAGACATTGATTGCCATCTACAAAGTGCCGGGAAAAATATTCAACGCTTCTGCCTGTGGCGACAACTGTGCCAAGTGGATTCTGAAAATCGGTGAAATGCAGGATATAACTATTAATCTGCGTCATCTAATGGAATTTGGGGATGAAGCATTTGAAGTCAAAATCCTGAATACAGGACAGATTGTTCATAATATGGACGAACTGCTTCCAATTGCCGGGATGATTGTTCGATAGAGGAGAATCAGATGAAGGGAAGTTATGAAATTACTGTTTCTAATGCAAAAATACATTATAATTTTACGATTCGGAGAAATATTACAATTATTAAAGGGGACAGTGCTACAGGAAAGACCACATTAGTGGATATGATCCGAGATTATTATGAGGCAGGAGATGACAGCGGGATAGTTCTTATATGTGAGAGAACATGTAGAGTTCTTGAGGGAAGAAACTGGCGGATACTTCTTGATGGTATAGAGAAAACGATTGTATTTATTGATGAAGACAATTCGTTTTTGCCTACTAATGAATTTGCAGAAGCAGTCCAAAAGTCGGATAATTATTATGTGATTGTGACGCGGGAAGGACTCCCCAATCTTCCTTATAGTGTGGAAGAAATTTATGGTATCCGTGAGTCAGGGAAATATGCCTCCTTGAAACAAACATACAATGAACTGTATCATATTTATGGCAGGACTGATTACAGAGAGCCTGTGAAACCGGAATATGTGATTGTAGAAGATTCTAATGCAGGATATGAGTTTTTTAAGGGAATATCGAAAAGGGAAGAATGTTCTGTGATCAGCGCAGGGGGAAAATCCAATATTTTTGGAGAACTTATAAAAAGCCGGGCAGCACAAATACTTGTTATAGCGGACGGTGCTGCTTTTGGTTCAGAGATGGACCGGGTTATGAAATTGATTATGAGAAGAAAAGGGATTGTGTTATACCTGCCGGAATCATTTGAATGGCTTATTTTGAAGTCTGGCATTGCAGAAGGCAAAGAGTTAAAAACAATTCTGGAAAAACCAGAAGAATTTATTGAAAGCAGTGAATATTTAAGCTGGGAGAGATTCTTTACAAATTTATTAGTTAGGGTCACAAAGGATACGTATTTTAAATATTCAAAGAGAAAGCTAAATGAAGTGTATCTACATGAAAATATTTCACCAAAAATACTCAGAGATATGGTAGAAATTGAGCTCTGAACAAATTTTTTGCTTGTATTGATTTATTTAGGGGAAGGTATTTGAAATTTGGTGTAAGATATTTGCCATTGCGGAGAGAGATTTTGTATGGTTTATCCAATGTTTAAAGCTTCAAATATTAAATTTTTCAGAATATTTTCGAAATAGAATGAGAAGACAGTTATAGGATGAGATTTTTGGTCTTGTTATTATGAACATTTTAGATAGGTGATTTTTTGTAGTGATCTTGAATAAGCACTGAGTGCAACACAATATAGAATTGTGTTGCACTCAGATTACCCCGTAATCATAGCACTGTTTTCGCTGTATTGCAAGGTTTTTTCGACAGAAAAGGTTAAGATTTTATGGAAAAACAGGGCGAAATTTCTTAAGAAACGGTTTATTTGAGAGTTCATAGAGCATAGTTTTACATATTTCTGTGCGGTGTTTTTCGTGTTTTTTTATCTGAAGTTCTTAAGTGTCTAAAGTAGTAAAATCCTTATATTTTCAACGTTTTTCTTGGTATTGCAAGCAGATTTGAGTGCAACACAATTCTATATTATGTTGCACTGGAAAATCCGACATTAGCTGCCATAGAAGTTTACCTGGTTTTTATAAAATTCAGGAAACGTTATATGTTAGCTATGGATAGCTGCAGATAGATACAGATAGCTATAGGATCATTTGTTTTATTTGTTTCGTATTATTTATTTCGTTACAAAACCGGGAAGGGAAATCGTGAGCCTTGAGACTGCGTTTCTCTAAAAGGGGTCATATTAGGCTGCGGTGCTTTGCGGCACCAGGCATTTGCTGCAGGATCTGGGTTGTTGCGGACAATGGCCGGGATATGGCGAAGCATGCCCTGATCCGGCATTAAGAACCGTCACGAAATAACTTGTGAAGGTTGTACAGGTTGCGAAGGATTTTTTTCTGAACAGGCTATTTCGTGATCGTTCCTTGTGATTCAGGCGGCGTACAGAGGACGCTGACAGCGGGTGATTTCTCCTCCGGAATTTAGGCAATGCTGTACAGAAATTGCTGCCTAAGGCTGTACAGGAACTGCTGCCTGAGAATGTACAGGATCGCTGTTTGAGAAAACGAAGGAGGAAGCATATGTTGTGGTATGTACTGCAAACCAGAACCGGGGAGGAAGAAAAGCTGGCAGGGCTGGTGCGTAGAATGGTTCCCAAGGAATTGTATGGGGAATGCTTTGTAATTTATCAGGAACAGCTCTGGAGGAGGCAGCAGCAGAATTTTATCCATGTGAAGCGGGCCTTTCCCGGGTATGTGTTTATCACCTCCAGGGAGCCGAAGGCTTTATTTTTTTGTCTGAAAAAGGTTCCGGTGATGGCGAAAATGATGGCAAATGATGAGTGCTTTTTTCTTTCCGTGGAGAAAGAAGAAGTGGAATTTCTACAAAGGATCATGAACCGAAACCATGTGATCGGCCTCTCTTATTTGTTGACCGACGGAAAGGGGAAGATCCTGCAGGTTTCCGGACCTTTGGAGGTTTGTGTGCCGCAGATTGTAAAATGCCGGTATGGAAAGAGGAATGTGCTGGTGCGGCTGAAGCTTTTGGGAAAGGAAAAAACCGTACTGCTGGGAATTGTTCTGAAGGAAGATCTGGAACAGGGGTTGGGGGAGTGGAAAGGGGAGAGAGGGAAGCAGGAAACAGGATGATATGGAATTGAGGGGATATTTTTCTAACCGGAAGCCGGAGAGGAGGGAGATTCATGGACTGGTATCTGTTAAAGACCTGGACAGGGCAGGAGGAAGAATTGGTAAAGGAAATCCGCAGGAGTGTTCCGCAGGACTTGTACCAGGAATGCTTTGTGATTTATCAGGAAAGGATTTGGAGAAGACAGCAGAAAAGCATTGTCCATGTGGAGCCTTTGTTTCCGGGATGTGTTTTTTTTACCTGCCAAGGCAGAGGTGTTTTCGGAAAAGCAGACGGGATGGAAAGGAGAATGGAAGAAAGAACTTCTGTTTTCAGACGTTTGGAGCAGGAGCCGTCTTTGGCTCAGAGGATGGCCTGCGGGGATCTTGTCTTTTTTCCTGTGATGAAGGAGGATGCGGAATTTTTGACTGCCATATCCGGGAAAGACCACATGGTAAGGCTTTCCTATGTGGAGAAAAATGACCAGGGGCAGATAGACCGGATCTCAGAACCTTTAAAGACTTGTCAGAGGCAGATAGAGCGGATTCAGTTAAAAAAAAGGTATGCGATGGTTCGCCATAAGTTATGGGGTGAGGAGAGGGCGATTGTGCTGGGAATCATGCT
>RAYY01000105.1 GCA_003611875.1 bacterium D16-56 | reverse complement strand
ATTGCTTTTTACCCGTGTGATGGGGATTTTATCCTCCATCAGTTGTTTGGCTATCCGCATACACCCCCAGCCGTTTAAGGCAAGGTCAAAAATTTTACGGATAGTCGGCGCAGTGTCCGGGTCAAGGATAAGGTGTCCCTTTTCCTCCGGGTCACGCATCAAGCCAAGGGGCGGCTGCCCGCCGCAGAATTTCCCCTGGCGGGAGCGTGCCATGCGCCCAGCCAGCACTTTCTTTGAAATATCCCGGCTGTACATATCATTCAGGATATTTTTGAACGGCGTAATATCCATTTCCTGCCTTGTCAGGCTGTCCACGCCGTCCGTGACCGCAATATACCTTACATTGTGCTTTGGGAAAAAGATTTCGATATAACTGCCCGCTTCAATATAGTTCCTCCCAAGCCTTGAAAGGTCTTTGGTTATCACGCAGCCCACCTTCCCCGCTTCAATGTCGGCAATCAGACGCTTAAACGAAGGGCGGTTGAAATTCCTTCCCGTATACCCGTCGTCCACGTAATACTCATACCGGGGCATACCGTTCTTTTCAGCGTAATCCTTCAGCAAGAGTTTCTGGTTCGAGATACTCATGCTCTCATTCTGGCTGCCGTCATCAAGGGAAATCCTGCAATAGAGGGCGGTTATTTTTTGATTCATCAGATTATTTTTCCTGCTCATAGGCTTCTCCTTCTATGAACAGGGACACGATACCATGATAATACCATGCCCCCGCCATTTGTTCAACTGTTTTATGCCGGATTTCCGTGTTTTTATTTGATTTCCGTTGTTCTCTGGTTTCCGTTTTAGCTGGCCTGCCGTTTTTGCCATTCCTCAAACCGTTCACAGGTCTGCCGTTCAATAAGCTGCTCAAAGGCTTCCCGCATGGTCTGGCTCCCCGCAAACTCACGGGAAACGATAAACTGTACTTTTCTATTTTTCTTCCGGTTCTGCGCCGGATAATCTGCTTGTTTTGCCATAGGCATTTCCCTCCATAAAGATACCCGGAGCGTTTCCGTCCGGGTGTGGTAGCGTGGACTGCCGGGCAGGTGGGAGCCTGACAACGGGGGTTGACAACGGACGTTAAAAAACTCCGCATACAAAACCCGGCTTTCCGTTTTCTGTTCTGATTGATTTTCTTTCTGTTTCTCCGTTGCTTTCGTTGTCAGGAAAAGAAAAAGCCCTGAACTACGGCATTTGTCAGGCTTTTTCCCGACAACGGGCTTGACAACGGGAAGGGCAACCAGCCGACAACCGGCTACGCTTTTCCCCCTTCCAGCCATTCCTCCGGCAGCCCAAGCTGGACGGCTTCCCCTTCGGACAAAGGCTTAAAGCCTGATTCTTCATGCCCTCCGTTGTCGGGCGGCTCCACCCGTTCCCAGCCCTTCTGCCGGTTATAGGGCGGAGGAAAATGCCGGGGATTCTCAAAGGCTTTCCAGCCTGCCGCATAGTTCTTCATAATGGAATTAATATCACGGATGTCATACTGCTTCGGTTCCTCATAATCCGGGTGTCCCAGCCCTTCATGGTAGATTTGCAGGGAGCAGACCATCTTCCCGCCGTACCCGTCCAAAAAGTTCAGAATCCGGGTGGCGAGGGTGTCCTCCGGCATAAATGACCGCTGGTGTTCTTTCAGATACCGCTCCATTGCCGGGCTTAATTTCAGCTTTACATCGCCTTTCCGGTAAACCTCCATGACCTCCGCCCACATCTGCCCGATATAGGCTCTGGAAGCGGCTTCATCATCCAGAATGTGAACCTCCGCCGCTTCCGCCTGCACCTGTACCGGCAAAAAACGCCGGTTCCCGGTACGGTCAAGGGGCAGGAAGTCCAGCGTGTTGGAAGTCCCGGCAAACACGCATTGCCGCTTATGGTCTTTCGGGTGGACTTCGTAGGGCGCTTTGTAGGTTTCCTTCTGGCGGCTTAAAAACGATTTAATATCCTCAATGCTCTTTGCGTTTGCCGTGGCAATCATTTCCGACATTTCAATAATCCAATGCCCTTGCAGCTTCCGGTATACGTTATCATCGTCTAACTTCCGCAGGTCATCGGAAAACCACTCATCACGGACAGCAAGGAACCGGAAGAAGGTGGACTTCCCGGCTCCCTGACCGCCCACCAGACAGAGCATGACCTCAAACTTTGTCCCCGGCTTGAATACCCGTGTCACTGCCCCCAGCATAAACAGCAGGAGGACTTCGTAATTGTAATCATTTACCTCCGCACCGAGGAAATGGCGCAGGGCATAGCGCACCCGCTCCGTCCCGTCCCATTGCAGGCTGTTTAAATAGTCACGGACAGGGTGGTACCGGTATTCATTGGCGGCGACCTTGATAGCCCCCTCAATCCGCTTTTCCGAAGTCAGCCCATAGTGTTCCTCCAGGTACAGAACCAGATATTGAATATCCACGTCCGTCAGGCGGCTCCCGTCCCGATACCAGCCAAGGGGCTTTACAATGTCAATCCGGTCAGTCAGGAGGTTATTGCTGAACGCCCCACGAAGCAGCGGATCATATAAAAATACCGCCTTGTAATTCCCCGGCGTGTTGGCGGTCTGCCCTTTTTGCGTGGTTTC
Source organism: bacterium D16-56 (assembly GCA_003611875.1). GTDB lineage: Bacteria > Bacillota > Clostridia > Lachnospirales > Lachnospiraceae > Brotaphodocola. Next base: position 1,806 of record RAYY01000105.1, on the reverse strand, counting down.
CAACATCTGCCGGACTTCGGCAACGGTTTTTTCACCGTTCCAGCTCTCTGCTGCGGTTTCCACGGCTTGTCTTTCCGCCGCCGGCAAACTCTGATACCCTCCGCTCAATCCGCTCCACCTCCTTCCCATGCCCCTTGATAACGGCGGCTTTTTCCTCCTTCGTCCCGGTCAGCAGCGTGTCTAAAAGATAACCCACATACTCCCGTTTCTGCATGGCTTCCACGAACAGCGGGTTCCAGCCGTCCTCTGGAGATTTCGGTGCATACGCTGTTTCCCAACGCTCCAGCAGGCGGAGATAATCACTAAGCACCCGGAAGCATTTTCGCTCCGCCTGCAGGAACCGGAGTTCTGCCGACACGCTCCGTCTGGCTGGCTTCGGGGAAGCCCTGCCCCGGCTGTCATAAGAAATGCCAAAATCCGCAGCCAGCTTTTTCGCCGCTTCCAGACTGGACAGCCCATAAAGCCTTGCCGCAAAATCAATCACGTCCCCGTCCGCCTGGCAGCCGAAACAGTGGAACCGCTTATCCACCTTCAAGCTGGGATTTTTGTCTTTATGGAAGGGGCAGCACGCCATGCCGTTCCGGTTCACCCGGATGCCATACATCTCCGCCGCCTGCCTTGCCGTTACATTTTCCTTTACCGCTTCAAATACATTCATACCGTTCCTTCCCGAAAATAAAAAAGCATCTGCCATCTCCACAGCGAAAAGCAAATGCTTCAAATTTCAATCTCTTTTTTTGTTGCTGCCCTTAACCCGTTCCTGCGCTCCATGCGCTCCCGGTTCGCCCGGTCTGCTTCCATTTTCCCCCTTGCAAGCCTGTCTTTAATCGATTCCCTTGCCTTCTCTTTAATCTGCTCCTTATTCGCTCGGATTACCTCCGGCTTTTGGAGCGCAGACTGGACTTTCCTTAACACTTTCTGCGCCGCATTTCTTATCTGCTCCTGGACTGTGCCAAGGCACTTCACGGCGAAATCCCTTTTCTCCTGCGGGGCTTTCCGTTCCGGCGCAGCCAGCCACCTTTTGTAATCCTCCACCGCCCGGATGTCCTCCTTCTGTGTTTCCGCCCGGACAGTATCTGTTACGACCTCGCAGGCTTTCTCATAAGCCGTGTCCGCCACTTCCTCCACCAACGATTCTATGTCCGCAATCTTCATGGTGACAGTGGCAAGGGCAGCCTGTTTTTCCGAAAGTTCCCGTTCTTTTTCTGCAATCATCCCCTCCTGTTTTTCCAGTTCCCTTTCTTTCTCTGAAACAGCTTTTGCTGTTTTATCAAATTTCTTCTCCTGCTCCTCTATGGCTCTGGTATTCTGTGTAAAAATTTCCCTCTGTGCAGAGATTGTTTCTTTCTGCTTTTCAATGATGAAGTCCTGTTTTTCCAGATACCCCCTGCCGCCGTAGCTCGGCTCTGTCTGCAAGCGTAAACTGTGCTTCGCACAAATACGGAAAAGCATTCTCCGGCACTCCGCATCAAAGGTCTGCTTCCGGTTATTGTTCTTCCCCTTTGGCTTGTCCGGGGAGGGAAGCGGGATTCCCAGTTCTTCCAGTGCCTTTTCCTGCTGGGGGCATAATTCCCCATATCTGTTCTTACAGTCGAACACATGGCGTTCATGGATATGGGGCGTGCCTTCATCAAGGTGGAGCGCCCAGTCCAGAAGATGGACGTGGGAGCCGAAACGCCGTTCAAACTCTGCATAAAATTCATTCACAATCTGGAACAAAGTTTCCGGCGGGACAGATTCCTCCACCGTCCCAATCTGGTAAATGCTTTCCTCCGGGCAGGTCTTATTGTTCTTTAACAAATCCCC
>RAYY01000104.1 GCA_003611875.1 bacterium D16-56 | reverse complement strand
GTATCAAAAGTTGAGACTTAACTTTTAATACCCATGATAGAAATATAGTCTATTGTCACACATTTTGCCGCCATAGTCGAGGTACGCACTATCTACCGTTTACTTTGAAACTGCCAAAGCAGCCACAAAGTCTTTCTTATATTTTTCATTTTTATGCGTGGAACTCCATCTCAAAGTTACACTTAATAGATAGTTCAATATATTTCCCACAAAATGCTTTGTTGCACCTTTTATAATTATTTCATACTTCATCAAATATATCTTTATTCACTTCTGAAAAATCAATTTCTTCCAAACAAGCAAGTGCCAACACCCTTTTTGCCCTGCTATATGCCACATACCCCAAACGATACTCTTCATCCTTTTCGTTTTTCAAATCATTACTGTTCATATTCAACCATTTGAAAAACCTCTTCCGGTTTTCAGCTATCACAAGTACCCCATCTGCTTCTAAACCTTTAGACTTATGTATAGTTAATATCTTTATATCCTCATTGCCAAATATTGCCTCATCATCTTCAGATGAAAAATTATATTCTTGTATTTTTCCTTTGTCATCAAAATAAGAAGAATTGCTAAAAGTAATCTTTTTTCCATATAACTTTTTACTCAAAGCAGAAGCTATTTCCAAAATATCTTTTTGAGGATATTTTACTAATATTTTTCTAGTTCCTACAGCTATTTTTTTCAGTTCAAATGGAGAAAAGTCGTATTTGTCCATGAATGAATTATAATTCAAACCTGATGAAGAAATAATAAAGTCTTGAATACTTTTGGCATCTTTTATTTTCTTATTTTCTGCTACTGCACCCTCAAAAACACTATCACAAAACTTCTCCAGTGTATCATTATTTCTTGCAACAATTAATTTTGTTTTACACTGATATAATTCACAAACCTTATCGAATCTCTCTACTATATCTTCTACATTGTTTGTAGAGACAAATTGTATCTTACATATCTTCCCTTTTTCTGATTTCTGGTTTTCCAAAGTAGAATATTGATTTATAAATCTAACTATCTCTTCTGAAGACCTATGATTTATCAATAAATTTCTCTTTTTGCACTTTGAATCATCCATATCCATCAACTCCCTTAATGGCTGTTTTTTCTCATCAGGAGCTTTTTCTCCAATTTGGGAATTGCCATATCTGAATCTATATATGGTCTGATCTGGATCACCCACAACACTTATTTTTGTATATTTCGTTTTTTCTAATTTTAATATAATATTATGCCCATATTTACTTATATCCTGATATTCATCCACATAAAGAAACTGTAGCTTATTTCCTATAGATTGTAAAATATTCTTATTATTTGACAATTCTCTTGAAATCGCAATTATACTGTCATAAGTATAAACACCCTTTTTCGCTGCGGATTGTAATGCTTTATTTCTTCGTTTCAAAATAATTCCATTTTCTTTATTTTTTTGTTCTTTTTTAGTACTATCAGGATTTTTTCTTTTAACCCATTCTTCTACCCATTCTAAACCCACATTACTAAATCTATCAACCACCATAATGGGATTAGATTTGTATCCAATATATTCGGCATACGGTTTTATAAAATAGCGAATCAAAAAACTATGGATGGTACCTATAAATACATTGGGTGGAACAATTACTTCTCTCATTAATTTCTTTCTAATATCATCCACAGAAGCATTTGTATATGTAATAATTGCCACTTCACGATTAGCATCCAACAATTCCATATCACTTACTATTTGATCCACCATATCTGTCGTTTTACCAGAACCTGGACCTGCCAAAGTTAAAATCATATACTATTCTCCCTTTATAAATTTAAAGGCATCCAAAATATATTGAGGAATAACAAATTCTTTTTTCGCTGGAGACTTCATAAGTGTTTTTTCCATAGCCTCTGCTAATTCAAATGCAAATTCTGACTTGTACTCTTCTACACACCCGAACAATTCATTTATATCAAATGCTTTACTGCACTTTTCTTTAAATGCATCATTACACTTATTGGGTCTGACTCTTTTCAATACATTAGCAAGATAAACTCTATTAGCCCTTTTCCCTTTATTTGTTACAAAGAGTTCCTTTTCAAAGGTATCCGTCTTTTCTGTTACAAATACCCATATAATGTCTGAATTATATTTCTTCCCCAATTCATCTGCTCGTGCCTCCGTTTTCTTTTTGCAGTCGCTATCTGTTAGCACTGCTGATTTTACAAAATAGCCATTTTTCACTATATCTAGGAAGTGACTAAATGCAACACCATTTACATTCACTACTTGGCAATTAATTTTATCTAAACTTGTTCCATACTCCCATTGATAAAAAATAGGAATCAAAATTTCTTCTGCTATACCCTCTACAAATATTACTTTTCGTGAAAAAAACATTGTAGAATTGGTGGCATTTAACCATTTCTGCAAATACCGTATTGTTTTTTTATCAGCAGCTTTGTTTTCATTAAATCCAGATAATAAATAATGATTCTTAATTTCTTTACCGTCTTTAAACAAAACAACTGTATTCAGCAAGTCCAAATAACTTGCAATATGTGTTGAATGCGTTGTTACTATTATTTGCTGTTTGTCATCTTCCTCTCCCTTGATATTAATAGATAAGTGCCTTTGTAATATTGGATTTATATGAGCTTCAGGTTCTTCTAAAGCAACTAAGCGATAATATTCGTTTTCCTTTTCATACAAATGTGCCATTACAACTGCAATATATAGTAAATTATTTCTTCCCAATCCATTCCTATCAATACTGACTGCATCATCCCCATATTGAAGGCCAATCTTTTTTAACACTTCTGAAAGTTCTATGGAACTAAACATAAAATCTACATTATTACTACTCGTTTCAGTTTCCAGTGATATTTTATCAAGATAATATCCTATATCCTCCCGTAATATTTCCAACACATTCTTATCGTTTTTTACTGCTTTATCTAATTCAATTATCAAACTTTTAATATCTTCAAATTTTTCTTCTTTTCTATCGCTCAAAATTCTGTATAATAGTTTTTTATCACTATTGGAATTTAATTCTCTTTTGGCATCTCTTAATGCATCCAGATAATCCATTTTTAACATTTTTAAATAATATCCATCTACCTTTATATCACTTACTCCACCCAAAAGTTCAAATTCATAGCTTTCAATTGGAAAATCTATATATTCAATAGCTTCCGTTGGACTTTTACCATTAATATTTTCCTTTTGCTTCAGCAAAAACTGTTTCCTCTTTTTTGATTTATAAGAAAACAGATAACTAAATCTTGCTATTTTATTTTCAAAATCATACCACCAATTATCAATTACTGTCTCTTGATCCCAATTAGGTTCTTTAACATACAAGTCAACTCTAACTTGTGGAAAAACAACATCCTCTATCTCTTTTTCAATAATGTCCCTCTTAAATTCAGATATTGCTTCAAAATTAATATCCTCAATTTCTAATCGTCTCTTCCTATATGCCTGCATATCATTAGAAAGAACCAACGATATTGCTTCTAACAAATTACTTTTTCCAATATTATTTTCTCCAATAACAATTGTAAATGGTTTCAATTCTATTTCAAATGATTTAAAATTTCTAAAGTTTTCTATTACAACTTTACTAATATACATAATCCACCTCTATCAATTATCTATTTATCCAAATCTTTAAAACTACCTTTTTATTATTCTCTATTGCATATTTTAGAGCATCTAAAAACTCCACAAATATTTTTTCCATAATAATGAACAAAAACCTCAAGTCGTCAAAACAGCCTCAAGGTCTCTCTTATGATTTTCGTCCTTTAAATACAATAGATTTAACAATCCAAAAATCGCTCTATAACCCACATAATGTACAACTACACTATAATTATAATCGTATACCTATATTTTAATAGCCACTAAACCAAAAATCAAGCTACATTGCGATTTTGTTTGCTTTACCCTCTGCTCCCCTTTCCTTGAAATGATTTGCTAAAAATTTTTCAGATTCGCCAAAAATATAATTTTGGGCATTTTGAATGGTGTTTTTGGCATATAATCCACTGTTTTTAGCACTTTTTCGCCAAATTCATAGTATCATAATTCGCCAAAAACAGGGTTTTGCAAAAATACTATGTAACGGCAGAAATTATTTTTTCTCTCGGCAGATTTTATTTTTTCCTCTTCCCTCTCCTCATTCTCCCCATCTCAAGAGAGAAAACCGAAAGAAAAATCCCCTTCTCCTCTCCAGAAAAAAGAAAGAAAATCCTCTTCTCTCTTCATCCTCTCATCACACTCCCACTATCTCAAGCACCGCCAACACACTCTTTTTAAGTACCGAGAGAAAAAGGAGAAGAAGATGAAGAGTAAGCGTCAAATAAGATAGTGGATAGAAAAATAACCACCAACCCTCTATAATAAAAGGGCAGTGGTCATC
>RAYY01000103.1 GCA_003611875.1 bacterium D16-56 | reverse complement strand
CGACAATCCTAACTTCTGCTGTCAAATCACGGATTATTCTAAGAAAATAATAAAATTTCCCTTCCATTTTCTCCATTCTCCTGCTTCCCAATAATTCCCCTTATAGGAAGTATAATACCATCGTAATGCAAAAGTAAGTATTAGAAGGAATTTCAAAAAGGAAAAGGAGAGTGCATTCATTATGAGAAAGCAGACAAAAGTAGTTGCCGTTGCATCTGCAGCAGCCCTGCTTGCCATCGGCGCTTCCATGACCTCTTTCGCAGCTACCGGCTGGGTTGAGGAGGATGGAACCTGGTATTTCTATGATAACGATGGCAACAGAGTCGAGAATGCCTGGAAGAAATCTGGTGATAACTGGTACTGGCTGGATGGCGAAGAAGGCGGCGCCATGGCTATGGAAAAGATCATTGAGGATAATGATGATATCTATTTTGTAGATGCCAATGGCGTTATGGTTCGCAACACCTGGATACAAGTAGTCAATGAAGATCAAGACGAGGATGAAGATCCGGCTGAGTTCCACTACTACTATTTTTAGTCGAATGGTAAAGCTTATAAGGCTTCTGACAACAGCAATATCCGTTTCAGAACTATTGACGGCAAGAGATATGCCTTTGATGATGACGGTAAAATACTCTATGGTTGGGTGAATGAGCAGGGCGAGAGACAGTCTGATGATGATGGCTGGGAAAGCGCTATTTATTATCTGGGCAACTGGGATAAAGGCGACATGAAAATCGGCTGGCAGAAGATCTATGTCTATGATAGTGATGAAGATGATGATATGGAACATTGGTTCAACTTCAAATCCAATGGTAAAAAAAGATTTAATGATAGCACTGAAAACCATGACATCTTCAAAGAAGAAAAAATCAATGGCAAGAGATATGGTTTCGATAATCGTGGTGTAATGACCTATGAGTGGGCCTTAGCTACAGAAGGTGAAAAAGGTGCTAGTTGGGCATCAACCTCAAGCTGGAGATGGAGAAGATGGCGATGAATGGTATTTCTATGTACAGGATAGAGAAGTTCAGCTGTACACCAATAATAAAGATCTTAAAAATGATAAGTCTGGGATTAAAGATTGGAAAGATCTTGTAAAAAATACTGGGATACTGAATAACTAAATCTATTCACAAGAAAATAATCTGATTTTATCCAAAACAGGCATTTGTCAAATCCAATGAGGCAGGTGCCTGTTTTCTTAAACCATTTATCAAATCAGTACATGCTTTCTGCCAAAGCACATTTCCCGTTTGATTATTCAAAAGCTTTCATATTCCTCCTAGCTCACTGTAGCCCAATTAAAATTGTCTTCAAATGACTTAAAAAGGAATCTGATAGTAATCCTCTTTATCTCTCACCAACTTTAAAGCCGCATAATAGACTGCTATAGTGACTGCCCCCGTCGTTACTACCAGAAGACCACATATCAGGATAATAACAGATAAAAGGCATTTTCTGCTGAGTAAAAATACCTTGTTTTGTCAGTTCTATTTTCTCGGCCAAAAGAAACAGTTCAGGGAACCGCCGTGCATAAAAACAGAAGAAAGTTCTCTTGTCATTTCGATTGCAGTAGCTAGGAATATATCGCTATCCATTTTCAAAGATTGGTGTTGACGGGCATCGTGCTAATCGTCCAGTCACTATTTTCGGTTTACAAATGACGATATCTTCCATTTGAATTTGATTTTCCATTTTCTGGAGCATACCTCTTTTTTGATTTTAGCTGGTTAGAGACTCTAAAGGACGTATCCTCTCTGGCGTGACAAATCATTTCCAGGCTTTTAAACGATTCCACAAAAGCGGTCATTTTGCTTTGAAATACTATTTGGCACATAGAAGGATTATACGGTGCCCGAGGAGATTGTTTTCATGACCTAAATCGACAGTTCGGTAAGCTAAGATAGTTTTGCTTGTTTCCTTATCTCAAAGCTGGTAACCTATTGAGGTAGACAGATAGAGGATTTTGCCATTCTGGTATACAGACCATACAGTAGTCAATCAAGTAATTAGATCCATTGCGAGCGGAATGGTCATATAGTTTGGAGTTAAGTTTAAAAATATAGAAATATTTATCATTATATCGGTTGTTTCATTTTCGTAGCAATGTAATTTGCGGTAACTCAAGAAGAAAAAATTTTCGGAATCGACAACAAATCCTACATATTGAACTCTTGCCAAAGAAATTTAAATTCCTTAGGCACAAAATTTTACGCCCTTTTAAATTTCTTTTATCATGTTTCTGATCCTAAAAGGTAATACTTGCTGTTATATAATTTGAGGTGATAAAAATTCTATAAAAACAGGCTCCTGCCCAATTAATATTGAGTAGAAGCCTGTTCTGTTATTGAAAAATCAAGTTATTCAATATACAATAGCCTTGAAGGAGTTGTAAAAATGGAAAACCGTTTTTCACAGCTCCTTTTCTATAGTTCTGATACTTATTCGTTTAAACACAGATAATTAGTTGCTAATATTTGGCTTTGATACATACACACCAGTAGTATCCCACTTCTCACTTACGTTAGTGGTTGATTTCTTATCCAGATTCTTATTGTTGGTGTACAGCATCACTGCTCTGTTCTTCACATAGAAGTACCAGTCATCTCCATCTTTAGCTGCTACCTTGGACTTCTGGATATTACCGCTGGTATTTACCAAATAATATCTTGCATAAAGATCAACACCAGCATTGTTCGTATAGTGGCCATGCCATCTGGAAACATCCATATAGGAAACTGTTTCGTCGCTATCATTAACCACAGTATTATTACTAGCAATATTTTTAAAGTCTATAGACGGGCGCTTGTAAACAGATACGTTCCCTGCCTGGATATCGGCAGATTCTGGTTTATTGGTTGTCATATTATGAGGAGTAACAACTTCAACCACTTGATATTTATCATCACTATCCGCCTTAATTCTGCAACCTAAATTGTAGATGTATTTGTTATCATCAACACCAGTCAGACCAAATCCCTTGGTTCCAACACCACCGCTCTTTCTGAACATGAAGTTATAGGTGTTTCCATCAATGGTTACTGTGGTAGCACCAGTCTTCATAGAACCATCTGCATCTTCATCATTACCAAAATAGTACAGGGAAATATCTTCACCGGCACTCCAGTCAAGATCATCAACTGCAGCCAGATAATCCTGATAAATGGTGGAAGTCTGATCCCAGTCCATTAAATCATCCAGCTCGTCAGCGTCGACTCCATCGTCTACTACCTTAACAATCTCTCCGGTTCCCTGATTCACTACCATCAGCACCAGGCCATTCAGCATAGCGCCACCCTTGCCATTGCCGTCGTCCTCAGGACGGAAACCATAATATTTGCCTTTGATCTTTCTAATCTGACCAGAAACCACCTTTCCATCTCCGTCAGAGTAATACCATCTCTCGTTTTCTTCATCGGCATCGGTAGTTGCGAAGGTATCACCTGAATATCCGCTCTTGAAGACATTGTCATTGTCCTCATGAGGAGCAACTACCTTGAACCACCCTTTGGTTACCCGTGCACCATCTTCGATATTGTTGAAGTATCTCCAGCTTGAGGTTGATGCCCAACTGGCACCTGTGGTACCCTTTGTGGCCAAGGTCCACTCATAGGTCATTACGCCACGCTTATCAAAACCATATCTCTTGCCATTGATTTTCTCTTCTTTAATCTCGTTGTAGGTGTCATTAAATCTTTTTTTGCCATTGGACTTGAAGTTGAACCAGTATTCCAGATCATCATCTTCATCTTCATCATGGACATAGATTTTCTGCCAGCCGGTCTTCATTGCACCGTCATCCCAATTGCCCAGGTAGTACACGGCATCTTCCCATCCATCATCATCGGTCTGTCTTTCGCCATCTTTCACCCAGCCATACAGCATCTTACCCTCGTCATCAAAAGCATATCTCTTGCCGTCAATGGTTCTGAAGCGAGTAGTTGTGTTGTTGTCAGGAGCCTTGTATGCCTTACCATTAGACTGCATATAGTAGTAATGATATTCAGCCGGATCGTCATCTTCATCCTGTTCCTCGTTTACAACCTTTACCCAAGTATTGCGAACCATCACACCATTAGCGTCTACATAGTAGGTGTCGTCATCATCCTCAACCAGCTTCTCGACAGCCATAGCTCCGCCATCTTCGGCATCCAGCCAGTACCAATTATCGCCAGATTTTTTCCAGGTATCTTCCACTCTGTTGCCATCGTTGTCATAGAAATACCAGGTTCCATCCTCCTCAACCCAGCCGGTAGCTGCGAAAGAAGTCATGGAAGCGCCGATGGCAAGCATGGCTGCTGCAGATGCTACTGCAACTACTTTTGTCTGCTTTCTCATAATGAATGCACTCTCCTTTTCCTTTTTGAAATTCCTTCTAATACTTACTTTTGCATTACGATGGTATTATACTTCCTATAAGGGGAATTATTGGGAAGCAGGAGAATGGAGAAAATGGAAGGGAAATTTTATTATTTTCTTAGAATAATCCGTGATTTGACAGCAGAAGTTAGGATTGTCG
>RAYY01000102.1 GCA_003611875.1 bacterium D16-56 | reverse complement strand
AGGCGCGCAAGTATCAAAGGCCCCTTGGGGGGCCTCTGGCAAACCCCCACTTGAAGTGGGGGTTGGTGACTTATAATATTTGTAAAGGATGGACAGCGGTACTTTACTTATCGGAGTGACTGTGCATCTGCTGACGGAAGCTGGATCACCGATCCTCTGGTACAGATTTATACCGGGAATATTCACTGCAACTATGCTCACAGCTTTCTGACGCAGTGGACATATATTCCTTCGGAAGCAGGTTCGCCAGAAAGGGCTTACGAAGAAATTGCCCCCTATATTTGGGAATGTGGCGCTCAAGAGAGTTTGAAGGAAGTACGTCCTCTGCGGAATTAGTAAGATGAACCAGCGATTTGAGGGCAAAATAATGATAGTGCTATTTGTTGCACCATTTAATAAATCAAAATGACATCGTAGCGGGTACACAAAAACAAGTTGGCAAAAATATTATGCATTTGAAAAGCCGAAGGAATTTTCCTCCGACTTTTCAAATGCCACTGCTTTGTGACATTTCTGCTTGTTATTTTGCCGAAACATGGTGATGCGGTGACGTTTCTGTGATATTTGCAGTTTAGAATAGAAGTCAATAAAGCCAAGTCTGCCACATTGGGAATTATAGGAACAGAAAGGTATATCAGGCACAACTAATCTGGCAGATAGAACTTTAACCTTATTCGGCTGTTTTATGCTCGACTTCTTTTTCATGTCGGCTAAGCATCTGCTCTGCCATGCAATCTAAGGTTTTCAGCAGAAACACCCTTTCATCTTCCGTGCAGACCGCGAACTTGCACAGTAGCTGCTTTGTCTGCTGTTCCAATAGCGGCATATCCGGGTAGAACAAAACATCGGCCGATAATCCAAGCCGGTAGATTACATCAGCAAGGACTTCAATAGATGCATTGACCCGCCCCTTTTCTATGTTTTGGATATGTTGGAGTCCTCTGCCGGTCTGCTGGGCAAGCTGCTGTTGTGTCAGGTGTTCTTCATTCCGCCTGCCGCTGACTATTGCCCCTATGTGCTGTAAGATATTTTTACGCATTTTTAATCACCTCTACTATATTCTATCGTGCGTGTCTGTTTCTATAAATTCCCTAATAGAACGCACGAATATATACTTATAATGCGTTTTGCAAAAAATCGTTCTGACTGTGTAGCCAATAAAAAAACGGCTTTTCACATCAGGGCTTACTTTTCATGCCATCTGTGTCTGTCCGTAGAAAGGGACAGGTTATGGATGGTTTTGTTTTTAGATATGCGGTGGGAATATCGTCAAAAAAAGCGAGGCTCATTTCTCGCCGCTCCAGCATCTTTTAACCGCATTATCAGACGTATCTAAGTATGTCAATCAAACATTGAATACCACTGCGCAAAAAAACGCCAGACAGTCATTTCCGCTGTCTGGCGTTTTTTGTCTGCGCTGCTGGTTTGACCGCCGGATACGCGCACCGCCGCCATCCCGAAAATCTGAAACCCATTTTCAAATTTTCGGAGGTAGCAATATGCATAATCAGGCCACAAAAATTTTTTTGAACTTTTTTCTTAAAGGGCAAGGTTCACCTGCCCTTTACCCTATACCCTTTATTCCAGAGAGCAAAGGAAAGGGGGTGGACGCATGAGTTATGCAGAACGTCGGGAAGCGATTCTGGAAGTGCTGTGCATAAGGCGGCACGATACATACCGCAACCTGGCATTTGAATTTCAGGTTTCGAGAGAAACCATCCGGCAGGATATAGCCGTCCTCATGTGTTCCTACCCCATCGAAACGGTACGCGGCCGGTATGGCGGCGGTGTCAAGATTGCGGACGGGTTTTACCTTTACCGCAAAAAACTGACAGCACGGCAGGCTGCGCTGCTTGTGAAATTAAGCGCGCAGCTTACCGGGGATGACCTCGCCACGATTGACAGTATTCTCCGCCAGTTTGCTCCCTGAGCATTGAAGCATTGTACTTTGAAAAACAGCAGGATAGGCTCCTGTTCATAGTCAGTATGTAAGTGATTGCATCCTGCATCAGCCATCCCGCGCCACGACTGCCTGCGGCCAGGGACAGCGAAAGGAGGTGAAAGCCTCTGTTCCTGCCCGTCAAACCGATAGCATCAAAGGCACGAGCGATACCGGCATGGCTGTCCGGCGCATGGCAGCGCCGCAGACGCGGGATGCGCCGCAAACACCCGTATCGCAGGGTAAAAGGGAGGTACTGGGGGATTGGTATGGGCAGCTTCGTCAACTGTCGCCGCCGTCTGTTGGTATCGCGCCAACGTGCCGTGTTGGGCTTACATACTCCCGTGCCGGGGGTGAGCAGTAAGGCGGTCATGCCGCCTGATAATACGGCACAGATTTTTGAGAAAGGCATAAAAGAGAAACCCGCGCCGGTCACATTTCCTCACAGAATGAGGGTGCAAAACAGACTGGCGCGGGCTTTCCCCTTTGCCTGCGGGATGCAAGACCTTACGCCACCGGGAAAACCGGCGGCGCAACGTGTTCCATCCGGCAGGATAGCAACAAATAAAGCGGCTGGGGCCGAAAGAGGTGATAAAAATGCAGGTAAACATTGAGAGTATCCAGGTCAATTCAGGACGGCGGGAAGCCCTCCCGGATGCCGTGCGCGAACTGGCGGACAGCATTTCGGCGGTGGGGCTGTTAAACCCCATCACGGTTGACAGGGACTATACCCTGATTGCCGGACTGCACCGGCTGGAAGCGGCAAAGTTACTGGGCTGGGCGGAAATTGAGTGCAACGTCAGCAGCTTAGAGGGATTGCAGGCAGAACTTGCCGAGATTGACGAGAACTTTGTGCGGGCCGACCTGGAAACCCTGGAGTTTGGAAAGCTGCTCCTGCGGCGCAAGGAAATCTATGAAATGCTGCATCCGCAGGTGAAAAACGGCGGCGACCGAAAGAGTGAAAAAATCAGAACGCGCCGGGCGCGTTCTGATTCTGACAAATCTTTTGTACGCGACACAGCAGACAAGCTGGGCATTTCAACCCGTTCCGTGGAGGAAAAAATCCAGATTGCAAGGGATATGACCCCAAGGGCGCAGGAAATCGTTCAGGATGCCGGCCGCAAAATCAAGAAAAAGGACTTGGTAAAGCTGTCTCGCATGGAGCCGGAACAGCAGGAACAAGCCGCCGCGCAGTTGGCGGCTGGGGAAATCAAGTCAGCGGATGAATTCCGGCAGGAGGAACCGCCAAAACCATCCAAACCGCCGGAACCGGCACATGAGCCGGAACGGTCCGCAGAGCCGGTTACAGAACCGCTGGCATTGCCCACGGTTCCCTATTCGCTGGGCGACAGGCACTATGACACCCTGGAGGAATCCATAGCCGACCTGAAAAATCCCGATAAGGATTGCAGCTACACGCCGGATACGCTTCTGGCGGACATTGACGGCTTTGTGCAGACCTTTCACAAAGGTTTCGCGTGGTATCACGACCCATTCTGTACCGTCGTGTTCCCCCACATCTCCAAAGTGCAGTTTGAGTTTGTCCGGCAGCGTTTTGAAAGCATTTCTTCCGCAATGGCAGACTTATTAAATCAAATGGAAAGGACTATAAAAACATGAGCAATCGAAAAAAACGCCGTCCGCCCGGTTCGGAGCGCACGGAACAGCAGAACCTTTTAACAGAAACACAGTATACCAATCCCGGCGTACAGCGCGACTTATCCAGCAACCAGCTTACTTCCGGCCTGCCCTATCAGCGGCCCGTGGAGCCGGAGGACGTTGACCGCCTGATTGCCAAGTGGGACGACCGCTTATTGACCCCTCTGGTGGTCAGCTTCCGGGACGGCAAATTTAACGTGGTGGACGGACAGCACCGGATCGCCGCCATGCGGAAAATGGCAGACGGCGGCAACGTTACCGTCCCCTGCCTGATTTATACCGGTTTGAGTTATGAGCAGGAAGCCGAACTGTATTTCAAGCTGGATCAGTCCAAGGGCCGGCTGCGGCTCTCCCACGCCACAAAAGCCCTGCTGGAGTCCGGCACGGATGCCGAGGTGCTGGAAATCAAGCGTCTGGTGGAATCGGCTGGCTTTGTGTGGGTGCTGGATAAGAAAAGCGGCGATGCTTACGAAATCCTCTCTACCCGCGCGATCATCAACGCCTACCGGCTGCTTGGCGGATCGGCTTTTTCCCGCCTGCTGGTACTCCTGGACGGCACATGGCACGGCGCGTCCATCTCCCTCCGTGCGTCTATGCTCTCCGGCATGGCGCTGTTTCTGAAAACCTATGAAACCGAACTGGACGACCGTACTTTCATCAAGCGGCTGTCTGCGGTTGACCCGGAGGAAATCATCCGGCGCGGCAAGATGGACTTTTCCACCAATAAAGCAGCACTCCGCTTTGCCCGCGTCATTCTGGAAAAGTATAACAGCCAGCAGCGCGGCGGCCATAAGCTGCCCTACCGCTTTAAGGGATAATGGCAAATCATACATAGGAGCCGCAGACACTTCCCGTCTGCGGCCCTTTTCATTGCAAGGGAGGTTTTGTATGGACACAGTAACGAAAGAGCAAAAATCCCCCGTTATGGAGCCGTCCGAACAGGGCTACCAGCTTACCATCGGGCGTGACACCATCCGGGTGGTCAGCGTTTTCAGCGGCACAAGGACGGCAAGTGAAGCTATCCACGAAGCCGCCGTAAAGAAAATCCTTTACGATACAGGCAGTTGAAATTTGTGCGCAATATCGTCAGAAGCAGCAGGCTGTCAGCTTGACTTTACCACTTTAACGTGGTATAGTATAGATGACAGACGAGCATAAACCCTGTTGTTTCTCGGACTGATAAGGAGGCAGTTTTATG
>RAYY01000101.1 GCA_003611875.1 bacterium D16-56 | reverse complement strand
GATGACCACTGCCCTTTTATTATAGAGGGTTGGTGGTTATTTTTCTATCCACTATCTTATTTGACGCTTACGATTGTCCGATAACCCTTTGCTTTCAGTTCCTCATTCAGCCCCCGGATAATCTTGTAGGCATAACCCGTTGATACGCCAAGCATTTCAGCCGCTTCCTCTGCCGTTACATACATTTTCTTTCCATTCTCCATATAGTCCTGTCCTTTCCTTTTTTACTTTAGGTACACATATGTGACCTTTGTGCTTTTATTATACGGTACACTTTTGTGAGCGTCAAGTATTTATTTTAAATTTTTATACACAAATGTGTCCTGATGTGATAGAATTGAACTAAGCACTAACGAAAATCACATAAATTGGAGGTATTGGCATGACTACCGGGGAAAAGATTAAACACTTTCGGAATTTGCGTGGTATATCGCAGGAAACGCTCGGTCAGCTTTCCGGCATCAATTCAGCCACTATAAAAAAATATGAATATGGCATCCGCAATCCCAAGCCCGACCAACTGCTGAAAATTGCAAATGCTTTGGGTATCAGTATCAATGTTTTCATGGATTTTGATATAGAAACAGTGTCAGATGTATTGTCTTTAATTTTGAAAATGGACGAACAATTAGAGATGAACTTTGAAGCAGAGAGATACGAGGACGGAAGTTTCAATCCCGCTACAATCAAAATATCCTTTCAGAACTCCCTGCTCAATCATAAGTTGGGCGTATATATGAAAGCAAGAGAATTGCAGGAGAACCTTTTGAATGATACGGAACGCTTCTCGTCAGAAGAAGAACACCAACGGGCGATTGAAGCACTATCAAAGGATTTAGACGCTGTTAAACAGAGTATACTTGATGACAGTAAGATTGTGAAAAAAGGTGTTCGAGGAATATCCGTTAAAATATATCCCGAAAATGAGTGATAAAATTTTTGAGCAAAAAGTATTGACTTCCACGTAACGTCATACTGTATTCTTTTCTCATAGAAGCAGAATAGAAATAAGCCGGCAATCTCTGTCTTGCTTCTTCACAAATTTAAGGAGCTGATAAGAATGCGAACCATAAGCCAAGTTGCAGAATTAACAGGCATAAGCACCCGAACACTACAATATTATGACGAAATTGGATTGTTAAAGCCAAGCGAATTGACCGAATCCGGCTATCGCCTATATGATGATGAAGCCTTGCAAAAGCTACAACAAATCCTATTTTTTAAGGAATTGGGATTTAAGCTAAAAGAAATCAAAGAAATTCTGCAAAAACCAGACTTTGATAGAATCAAGGCTTTTAAAAGGCAAAAAGAGTTGCTTCTGCTGAAGCGCAATCGGACAGACAGACTTATACAGCTTCTTAGCCGCTTAGAGAAAGACCAACTATTAAAAGTCAAGTAGATAATTGAAAAAATCAAAAGAAATTATCATAGGAAAAAAGAGCACGACAACAAGACCTGCTGTCAGGCAGGCTGGAAAGGGAAAAGGATTTAAGCCTTTGGAACATAAGGCTGATTATTTTTCATAACAGCATAAATGATGTTGCACATCTTTCTTGCAACAGCGCCAACACAGGTTAAGTGATGTTTGCCTTCTGCCCTCTTTTTCTGGTAATAGGCACTTAATACAGGGTCCTTAAAGGCGGCGACCAGGGCGGCTTGAAAAATGGCTTTCCGCAGGTATGGTGATCCGCGTTTGCTCATTACATTGTGGGCTGCATCAAATTCGCCGGACTGCGTAACCGTGGCGTCAAGCCCGGCAAAGGCCACCAGTTTTCTGGGACTGTCAAATTTAGAGATGTCACCGATTTTACTGACAATGGCAGCGCCCGTGACATTGCCGATCCCGGTAATGGTTGTAATGGGGGATTCCAGTTTTTCCATGATGCCAGCGATTTCGGTTTCCGTTTCTTTTACCTGTTTTTCAATAAAGGCTATCTGTTCAATCAGCGCTTTGAGCTGAAAGGTAAAGCTGCTTTTGGCGAAAGTAACGCCAAAGGAACAGGACGCGGCAGCCTTTAACTGCTCTGCTTTTGCAGAGCCGATCTGCTTACGGCTGAGTTTTGCCAGCAGCCCGGCAAGGGTTTGCGATGAAACCGACTCAAAATCAATGGGCGAAGAAAACTGGAGAAGGATCTCTTTTGATGTCTTGCCAAAGATGTCGGAAAAAATGGACTGGTATTCAGGGAAAACCTGATCCAGCACACAGACAACCTTACGCTTCAGGTCACTGATGGATTCCACCAGATAGGTGCGGAAACGGGTCAGGGTACGTAGGGAGAATAAATCCTCATCCGCAAGCCGGGTTTCCACGAACTGGCCATAACGGATCAGGTCGGCGATCAGGACGGAATCAATGATATCATTTTTGCGCTTGCGGATCTCTGTCCCCCTGCGCCAGCCGTCCGTCTGGATCGGATTGATGACATGGAGAAGGAACTTCTTTTCAAAAAGAAACGAGTAAACAGAGAGCCAGTAGTGCCCGGTAGCTTCCATACCGATTTCAAAGTCGTCGGTGCTGGAAGAATAAGAAGTAAGTTTGGAAAAGAGGGCATGTCCGCCGTCCGAGGTATTGGGAAAGGAAAAAGCCTTAAATACCACCTTTCCAGATTCATCCATCATGGAAGCGACATGGTTATTTTTACCGATATCAATGCCAACAAAAAACATAGAGCCACCTCAAAAGAAAAATTTTAGATTGGGAGACCACTCATCTAATAAGCGCCACTACCTTGTGCTAAATACGGAGAGAAGCCATAAGGCAACCAATATCCAACTCATACGCGGAAAGCTTATTAGAGAGAGGGATCAGTCTTTCAAGTACGAGCAGAGCCGCTCAAGGAGGGAACGATCAACCTCTCAATCTAATAAAACTTAGGCGTTTGCGAAACGCCGCAGCCCGCATAAAATCAGGCCTTTTTCCTTAATAAAATAGAACAACTCCTCACAGGTTTGTGGTAAAATTGAGATGTCCAGTAACAATTCACCATACCCACCTGAAAGGAGTTGTACCTCTATGATACCATACAATCAGCTTTCTTTGGCAGATATTTTTTCAGATTGCCAGAAAATTTACGAATCCGACAAACCTCACTTTCTCTCGCTTTTACATCAGCACATTGACCTTGATCAAATTGTCCCTGCCTCCTTTCGGAAGCATTTCTATGCATCAACGGGCAGGACACGCAAATACCCTTTGCACGCTTTTTTATGGGCGCTCATCATCCAGCGGATTTTTTCCATCCCTACCGATTCCCTTCTCCTTGTTTTCCTCCACTATTCGCGGCATCTCCGTGAATTTTGCGGCTTTGACAAGGTTCCCGATGCCTCTAAGATTACCCGGTTTAAACAGGACTTCCTTGAAGATATCCAGGCTGTCTTTGAGCGTCTGGTTGACCTTACCGGACCAATCTGCCACGCCATTGATTCCTGCAAGGCAGATATGACCATTTTTGATTCCTCCGGCATAGAGGCATGGGTTACGGAAAATAATCCAAAGTATGCCAACCGCATCATCAAACAACTCAAAGCCTATGCAAAAGCCATGCATTTTGATGACAGCTATGACCCTTATAAAGCTGCTTACGGCTCCATGCCTTCCCACTCCGCCGCCAACCCTGACATTAAACAGCTCTACATCGATGGCCATTTCTGCTATGCCTATAAATTCGGCATCGTCACGAACGGCCGGGGCATTGTACGGCATATCAGCTTCTATAATAAGGATTTCTTTGATCTGCATCCGGAAATCATCGTTGAAAAGAAATCCAATTCCCCGGAGGAGGATAAATCGGTTCATGACGCAAGGCTGCTCATTCCCACCTTACAGGACCTTTTTGCCGCACATCCTCTTCTCAATCCCCATACCTTTTTAGGCGATGCTGCCTTTGACTCCGTCGGGCTTTATAAGGAGCTTCTTTCCGGCAGTACCTTTGGCACCAATTCAAACGGCACCGGCAGGCATTTCCAAAAGGCTTACATCCCTCTGAATTCACGGGCAGGACTGGAAAATAAGGATTATTCCGTAAATCAGGACGGCATCCCCTGCTGTCCGAATGACCCGTCTCTCCCATTAAAACCAGAAGGTACCAGCAGGCTCAGGAGCGGTGTCATACGTTATAAATTCAGCTGTCCAAAGGTAAAATGGGAAAAGGATGCTTCCACCGGAAAATATCACCGTGTCTGCCACTGCGAAAATCCCTGTACTTCTTCTCCCTGCGGGAGAATGGTCTATATTTATCCAGAAAAAGACCTGCGGGCATATCCCGGCACCCTCCGGGGAACCACGGAATGGGATAATACCTATAAGATCAGGACTACCGTGGAGCGCTCTATCAATCAGTTTAAAGACAGCTTCGGGCTTGCCGGACGCAAAACGCAAAATGAAAAGACGCTCCATGCGGATCTGCTTTTAGCCGGTATCACACAATTGATCGGGGTGATTCTTGCTGATAAGATAAAGCAGCATCAATATATCCGAAGCCTGAAGCCCCTAATCGCCTAAGCCATTCCGTATAGAACTTACCACTTTCAAATCGGAGGCCTGCTTTTCCTTCTATTCGTGCGCCCTTTTTTCTGTCTGCTTACCTTCCATACCGACTTTCCCGATATCACCATCTACTTTTTCCTGCTCATCTCCCACAAAATCCGGCGTCTGCCTTCTCTGAACATCAAACGCCAACCCTGTTTCGCAATTACCTATAATAAAACTATTATCTCCTATCAGACAGGAGATGTAAAGAAGAAGGTCTGAGGGTTTATAGGTATCCCTTGAACAACCTAAAGTAAGTAGGTAATCATCAGTATCTACAAATTCATCCCCATATTTGGTAAGATGAATTCAAATGATGGAGGTGATACCAATAAATACGAATGATCCTATAATTTCAAGA